>NZ_JAFNAW010000007.1 GCF_017356265.1 Paracoccus fontiphilus | reverse complement strand
GCAGCGTCAGATGTGTATAAGAGACAGGGCGAAGACCGCAACCGCCGCAAGGGCGGGGGCACGGTGGCGTCGCGCCGGGGCGTCGCCTGCGGGGCTGCCGCGCAGCATCCGCGCCAGAACGCCGTCACGGTCGATGACCGCGTGCTTGAGGGCGCCGGCCACGTGCATCGCGATGGCGCCGATCAGGAGCCAGGCAAAGATGCCGTGGACCGAAGCCATCGTTTCGGCAAGCTGGGGCGATTTCGGGACCAGCGGCAGGCCCTGGCCAAGCGGCCACAGGATCGGAGCAAAGCCCTCGGTCGCGGCATGTTCGATCCAGCCGCTCAGGGGCACCAGCACCAGCGCGGCATAAAGGACCCAGTGCACGCTTTCGGCAAGAAACGTCTCGATCCTGCGTTCGGGATGGACCGGCACCGGCCGGGGCTGGATCAGCGCCCAGGCGATCCGGATCAGGGCAACCGTGAAGGCCGCGATGCCCAGCGTCTTGTGGACCGAGAACAGCCCGACCTTGGCATCAAGCGCGTCCATCGGCAGGCGCACCGCCACGAGCCCCAATGCGATATTGGCCAGGATGATCAGCGCGGTCAGCCAGTGCAGCGATCGGGCGATCTTTCCATAGCTGTGCAGGGTATTGCCTGGCATGATGCCTCCGAAACCGTCCATGCCGCCTATCTAGCGGGACTTGCGCCGCGACTGAATGGCGCGGGGCGCACAGGCGCTGTGCGCAAATCGCGGGGTGGCTGGCTGGATATGCAGGATGTCGCGGCGTCGACGGCAGGCGGCCGGAACGCCCGTGCCGGCTTGGCATGAAGCACGAACGGCGCGACCCGCCCTGGCTGAAGGGTCGCCCTCTCCCTCCCGCGGCAGGCGCGCCGGTCCCGCGACCGGGGGAACGGCTCCGTGATTCCTTCGGTGGGGGTCGCGTTCTGTGCGCTTCCGGTCCGATTCCGCTGTCGTTTGCTTCGCAAACTGATGAAAGCGCGGGCAGGCGCGCGCAAACGTGTCGCGTTTGCGGCAGGACGAGGCTCGGGCCACTCTTGATCGGCACGGAGATCTTGGGCGGGCGCGGATGATCCGCTAGGACGGGATCATGGCCCGGCGCAATGGCGCGCCACCGGCCCGCTCGCAACGATGCGGCATCTTCTGGAAGCGTGACGATCCGGCAAGGCCCTTGTGGGGCAATGATGCCGCGCGCCTTCCGACAGCCACTGCAACCCGGCCCGCATCGGAGAACCCATGTCCGCAATGTCCCCTGCCGCCCCCGGCGACGCGCGCCGCGCGCTGAGCCTGTCCACCACCGCCTTCACGGTCTGCTTCGCGGTCTGGACGATCTTTTCCATCATCGGCATCCAGATCAAGCAGCAGCTTTCCCTGACCGACACGCAGTTCGGCCTGCTGGTCGGGATGCCGATCCTGACCGGATCGCTGGTCCGCATCGTCCTGGGCATCGCCACCGACCGCATCGGCGGCCGCGCCGTCTATACGCTGACCATGCTGGCCGCCGCCGCCGCTACGTTCCTGTTGTCCTGGGCCACCACCTATCCGCAGATGCTGCTGGCGGCCTTGGGCGTCGGCATCGCGGGCGGCTCCTTCGCCGTGGGCGTGGCCTATGTCTCGCGCTTCTTCGACGGGGCGCGGCAGGGCACGGCGCTTGGCATCTTCGGGGTCGGCAATGTCGGCGCCGCCGTGACCAAGTTCGCGGCGCCCTTCGTGATGATCGCGCTGGGCTGGCAGGCCACCGCGCAGATCTGGGCGGGGGTCCTGGCGCTGACGGCGCTGGCCTTCTGGGCGCTGTCCAAGGACGACCCCGTGACCGCCGTCCGGCGCGGCACCCGTGCGCCCCTGCGCAGCCTGCGGGCCGAGTTCGCGCCGCTGGGGAACCTGCGCGTCTGGCGCTTCTCGGCCTACTACTTCTTCAGCTTCGGCGCCTTCGTGGCGCTGGCGCTGTGGCTGCCGCACTACCTGATCGGCGTTTATGGCTTCGACGTGAAGACCGCCGGGATGATCGGGGCGGCCTATTCGATCCCGGCCTCGGTCTTCCGCGCCTACGGCGGCGTGCTGTCGGACCGGATCGGGGCGCGCGCCGTGATGTATGCGACGTTCCTGGTGTCGCTGGCCGCGACGGGCATCCTGGCGCTGATGCCCGGCCTGCCGGTGGCCGCGTTCCTGGTGGTGATCTTCGCGCTGGGCTTCTTCATGAGCCTGGGCAAGGCCGCCGTTTACAAGCACATCCCCAGCTATTACCCGCAGAACGTGGGCGCAGTCGGCGGCCTGGTCGGCATGATCGGGGGCCTGGGCGGGTTCTTCCTGCCGCTGGTGTTCGGCTGGCTGAAGGACGCGACCGGAAGCTGGTCCAGCTGCTTTGCCGTCCTGTTCCTTCTGGTGGCCGCCTGCACGCTGTGGATGCACGTCTCGATCCGCCAGACCCGCACCGCCCTGCAAGCCGCCTGAGAAAGGATGTCAGCCATGAAGAAGAAGCTTGTCATCATTGGTGCGGGGATGGCGTCTGGTCGTTTGCTGGAGCAGGTGTTCGAGGCTGGGCCGGGTGCCTGGGACGTGACGCTGTTCAACGCCGAGCCTCGGGGCAACTACAACCGGCTGATGCTGTCGCCGGTGCTGTCGGGCGAGAAGCGCTACGAGGAGATCGTCACCCATGACGACGCCTGGTACGCCGCCCACAACGTCGATTGCCGCTTTGGCGAGCCGGTGGTGCGGATCGACCGGGCCAACCGGGTGGTGTATTCCGGCAGCGGGGGCGCGCCTTACGATGCCCTGGTGATCGCCACCGGGTCGGCGCCCTTTGTCATCCCGGTGCCGGGCCGCGACCTGCCGGGCGTGGTGGCCTATCGCGACCTCGAGGACACGCGGGCGATGATGGACACCGCGGGCAAGGACGCCGTGGTGATCGGCGGCGGGCTTCTGGGGCTGGAGGCGGCGGCGGGCATGGCCGCGCGGGGCGCGCGCGTGACCGTGATCCACCTGATGGGCCACCTGATGGAGCGCCAGCTGGACCCGGCGGCGGGCTATCTGCTGCAGAAGGATCTGGAAAAGCGCGGCATCACCGTCCATTGCAAGGGCGCCACCAAGGCGATCCTGGGCACAACCCAGGCCGAGGCCGTGCTGCTGGAGGACGGCACCGTCTACCCCGCCGACCTGGTCTGCATGGCGGTGGGCATCCGCCCCGAGACGCGGCTGGCCGTGGACGCGCATCTGGAGGTCGAGCGCGGCATCGTCGTGGACGACGCGCTGCGCACCTCGGATCCGCACATCTTCGCGCTTGGCGAATGCGTGGAACATCGCGGCCAGCTGTTCGGGCTCGTGGCGCCGCTCTACGACCAGGCCAAGGTGCTGGCGAAGACGCTGCTGGATCAGGAGGCGGTCTTTGCCCCCGTGCAGACTGCGACCAAGCTGAAGGTGACGGGCTGCGATCTCTACAGCGCGGGCGACTTCGCGGACGCGCCGGGGCGCGAGGACATCGTGTTCCGCGATCCGGGGCGCGGCATCTACAAGCGGCTGGTGCTGGAAAACGACCGCATCACCGGCGTGGTGATGTATGGCGACACCGCCGACGGCGCCTGGTTTTACGGGCTGATGAAGGACGGCACCGACATCGGCCCCATGCGCGAGACGCTGATCTTCGGCCCGGCCTTCCAGGGGGGTGCCGCCCCGGACCCTATGGCGGCCGTTGCAGCCTTGCCGCCTGAGGCGGAGATCTGCGGCTGCAACGGCGTCTCCAAGGGCACCATCCTCGAGGCGGTGGCGGGCGGGGCCTGCACGCTGGACCAGGTGCGCGCCTGCACCAAGGCCAGCGGGTCCTGCGGGACCTGTACGGGGCTTGTCCAGCAGGTCATGGCGCTGGCCCTGGGCGGCGCGGTGGCGGATGCCCCCGCCGGCATGTGCAAGTGCACCGATCACAGCCACGAGGACGTGCGCCGGCTGATCCGCTCGCTGGGCCTGAAGTCGATCCCGGCGGTGATGCAGGAGCTGGGCTGGACCTCCGTCGGCGGCTGCCATTCCTGCCGCCCGGCGCTGAACTTCTACCTGCTGGCCGAATGGCCGCTGGAGTACCAGGACGACCGCCAGTCGCGCTTCGTCAACGAACGGAACCACGCCAACATCCAGAAGGACGGCACCTATTCGGTGGTCCCGCGCATGTGGGGCGGCGTCACCACCCCGGCCGAGCTGCGCGCCATCGCCGATGCGGCCGAGAAGTACGGCGTGCCGATGGTCAAGGTCACGGGCGGGCAGCGCATCGACCTGCTGGGCGTCCGCAAGGAGGACCTGCCGCACATGTGGGCGGATCTCAACGCCGCGGGCATGGTGTCGGGGGCGGCCTATTCCAAGGGCCTGCGCACCGTCAAGACCTGCGTCGGCAAGGAGTTCTGCCGGGTCGGCACGCAGGACTCGACGGGCCTGGGGATCAAGCTGGAAAAGCGGATGTGGGGGTCCTGGACGCCCCACAAGCTGAAGCTGGGCGTGTCGGGCTGCCCCCGCAACTGCGCCGAGGCCACCTGCAAGGACATTGGCGTGGTCTGCGTGGACAGCGGCTACAGCATCGTCATCGGCGGCGCCGCGGGCATGGAGGTCAAGGAGACCGTGCCCCTCGCATCCACCCCGTCCGAGGACGAGGCGATCGCCATCATCCTGGCCGTGACCCAGCTTTACCGCGAGAACGCCCGCTACCTGGACCGGGTCTGGAAATGGATGGGCCGGGTGGGCCTCGACTGGATCAAGGCGCAGGTCGTGGATGACCCCGACAACCGCCGCGCCCTTGTCGAACGCTTCGAGACCAGCCAGTCGGTCTATCGCCGCGACCCCTGGGCCGATCTCTCCACCCCCGCCGAGACGCCCCGCTGGGCGCCCCTGGCCGACCTGACCCTGGAGGCCGCCGAATGAGCCCTTTCATCGACATCGGATCCCTGGACGACATCCCGCGCCAGGGCGCGCGCGTGGTCAAGACGGCAGGGGGCTGCGTCGCGGTGTTCCGCACCCTGGACGACCGGGTCTTCGCGCTCGACGACCGCTGCCCTCACAAGGGCGGGCCGCTGTCCGAGGGCATCGTCCACGGCACCGCCGTGACCTGCCCGCTCCACAACTGGGTGTTCGACCTCAACACCGGCACCGCCCAGGCCCCCGACACCGGACAGCTCCAGACCTACCCCGTCCACGTCAACGCAGGGCGCGTCATGCTGGACACAAGCCGACACCAAAACGCGGCCTAGGGGAAAACGGCCATGGACAAGATGATCGTTGGCGAACCGGACCGGGACGATCTGACCGCCATGATCCTGCGCGCCAAGAAGCGCGTCGGGATGTCGCCCGTCTGGCTGCATTCCGCCGCGACCGGCATGAACGCCTTTCCGGAAGACGATTCCCGCGCCTTGGCCGACCTGCTGGGCCTGCCTGACGGCGCGGTGGAGATCCTGGCCGAAAGCCCGCTGAAGATCTGGGACCAGTCCGATCCGACCGATCCCTACATCTATCGCCTTCACGAGATCGTCGGCGTCTGCGGCACGACCATCAGGGCCTTGATCAACGAGGAGTTCGGCAACGGCATCATGTCCGCGATCGACTTTTCCATGCACCTGGAACGCGGACCCCATCCCAGGGGCGACCGCGTCAGGCTGACCATGTCCGGAAAATGCTTCGCCTATTCAAGCTGGTAAGAAGAACAACAGGGAAAACGCATCATGTCCTATGTCACCCCGGCGGATTTCGCCAAGAAGATGATCGACGCCGGAGAGGCCAAGGTCTTCATGTCCACCAAGGACACGCTGATCCGCGCCTACATGGCAGGCGCGATCCTGGCGCTCGCGGCGGCCTTTGCCGTGACCGTCACCGTCAACACCGGCAACCCGCTGATCGGCGCGCTTCTGTTCCCGGTGGGCTTCTGCATGTTGTACCTGCTGGGCTTCGACCTGCTGACGGGAGTCTTCACGCTGGTCCCGCTGGCGCTGATCGACAAGCGCCGGGGCGTCACCTTGCGCGGCATGATGCGCAACTGGGGCTTGGTCTTCGCGGGCAACTTCGCGGGGGCCTTCACCGTGGCGATCTTCATGGCGATCATCGTGACCTTCGGCTGGTCCGAGGCGCCGAACGCCGTCGGCGAGAAGATCGGCCATATCGGCGAAGGCCGCACGGTCGGATATGCCGCCCATGGCGCCGCCGGGATGCTGACGCTGTTCGTGCGCGCGGTGATGTGCAACTGGATGGTGTCCACCGGCGTCGTGGCCGCGATGATGTCCACCAGCGTGTCGGGCAAGATCATGGCGATGTGGATGCCGATCTTGATCTTCTTCTACATGGGGTTCGAGCATTCCATCGTGAACATGTTCCTGTTTCCGGCGGGCCTGCTGCTGGGCGGCAACTTCACCATCATGGACTACATGATCTGGAACGAGATCCCGACCGTCATCGGCAACCTGGTCGGCGGGCTGACCTTCGTGGGCGCGATGATCTATGCCACGCACCACAAGACCTCGCCCGAACGGGACCGCGCCCTGGACCGGGATGCGGCCCCCGCGCCGGTCGCCGTTCCGGCGGAGTAAACCCTAAGGCAGGTACAGTTCGATCCGCCAGCCGCCCGAGGCATTGACCTGGACGCGATAGGTGCCGGGCGCTTCGATCAGGAAGCGCCCGGCACCGGCACCTCCGTGATGCAGGTTCTGGACGACCGCGCCGGTGGCGTCGTCCAGAAGATAGGCCACCAGGATCGCGTCGTCGCTGGCGAAGCCCAGCATCCGCGGCGCGGTGATGGTGAACGGCCCCGCCATACCGCTGCCATTGCCGCTGAATGCCGTTGCGGCGGGCAGGGGCAGGGCGTCGTAGCAGGCAAGCCGCGCCCCATCGTCGGGCAGGGCGCGGCAAGCGGGCAGGTCGGCATGGGCGACGCTGACGGCCAAGGCCGCCAGGATCACCAATCGACCGGGCATCCGGTGCAGTTCTCCATGTGCACGCCTTCCCAGATGGTGAAGCGGTTGGTGTTGTCGCCCAGAGTCGCGCCCGCCAGATCGGCGTTGTAGAATTTCGCCTCGGACAGGTCGGCGGCCACCAGCGTCACCCCGACGAAGCGGCCCTTGCTGGCCCAGACGGCCTCCATCGACACGGCGGTCAGGTTCGATCCGCTGAGGTCGATCCCGGCCATGCGGGAATAATCCAGATCCGCCCCCGTCAGGTCGGCGTCGCGGATCGTGGCGCCTTGCAGGTAGGTCTCCGACAGGTCCGCCCCGCGCAGGTCGGCCCCGGTCAGCGCGGCGCCCTTCAGGGACGCGCCGTGCAGGTTGGCCCGGACCAGCCGCGCGCCGGTCAGGTCCGCCCCGTTCAGCGACATGCCTGACAGATCCTGGTGCGACAGGTCCACGCCGGGGCATGACGCGCCGGGCTTCAACTCGCAGCCGTTGATGGTCTGCGGACCATCCGGGCGGTCGTCGGTGTCGGTGATGACCGGATAGCCCGCGCCCGCCAGCGGGTCGGCCATGGCGGCATGGGCGGACGGCGCGGCCAGCAGCAGGGCCAAGGCGATGGAATGGCGATACATGGTTCCTCCCACGGAAAGGCGGGGGCTGCGCGCCCCCGCCGTGGTTCTTACTGGGCCGAGGCCAGCAGTTCGTTCGGGATCTCGAACACCCAGAACGACCCGCCCTGGCTGACCTGCGTGGTCAGCTGCGCCATGTCGCCGCCCCACAGCGGCACCGCGCCGCCATAGCCCGAGGCGATGCCCAGGTATTGCTTGCCGTCCATTTCCCAGGTGATCGGGCTGCTGACGATGCCGGACCCGGTCTGGAACTTCCACAGTTCCTCGCCCGTCTGGGCGTTGAACGCCTTGACATAGCCGTCCGAGGTGCCGGTGAAGACCAGGTTGCCTCCGGTGGCCAGCGTGCCAGCCCACAGCGGGAATTCCTCCTTGTGTTCCCAGACCTTCTCGCCCGTGGCCGGGTTGAAGGCGCGCAGCGTGCCAATGTGGTCGTCATACATCCGCTTGATGCGGAAGCCCTGGCCCAGATAGGCGGCGCCCGCCTGGTAGGTCACGTTCTCCGTCCAGTAGTCCTCGGTCCAGTTGTTCGCGGGGACATAGAACAGGCCTGTGTCCTTGGAATAGGCCATCGGGTTCCAGTTCTTGCCGCCCAGGAACGGGGGCGAGACCTGGATGGTGGCGCCCTTCGTCTCGCCTTCCTCGGGCAGGGGCGGACGCTGGCCTTCGACCTCGATCGGGCGGCCGGTTTCAAGGTCGATGCCCTTGGCCCAGGTGATGTTGTCCACGAAGGGAAAGGCGTTCAGCAGCGCGGTGGGCTTGTTGATCTCCTCGCCGCGCTTCGACAGCGCCTCCACGTCGGTCACGTAGAAGAAGCCGTTGCGGTCGGCATGGGCGCCCGCGCGGTGCGTGTTGCCATCCTTGTCGGTATAGTCGAACAGGATGATCTCGTTGTTGCCGGAAAAGTCCCAGGCGTCGTTGGGCGTGTGCTGATAGAAGCCCACGACCTCGCCGTCCGTCGGGTTCACATAGGCCTGGCCCGAGGTGTAGAGGCTGTCGTAATCCTTGAAGTTGCCGTCCTGCGACCGCGCCCAGGTGTTCCAGGGGGCAGGGTTGCCGGTGCCCACCACGATGGTGTTGGTCGCCACGTCGAAGGCCGCCGACTGCCAAGGGGCGCCGCCGCCATGGTGCCAGGCCTCGACCTTGGACCCGTCGGGATTGACCGGCCAGCTTGGCGCATCCGGGTTGCCGGTCGGCGTGCTTTCCGCGCCCGCCAGCGTGCCCTTGTGCCCTTCGACAAAGGGCCGCATCCATAACTCCTCGCCCGTGTCGGGATCGCGGGCGAACAGGCGGCCGATCACGCCGAACTCGTCGCCCGAACTGCCGTGGATCAGCATCACCTTGCCGGATTCCGCGTCCTTGATGATGGTCGGCGCGCCGGTCAAGGTATAGCCGACCTTGTGGTCCGCGAACTTCTCGCGCCATTCGACCTTGCCGGTTTCCTTGTTCAGCGCATAGACGCTGGCATCCAAGGCGCCGAAATAGACCTTGTCGCCATAGATCGCCGCGCCCCGGTTGATCACGTCGCAGCAGGGGCGGATGTCGTCGGGCAGGCGGGCCTCGAACTTCCACTTGCGTTCGCCGGTCTTGGCATCCAGCGCCCACATGCGGCTGTAGGAGCCGGTGATGTAGATGGTGCCGTCATGGACGATGGCCTGGGTTTCCTGGCCGCGCTGCTTTTCGTCGCCGAAGGAGAATGCCCAGGCCGGACGCAGGTGCTTGACGGTGTCCGCGTTGATCTGGTTCAGCGTGGAGAACCGCTGGGCGTTGTTGCCCATGCCGTACATCAGCACGTCGCCGGTGGTGGTCTCGTCGTTCAGAATGTCCTCCCAGGTGACATCCTTGGCCATGGCGGCCGACAGGCTGCCCGCCACCAGCAGCGCCAGCGCGCTGACGGACGGAATGGTGAAAGATTTGCGCATCGTCTCTCCTCCTCTGTCGCAAACGTGTTTCTCGGTTGTCCTTCAGACGCTGCCGCCGATGACGGGCAGGGCGCTGATCTCGTGGGCGCGCCATTGCTGGACAACGGCGCGGCAATATTCAGCGGGGTTGGCGACCAGATGGGCGAAGTCGGGCATGGGGCCGGCGGCCAGCGTTTCGGCGGGCGTGAGGCCAAGGCCGGCGGCGGCGTCCATGCGGGCGGTGAAGGCGTCCAGATAGGCCAGCGTCTGCGCCACGGCGCGGCTGTTGCGGTGAAAGGGGCCGTGGCCGGGGATGGTGCCGCTGATGGGCAGGCCGCCCAGGGTGGAAAGCGCCTTGCGCCACGCGGCGATGTCGGCATCGGGAAAGCTGGGCGCGCGGTCCAGGAACAGCAGGTCGCCCGCGATCAGGGTGCCGGTCTGCCGGTCGATCAGCGCCAGGTCGGCCCCCGTATGGCCGGACAGCGCCATCACGGCCAGGCCGCGCCCGCCTAGGGCTAGGTCGCCTTCGACGGAGATGGTCGCGGGCAAGGGCGCGGTGCCTTGCATCCACGACCCGAGGATCTTGTAAAGCCCGTCCGACAGCGCCTGCGCCCCCGCCCTCTGCGCGTCGATGGTGCCGGGCAGGGCGTGGATGGGCCGGTCGGCAAAGGCTCCGTTGCCGAACCAATGGTCGGGGTGGTGGTGGGTGTTCAACGATGCCGCCACCCCGCCAAGCCGCTGATCGGCAAAGGCCCGCAGCGCCGCGCCGTGGCGGTGGGTGCCGCCGGTATCGACGACAACCGCGCCCTGAGCCGTTTCCAGCAGGACGATGTTGCAGATCGCCCCGCCGTTCTGGCGCGTGATGCTCTCCTGCGCGCCTTCGACCAGCCAGACGCCATCCGCCACCTGCCTTGGCATGAGCCGGTATTCTGGCGCGGCGATTGCGGGCACCGGCAGCAGCGCCGCGGCGCCGCCCAGCAGGATTTGGCGGCGGGTCAGGATCATGCCGCTACCTCACCCGAAAAGCGGAAGCCGCTGGTGTCGCGTGCGGCGATGCGGACCGGGCCTTGCGCCAGGGCGGGCGGCAGCAGGAAGGTCAGGACCGGGTTTTCCTCCAGCGGTTCGTGGATCTCCAGCCGGGCGATCTCGTCCCCGCGCGCGTCGGTTAGGGTCAGGTCGGTCAGGTGATGGGCGGGCACGCCATCCGCCAGCCCGGTGTCCATCGGGTGCCGGATGCCGACGCGCAGCCGCCCGGTGTCGGGCCACAGCCGGGCGCGCATTTCCCCGAAGCCTTCCTGCCAGTCGGGGCGGGCATGGGTCGCGGCGGGTGCGGAACAGCCGCCGCCCATGGCGTCGATAAAGGCGCCGCCCATGATCCATTCGGCCCCTGTCAGGGCAGAGGCGCGGATCGGCCCGGCGATCTCGTACTTGACGCCGAAGCCCAGCAGGGGAAGGGCGCGGCCGGGATGAAAGACGAGGGCCAGGGGAAAGGGGCTGTAGTCGATGGTGACGACGATGCGCTCCACGGGGCCAAGCCCGGTCGCGTCCGCCAGGACAGGGACGTGGCGCGCATCCTCGGCATTGCGGGGGGCCAGCAGGCACAGGCCGGGATCGCTGCGCCATGCGTCCGGCGCGCCCAGCAGGCCCTCGCGATGGCTGTCCCACATGCCGCGGTCCAGGTCGGGCGCGGTCACGCCGGACCCGAAGGCCACTAGCCCGGCGTCGCCCCCCGGAAGCCTGCGGGACAGGATCGCGGCCACGGCCCCGGTTCCCGTCAGTTCCGCACGGCGGCGGACAAGGTTTCGATGGCCGCCTTGATGTGGGGCGGTTCGGACGACAACTGCCACGCGGCCTCGTCGAAGGGCGTCACGGCGCGGGGGGCGCCCGACAGCGTTTCGAACCCTTCGCCCGCCGCCGCCAGTTCGGGGGCGAGTGCCGTGGCGGTGGCCGGGTCTTCGGCGGCGGCGGCCAGCTTGTCGCGCATGGCGGTCAGCTTGTCCTTCTGGTCGGCGATCTCCACCTCGTCGGCGCGGGTCTCGACATAGGTGCGGATTGCCCAGATGGCCTGCTGGTTCAGGATGCCCTCGAAGGGCGGCATCTTGACCGCGCCGTTCTGTTCGTAGCCGTGCAGGATGCGGTCCAGGAACCACTCGTCCCCGAACTCGTTGGCTTCCAGATAGCGCAGATCCGGCGCCAGCCCGCCCGAGATCGCGCCAAGCCCGTGACAGCGCGCGCAGTTGCTGTTGAAGCCCTTGGCGCCGACCTCGACCGCCTTGAACAGGACCGCCGGATCGGCCTCGCGCCAAGGGTTCTCGGTCGCCATCTCGGTGGGCAGGTCGGGCAGGCCGGTCGTGTCCACCGATTGCGGCGCGGTGTCGCCATGGCCCAGCGCGGCGGCCGCCCCCAGAATGATGCCGAAACCGGCCCAGATCGTTGCCTTGCGCATGTCCGTGTCCCTCCTCGCAGTTGGTCACAGGATCGGGGCAGGGGGCGGCTTGCGGCAATTCTCCAATGGTCGGCCGGGGGGAGGGGGGTCTTAGGCGGAAGGTCGAATTGGTGGGTGCGGGGCGCTGTGGAAAGCTGGGGCAATGAACATTCCGCGCCTGATCCCGGCCGCGCTGATCGCGCTGACGCCACCGACCGCCGGGGCCGAGGCGGTCTTCGACGCGACGACGGGCCTGCGCATCGGCGCCTATCGCGCGCCGGTGCCGGACCGGGTGCCGGGCGGACGCGTCGTGGATGCCCAAGCGGTGGTTGGCCTGGTCGCGGATGGGGCGCTGCTGATCGACGCCATGGCGGCGCCCGGCCACGGCATCGCGCCCGACGGCGCCTGGATCGTGGCGGAGCCGCATGACACCATCCCCGGCGCCCATTGGCTGCCCGAGATCGGGCGCGGCCGTCCCGACCCCCGCATCGCCGCCGGACTGCGCGCGTCCCTGGCCGACTGCCCGCCGACGCGGCCCATTGTCCTGTTCTGCAAGACCGACTGCTGGATGAGCTGGAACGCCGTCCAGCATGTCGCTGCCCTGGGGTTCCGCGACATCGGCTGGTATCCGGGCGGTGTGGACGACTGGGCCGACGGGGGGCGACCGTTGCAGCCGGTCGAACCGCTGGCCCTGGGGACCGACCTTTGCGGCATGGACGCGGCGCCCCGGACCGCCCTAGACTGACCGAAACCGCGAAGGGCATCCCGCCATGAACCAGACACCGTCCCGTCCCATCGCCTCGGTCCTGATCGTCGAGGATCATCCGCTGTTCTCGGACGCGCTGTCGATCACGCTGCAGATCGTGGGCGGCATCAGCAGCGTGCGGACCAGCAGCTCGATCGCGGAATGCCTGGGGCAACTGGCCCTTGGGCCGCAGCCCGATGCGGTGTTCCTGGACCTGAACCTGCCCGATGCCGACGGGTTGGACGGGCTTCTGAAGGTGCGCAAGGCTGCGCCCGACGCGGCGCTGCTGATCGTGTCGTCGCTGACCAGTCCCGCCATCGTGAGCGCGGCGATCGAGTTCGGGGCATCGGGCTATGTCCCCAAGCACAGCCAGCGGCAGGTGTTCCAGGACGCCCTGGCGCGGATCGGGCGGGGCGAGATCTACCTGCCGGACGGCTTCGCGACGGCCGAGCCCGCGGGGGCGAAGCCGCTGGCCCTGACGCGGGACAGGCTGGAAAGCCTGACCGCGCAGCAGTCGAAGATCCTGTCGCTGATTTCCGAAGGCAAGCTGAACAAGCAGATCGCCCATGACCTGGACATCGCGGAATCCACCGTCAAGGCGCATGTGACCGTGATCATGCGCAAGCTGGGCGTGCAGAACCGCACCCAGGCGGTGCTGGCGGCGCAGGCCGCGCGATTTGACAGCCTTGCAGCGCGGTGACATCCTTTCCCCCTGGGAGAGGCGCGAACAGGCGACATGGGCATGGATGGAGGGGGTCCGACAGCGACCCTGACGACGGGCATGGGCAGGGGTGCGGCCGGACGGGTTTTGCGCCGGGGGCAGGCTGCCGCCGGTGATCCGGCCGCGATGCGGCACCTGGCGGCCGAACTGGGGCCGGGGCTGGCGCTTGTTCTGGTCTTTGCCTCGCCCACGGCGGATTTCGCGGCGACCATGGCGGCGGCCTGCCAAGCCTTCGGCGACACGCCGACCCTGGGCTGCACCACAGCGGGCGAAATCGCGGGCGGCTATGTCGAGGACCGGATCGTCGCCGTGGGGTTCCCCAGCCGCGACTTCGCCGTTGAGACCATCGCCATCGCCGATCTGGACCGCATCGAGCCCTCGGCCCTGGTGGACCGGATGATCCGCGCCCGCCAGTTCCTGGCGGCGGCCCATCCGGGCTTTGTCCACGAATTCGCCTATCTGATGGTCGATGGCAGCCATTTCCGCGAGGACGCGCTGATGGCGGCGCTGGGCTATGGCCTTGGCCCCGTGCCGCTGTTCGGCGGATCGGCGGGGGACGGGGCGCGGTTCGGGCAAAGCTATGTGGCGCAGGGTGCGCGGGTGCTGACCAACGCGGCGTTCCTGACCTTCGTGCGCACCCGCTGCCCGGTCAAGGTGTTCAGCTTCGACCACCTGGACGTGGGCACCGGCCAGATGGTCGTGACCGGCGCCGACCCCGCCCGCCGCCAGGTGCGGGAGATCAACGCCGCCCCCGCCGCCATCGAATACGCCCGCCTGCTGGGCAAGCCCGCCGGGCAACTAGACCCCTTCACCTTCGCGGCCCATCCCCTGGTCGTGCGGGTCGGGGGGCGTTATCACGTCCGGTCCATCCAGCGGGTGGAAAACGGCACCGACCTGGTGTTCTTCAGCGCCATCGACGAAGGCGTGGTGCTGACGCTGGCCACCCCGCGCGACATCGCCCGGTCGCTGGACGACAACCTTGCCGGGCTGGCTGCGGCGGGTCCGCCCGACAGCATCCTGGCCTGCGACTGCATCCTGCGCCGGATCGAGGCGCAGCAGAAGCAGCAGGTGCGCGAGGTGTCCGAGGTGCTGGCCCGCCACAACGTCACGGGCTTTTCCACCTATGGCGAACAGTTCGGCGCCATGCATGTGAACCTGACCATGACCGGCGTCGCCCTTTATGCCCCCGAGGATTAGGTGATGGACAACCTGGTCGATCCCTCCGAACCCGTCGAGGTGCAGATGGCCCGGCTGAAGAAGATCAGCCAGGTCCTGATGCGCCGGGTCGAGGCGCAGACCGACCGCGACGGCGCCGCCTATTCGCAGTTCGAACACGCCGTGGTCCTGGAAGACCAGGTCCGCCGCCGGACCGAGGAACTGGAACGCGCCCTGCGGCTGCTGAACGAATCCAATGCCCGCCTGTCGGCCGCCAATGCCGAGATCGAGGCCGCGCGCCGGGACCTCGCCAGCGCCATCGAGGCCGTGCAGGAAGGCTTTGCCCTGTTCGGCGTCGATGACGTGCTGCTGCTGTTCAACGGCCGCTTCTGCTGGCAGATGCCCGACGTGCGCGCGCAACTGCGCCCCGGCATGGCCTTTGCCGACTACATCCGCGTCGTCAGCCTGTCGCCCACGCTGCAGCTTCCGGCGGACACGACGCCGGAAAGCTGGGCACGGTCGCGGATGCAGCGGCACCGGCGGGATCACGTCATCTTCAACCTGGCGCTGACGGACGACCGCTGGATGCAGGTGTCTGAGCACCGGACCGCCAATTCCGGCACCGCCATCGTGCAGACCGACGTGTCCGACCTGATGCGGGCCGAACGGGAACAACGCGAACGCCTGCTGGACAACCAGGGCCGCATCATCCGCGCCACGCTGGACCACCTGGCGCAAGGCGTGGCGATCTTCGACGCGCAGGGCTTGCTGGCGGGCTGGAACCGGCGCTTTCGCATCCTGACCGGGCTGCCGCCGCAGACCTTCACGCTGGGCACCCGGTTCCAGCGCGTGACCGAGCAGTTGCAGCAACTGTTCCGCCTGGCCGACCACGACTCCGCCGCCCGCATCGCCGCCTGGATGCAGGACGGGGGCGCCCGAGGGGCCTTGTCCTTCGAACTGGCGGGGCGCGACGGCGGTATGACGCTGGACGGTTTCGCGCAACGGCTGCCCGATGACGGCTTCGTGCTGTCCCTGACCGACGTGACCGCCGAACGCGACGCGCTGCGCCGCCTTGCCCGCGCCAACGAGGATCTGGAAGCCCGCGTCGCCGCCCGCACCGACGAATTGCGCGACGCGCTGGCGCGGGCCGAACGATCCAACGCCTCGAAGTCGCGCTTTGTCGCGGCGGCCAGCCACGACCTGCTGCAGCCCTTGTCGGCGGCCAAGCTGTACCTGTCCGCCGCCGATGCCGCCGGCAGCAACGCCAATGTCCAGAAGGCGGGCGAGGCCCTGACCCATGTGGAGCGCATCATCGAGGCGCTGCTGGACATCTCGCGCCTGGAAACCGAGGAAGAACAGCTTCAGCAGGGCGACCTGGCGTTGAACGACATCCTGTCCTCGCTTGCCTCCAGCTTTGCGCCGGTTGCGGCGGCCAAGGGTCTGCGCTTTCGCGTCTATCCGACCGATGCGCATGTGATCAGCGACGGGCTGTACCTGCAACGGATCGTGCAGAACCTGATCTCGAACGCGATCCGCTATACCGAAAAGGGCGGCGTCGTCGTCGGCGCGCGCCGTCGGGGCGATCGCCTTTGCATCGAGGTCTGGGATACCGGCCCCGGCATCCGAGACGAGGACCGGGCCGTGATCTTCGAGGAGTTCCGCCGCCTTCACCGCCGCGCCTCGGCGTCCGAGGGAATGGGCCTTGGGCTTGCCATCGTCGAACGCGCCTGCGCCCGGCTGGGCCACGGGCTGGATCTGCTGTCGCGCCCCGGCCGGGGCAGCGTCTTCCGGGTGACGGTTCCGCTTGCCGCCACGCGGTCAGGGGCAAGCCCGGACGGCGGCGACCCGCGTCACCTGCCGTCGCTTGTAGGGACAGGGCTGCTTGTCCTGCTGGTGGACAACGACCACGAACTGCGCCGCGCCATGGTCGCGCTTCTGGAAGGCTGGGGGATCACCGTCCTGGACGCCGAGGGCCCCGAGGACGCCATCGCCCTGATCGACGAGATGGACTTCGTTCCCGACGCCATGCTGATCGACTACCAGTTGAACGACGACACCGACGGGCTGGATCTTGTCGCCATGCTGCGGCGGCGCTTCGGCTGGCGGCCCGCGCGCATCATCTCGGCCGACCGCTCGCCCGGCCTGCGGGAACGCTGCGCGCGCATGGGGCTTTTCCCGATGCCGAAACCCCTGGACACCGAGGCGCTGTACCACTTCCTGTCGAACGTGAATCCCGCGATTGCCTGACTTGTGATCCCGTGACGGCCCCGGCGCCGGAACGCATCCGCCCGGACGGCTGTTGTTTCCTGCCACGCCCACCGCAGCAAGGAACCGTCATGCAGCCAGCCGTCCGCTATTCCCCCGACGTGGAAACCGTGTCCACCGACGAGGCCGAGGTGATCCGCGGCCTGTCCGACGCCCTGCGCGACATCCTTGAAACCACGTCCAGGGATTACGGCCACGCCGTCCGCGCGGTCCATGCGAAAAGCCACGGCATCATCAGGGGAGAGCTGGAGATCCTGCCCGGCCTTTCCCCCGAACTGGCGCAAGGGCTGTTCGCGAAACCCGGCCGTCATCCGGCGATCCTGCGCATCTCGACCAATCCGGGCGATCTGCTGCACGACGGGATCTCGGTCCCGCGCGGGGTCGCGTTGAAGATCATGGGCGTGGAAGGCGAGCGTCTGGACGGGGCCGAGGGACGGACCCAAGACTTCATCTTCGTCAACGGGCCAGTCTTTTCCGCCCCCGATCCCGCCACCTTCCTGAAAAGCCTGAAGCTGCTGGCCAGGACCACCGACCGCGCCGAATGGGCCAAGCGGGGACTGTCCGCCGTCCTGCGGGGCGCGGAAAAGGCCGTCGAGGCCGTGGGCGGCGAAAGTGCCACGCTGAAGACCCTGGGCGGCGCGCCGAACGTGCATCCCCTGGGCGAGACCTACTATACCCAGACACCTTTCCGCCATGGTGATCACATCGCCAAGCTGTCGCTGGAGCCCGCCTCCGACACGCTGACGCGGCACCGCGGGGAAATCATCGACACCAGGGGCCGCCCCGATGCCCTGCGCGAGACGATGGCCGCCGACATGCAGGCGGGCGATGCCGTCTGGAACCTGCGCGTGCAACTGTGCCGCGACCTGGACAGGATGCCGGTCGAGGATCCGTCGGTTCTTTGGGACGAAACACTCAGCCCCTTTGTCACGGTGGCCCGCCTTCATGCCTTGGCCCAGCCGGGATGGAGCGAGGATGCCGCCGGTCTGGTCGATGAACATATGCGCTTCTCGGTCTGGACGGGCATCCAGGCCCATCGTCCGCTTGGCGCGATCAACCGTGCGCGACGCGAGCCCTACCGGATGTCCGCCGCGTTCCGGGCCGGCTTCAACGGCTGCCCGATCCATGAACCCGCCGCTGCCGAGGGAGTGACGCCATGACCGGCGAACGCGAGCAGGACCCGACCACGCCCTTCTACGATGCGCCGACCGGCGGCTGGGGGTCGTTGAAAAGCGTCCTGCGCCATGCCACCCAGGACCGCATCCGCCTGGGCACCCTTGAAACCCTGCGCCGCCAGAACAAGCCGGGCGGACACATGTGCACCTCTTGCGCCTGGGCCAAGCCGCCGTCGCCCCACCTGGCCGAATTCTGCGAAAACGGCGCAAAGGCGACCTTGTGGGATCTGACCCGCGACCGCTGCACCCCGGATTTCTTCGCCCGCCACACCTTGGCCGAACTGCGCGACTGGCCCGACCACGACCTCGAGGCCGTGGGCCGCCTGACCCATCCCATGCGCTATGACGCAGGCAGCGACCGCTATGTCGAGGCGACCTGGCCCGAGGCCTTCGCGGCCATCGGCGCCAGCCTGAAGGCCATGGACCCCAAAAAGGCGGTCTTCTACGCCTCGGGCCGGGCCAGCCTCGAGACGTCCTATCTTTATGCGCTGTTTGCGCGGCTCTACGGGCACAACAACCTGCCCGACAGTTCCAACATGTGCCACGAGACGACAAGCGTGGCCCTGAAACGGACGATCGGCGCGCCGGTCGGCACCTGCGTGCTGGAGGACTTCGAGCATTGCGACCTCATGCTGTTCTTCGGCCAGAACACCGGGTCGAACAGCCCGCGGTTCCTGCACCCGATCCAGCAGGCGGTAAAGCGCGGCTGCAGGATCGTGACCTTCAACCCGATCCGCGAACGCGGGTTGGTCGAGTTCATGAACCCACAAAGCCCGACCGAGATGCTGTCGGGACGGGGGACGCCCATTTCCGACATCTACCTGCAACTGCGCCCCGGCGGCGACATCGCGGCCATCGCGGGCATCTGCAAGCACCTGTTCGACCACGGCGCCCTGGACCGCGACTTCATCGACCGGCATTGCCACGACTTCGACGCCTTCGAGACCTGGGTCCGCGCGCAGTCCTGGGCCGGGATCGAGGCCGCCTCGGGCCTGAGCCAGGGCGATCTGGCCGAGGTGGCGGGGCTTTTCGCGGCCTCGAAGCGCGTGATCGGTGTCTATGGCATGGGCCTGACGCAGCATGTCCATGGCGGCGACAGCGTGGGGATGCTGGTGAACCTTTTGCTGATGGGTGGCCATATCGGTCGGCCGGGCACCGGCATCTGCCCGGTGCGCGGCCATTCCAACGTGCAGGGCCAGCGCACGGTCGGCATCTCCGAAAAGCCCGAACTGGTGCCGCTGGACAGGCTGGCGCAGATGTTCGACTTCGACCCGCCGCGCGACACCGGCATGACCACCGTCGAGGTGGTCCAGGGCGTCATCGACGGCACCGTCAAGGGCTTCGTCAGCCTGGGCGGCAACTTCGCGCGGGCCATTCCCGACCTGGACCGGGCCGAGCCCGCCTGGGCGCGGCTGGATCTGAACGTGCAGATCGCCACCAAGCTGAACCGATCGCACCTGCTGGTGGGCGGGAGCGCGTGGCTGCTGCCCTGCCTTGTGCGGGCCGAACGCGACCAGCAGAAGACCGGGCCGCAGGCGGTGTCGATGGAAGACAGCCTCAGCCATATCCACGGCTCGATGGGGCGGCGGTCCCCGGCCTCGCGCCACCTTCTGTCGGAACCGGCCATTGTCGCGGGCATCGCCAAGGCGACGCTGCCGCCAAACCCTCGGGTGCGCTGGGACCACTGGATCGCCGATTACGGCCGCATCCGCGACCTGATCGAGGAAACCTATCCCGACCAGTTCGACGGCTTCAACGAACGGCTGTTCAAGGCCGGCGGCTTTTACCGCGGCAACTCGGCCCGCAGGCGCGACTGGAAGACCGAAACCGGCAGGGCCGAGTTCACGGTGCCGCCCAGCCTGTCGGCCTTGGGATCGGAGCCGGGGGAGGGGGCCTTCACGCTGGTCACGCTGCGGTCGAACGACCAGTTCAACACGACGGTCTACGGCTATCGCGACCGGTTGCGGGGATTGGAAGGCGACCGGATGATCGTCCTGATCGGTCGCGCCGACATGGCCCGCGCCGGCGTCGCCGAAGGCCAGCGCGTGAGCCTGGTATCCGCGGTCGAGGACGGCATCACCCGCCGCGTCGAGGGGTTGACCGTGGTGCCCTATGACCTGCCGGCCGGCTGCGTCGCCGCCTACTATCCCGAGGCCAATCCCCTTGTTCCGCTTGCCCATCACGACATCGCCTCGAAGACGCCGGCCTACAAGGGCGCGCCGGTGCGGATCGAGGCTCAATGACCTGAGTGAACCGCCCCGGGTTTGCCGGAGCGTTTCTGTTTCATTGATGAGGCTGCTTTTTCGTCAGCGTTCAAGCTTGCGTGGACGGCCCCCTCTGCTTCGTTCGGGGTGACGCAAACGATGGCGCGGTGCAGGCCCGTCGTGTGATGCCAGTCGATCCGCTTCAGGGTTTCCCACGCGACCTGACCGACGGACTTCCAAGGTCCGAGGAACTTGATGACCTCGGTCCTGAACAGGCCGATGATGCTTTCAGCCAGAGCGTTGCCATGGGAGCCCCCGACGCTGCCGGCCGAGGTGTCGATGCCCGCCTCGGCCAGCCGTTCCGTGTATGGGATCGACAGATGCTGGCTGCCCCGGTCGCCGTGATGGACCAGCTTGCCAGCCTCGGATGGCGCCCGCCGGCAGATCGCCTGGTTCAGGGCATCAAGGACGAAACCGGTGGCCATCGAAGTCGAGACGCGCCCGCCGACGATCTTGCGGGCAAGGACGTCGATCACGAGGGCGACATGGATCGAGCCATGGGAACGCCCCTGGTCCGAGAGAGCATGGCGAGGGCCCTGCCAGCTTGAGAGCGAGGTGAGGTCGCTGACCCAGAGCTGGTCCGGCATGTCCGCCACGAAGGCCCGGTTCACCTTGTCGTCCGGGCAGGGCTGAGCCGCATCGGCGTGACGACTTTCTTGCCCCGGCGGACAACACCTTGCAATCCCATCGCCTTCATCAGCCGTTCCACCGTGCGAGCCGGGCGATGGCGCGCCCCTCGCGGCGCAACTGATGCCACACCTTTCGCGCGCCGTGTCGCCCCCGGCTGCCATCGAAGGCCTGCTTGATGGCCGCCATGCCCAGCCGATCCTGCCCGGCCCGGCCCGAGGCCAGTTCCGGATCACGCTCCTTGCCTTGAAGGCGCGCTGCTGCGCGACGGACGGGATGAGGTTCGGCGTCGATGAGGATGAGGCGTTGCGGCCGGACTTCCCGGGTCTGTGACCGCGGTCGCCGCCCTGCGCTGGTGGTTTTTCAGGACTGGAGAACCACCTTTGTGCCGGGGCGCCCTGCAACCGATCCTCAGGCGAGGCCTGTCATGAAGCCGGGACGGGACCATTCGATCGGGGCCGCCGCCGCAAAGGCGGGCCCGGGCCGGGCGACGGGCTGCCGGATCGCGCAGGATACGCGTCTGCCCTCGCGGAAGGGGGCGCCCCGTGGCCGCCGTCGCGATGCCGCCGCTGCAGGCTGCACCCGGGCTACGGCCCCTCGCCATCTTCGAGGAGATGCTGCGCCGTCATCCCGGGTTGCGGCCGGGCATCCGCCGGACGCCGGAGCGCCGGATCCGGGCCTGGCGGGCCCTGCACGGGGAAGACCGGGAGGTGATCTTCCGGCAGGTCCACGGACCGGGCCGGCTCGGCCGGCCGGATTTCACCGACAGGGGCGCTCGGGGTCACGGTCGCGGGCGAACGGCCTGATCATCTGCTCCCCCACGTCCGCCTGCCGTGGCCGGGGTTCGAGCAGGCCCATGTCCTTCCCGGCGGCGAGCGCCTTGTGGCCCTGGCCGAAGGGCTTCGGAACGTCTTGTGGACGGCAGGCGGCGCCCCGGCGTCCCGTCGCACCGTCAGCCTTTCGCGCGCCGGGCAGGGTCCACCGGACCTTCCGCCGGTCCTCCTCACCCTTTCCGCACTCCCGACGCCGAGGCCCGGACCGGCCTAGCGACGCGATGCGAGGCTCCGTGCACCCCCGGCCGCATGGTCCCGACGCGCAACAACAAGGGCGCCGCCCATGAGAACGGGTCGGTCGAAAGCGCCCACGACCCTTTCAGGGGGGCGATCCGGGATGCCCTGCTGATGCGCGGCAGTTCCGACTTCGCTGACCTCGGCAACTGCCGCGCCGTCATCGACGATGATCGTCGGGCGCGGGAATGCCGCCCGCGGCAAGGGGATCGCGGCCGAACGGCCCCCCTGCAGGACCTTCCGGCCCGCCGCAGCACCGATTTCGAGGAGGTGATCGTCAGCGTCTCCGGCCCGGGCGGCTCCACCTTGCGCAAGGTCTTCCACACCGTGCCCTCCCGTCTGGTCGGACATCGGCTGCGGGTGCGCCTGTCCGATGACCGGCTGGAGGTCCTCATCGGCGCAACGCATCTGCCGACCCTGCCGCGGGGGACGCGCGGGGGCCACTGGCAAGCCTGGCCGGGTGGTGAACGACCCCCCTTGTCATCCATTCGCGGCGCAGGATCACGAGGCACCTGGCGGACGCTCGCCTGCCGCCTTGGAAGGACGCTCGACAGCTTCGCCGCCGAGGCGGTCCCGATGAGCGCGAAGGCTCGGGCGATGGCCATGGCCGCCGGCGACAGCCGGCTTGCCAAGGGGGCCGCCGGGCGGATGTCCGGCCCGCCAGGAGGCGGCAGGAGGCATCTCGCGGCGCACCCGGCCTTGCGCTGATCGAGAACGGCTGGCGCGTCCTCTTCACCAGCCGTCGACCGCCTGGTTCACCACGCCACCATCTTCGGGATGAACGTCGAACGCCATCGACGCCGCTCGGCCCTCGAGGGCAAACGCCAGCGGGGCCGTCCGGCGGCCCGCGCGACAATCAGGAACACCCCAAAGCCTGACGCGGCGCGGCAACCAGAATGTGACGGCGACGTTGCCGGCGACAACCAGCGTGACAACCTCAGCGACGCCGCGGCATGGAAGCTCATCCGGACCGTCGCGCAAGTCACACCCGGATTGCCGCGCTATAGGTTCCGCAGAACCACGACTTCCTCAACGGCGCCGACCGGCACGAGGTCGTGCTGGTGCGCTATCGGGGTTGCGTCGGCCACCACAGCCAAGCGCGCTGCAAGTGATTGCGGAACCCGAGAACGCGTGTCGAAAACAAGACTACTGGACACACTGAAAGCTGTGACGCTGATATAGGATCAGCGCTGTTTTTGCTCCATAACTATGCTTATAAATGTCTGAGCTTGTAGGCGGGCACATTCCATTCTGGAATGCATCACTCGATAGTTTCCTGAAGCTATTCAGGAGGATGTGATGAGGCGCCCTTTCACCAACCTGACGCTCGATGAACGCCGCGTGATAGCGCGTATGTTGCAGGCCAAGGTGCCGAAGACGAAGATTGCGGCGATGCTCGGCCGTGATCGCTCGACCATCACCCGCGAAGTCAAACGCAACTGGTGGCATGACAAGGACGTGCCGCAGGCTGATGGCTACTGGCATGTGACGGCTCAGTCCCAAGCCGACCGCAGGCGGTCGCGTCGGCGCAAGCTCGAGCGTCTTCCGGATCTGCGTGCCGAAGTGATCCGCTGCCTGCACGAAGGCTGGTCGCCGGAACAGATTGCAGGCCGGCTCAGGATTGAACCCGGCGCCCCGCACAGGCTCTGCCATGAGACGATCTACCAGTATGTCTATTCTGCCGAAGGACAGTCAGCGCAGCTGGCCCGCCTCCTGCCCGAGCGGCGCCGTAAGCGGAAGCCGCGCTATGCCCGCACCCCCCACAACCGGGTTTTTCCTGTGGAAACGAGCATTCACAACCGGCCGCCCGAGATCAACAATCGTAGCCAGTTCGGCAACTGGGAGGGCGACTTGATGATCTTTGAGCGGGCTCAGGGCGACGCCAATGTGGCGACGCTGATCGAACGCAAGACCCGCTACACCGTTCTGCTGCGCAACAATGACCGGAAGTCCAAGCCTCTCATGAACCGACTGATTCATGAGATGTCACCCCTGCCCGTCGAGGCGCGGCGCTCGATCACCTTTGACCGCGGCCTGGAGTTCGTGGCTTGGCGCGAGTTGGAGAGTGGCATGGGCACGAAGGCCTGGTTCTGCGACCCGCAAGCGCCGTGGCAAAAGGGCTCGGTCGAGAACATAAACCGGCGGCTACGCCGCTATCTGCCTCGAGACACTGCTGTGTTGCAGTTGACGCCGCGTTCGATGAGGATGATGTGTCAGCGCCTGAACGCCACGCCCCGGAAGTGCCTGGGCTACCGGACACCTGCGGAGGTCTTCGAAAGCAACCTGATGGCCATCAGAAACAGACTGGAATAGAAAGAAAAGCTAGGGTTTGCGCTTCGGCGTGAGTTCACATGCAAAGCTAAAATGTCTCACCTTGGCAATTCAGGAATGTCACACTCCTTCGGATGAGCATCGTGTCGATCCTTGGGAGCGTGGACATGGGATGGGTGATGATGAGCGAACGAGACCTGAGCCGCGCAGCGGTCTTGCGAGATGTCGTAGCTGGACGGTTGCGCGCCAGCGACGCGGCGGTTGTGCTGAACCTCAGCCGTCGTCAGCTGCACCGGCTGCTGGTCCGGTTCGGCACCGAAGGCGTCGCTGGTCTGACACATTGCGCACGCGGCCGTGCACCCAATGAGGCGAAGTCCGGCCATGGCATGACGCAATGCGGCCGAGCACTTTGCGAACTGAACATCGAGATCCTGTGCGCCAACAGCTCTCAGGCCAAGGGTCGTGTCGAGCGGGCCAACCGCACCTTGCAGGATCGCCTGGTCAAGGAGTTGCGGCTTGCCGGCATTTCCGACATGGAAGCCGCCAACGCCTTTCTTCCCGGCTTCATGGCGCGCCACAATGGGCGGTTTGCTTATGCTCCTGCCCGGTCCGATGACCTGCACCGGCCGCTGAACATGGCCGCGTCCCGGCTGAAGAACATCCTCTGCGCCCGCGACCAACGCCAGGTCGGCCACAATCTCGTCGTGCATTATGAACGCCGGAAGTTCATCCTCGAAGACAGCCCCCACGCGCGCAGTGCGATCGGCCACTATGTCGAGACCTATGCTCATGCCGACCGGGGGCTGGAGATCCGCTGGAAAGGTGTTTCTCTGCCCTATCGCGCCTTCGATCCAAGCCAGCAGCGCGCCACCCATGCCAGCATCACCGAGAACAAGCGGCTGTGCGAGGTTCTGTCCTGGGTGATGGCCCGGCAAGAGGCCGCGTCACCCGAAATCGGCCCGATCGGCAAGCAGCGAACGCGCTACACGCCGACCGGCAAGCGCGGGTCTGGTCGGAAGAGCTGGCTCGACAAGCGCGCCGAACGACGCGCGGCAGAAGTTCAGGCTGCGCAGATCCTGCAACCACCTGCACAATAAAGATGGGCTCACATAGCCCTCAGCCACGATAACCGAAACCTGCAAACGGCGCGCTGTCGCCGGCCCCGTCCCTACGGCCCTTGTGCTGGAGAGCGGGCCGGGGCCGGCTTATCGCTCCAGCCCCATGCGACATTTCTAAATGGCACCAGGCGACATTTTAACTTGGTGACAACAGAGCCTGTAGAGGGGGGACGCGCTATCCTGAAATGCGACTTTCTGTGCTCAACAATGGGTTGAGCCATGAAAGGATCATAGGAATGAAGGTTCGGTTCTCTCACCTTTCCCTTTCCGAGCGCCGCAAGATCGAGCGCTGGCGGCAGACAGACGAAGCCTAATCTGATGACGCTTCCTCTGCCTCCATGCCCTGATCCAGCATGTCTTCCGCCGTGTCGTCGGAGCCGATCCCGAAGCGTGTCGCGACGTCGGGGGCGTAGCGGAACAGGTCCCCCCTCAGCTTCAGCAAGGACAGGTCCTTGGTCTTTGCCTCCAGCATCACGTCGAAGTCCAGGCCTTCC
This sequence comes from Paracoccus fontiphilus, assembly GCF_017356265.1. Classification (GTDB taxonomy): domain Bacteria; phylum Pseudomonadota; class Alphaproteobacteria; order Rhodobacterales; family Rhodobacteraceae; genus Paracoccus; species Paracoccus fontiphilus. Next base: position 73,138 of record NZ_JAFNAW010000007.1, on the reverse strand, counting down.
GCATCGCGCATGAAGGTCGCTAATTCGAACGGGTTGGTGAAATCCGCGTGCCCCGTCCAGATCGGGGGAAGCAGGACGGTCTTGAAGCGCGACGTGGGCTTGACCACGGCCTTGGTCAGGGCGCCACCCTTGGCGGGCGCGGCGGATTTCAGGGTGGCGCGTTCCTTGTCCGTGATCTTTCGCTTGATCTCGCGCAGTTCGGTGCGCGGGGACGAGAAGTGAATCTTGGGCCGCACGCCTTCCGGCCAGGACTTGATGAAGCGTTCCACGGTCGGGCGCAGCGCCGATCCTTCGGGGTTGAGGCACCAGAAATGCTGGTAGTCGAAGATCAGCGGTACGCCGCAGCGCTCGTGGATCCAAAGCACGTCGGCCGCGGAAAAGCGGATGTCGTCGTTTTCCAGGACCAGGCGGCGGCGGACATGGTCGGGGCACTGCTCGTATCCCTTGATCCAGCGGGCGCGGCTTGCCTCTCGATCGTCATAGACCCCGCCCACATGGGTCACGAGGACGCCTTCCGGCCCCATGCCCATGCGGTCCAGAATCTCGGCCTGCGAGGCCAGATCCCAGATGCTTTTCGTCGTCAGCGCCTGGTCCGGGCTGTTCAGCAGCACGAATTGCGACGGATGAAAGGACAGGCGCATGTCGAGGGCTCGTGCCTTGCGGCCCAGGGACGCAAGTTCGGCATCGCTTTCGGCCACCATGGAATGGAACTGCGGCATGTCGGGATGGGTCGCATAGGGCGCCAGGTCCGAGGACATGCGGTACATGTCGATGCCGACCTCGACAAGGTAGTCCAGGATCGCGTCGACGTATTCCAGCGAGGTCTTGAGATGCGGGTTCTGCCTCCAGCGCCGCGTGTCGTTGCTTTTCATTCCGGGCCGTCCCATCACCTTGACGGGAAAGCCCAGACGCAGGGGGCGTTCGTTCATAAGGGCACCTGTTCCTCGGGAAAGCCGATCCGGACGGCGAAGTCGTTCCAGTCGGCAGGTTGCAGCGCGCCGCCCGTGGCTTGGGCATGGCCGCTGCCGTATTCCGTGCCCGCGCCGGCGGGACGGTGGCTTGCCAGAAAGCCGATCAGGTTCGTGCCGGTGGCGCTGCGCGCGGCAAAGTGCACCCAGCCCGGGCGATAGCCCGTATTGGCCGCCAGCACGATCTTGTCCCGCAGCCGTCCGCGCCATGCCTGGGCCACCAGCGGATGGATCTGGCAGGGCGATGAAAAGCGGATCAGGGCGATATCGCCCCGCACCTTCGGGGCCACGCGCTTGGCGCCTTCCAATTCCGCCGCGACCTCGGCCTTGGCGGCCTGCAGCACGGCCGTTTCGGGATGCCCGCCCCGCAGCAGTTCCTTGGGCGAGTCGCATTTCATCAGCAGCGCCAGCGCCGGGCCGACATCGGCCGCAGCGGTCCGGCGCGGCGCATTCACCAGCGAGACGGCGTCGCGCAGCGCGGTCTTGCCATAGCGGGCCTGCGCCTCGGCCAGTTCCGGAAAATCGCCGTCCGCCATGTCGCCGATCAGCCCCATGGCCGCAAGCCACAGAAGGTCGTCGCCCTGCCCCACCCCGTTGGCGCACCACCAGGCCAGCAGGGACGAGGTCGGCTCGGGCAGCCAGCCGTTGCCCGAGATCACGACCGTCCCGCCCGGCTTGCCCGTGGGGACGTGGTGATCGACCAGGATCGTGGGCACGCCCGGCAGGATGTCGCCCTGCTGCATGCCCAGATCGGTCACGACAAGGCCGCCGGGCTGGCGTTCCTCCAGTTGCCGGCGGATGTGGGGGGACCAGGGGTTTTCGCCCTTGCCCATGATGCGGATGTCGGCCGGACGTCCCGCGCGGTCCATGGCTTGCGCCAGGATCGCCGCGGCCGACAGCCCGTCGGCATCGAAGTGACCCAGGATCAGCGGGCGCCGGTCCGGGTCGAAGTGATCAAGTGCCGCCCGGAAAACGGGCCCGACACTGGCAGGGTTCTCGGCGCGGCGAAGGGACATGCTCCTCAACGGTGCGGGGGGCGTCGGGTTTCATGCCGCGTGAAATCCTGATGGCGGCTATCGTCCGGCAACCATCCGCTTCGCCGCGGCGACCGTGCGGTCCAGCCAGTCATGCTCCAGGGCGCGCGTGGCCTCCATGTCGTCAGAGTGGGGCAGCCAGTGCTCCAAGATGACGCTCATGTCCGGGTCGCAGTGGGACAGGGCGTCAAGGACCTCGGCCAGTTCGGCGCGTCCCTCGCCCAGCGGCGTGCCATGGATGCGGAAGCCCACGCCGTAGGGGTCTGGCGTGATCTGGTAGTCCTTGAAGTGCAGGTTGATGGCATAGGGCGCCAGCATCCGCACCGTCTCCATCGGCCATTCGCCCGCGCAGATCGAGTTGGCGACGTCCAGGCAGACGCCAAGCGCGTCGTCGGCCACCGCGTCCAGCAACTGCACCATCCGGGGGGAGGGATAGTTGAAATGGTTCTCGATGGCGAAGCGCAGGCCCGCCGCCTTGCCGTCGGGCAGAAGTTCGCGCAGTTGCGCGGCGAGGTCGGGGACGGGGATCAGCGCGTCCTCGGCATCCAGGGCGACGCGGAGGATGTTCGAGCCGATCCGCTGGCCGATGGGAATGTAGCGGGCCAGTTCGTCGGCATTGAAGGATTGCGTGCCCAGTTCCAGCGTCATGCCATATGCGTCGGCGCGGGCCTTCAGTGCCAGGTGTTCGTCGGCGGACAGGCGGTCCAGCGGCAGGTTGTCGGCATATTGCACGACCGACAACCCGTGGCCGTGCGCGATCTCCAGCACCTCCATTGCCGTCATGGGCGTGGCGGGTTGCTTGTCCTTGATGCCGATGGACCAGCGGAAGGCATAGCTGCCAAGGCCGAGTTTCATGTCTTTCCCCCCATAAGAACGGCGCCGGTCGCCCGGCGCCGCAATGCTTAGTGGATCAGCGAGCCGCCGTTCACATCGACTTCGGACCCGGTGACATAGGACGAGATGTCCGAGGCCAAAAACAGCGCGCAGCCCGCGACCTCGTCGGCGGTGCCGGGACGGCCCATCGGGATGCCCGCGTTGATGGAGGCACGCATCTCGTCGGTCAGCTTGCCGGCGGTGATGTCAGTGGCGATGAAGCCGGGGCAGATCGCGTTGACGCGCACGTTGTCGGGCGCCAGTTCGCGGGCCATCGCCTTGGTCAGGCCCAGGACGCCCGCTTTGGCCGCCGAGTAATGCGGTCCACCGAAAATGCCGCCGCCGCGCTGCGCGGAAACCGAGGACATATTGACGATCTTGCCCGACTTGTTCTCGCGCATGTGCGGGATCACCGCCTGGCTGCAATACAGCGTGCCGCGCAGGTTCACGTCCAGAACGTCCTCGTAATTCTTGGGCCCGATCTCCATGATCTTCAGAGGCTGCGTGATCCCTGCATTGTTGACCAGAATGTCGATGCGGCCCCATTTCTGGATCAGCGCGTCCATCGCCTGCTTCACGCTGTCCTGATCGGTGACGTTGCAGGCCATGCCGACGTGGTTTTCGCCCAATTCGGCGGCGGCTTCCTTGGCGGCGGCCTCGTCCAGATCCAGGATCGCGACGGTGGCGCCATGCTTGGCGAACAGCCGCGCGGTGGCAAGGCCCAGGCCGCGCTTGGATGCGGCGCCGGTGATGACGGCGAACTTGCCGTCGAGCAAAGCGGTAGTCATGGGTTTCCTCCCTTGGGTGTCAGTCAAAGCCAGCCGCGGACCTGGCGGATGATCGCCTCGGTCGAGATGCCATAGCGGTCGTGCAGCGAGGGCAGCGCGCCCGCGTCAAGAAACTGGTCGGGCAGGCCGATCATGCGGAACTGCGGCGTGACGCCGTTGGTCAGCAGCGTGGATGCCACCGCCTCGCCCAGGCCGCCGACGACGGTGTGGTTTTCGGCGGTGACGATCAGGCGGCCGCCCTTTCCGGCCTCGGCCAGGATGGTCCGGGTGTCCAGCGGCTTGATCGTCGGGCAGTGCAGCACGGCGACCGAGGTGCCGTCCTTTTCCATCGCCACGGCCGCATCAAGGGCGCGCATGGTCATGAACCCGGACGAGATGATCAGCGCATCCGTCCCGTCGCGCAGAAGCTTCGCCTTGCCCAGTTCGAACCTGTAGTCGGGGCAGTGCTTGTGGATGACCGACGGCACGTTGCCGCGCAGAAGGCGCATGTAGACCGGGCCAGGATGGGCGGTGATCGCGGGCACGGCCTCGGCCACGTCAATGGCGTCGCAGGGGTCCACGATGGTCAGGTTGGGCAGGCCCCGGAAGATCGCCAGATCCTCGGTCGCCTGGTGGCTGGGGCCGTAGCCGGTGGTCAGGCCCGGCAGGGCGCAGACGATCTTGACCGGCAGGTATTCCTCGGCAATGGCCATGGCGATGAAGTCGTAGGCGCGGCGCGACGCAAAGACCGCATAGGTGGTGGCGAAGGGGATGAAGCCCTCGCGCGCCATGCCGGCGGCGGCGGAGACCATCACCTGTTCGGCCATGCCCATCTGATAGAAGCGGTCGGGAAATGCCTTTGCGAAGACGTGCAGGTCGGTGTATTTCGCCAGGTCCGCCGTCAGCCCGACGATGCGGTCGTTCTTCTTCGCTTCCTCGACCAGGGCGTGGCCGAAGGGTGCGGGCACGGCGTCATAGCCTTCCGCCGCCAGGGAGGCGATCATGGCCGAGGTCTTGCCCCCGCCGGTGCCGGGCTGGCGCGGTTCCCATTTGCGGTGCGGGTCATAGCGGTGCTGGATGGTCATGGGCGTCACTCCGGCTTGGTTTCGTCAAGGACGGACAGGGCTTTCTGCCATTCGTCGGCCTCGACCCGGACGAAATGCGTGATCTCGCGCGCTTCGAGGAACGGCACGCCCTTGCACATCACCGTGTCGCAGACGATGGCGCGGGGGCGGTCGTCGGCCAGGTTCCGGGCGGTGTCGAAGGCCGCGACAAGCGCGTCGATGTCGTTGCCGTCCACGCGCTGCACGTGCCAGCCGAAGGCGGCCCACTTGTCGTGGACGGGTTCGGCGGACAGGGTTTCCGTGGATTTCCCGTCGGCCTGCTGGTCGTTGAAATCGACGATGCAGATCAGGTTTGACAGCTTGTGATGGGCGGCGGCCATCGCGGCTTCCCAGGTCGATCCTTCGCCCAACTCGCCGTCCGACATCAGGTTATAGACAAAGGCGGGGTTCTTCTTGGCCTTCAGGCCCATCGCCATGCCGACGCCGATGCCCAGGCCCTGGCCCAGCGACCCGCCGGTGATCTCCATCCCCGGCGTATAGGCGGCCATGCCCGACATGGGCAGGCGCGAATCGTCGGCGCCATAGGTTTCCAGTTCTGCCTCGGGCAGGATGCCCGCCTCGATCAGCGCGGAATAGAGCGCGATGGCGTAATGGCCGATGGACAGAAGGAACCGGTCGCGGCCTTCCCATTCGGGGTCGGCGGGGCGATAGTTCAACGCGTGGAAATAGGACACCGCCAGAACGTCCGCGACGCCCAACGCCTGTCCGACGTAGCCTTGCCCCTGCACCTCGCCCATGCGGACCGCCTTGCGGCGGATTTCCCAGGCGCGGCGTGCAAGACTGGTGTTCGACAGCGTGGCTGCCGAGCGTTCATGTTGCATGATTCCTCTCCCTAGCAGTGGACCCTGTCGGGACCCACGGCGTCTTTTAGGAAGCGCCAAAGCCCGGCGGTTGCAATTAAGTTTTCCTGCGGGTTTGCTAAGCAAAACTTAGATGACGCAGTGATGGAAATCGGACAGGGTTTCGGATAGCCGAGCGAGGAGGACGCTTTGGCCCCCAATCGCACGCAGCCGATCCTGAATGTCGCGGGCCGTTCGCGCCTTCATGTCAGGACCGTTGCACATCACCGGGGCCTGCCTTCCTCTTGCCGGACAGCAACAGCTCTGGGAGGGGCCACATGAAACTTCGTCATTTCCTTGCCGCCACGGCGATCGCGCTTTGCGCGGGACCGGTCGCGGCCCAGAACTTCCAGTTGTCGCACAACGCGGCGGCGGGCAATCCCAAGGACGTCGCATCCGAGAAATTCGCGGAACTGGTCAAGGAAAAGTCCGGCGGCCGGCTGAACGTGGACGTGGGCGGCGCGGCCCAGTTCGGCGACGACGCCGAAACCATCACCAACATGCGCCTTGGCACCATCGCGTTTTCCGCCAACTCTCAGGGCGCGACCTCGGCCGTGGTGCCGGAAATGGCGCTGCTGGGCCTGCCCTTCCTGTTCCAGAACCTGGACCAGGCCGAGGCCGTGATGGACGGCCCCGTCGGCGACAAGATCGAGGCCGCCGCCGAGGCGCAGGGCCTGGTCGTGCTGTCCTGGTGGAACAACGGCATCCGCGAGGTGTCGAACTCCAAAGGGCCGATCACCACGCCCGCTGATCTGGCCGGCATGAAGATCCGCACGCCGCCCGATCCCATGACCATCGACATCTTCACCGCGCTTGGCGCCTCGCCCACGCCGATGGCATTCTCGGAACTGTATATCGCGTTGCAGCAGGGCGTGGTGGACGGCCAGGAAAACCCGCTGATCAACATCCACTCGTCCAAGCTGCACGAGGTCCAGCCCTTCATCTCGATGACCGCCCACAAGTACGAGGCGACCCCGCTTCTGGCATCGAAGATGATCATGGACACGCTCTCGCCCGAGGACCAGCAGATCATCCGCGACGCCGCCGCCGAGGCAGGCACGCTGAACCGCCAGATGGTGCGCGAGCAGACCGAGTCGCTGAAGGGCGAAATGGAAAAGGCCGGCGTCACCTTCAACGACGTCGATCCCGCACCGTTCATCGAGGCCACGCAGCCTGTCTATGAAAAGTGGCGGGGCCAGTTCCCCGAACTGGTGGACGAGATCGTCGCGGCCGCGCAGGCGGCGGGCCGGTAACATGCAGACGGTGGGCGTTCCCCTGGGCAACGGCAAGGCGGACCCCACCGTCTTGCGCGCAGCCAATGCGGTCGGGCTTGTGCTCGACCGCATCGCCGTCGCGATCGCCACCACGGCGGTCGTGATCATCTTCCTGGCGCTGATGGCCGAGGTCGTCGTGCGCTATTTCACCAGCGCCGGGCTTGGCTGGCCGAACGAGGTGCCGAACGTGCTGTTCCCCTGGCTGATCATGGGCGGCATCGTGATCGGCGCGCATCGCGGCGCCCATATCGCGGCGGAATTCATCCGCGGGCACCTGTCGAAATCGCAACTGCGCCTGCTGATGGTGGCGATCCACCTGCTGGTCGCGGTTGTCTTCGCGTCGCTGGCCTGGCTGTCGCTGGGGGTGATTTCCATCACCAAGACGCAGGTCTTCCCGATCACCGGGCTGGGGCAGGCATGGGCCTATACCTCGATGCTGTTCGGCTTTGGCGGCATCGCCATCGCCTCGCTGGTGAACGCGGTGCGGGTGGCCTATGCCGCCGACCCCGGCGCCCTCGACCACACTGACATGGAGCACATGACATGACCTTCGTCATGACCGCCCTTTTCGCCGTCTTCCTGGTGCTGTCAGTGCCGGTCGGATACGCGCTGATCATCGCGTCGGGCACCGCGATCCTGTGGCAGGGCGGCACGCCCACGGTCCTGGCCGTGGTCAAGCTGTTCCAGCCCACGCAAAGCTTTCCCCTGCTGGCGATCCCCTTCTTCATCCTGTCGGGCTCGCTGATGATGTCGGGCACGCTGGGCCAGAAGCTGGTGGCCTTTGCCGCCAACCTTGTCGGCCGCTATCACGGCGGCATGGGCCAGGTGACGGTTGTGGGCTCGACCATCTTCGGCGGCGTCTCGGGTTCCGCCGTGGCCGAGGCATCGGCCCTAGGGTCGATGCTGATCCCCTGGCAGAAGCGCGAGGGCTATCCGGCGGGCTTCGCCGCCGCCGTCACGGCCTCGTCCTCGACCATCGCCGGGCTGATCCCGCCCTCGATCCCGCTGATCCTCTATTCGACGGTGTCGAACGCCTCCATCGCGTCGCTGTTCTCGGCGGCGATCCTGCCGGGGCTGATGCTGGCCTTCGGCTTCATGCTGGTCTGCTACTTCTCGGGGCGGCTGCGGGGCTTTCCGCGCCTGACCGACCGGTCGCAGATGATGGGCTTCGGCAAGTCGCTGGTCTCGGCGGCCCCTGCCCTGGCGATGCCCTTCTTCATCATCGTGCTGCTGCGCGCGGGCATCGCCACGCCGACCGAGGTGAGCGTCATCGCCGTCTTCTACGCCCTGGTGGTCAGCGCGGTCCTGTATCGCGACCTGACGCTGGCGCGGATCAAGGACGCGCTGGTGGGCACGGTCATCACCACGGGCGTCGTGATGCTGGTCATCACCGCGTCAAGCCTGGTGGGCCATGTCCTGATCACGGAACGCATCCCGGCCCTTGTCGCCGCCTGGGCGCAGGAAACGCTGGGCACCGCCGTGCTGATCATCCTGATGATGAACATCATCATGCTGATCGTCGGTATGTTCCTGGACCTGCCGGCCGCGATCCTGCTGTTGGGTCCGACCTTCGTGGCCATCGGCGCGGCCATCGGCATGGACCCGATCCAGATGGGCGTGATGATCTGCATCAACCTGTCCATCGGCCTGTTCACGCCGCCCATCGGCACCACGCTGTTCATCGGCGCGGCCATTGCCCGGGTGCCGATCGGCGCCGTGGTGAAGGAGCTGTGGCCCTTCTACCTGGTGGCCTTCGTGGTGCTGATCCTGATGTCCTATGTCCCTGCCTTCACCATCTACTGAGGCCCCGATGACCGATACCAAGACAATCGCCTTCGTGGGCCTGGGCTCGATGGGCCTGCCCATGGCGGGGAACCTCGTGAAGGCGGGGCACCGGGTGCGCGGCTTCGACATGCGCGACGCCGCCATGGACACGCTGGCCGCGCAGGGCGGCACCCGCCCCGCCGATCTGGCCGGGGCTTGCGAGGGCGCCGACCTGCTGGTGCTGATGGTGGTCAATGCCGATCAGGCGCGGTCGGTGCTGTTCGACGCGGGGGCGCTGGCGGCCCTGCCCCAAGGCGCGCGGGTCTGCCTGATGGCGACCTGCCCGCCGGATGATGTCACGCGTCTGGCTGCCGACGTGGCGGCGCAGGGGCGCGAGTTGATCGACTGCCCCGTCTCCGGCGGGGTGGTCGGTGCGCAGGGCGGCACGCTGACCATCATGGCCGCCGCCCCCCAGGCCAGCTTCGACGCCGTGGCGCCGGTGCTGCGCATCATGGGCGACAAGCTGTACCACGTGGGCCAGACCCCCGGCCAGGGCGCGACGGTCAAGGCCATCAACCAGCTTCTCTGCGGCGTCCATCTGGCCGCCGCGGGCGAGGCGCTGGCCCTTGGCCGCAAGGCCGGGGTCGATGGCGCGACCCTGCTGGAGATCGTGTCGGGGTCAGCCGCGTCAAGCTGGATGCTGAAGGATCGCGGCCCGCGCATGTTGCAGGACAGCCCGCCCGTGACAAGCGCGGTGGACATCTTCGTCAAGGACCTGGGTATCGCCCTTGCCGCCGGTCGTGCCTCCGGCATGGCCCTGCCCCTGGCTGCCGCCGCGCACCAGATGTTCCTGGCCGAAAGCGGGTGGGGCAACGGCCTGGCCGACGACAGCCAGGTCATCGCCGCCTATCGCCGCCTGAACGGCATCGCGTGAAACAGGCGGGGGCGTCTTGACGGGCGCCCCCGCAATCGGTCCTGTGGCGTCGGAGGACCCGATGCCGCTGAACCCCAACCTGAACTCGCTGGCCTATTTCGAGGCCGTGGCCCGCACCGGGCGCGTCACCGACGCCGCCGCCGAGCTTGGCGTGTCCACCGCCGCCGTCAGCCAGCAGTTGAAGCAGCTTGAGGAGCAATGGGGCGTCAAGCTGTTCCGCCGCCAGGACCGTCGCCTGTCCCTGACGTTGGACGGCGAGATGCTGTTCCAGACAACCACCGCCGCCTTTCGCATGATCCGGGGCGCCAGGTCCGCCGTCCTGCGCCAAAGCGACAGCCGCCAGTTGTCGATGCGCTGCAGCCCCAGCTTTGCCGTGCGCTGGCTGACGCCCCGACTCAAGGATTTCCTGGATCTCAACCCGGAATGGGGCGTGCGGGTCGATGCCTCGCCCGACTTCTCGGATTTCGAGACCGAGGCGATGGATCTGGACCTGCGCTATGGATCGGGCAACTGGCCGGGGCTGCATTCCGAATGCGTCATCAACGACTATGTCATCCCGCTCTGCAGCCCGGATTACCGCGACCGGATGCGGGATGTCTCGGATGACCCCGCGCGGCAGCTTGCGGCGTCGCGGCTGATCCATTCCGTGAAGGCGCTTTACCAATGGGACTTGTGGCTGGCCGTCCAGGGCATCGACATGCCGGTCGAGCAGGCGCCCTTGCGGTTCGACCGATCCTCGATGGCGATCCAGCTTGCGCGGGACGGGGCGGGCGTGGTGCTGGATTCGGTGACGCTGGCCCATGACGAATTGCAGCGCGGAACGCTGGTGCCCCTGTCGTCCAGCTTTCCCGCGGTCGAGTTCCCGGCCTATTGGATCGTCTGCCCCACGCGGCACATGAACCGCCGCATCGTGCGGCTGTTCATCGACTGGCTTCGCGACCGCGGCGCCCTTTTCCAGGCCGCGTCGCGGCGATCCGTCGAGGACGCGGGCTGCGCCATCCGTCCCGCCACCCCGGGGGAACCGGGCCTGCTGTGACAGGCGGTATCTGGCGCGATTAACCTTTGTTCAGGTCCTCCGGGGGAACGGAAAGAGACAGCACGGGTTTCTGTCTCGCATCCCACACCCGGAGAACAGCCATGTTCCTGCGCGTCGATAAGCTGCAAGTCGAATTGCCTGCCCCCAAGCGACAAGACCCGAACGCCGCCGCCGCCCTGCAGGAACTGCTTGGCGGCAAGTATGGCGAGATGTCGACGCTGGGGAACTACATGTTCCAAAGCTTCAACTTCCGCAGCAAATCCAAGCTGCGCCCCTTCTACAGCCTGGTCGCCGCCATCACGGCCGAGGAACTGGGCCATGTGGAACTGGTCTCGAACGGGGTGGCGATGCTGGCCAACGGCCCCGACAAGCCCGGCGGTGACGAGGGCGACGGCGGCGACATCTCAAAAGCGCCGTTCGAGGAGATGAAGGACATCCGGTCCGCCGCCTCGTTCTTCAGCCATGCGGGGGGCGCGGTTCCGGTCAACTCGAACTCGATGTCCTGGAACGCGGACATGGTCACGACGACCGGCAACGTGATCGTGGACCTTCTGCACAATTTCCACCTGGAATGCGGCGCGCGGCTGCACAAGCTGCGGGTCTATGAATCGCTGACCGACGCCAACATTACCGGGCGCGAGGTCTGCGGCTATCTGCTGGTGCGCGGATCGGTCCATGCCCATGCCTATGCCCTGGCGCTGAAGAAGCTGACGGGTGTGGATCTGGACAAGTTCCTGCCCACGCCGAACATCCCCTTGGGCAACATTCCGGAATGCCAGAAGTATCTGGCCGAAGGCTCGCACCGCCGGCTTTATACCTTCAGCCCCTCGGACTACGAGGAGATGCGCGGCATCTGGGGCGGCGGCGGGGAAACCGCCCTGCCCGACGATCCGCCGGGCGAGCTGGAGGTGGTGGACGGCCTGCCCGAGGGCGGCAAGATCCATGACCTGACGGGCGTCCCCTCGGCCTTCACCCCGGACTACGCGCCCGAGGAGATGTTCGAGATCGCCAGCAAGCTTTACCAGAAATCACGCTGACAAAGGACGGCGGCCGTCCTCCGGCGGCCGCCCTGTTTCACGGAGTTTTCCGATGCACCGTCGCCAGACCGACCTGCCCCTTGCCGCCGCCGTGCTTGCCCTGACCGTGGGCGCGGGCCTTGCCGCAAGCGCGATCCTGAAGACCGGCCCCAAGCGCCCGCCGGACAGCGCGCCGGGCCGCACCGCGCGCCGTTCCGGCTTCGGCGGCTACCAGGTCGCGGGCCGCACCGTCACCATCGCCGCGCCGCGCAGCCGCATCTACGAGATGTGGCGCAAGCCGGACCATCTGACCGACTTCATGGAGGGCCTTGCCGCCGTTCAGGTCAGCGGCGAGGACGTGACCTGGGTCATCGACACGCCCGACGGGCATCTGGCCGTGGAAACCCGTCTGGTCGAGGACCGCGAGAACGAGGCCCTGGCCTGGCGGTCCGTCGAAGGCGCCGAGATCGACATCGAGGCCAAGGTCCAGTTGCGCGACGCGCCCGTCGGACGGGGTACCGAGGTCGAGGCGCATATCGCCTGGCGCCCGCGGGCGGGCATCGTCGGGCAATGGGCGGCCAGGCTGAGGGGCGCCGACCCCAAGATGCGCGGCAAGCAGGAACTGAAGCGCCTGAAGATGCTTCTCGAAACCGGCGAGATCGCCACCTCGTCCAACAGAAAGGCAGACTGATGCGCGCACTCACCTGGCACGGCAAGCACGACGTCCGCGTGGACACCGTTCCCGATCCCCAGATCGTCAACCCGCGCGACGCCATCATCGAGATCACGGCGACCGCCATCTGCGGATCGGATCTGCATCTTTACGACGCGGTGATCCCCGGCCTGATGCCGGGCGACATCCTGGGCCATGAATTCATGGGTCGCGTGGTGGAAACCGGCCCGAAATCGACGCTGAAGAAGGGCGACCGCGTGGTGGTGCCCTTCACCATTTCCTGCGGGGCGTGCTTCTTCTGCCAGCAGCAGCAGTTCTCGGCCTGCGACAACTCGAATCCGGTGGAAAAGCAGGAAGCGTCCGAACTGCTGTATGGCCATGCCATGAGCGGGCTCTTCGGATACTCGCACATGACCGGCGGCTATCCCGGCGGGCAGGCGGAATACGTGCGCGTGCCGTTTTCCGATGTCGGCCCGATCGTGATCCCCGAAGGGCCGTCCGACGAAGAGGTACTGTTCCTGTCCGACATCCTGCCGACCGGCTGGATGGCCGCGGAAAACGCCGACATCCAGCCCGGGGACAACGTGGCCGTCTGGGGCTGCGGCCCCGTGGGGCTGTTCGCGATCCAGTCAGCGCTGCTGATGGGCGCGGGACAGGTCATCGCCATCGACCATTACCCCCATCGTCTGGATCTGGCCCGCAAGCTGGGCGCCAAGGTCATCGACTTCAAGCAGACCCATGTGCTGGAAGCCCTGATGGAGATGAGCGGCGGCATCGGCCCCGACGCGGTCATCGACGCCGTGGGCATGGAAAGCCACGGCTTTTCGCCGGATGCGCTGATGGACGCGCTGAAGCAGAAGGTCGGCATCGGCGCCGACAATGTCCATGCCCTGCGCATGGCGCTGATGGCGGTGCGCAAGGGTGGGCGGGTGTCGATCCCCGGCGTCTATGGCGGTCTGGCCGACAAGTTCCCGATCGGCGCGCTGATGGAAAAGGGCCTGCAGATCCGTACCGGCCAGACCCATGTGCAGCGCTACAGCAAGGAATTGCTGCACCGCATCCTGGAGGGCGAGATCGACACGACCTTCCTGATCTCGCATCGCCTGTCGCTGGAGGACGCGCCGACCGGCTACAGGAACTTCCACGGCAAGCAGGACGAATGGACCAAGGTGGTCCTGAAGCCCGGCATGGCACAAGGGAGCTAGGATCATGCCCGGCACGACCGAAGACGGCGAGAAGACGACCGAGGCCGGTCCCATCGACCGGTCCGCCGGGGCGGCGGGCGAACCGTCGGACACCGATTACGTCCGCGCCACGGCGCCCGTGCGCAGCAGGCTGGCCTGGCAGGTGCTGGTCTGGCCCGTGGCGATGATCCTGCTGGTGATCCTGGGCGCGATCTGGGCGCTGTCATGACGAACCGCGAGCCCAAGCCCGGCCCCCGGCGCCTTGGCCGCGCGGGCATCGCGGCGGTGGCGATCATCGTCGCCATCGTCCTGGTGATGTTCCTGGGCCGCAATCTTTGGCACGCCACCGAGGTTCACGACGATCCGCCGGAAACGGAACAAGGCCGGCCGTGAACCCGGCATGGAACCGCAAGCCGTCCTGCTTGCTTTTGCTTGAGAAGCAAGAGCTTGCGGAGACCGGCCATGGGCCAGGGGACAAGACTTACCATTCCGGAGATACGCCCCGACGGGCTGCAGCTTGACGAGCCGCGCGACAGGCAGCGTCGCTATTGGCGGCTGCAGCGGATCGCCTGGTGGTGCTTTGGCGGCATCATGCTGCTGGCGATCCTGGGCATGACGGGCAGCGGCGGCGTCTTCCAGAAGCAGACGATCCGGTTCGCCCATGCCACGGCCGAGGTGCCGCGGGTGTCCCGGTGGGAAGGCTCGGACGACGTGGCGATCATCTTCGACAATCCCGCCGACAGCCACGAGGTGCAAATCTCGCAGCCCTTCTTCGACCGCTTCTCGATCGAGCGCATCCAGCCCGAACCCGACCACAGCCGCCTGACCGAAGGCGCGCAGACGATGACCTTTCCCGCCCGGGGCCCTGCCCCGCACGAGGTCACGATCAACCTGCGCGCCATGCATTTCGGCTGGACCAGCTTCGAGATGAGCATCGAAGGCGAAACCCGCCGGATCAACCTTGTCGTTCTTCCCTGAGGGCCATCATGGATTCAGTCATCCGCGGCATCGCAATCTACGTCGTCCTGCTGATCGCGACCCGGCTGTCGGGCCGCCGCACCCTGGCGCAGATGACGCCTTTCGACTTCGTCCTGCTGCTGATCATCGCCGAGACGACGCAGCAGGCGCTGCTGGGCGACGATTTCTCCATCACCAACGCGGCGATCCTGATCATCACGCTGTTTGCGACCGATGTGCTGCTGGCCTTCGTCAAGTCGCGCTCGGACAGGGCGGCGTCGATTCTGGACGGCAACCCCACCGTGCTCATCAGCAACGGGAAGATCGACGAGGAGGCGATGGACCGCGCCCGGGTCGGCGTGGGCGACCTGCTGGAAGCCGCGCGGGCGCAGCACGGCCTCAGGACGCTGGGCGACATCGACGCGGCGGTGCTGGAAGTCAGCGGCGGCATCAGCATCATCCCGAAGGAAGGCTAGGCGCGGACCCGCGCCATTGCCGGTGCCGTGGACTGGCCTCACTCGTCCTCGGGCTTGGACATCCTTGTGCTCAGCTTGGCAACCATCTCGGCCGGAAGAATTTCGGCGGCGGCGGCCTGGGCCTTGTTCTTCAGGCCATGCGTCACCTGCGCCCGTCCGTCCATCATCGCCTGGTAGCCGGTCTTCGCGACGTCGGCGGGATCGTCCTTCCTGGCCTGGCCCACAGGCGTGTCCAGCATGTCCGCGCGTTCGAAGAACCGGGTCTCCGTGGCGCCGGGCATCAGGCAGGTGACGGTCACGCCCGTGTCCTTCAGCTCCTCGGCCAAGGCGATGGAGAAGCTGTTGAGAAACGCCTTGGACCCGCTGTAGACTGCCTGATAGGCGCCCGGCATGTAGCCCACGATGGACCCGGTGATCAGGATGCGCCCCTTTCCCCGCGCGACCATGCGCCTGCCCAGCGGATGGGCCAGGCGCAGCACCCCCAGGATGTTCGTCATCACGATATTCTCGACCCTGCCGAGGTCCTGGTCCAGGAAGCCGTGGCCAAGCCCCGTGCCCGCGTTCAGGAACAGGTAGTCCACATCCTGCCCGCCCAGGGCCGCGACCACCGCCTGCGCCCCGTTTCGTGTCGCCAGGTCGGCCTCGACCGGGCGGGCGCCCAATTCGGCCGCGGCGGTGTGGATGGCGGGCTCATTGGCGACGATGATGGTGTCGTGACCGTCGGCGACGCACAGGCGGGCCAGTTCGTACCCGATCCCCGTCGACGCGCCGGTAACAAGCGCAACGCTCATGGCGGCTTCCTTCGTGTTGATGACCTGCCTCAACAGCGTGGCTGCCCGGCAGTTCCTTTGCCCCTGCCCCGGTTGACATTTGTCATGCCGGGCCGGGCGTGTGGCGCTGCGGAACAAAGCCCGGCTGCCGCCGTTGCCTTTCATCCGGTGAAGGAATCCGCCATGGCCCCGCGCACGTTCTGGAAAGGCTATCTGAAGCTGTCCCTGGTGACCTGCCCCGTCACCCTGATGCCGGCCACGACCGAGGGCGAGAAGGTCCGCTTCCACACGCTGAACGCCAGGACCGGCAACCGCGTGGTCAGCCAGTATGTCGATGCCGAGACCGGACGCCCCGTCCGCGAGGAGGACGAGGTCAAGGGCTACGAGCGCGGCGAGAACGACTATGTCATGCTGGAGGACGAGGAGATCGAGGCGGTCGCCCTTGAAAGCACGCGCACCATCGACATCGACATGTTCGTGCCCGCAAATTCGATCGCCTGGGTGTGGTATGACAGGCCGCACTTCCTGATGCCGGCCGACGAGGTGGGCCAGGAGGCCTTTGCCGTGATCCGCGACGCGATGGAGGTCACGGGCACCGTCGGCATCTCGCGCGTGGTGATGTATCGCCGCGAACGCGCGGTGATGCTGAAGCCGCGCGACAAGGGCATCGTCCTGTGGACCCTGCGCTATGGCGACGAGGTGCGCGACGACGCCGACTACTTCGACGCGCTTGGGACCGAAAAGCCCGAGGCGAAGCTGATGACGCTGGTCCGCAAGCTGATCGACGAAAGCACGACGCCCTGGGATGCGGGAATGGTGGACGATCCGGTGCAGGCGCGGCTGAAGGACATCATCGCCGCCAAGAAGAAGGGCAAGAAGCGCGCGGCCCGCCCCAAGCCACGCGCGGCCGCGCCGGAAGACAATGTCATCGACATCATGACCGCGCTGAAGAAAAGCATCCAGGCCGAGGGACGCCGCAGCAGCCGCTGATCAGCGCCTGCGCGGCGGCTTGACCTCCAGCGGCCGGGCGGCGGCGTGGAAATCCTCCCACGGGTCCCGGTCCAGGGCGGCAAGCCGGCCGGGCGTGTTCAGGACCGTGAAGTAAGCAGGACCGATCTGGTCCAGTTCCTCCCATGCGACGGGCATGGAGACAGCGGCGCCGGGGCGGGCACGGGTCGAATAGGCAGCCACCGCCGTCATGCCGCGCTGGTTGCGCAGATAGTCGATCAGGATGCGGCCCTTGCGCCTGGACTTGGTGATGGTCGCGACATAGGCCTCGGGGTCGTCCGCCGCCATGGCGCCGGCCAGGGCCTTGGTGAAGGCCTTCACGGCAGGCCAGTCGGCCTTGGGCTTCAAGGGCGCCACCACATGCAGGCCCTTTCCGCCCGACGTCTTGACGAAAGCCTCCAGCCCCGCATCGGCCAGCCGCTGCCGGACCTCGTGGGCGCCGGCGACCACGGCCTCCCAGGCGACGCCCTCTCCGGGGTCCAGGTCCATGGTGATCGTGTCGGGGTGGTCCCAATCGGCCACGGTGGACCCCCAGGGATGGATCTCCAGCGCGGCCGACTGGACCAGGGCCATCAGCCCGTCCAGGTCGTTGATGGCGACCATGGCCTCCTCGGCCTTTTTCCCGGGGTCTTTCACCTGAGAGATATGCTTGCTGATGCCGTTCCAGGCGTGCTTCTGGAAGAACTTCTGACCGTTGATCCCGCCGGGGCAGCGCAGCAAGGCAAGCGGCCGCCCGACGATGAAGGGGGCGATTTTCGGCCAGACCTCGGCGTAGTAATCGGCCAGTCCCTCCTTGGTGATGCCTTCGTCCGGCCAGTAGATGCGGTCGGGATGGGTCAGCGTGACGCGGCGCTTTTGCGGCTTCGGTTCGCCGACCTTGGACGGCCCGCTTTCGCGCACCACCTCGGCCGCCGCCTTGTCTTCGCGCAGGCCCCGGAAGGACGCGTGGCGCAGAAGGCCGTCTGCGGTCCAGGCGCGGAACTCCACCTCGGCCACCAGGTCCGGGCGCACGAAGCGGACCCCGCGCGCCTCGTCGGCGGTCAGCTTGCCCGCGAAGGGGCTTTTTTCGATGCGCATCCCTTCCAGCCTGGCGCGCAGCTCTCCGGCGATCTTCTGGGAGAAGCCGGTGCCGACGCGGCCGACATGGACCAGCGCGCCACCCTCGAACACGCCCAAAACCAACGAGCCGATCAGCTTGTCGGATGTCGTGGACGGCACATAGCCCGCCACCACGAATTCCTGCCGGTCCGAGCATTTCGACTTGATCCAGCCCTTGCCCCGCCCCGAACGATAAGGGGCGTCGGCCTCTTTCGAGATGATGCCTTCCAGGCTGAGCCGGCAGGCATGGCGCAGCACCATGGACCCGCTTTCGCCGAAATGGCTGCTGAACCTGACCCGGCCCGGTTCCGTGCCCACCAACTCCTCCAGCACTCCCTTGCGTTCGATCAGGGGCGCCTCGCGCAGGTCGTAGCCGTTCAGATACATCAGGTCGAAGACATAGAAGACGAAGCGGTCCTTTCGGCCTTCGGACAGGTCGGCCTGCAGGGCCGAGAAGTCAGACGATCCCGCCCCGGATTCGACCACCAGTTCGCCATCCATGATGGCGCTTTCCGCAGGCAGGGCGCGCAAGGCGTCCGTCACCTCGGCCCCGAAGCGGTCGGTCCAGTCCAGCCCGCTGCGGGTCAGCAGCCGCACCGTTTGCCCGTCCAGCCGGGCCTGCAGGCGATAGCCGTCGAACTTGACCTCGTGCAGCCACTTCGACCCGGTGGGCGGCGCAGGCTTCAGCGTGGCAAGGGCCGGTTCGATGAAATCCGGCATGGGCGCCTTCTTTGCGCGCGGCGCCGGGGCCTTTTCGTCGGCCTTGCGTGTCCGCCCAGGTTTGGGCTTGGCGGGCTTCGGCTTTTCCTCGGCGCCCTCGGCAACCTCCTCGACGGTGCGGCCAGTCTTCACGGATTCGGGACGTTCGGACAGGATGTCGGCGGCGTCGCCGGGGCGCGCCGCCTCGTCCTCGGACTTGATCAGCAGCCAGTTCTCGCGCTTTTCGCCGCGCCTGCCGCGCATCCTGACCAGGTGCCAGCGGCCGCCCAGCTTTTCGCCCTTCAGTTCGAACTCCAGCTTGCCCTTGGCATAGTCGCCGTCGATGGGCACCCAGTCGCCCCGGTCCCAGACGATCACCGCGCCCGCGCCATAGTTGCCCTTGGGGATGGTGCCCTCGAAGCCGCCATAATCCAGCGGATGATCCTCGACATGGACGGCCAGGCGCTTTTCGCCCGCCACAAGGCTTGGCCCCTTCGTGACGGCCCAGCTTTTCAGCACGCCATCCATTTCCAGCCGCAGGTCGTAATGGAGCCGGGTCGCGGCGTGCTTCTGGATCACGAAGGACCGGCCCGCCTTCGCGGCCTTGCGCCCGCGCGGTTCCCGCGTCTGCGTGAAGTCGCGCTTTTCGTTGTAGGTATCAAGGCCCGCGCCGGACGTTCCTGCCATGGCCTAGCCGGCCTTCTTGCTGGCAGGCGACCGCGACGGCGCCCGGCGCTTAGTCGTGCTGCCGCTGCGCGACCGGGGCTTGGCCGGGACGCGGCGCACGGGCTTGGCCTGGGCCGCGCTTTCACGCAAGGCTTCCATCAGATCGACCACCTCCTCGCGCGCGGGCTCCTTGCGGGGCTGGATCTTCCGGCCCTCGATCTTGGCCTTGACCAGTTCGGCAAGGGCCGCCTCGTAGCGGTCGTCGAAGTCCTTGGGATCGAACTTGCCGCGCTTGGTCTTGATGATGTGCTGGGCAAGGTCCAGCATCTCGCCCTGGATATGGATGTCGGGCAGGTCCGAGAAGACCTCGGCAGGATCGCGAACCTCGTAGTCGAAGTTCAGCGTGGTCCCGATCAGCCCGTCGTCATGGGCGCGGATCAGCACGGTGCGTACGCGGCGGAACAGCACCGTCTGGGCCAGCGCCGCGACCTTCTTGCCGCGCATCCCGTCCCGGATCAGCGCAAAGGCCTCGGCTGCGCCCTCGTCGGACGGGGCGATATAGTAGGGTTTGTCGAAGTAAAGGTCGTCGATGTCATCGCAGCCGATAAAGGCGGTGACGGACAGCGTCTTGTCGCTGTCGGGCACGGCCGAGGCGACCTCCTCGGGGTCAAGGACGACATAGTCGTCGGGCCCGATTTCGTAACCCTTGACCTGATCGTCGCGTTCGACGGTCTTGCCGGTGTCGCTGTCCACGAAGACGCGGTGGACGCGGTTGCCGGTCTTGCGGTTCAGCGTGTGAAAGGCGATCCGCTCGGACGTGGAGGCGGCGGTGTAAAGCCCGACTGCGCAACTGACCTCTCCGACCTTCAGGAATCCCTTCCAGCTTGCCCTGGGTGCCATGGCTGCCTCCGCCGCATCTACCCGATTGGAACGGCTGAGGTTTGTGCGGGTTCCAGCGCGACGGAGGCGATTGACATTTGATGCAGGAACGGAATGCCCTAAACATATGTTCGTCCTGCGCACCATGCAGGAGAAACGGATGGACGGCTCATTCGACCTGGCAGCGGCACGACCGCGACAATCCCTGCCCTGCCATGTGGCCGTCGCCATTCCCGTCCGAAACGAAGCCAGCCGTCTTCACCGCCTGCTGTCCGCCCTGGCCGTGGCGGCCGAACGCAGCCCCTGCCCGGTGACGGCCCTGGTCCTGGCCAACAACTGTTCGGACGACACCGCCGCCCTCGCCCGTGCCTTCCGCCACCCTGCCCTGGGGATCGAGACGGTCGAGATCGCCTTTGCTGCGGCCGAGGCCAATGCGGGGCGTGCCCGCAGGCTGGCGATGGACCTGGCCTGGCGCGAAGGGGCGCTGCTGATGACCACAGATGGCGACGCGACCCCCGCGCCCGACTGGATCGCCGCCGCCTTTCAACGCGCGGCCCTGGGCGCCGACGTCGTTTGCGGCACCATCGGCACCGATGCCCGCCATGTCCTTGCCACCCCGTCAGGCGCGCGGATCACCGCGGCCGAGGTGGCCTATGGCGCCCTGGTCCATGAAATCCGCCATGCTCTGGACCAGATCGCCGGGCGCCAGCCGGTGGGGACGCCCAAGCCCCACTACATCGAATCCGGTGCCTCGCTTGCCATCCGAGCCGATGCCTATGCCGCCATCGGCGGCCTGCCCCATGTCCGCTCCAGCGAGGATCGCGCCCTGGTCCACCTGGCCGAGCGTCGCGGACTGGCGATCTGCTATGACGACGCGATGCACGCCCATGTCTCGGCGCGCCTGTTCGGTAGGGCCGAGGGCGGCATGGCCGAATGCCTGCGCCGCCGCATGACCGAGGATGACCCCTTGGCCGACCAGGCGATGCTGCGGCTGCTCGTGCTGCGCCAGCTATGGGCGCGGACGATGGCGGGGGACCGGCCGCTGTTTCCCGATCGCTCGGTCCCGTGCGGCCGGCGGATGCGCGCCTCCGATCTGGAACGCGAGTTGCCCAGGCTCTCGGCCTTTGTCGAGGCGCAAGTCCGGCCCGATGCGGCGCTATGGCTGGGCGCCATGCCCGCCGTGGCCGTCGCATGAGGGCCGCCGACAAGGCCGCCATGCTGATCGCGCAGGCCCCGGACGACGGCGCGGACGGCCCCTCGGGGCAGGCGCTTGCGGCTGCCCTGCGCGACAGCGGCCTTCTGGCGCAATGCGAGGCGCTGGCCCATCATCCCGACAACCCGCGCGAGTTGTTCGACGCGCTTGCCACCATCGGCCGCGCCAGCCTTTCGGCGGGCCGGATCTTCGAAGGCCATGTCAATGCGGTGAAGCTGTTGCATCTGCATGGCGGCCCGTTGGACGGCGTCCGCGACGGGCTGCTGCACGGCATCTGGGGCGCCGAAGGCCCCGTCCCCGCCCGGATCGAGGATGGGGTGCTGCGGGGCCAGAAACTGTTTTGCAGCGGCGCCGACGTTCTGGACCGGGTGATTGTTTCCGTGCAGGCAGAGGGCGGGCTGCAACTGCTGCTGTTCACGCGGGACCAGTTGCTGGGGCGGCTTTTTCCCGACGAATGGCAGGTGTCGGGGATGCGGGCCACGGCATCGGGGCGCTGCGACCTGGACGGGCTGGCGGTGGCGGATGCGGTGCCGCTGGGCCGGCCCGGCGACTACCTGACCGAGCCGCATTTCTATGGCGGCGTCTGGCGCTATGCCGCCGTGCACCTGGGCGCGATGCGGGCGCTGGCGGCGATCACCGCCGACCAGTTGCAGGCGCGCAACCAGTCCGGCGCCCCTTTGCAAGCCATGCGGCTGCACCGGATGGTCACGGCCTGCGAAACCGCGCGGCTGTGGCTGGAACAGGCCGCCTGCACGGTCGAGCGGCCCGAGGCGACGGCGGCGGATGCGGAAGCCGCGATCCTTGGGCGGCTGAAGACGGCCGAGGAAGCCGCGACGGTGCTGGCGCTCGCGGACCAGGCGCTTGGCGCGGCATCCTTTGCGACGCGCCATCCCGCCGACCGCATCCGGCGCGACCTGAACTTCTACCTGCGCCAGGCGGACCCGGACGGGCTGGCCATGGGGTCGCTGTCCCGCGTCCTGGCCGATCCGGCCCTGCGCGACCGATGGATCGGATGAGCGGCTTTCTGGACGCGCTTGCCCGCGCGCCCCTTGTCGGGGTCGCGGATCTGCTGGACGACCGCCCGCTTGTCGTGATCGCCCCGCACCCGGACGATGAGACGCTGGGCTGCGGCGCGCTGCTGTTCGACGCCCACGCGCGGGGCAATCCCTGCCACGTCATCTGCGTCACGAACGGCAACCGCTCGCATCCCGGATCGCGCGACTGGCCCCCCGCACGCCTTGCCGCCACGCGCCGGGCCGAGTTCGAGGGCGCGGTCGCGATCCTTGCCCCCGGCGCCGCGACGCATTGGCTGGACCATCCCGACTGCGAGGCGCCGGTGGACGCGGCTTCTGCCCGCCACCTGTCGCGGATGATTCCCGATAGGGCGGTTGTCCTGGCAAGCTGGGGGCACGATCCGCATATCGACCACGAAAGCACCGCGCGGCTGGCTCGGCGGGCGCTGGCGGAACGTCCCGACGCCATGCTGCACTTCTATCCCATCTGGGGCCGCTTCATCGACCGCCCTGCCCCGGCCCGCCTGATCCGGGCGTCCGACGCGGCCAGGGCCGCCAAGGCCCGGGCGCTTGCCCGCCACCGGACGCAGATGACGGGGCTGATCGACGACGACCCGGACGGCTTCGTCATGGAAGACTGGCGTCAGCAGCATTTCCTGTCCCACCCCGAGGTGATCCTTGCCCCGTGAATCCGTCCTCGACCACCTTGCCCGGCTTTACGCGGCCAGCGACGATCCCTGGGACCACCGCACCAGCCCCTACGAGGCCGCGAAATACGACGCCACGCTGGAGGCCATCGGCCCCGGCCCCTTCGCGGACGCGCTGGAGATCGGCTGCGGCAACGGCACGCTGGCACGCCGCCTTGCGCCGCGCTGCGAACGCCTGACCGCGATGGACGTCACGCCCGCCGCCGTCGCCATCGCCCGCAGCCATCTGGCAGACCTGCCGCAGGTTTCGGTGGTCGAAGGCATGGCCCCGCGCGACCTGCCGGACCGAGCCTTCGATCTGGTCCTGCTGTCCGAGGTGCTGTATTTCCTGACGCCCGAGGACATCGCGGGCCTCGGTTCATGGCTGAAGACCCATGCCACGGGCCATACCGTCGCCGTCACCTGGACCGGGTCCACTTCGGAGGACGAACTGGACGGCCCATGCGCGGTGTCGCTGCTGGCGGACGTTCTTGGCCTGCCCGCCACCACCGACCACGGGCGCTATCGCATCGACGTGTTCTGAACCGCGATCTCCTGCGCGAGCGGCCACTCGACCGACCGATGCCCGTCCTTTGGGTCATGGCCCAGCAGACCGTTGGGGCACAGCCGGTCGTCGTCCCAGCCGGGATGGTTGGCGATGGGGTAAAGGCAGATCCCCTCGACCCGCACGCCGCGTTCGCGCGCCCGCGCCACCTGGTCGCGCACATAGGCGAACCAGGACGCGCGCCGCGCGCCCTCGGTCCCTGTTTCCGCAATCATCAGCGGCCGCTCGTATCGCGCCGCGACCTCGACCAGCAGGTCGGACAACGGGCGATACCACGGGTGGTCCATGTCGATGGGCGGGCCGCCGTGGATCCACTGGTTGTTCCAATAGTAATTGACGCCGACGATATCCAGGAAGGCCGGATCGCCGCCAAGCTGCGGCCACATCCGGCCCGACAGCAGCTCGAAGGCCTGGAATTGCGCGTCGTGATAGCCATGGGCCTCCCACAAGGGGCGGCCGCTGTGCGGGTCGTGATGGATCGCCAGCAGGGGTTCCGCATGGACGAAGCGCGCGCGGGGATCGACGGCGCGCAACTCGTGCATGGCCGCGATCGAGGCGCGGGCAAGCTGGCATTTCAGCTCGTATCCGCGATGCGCGGCGAAGGGGTTGAGGTATTGCGCGTCACCGCCCGCCCAGGCGAAGAAGCTGATCTCGTTCACCGGGCACCAGAAGGGCACGGCTTCCGTGATCTCGCGGTGATGCCGCGCCACGGCGCGGGCAAGGCGGGCGAAGCGGTCCACGAAGGCGGGCTGCCAGATGTCCAGGTCGTCGGGCCAGCCGTAATGCAGCAGGTCCCAGACGACCTGCGTGCCGGTATCGGCTGCTGCCTGCATCATGGGCGTCAGGCTGGAGAAATCATAGCGGCCCGGCGCCGTCTCGATCCGGTGCCAGCGGACCCCGTCGCGGCAGGCGCGGATGCCCAGGGACGCCAACTGCCGGTAATCCTGCGCAGCATGGGCGTCGTGACCCACGGCGTCGATCAGGTCCAGCCGCCGGCCATGGCGCAGGCGGTGGGTCGAGGCCTCCCATCCGCCCAGGACGAAGCTTCGGAACGTCTCGGGCGCAGGCGGGGCGCGGCGTTCGGCCAGAACGGCGTCGATCAGCGCCTGCCATTGCGGCACCACGACGGGCGCGGAATAGGTGGCATGGACATGGGCCTTCAGCGCCATGCCCAAGCGCTGCCGCAGGGGGGCATCGGCCAGCAGGCGCGTCATGGCCTGGGCCACGGCCTGCGGGTCTTCATGCGGGACGAAGATGCCGCTGACCCCGTCGACGATCTGCTGCAAGGCGCCGTTGTCGGGCGTGGCGATGACGGGCAGACCCGCCGCGCCGGCCTCGGCGATGACATGGGGCATGCCCTCGCCGCGCGACAGCCAGCAGAAGATGTCCATCGCCGCCAGCAGGTCCGGCACGTCCTTGCGGTCACCCGTGAAGATCATGCGCGGGCCCAGGGGGGTGGCCATGCGGCGCAATTCGTCGGCGTATTCCGGCATGAAGGCATCGGGGCCGCCCACGATCACGAAGCGCACGCGGGCGTCGTTGATTGCCAAGGCGGCGGCGATGAAATCCTCGACCCGCTTCTTGCGGTCCAGCCGTCCGACCCAGCCGATCAGGATTTCGTCAGGTTGCACCCCAAGGCCTGCACGCATGGCGTCGCGGCGTTCCGGGTGAAACTCGTCCAGATCCACCATCGAGGGGATTTCCAGCGCATCCCCCGGACGGTCCGGCATCTTGCCCGCCGCCGCCGCCCGGATGCTGTCGCAGACGCCGACATAGCGGGCGGTGAAATGCTTGGGCCCCGCCAGGGCCTCGCTGACCAGACCGCCATGTTCGATCAGGGGCGGGCGCAGGGCCATGCGTTCCAGCGCCGGATAGATGTCGGCGACGTTCTGGCAGGACACGACCACATCGGCCCCGGCCAGCTTGCGGCGCAGGTAGTCGATGGTCTCCTCGAACCCCAAGCCATAGGGGGTAGTGTCCACATGCACGCCCAGGTCGGTCAGTTGCTGATGCGTCTGGTCGGGCATCCCCTCCTTGTGGAAGCAGGGGATGACGGTGATGCGGTATCGGTCGCGCGGCAAGGTGCGGGCCAGCAGGCGGATTTCGGTTTCCTCGCCGCCGACGACCAGCCAGGCCATCACGAAGGTGATGCGGATCAGGTCGTGGCCGTCATGCGGCTGGGGAAAGGTTTCCGGGGGCACGAACCCCCAGATCGGCTGGTCATCCGCGCTCATTTGGCCTCGAACACGATTTGCAGGAAGTCGGGACGTTCCGCGACCAGACGGCGCAGGAAGTCCGGCGCGTCGTTGTAGGGCACCACATGGGTGATCATGTGCTGCCGGATCAGGTCGCCTTCGTCCTCCAGCAGCCGCAGCGTTTCCTGCGCCAGCCGCCGCTGGTCCCAGGCATGGGCCACGGGGCGCGGCATCCGGTTGATCTGCGCGCAGCGGATCGCCAGACCGTTGTGGTGGAACTCCTCTCCGAAGCGGGCGCCGTCCATGCCGCCCTGGTAGAAGGCCAGGTCGATCACCGTGCCCTGCGGGCGCAGCGCCTGGAGGCAGCGGTTGAGGCTGTCGGACCGCGCGCGGGTCTGGAACACGTATTCCGCGCCGCGCCCGCCGACCTTGTGGTGCCAGGCGGATTTCGCGTAACGGACCGCCTCGTCCTCTCCCATCGCGACAAAGCCCATCTTGCGGGCGATATCCTGGCGGAACGGCGAGGGGTCCACCACGACGACTTCGGACGCGCCACCCTGGCGGGCGAACAGCGCGCAGAACAGGCCGACCGTGCCGCCGCCCCAGACCAGGACGGGGCGGCCTTCCACCCCGGCGCCAAGGAAGGGGACCGATGCGCCGAACTGGTCGGCGTCGGCGTGCAGGATGCCGTTGGCGGCGATCGGCCCCATCTGCGCCACGAAGATGCCCAGGATCGGGTCCATGCCTTCTGGCAGCTTCAGCAGCAGGTCATGGGCCGGATCGGCCGTGTGGCCGGTCTTGTGGCCGAAGGTCGTTCCCACGACATCGCCATTGGCGAACCCCGGCGCGCGGGCGTCGATGACCTTCGCCACCTCCATGTAGCCCAAGAAGTTCACCGGGAAATGCGCCGAGGGTTCGCCGGGGATGAACAGGCCCTGCCAGTCGTCCCAGCGGCTGTGCAGATACGGGTTGCTGCCCTTGAGGAAGGTCAGCTCGGTCCCCGCCGACAGGCCGGTGTACATCAGGTCCAGCCGCACCTGCCCGTCGCCCGCCGGGCCTTCCTCATAGCCGAAGAAATACGGCTCGTGCGGGCGTTCGATGCCCAGGGACCGGATGTGGCGATGCTCATGCGGCATCAACGGCACCTTTCGAAGCGGCTTGACGAAAGATGGGCTGCGGGTCAGCCCGCAGCCCCTCCATCTTCACAAGAGCGCCGTTCTGGGCGGATTGCGCGACCGCAAGGGCCACGCGGTGGGTCATCAGCGCCTCGGCATAGGGGCAGCGGATGCGGTTCTCATGGCCCTGAACGGCCTCGATGAAGTCGCGGTCCTCGCGCCAGACGGGATCGCCCTCGGCCCGGCGGGTAGGACGGCCCCGGCCCACATCCACCATCAGGTCGTGGTCGCTGATCTCCAGCGCCATGCCGTCGGCGAAGACGTGCAGGCCGACGCGGTGGTTCCAGCGCAGCAGGCAGGTGGCCGAAAGGTTGGCGATGGCGCCGGACGCGAAGCGCAGCGTGGCCGCCGTGGCGGTGGGCACGGTCAGGCCCTGGAAGTCGTCACGGTCGCGGCGGGCGGACATGCCGAAGACCTCGGTCACGTCGCCGGCCAGGAAGCGGGCGGCGTCGATGACATGGGTGGCCTGTTCGACCACCTGCCCGCCGCTCTGGTCCTGGTTCCACCACCATTGCGGAGGCGGCGTCTGGTCCAGCCAGAAGCCCTGGATCAGGTGTGGGGCGTTCTGCGCCAGATGCCCGCGCGCCTCGTCCATGGTGTCCAGGTAGCGCCAGTGATAGCCGACGGCGGTGATCAGGCCCGCCTTTTCCACCTCGGCGCCGATTTCCTCGGCCAGCCTGATGTCCAGCGACAGGGGCTTTTCGACAAAGAACGGCAGGCCCTTGGCGATGCAGGCCCGTTCGGGCGCGCCATGGGCGAAGGGCGGCACGCAGATATAGACGGCGTCCAGATCCTCGGCCGCCAGCATGGCGTCATGGTCGGCATAGGCCTTGGCTCCGGTCGCCTCGGCGGCGGCATCGGCGCGGGCCTGGTCCGGGTCGCAGACGGCCACGATGCCGACGTCCTCCATCGTGCGCAGCACGCCGAAATGGCGATGCGCGATGCCGCCCGCGCCGATAAAGCCAAGCCTTGTCTTCGTCATTCCGTCTTCTCCACGCTGCCGCAGGACCTTGCGGTAAATCTTCACGGTGTCGGCCGCCATGCGGGCGGCGGTGAAATGTCGGGACCAGCGGACTTGACCGTCGCGCGCCACGATGGCGCGGCGCCGGGTGTCGGTCAACGCTTGCCGAAGGGCATCGGCCAGGGGCCGCGAGCGGCGCGGCGGCACCAGCCAGGGGTGGTCCGTGCCCAGCGCCTCGGCCGATCCGGTGACATCGGTGGCGACCACGGGCAGGCCGATGGACATGGCTTCAAGCAGCACCAGGGGCAGCCCCTCGAAGCCCGAGGGCAGGACAAGCAGGTCGGCGCCCGCCATCAGGGCGGGCACGTCGTCCCGGCGGCCCAGAAAGCGGATGCTGCCGGTCAGGCCCAGCCGGTCGGCCCAGCGCCGCAACCGCGCCATGCCCGGCCCCTCGCCCACCAGATCAAGCCGCGCCGGAATGCCCTGGCGATGCAGGCGTGCAAGGGCTGTCAGTAAGGTCCGGTGCAGCTTCTGCGGGGTGAAGCGCCCCACGCACAGCAGTCCCAGGCCGTCCCCGCCCTGGTGGCGCACCGCCGGGGCCAGGGTGCCGTTCGGCACCGCGTGGACCGCCATCCCGGGCAGGGCCGCCTGCCAGCTGCCCGCCGCCGCCTGCGAGACGGCGACAACGGCATCCACGTTCCGGCTGGCCTCAAGGTAGTGGGCGATCTGGTGGCTGTCCGTCAGCAGCCAGGGCAGATGTTCGGTGCGGATCACCGCCCGCCCCGCCCGAGCCGCGGCAAGGGCGATGCCATGGCCTTCCCAGCCGATACCCGCATGGATGTGGACGATACGGGTCCGGCTGGCGGCAACGAAGCTTTCGGCATCGCCCAAGGCGAAGGTCTGCGCGGGCAGGCCAATGGCCGTGGCGCGGGCGGCAAGCGCAAGGCCTGCGGCATGATCGGGAAAGGCCAGCACCGCCATGCCGGGCGGTAGGGCCGCCGCCAGCGTCAGCATGTGTTCGCCCACCCCCGACGGCTCGGGACTGTCGGTCAGCAGAAGACAGCGCATGAGCGGTCAGGCCAGGGGCGCCGCTGCTTCCGCCGCGGGCTGCCGGGCGGTCAGCCGCCGGTGGATCGCCAGGGCCTGACCCACGACCTGATCCATGTTGTAGTAGCGATAGCTACCAAGCCTGCCCGCGAAGATCACGTTCGGCTCGGCGGCGGCCAGAGCGTCATAGCGGCGGAACAACTCGTGGTTTTCCGGCCGAGGAATGGGATAGTAGGGATCGCCTTCGGCCGAGGGATATTCGTAGCTGATCGAGGTCTTGGAATGGGTCTGCCCGGTCAGGTGCTTGTATTCCGTGATCCGGGTATGGGGCACGTCCTCGGCCGGGTAGTTCACGACGCCGACGGGCTGGAACTGCGGCTGGTCCAGCGTCTCGTGCCGGAACTGCAGGCTGCGGTAAGGCAGCGTGCCGAAGCGGTGGCCGAAATAGGCGTCGATGGGGCCGGTATAGACGACCAGCCTGCCTTTGTCCGCCGGTTCCAGGTCATGAAAGTCGGTGCCAAGCCCAAGCTCGATGCCGGGATGATCCAGAATCCGCTCGAACATCCGGGTGTAACCCTCTCGGGGCATGGCCTGATGCTTGTCCGTGAAGTAGCGGTCGTCGGTGTTGGTCCGGGTCGGGACCCGTGCCGTCACGGACTTGTCGAGTTGAGAGGGATCAAGGCCCCATTGCTTGCGCGTGTATCCCTGGAAGAATGTCTCGTAAAGCTCTGTCCCGATTGCATTTACCACGACATCGCGGGATGTGCGGATGTCCTTCACCGGCTGCGCCTGGCGGGCCAGGAAGGCCTCGGCCTCGGCTTCGGATTGCATGTCGAGGCCGTAAAGCGCGTTCAGCGTCGTGCGGTTGATCGGCATCGGCACCGACTTGTCCCCCACGCGCGCCAGGACGCGATGTTCGTAGGGGCGCCATGCCGTGAACCGGCCCAGCCAGTCGAACACGTCGTCGCTGTTGGTGTGGAAGATATGCGGGCCATAGCGGTGGATCAGGATGCCCGCGCTGTCCAGGCAGTCGAAGGCATTGCCCGCGACGTGGTCGCGCTTGTCCACCAGCAGCACGCGCTTGCCCGACACCTCGGCGAATTGCCGGGCTAGAACCGATCCGGCAAAGCCCGCGCCGCAGATCGTCACATCGTGCTTTTTCGCGCCGCGCAGGATGGCGGGCGCCGGAAGCTTCACGATCGAGGCCGAGGGCAGGTGCTTGCCCAGGACGCGGTCCAGATGTCCGGACATCTGGCGGAAGGTGCTGTCCCAGCTTCCGTCGGCAAGCATCCTGTCGGCGGCGTCGCGCCAGGCGGCGGGACGGTCGCGCTGGGCCAGCGCCGCCTCGCAGGCACGGGCAAAGGCGCCCGCATCGGCGGCGATCCGCACGGCGGCAAGGTCGCCATAATGCCGCACCACGTCGCGCACGGGGGTCGAGACCACCTGCACCCCGCCCGCCAGGTATTCCGGCGTCTTGGTCGGGGATATGAAGCGCGTCGCCTCGTTCATGGCAAAGGGCATCAGCGCCACGTCCCAGCCGCCCAGGTAGGCGGGCAACTGGTCATAGCCGCGCTGGCCCAACCAATGAATGTTGGGCGCGCGCGGCAGATCCTCGGGGCCTATCTTGGCCAGGGGACCGATCATCACGATGGACCAATCCGGGTACGCCTGCGCCAGGGCGGCGATCAGGCCAAGGTCCAGCCGCTCGTCGATGACGCCGTAATAGCCCAGCCTGGGCCGGGGCAGCCCCGCCTGGTCGCCGGGTTCCGCCAACCCGCCCCGCGCGCGGGCAAAATGAGCGGTGTCCACCGAGGACGGAAAGGGGTGGATGTTGGCGTGGCGGCCGGCCTTCGCCTCGAAGATGGAATGGCCGCCGGTGAAGGCCACGTCGGCGGCCTTCATCAGCGCGTCCTCGTTCACGGCCAGTTCGGGCGGGGCGAAGCGGAAGGCCGAAAGTTCGTCCATGCAGTCATAGACGATGGCGGCCGCATCGACATGGCGCGCGATCGGCCACATCATCGGCGTGTAGAACCACAGGACCGGGCGATGGATGCCCGCCAATCCCATCATCTGGTCCAGCAGGTCCGACAGCGCACGAGCCTGATCCTCGGGCGACCAGCGGGCCGGGACGCGGGGGCGGATCGACTGGACGCTGGTGCCCTCGAAGGCATGGAATTCCAGGTAGGGCAGATGGTGGTCGGTGGGGATCGCCTCCTCCCAGAAGAACAGGCGATACTCGTCGGCGAAGCGCGACATCAGGTGCTGTGGACGTTGCAGCACGAAATCCCAGCGAAGGTGCGAAAAGCAGATCAGCGCGGGCCTGATCGCAAGCGCAAGGGGGCTGAGGGGTTTGGCATCGTTCATCGCACCATCCTTGCGTTGCGGATTTCTGTCAGTTTTTCGGCAAGCATCGCCACCGAGGGCTCCCACCCCCAGCGCGACAACGCGACGGGGCGCGGGTCATAGCGGGCATGGTCGCGCAGAAGCATGTCCAGCGCCTCGGCGAAGTCGGCGCCCTCATGGGCGGTCATGCCCGTTTCGGGCGTCACGAACTGCAGCCCGCAGGACAGCCGGGCATTGGCAAGAACCGGCAGGCCCGCCAGCTGGTATTCGGTCAGGATCGCCGGTGCGCCGTCATCCTCGCCGCAGACGACGCCCACGCGGGCACGGTTGATCTGGCGGTTCACCTCGTCATGGCTGACGCCGGGCGGGCCGATGATCTCAAGATCCAGCCCCTCGCGGGCGGCGCGGTCGCGGAATTCGTCCGTCTGGTGGCCGTATCCCACCACCAGCAAGCCGCGCGTGCCGGGGCGGCGCGCCATGGCGTCAAACAGGATGTCGTGCCGCTTGTAGGGCTGCGCGCAGGCGACATAGACCACGTCGCGGTCCTTGTCGGCGCCGGTCGGGAAGAAGGTCCGGCCGGACGCGAAGGCCGGGCCGATGGGCAGGACCAGCGTGCGCGCGCCGGGAACGCGGGCCTCGATCTCTCGCGACTGCCACTCGGCGCCGGTCAGGAACAGGTCGAAGCGCGAGGCCAGGTCGTCGGGAATGCGCAAGGCGGGCGCGTCGATGGAATTGTAGATCTTCAGCGACGCGGCGCAGGCATCCAGCAGGGCCGCATCGACGCCCAGGCCCCAGACGCACAGGATGTCGGGCGCGCCCACCGTCCGGATGAACTCGACCGCCTCGGCGGAGGCATAGGGGGCGGGGCCATCCGCGCGGAACACGCGCCGGGTCAGGGCCGGGTTGCCGGGATCGGGCGTGCCGTCGGGAAGGCCCCGGTCGCGGTCCGAGTCCCCGGCGCGGCCGGCAAAGCTCCAGATCTCGGCATGATCGACGGCGCCGCTGGCGACGGCGGCCAGCGGCAGACGTTCCAGGTATCCGCCGGTCACGTCGATCTGCCGGGGCCGCGTCCTGTGCATGGGGGGGATGCTGCGGGACCAGAGATCATCCTGCGGGACGTTTTCCGGAATGCTGGGCGGGACTTGCGAGCAAAAGTCGGATATCGCAACGATCCAGCCGGGCATATGCGTCCATCCGCAGTTAAAGCAATCGTCAACGACCCTGCTTCAACATTGGTTGCATTGATCTTTATCAGTGCTCAGCGGTCATCGTCCCGACCCCATTTCGCCAGCGATGCCGCCAGATCCGGGCTGTCCCTGGCCGCGTCACGCAGCGTTTCCCCGTCGGCCGCAGCCTGCCAGGCCCGGCGGATCGCCCGCACCCCTGCCGCCGGGCCGCCCGGATGACCGTGGATGCCGCCTCCGCCCAGATACATCAGGTCCAGCGTCTGGCCCGTGCGTCGATAGGTTTCGACCGCCTGCCCGCCCCATTGACCGGAACAGACCACCGGCAGCGGCCGGTCCGCATCCGAGAAGATCGGCGTCATCACATCATGGAACGATCGGACGAAACTGTCGTCGGGTTCCCAGTACTTCGCCTGTATCCCGTTGATCTGGAACTGATCGACGCCCAGCAGGCGCCAGATCTTCTGATAGGCGCGGAACTCCATCCCCAAGGCCGGGTGGCGGGTCAGGATGTCCCAGCCGTTGCGGTGCGCGTGCAGGCACAAGGCCGACCGCTTGCGCAGGAACGCCATGCCGCCATGCCCGACCGAGTTGATGTTGACCACCGCCGCATTGCCGCCATGGGCCACGACATGGTCATGGTCGCGCATCATCCGGTCAGGATCGGCCGAGGAAATGCCGAAGGCATACATGACCTTCTTGCCCGTCCGGTCGGCATGGCGCTGGATCACCGGCATGATCGCATCGACCCGCGCGGACAGCGGCGAATAGCCGGGCGACATCAGCTTTTCATCGTCCTTGATGAAATCCACCCCCGCCTCGCACAGGGTCTGGACGACCTGCGCCGTATCCTCGGGCGACAGGCCCAGGGACGGCTTGATGATCGACGCGATCATCGGGCCTTCCGGCACGCCCATCAGGCGGCGGGAACCGGCGATCCCGAATTGCGGTCCCGGGTGGCAGGCAAAGGCGGGCGGCAGATCGAAGTCCATGACGCGCACGCCGGTCAGCCCGCGCGCGGCGTAGACCCCGCCCACGGTGATCGTCATCAGCGCGGCGATGTCGGTGCCGATGGCGTCGAGCGGCCAGGCGACCGTCACGTCGGCGCGGTGGAAAGGGCCGGGCGCGTCAGACGGAAAGCCGGGGCGGTCTGCGTCGGGCAGGGGCTCGATCCGTTCGACGCGCGCGGCGTATCGGGCCTTCAGGGCCTCGGTCTCTCCGGGCAGTTCGGTGAAGGTGCCGGTGGACTGGTCGGCGGCGATCTTCTGCGCCATCGCCTCGATGCTGCCCGGAGTCTCGATGCGGTAGGTGACGCGGATATGGTCGGTCATGGCTTTCTCCTTGTGCCGCCGCCGTCGCGGACCCAGCCGAAGTAATCCTCGGACCCCATCTGACCGCCCTTCAGGGCGATTTCCAGGCCGTCATGGGGTCCGTTCCCGAAGGCCTGGCACAGCGCGGCGCCGGGGATCGTCGGCGCCACCGCGACAAGCGCGGACAGCCCAAGCTGCCGCATCCCGTGGCCTGACGTGTCGCCGCCCGAGATCACCGCACGGCGGATTCCCGTTTCGCGCAGCGTGGCGTCAAGGATGCGGCCAAGCGCCTCGCCGATGCGGCGGTTGGCGGTGGCCGGGTCCATGCCGCCGCGGGCCAGGGCCGCGCGATAGGCCTCGACCTGCGGCCCCTCGCCCGAAGCCGAATGGACCAGCGGGCTTTGGCCCGCGGCTGCCGCGGCAATGGCGGCCCCGGTCAGCCGCCGTTCCTCGGCCGCCATGTCGGCATCGCTGCCGGTCACGGCGCGCGCGTCGAAGGGCAGCAGCGCGAATCCGTTCCGCCCGGCCCAGTCCAGTTGCCGCGCGGTGGTGGGCGAGACCGATCCCGACACCGCCGCGATCCGGCCGGCCCGCGCCGCCGCGCCCGGCGCATCGACGCGCGGGATCGCGCCGCTGTCCTGCCAGTGCCGCACCAGGGCATATTCGACGCCCTGGCTGCCCGCCACGAAGCCCAGGTCTGCGCGGTTTTCCCAGATCAGCCGCCCGGCCGCGGCTTCGCTGACCGCGTCCATGCTGTCGATGGACAGAATGCGCGCGCCCGTCGCCAGGGCGGACCGCAGCGCCGCCTGCGGATCGGCCAGGCCCTCAAGGTCGATCAACGCCGAGGGCAGGTCCGTCTGCGCCGCCAGATGCCGCAGCAGGTCGGACTCGGACATGGGCGTGACAGGATGGCGCGACATGACCGGGTGGCGGTCCAGCCGGAACACTCCGTCCAGCGTGCCGGCGAACAGGTGCCCGAAGGCCTGGTACCGCCGCATCTGCGGCGCGGCCGTCAGCAGCGGCACGGCGCGGGCGGGACGGGTGCGCAAGCCGATCTCGATGGCCGCGCCGATGGAGCCGCTGTCAGGCGCCGAGTCGAAGGTCGAGCAGATCTTGTAATGCAGGATCGGCGCGCCCAGGCCATCCAGCCAGTCCAGCAGAGGCGGCAGGTTCCGCGCCATCCAGGCCGGATCGTGGCTGCGCGCGGTCGTGGCTATGCCGATGCCCCGGCACCCAGCAAAGCGCGCCGCCAGATCGGGCGGGGGAATGTCGGTGAACAGGACCGAGGGCAGGCCCGCGAACTGCAGCACCTCCATCACCGCGGCCGATCCGGTGAAATCGTCACCCAGCCATGTCACCCAAGGCGCGTCGGACATCGCCATCCTCCCTTGACAGCTTTCCGTTCTTATTATCTCATCATACCAGTTTGGCAAGGATCGATTCCTTGCGAGGAGGAGAGCGAGATGACGAAGGTTGCCCTGTTCGGGGCGGGTGGCAAGATGGGCGTGCGCCTGTCCACGAACCTGGCCAAGACCGATTTCGACGTGGCCCATGTCGAGGTCAGCGACGCAGGCCGCGAACGGCTGAAGACCGAACTGGGCTTCGACACCGTCGATGCCGCCACCGCGCTGGAAGGCGCCGAGGTGGTGATCCTGGCCGTCCCCGACACCGTCATCCGGAAGGTTGCCGCATCCGTCGTGCCACAGGTCGCGCCCGGCACGATGATCGTGATCCTGGACGCCGCAGCCCCCTTCGCGGGCCACCTGCCGGAACGCGCCGACATCACCTATTTCGTGACCCACCCCTGCCACCCGCCGATCTTCAACGACGAGGACACGCCGGAAGGCCGCGCCGACCATTTCGGCGGCGTCGCGGCCAAGCAGGGCGTGGTCAACGCCCTGATGCAAGGCCCGCGCGAGCATTACGAACTGGGCGACCGCATCGCCCGCGCCATCTATGCCCCCGTCACCCGCAGCTACGAAGTCACCGTCAAGCAGATGGCCATGCTGGAACCGGGCCTGTCGGAAACCGTCTGCGCCTCGCTGCTGATGGTGATGCGCGAGGCCATGGACGAGGTCGTGGCCCGCAGCGGCGTCAGCAAGGAATGCGCCCGCGACTTCCTGCTGGGGCACATGAACATCCTGGGCGCGGTGATCTTCGAGGAACGGCAGGGCCAGTTCTCGGACGCGTGCAACAAGGCGATCGAGTTCGGCATCCCCATGCTGATGCGCGACGACTGGAAGAAGGTGCTGGAATGGGACGAGGTCGCGGCCAGCATCGAACGCATCACCTGACAAACCGGCAATCGTTATCTTGTCATACCTGTTGACAGGATGACGATTCCCCCGCAGCTTGAAACGGTCAGAGAGGAACCGGCGCAAAACCGGCTGACCCCAAAGGGAGGAAAACATGAAACTGACCCGCCGGCTGATGATCTCGGCCCTTGGCCTTGCCATGACCGTTGCCACCCCGTCCTTCGCTGCGGCCGAGGGCACCATCGCGATCATCACCCCCAGCCACGACAACCCCTTCTTCAAGGCCGAGGCCGTGGGCGCCGAGGCGCGCGCCAAGGAACTGGGCTACGACACCGTGGTCATGGTCCATGACGATGACCCGAACAAGCAGCTTGAACTGTTCAACACTGCCATCGGCCAGGGCGTGAAGGCGATCATCCTGGACAACGCGGGGGCCGACGCCACCGTGGCCGCGGTGCAGGCTGCCAAGGACGCGGGCATCCCGTCCTTCCTGATTGACCGCGAGATCAAGGAATCCGGCATCGCCGTCAGCCAGATCGTGTCCAACAACTATCAGGGCGCGCAGCTTGGGGCCGAAGAGTTCGTCAAGCTGATGGGCGAGACCGGCAAATATGCCGAACTGCTGGGCCGCGAGGCCGACACCAACGCAGGCATCCGGTCGTCCGGCTATCACGACATCATCGATCAGTATCCCGATATGGAGATGGTGGCCCAGCAGACCGCCAACTGGTCCCAGACCGAGGCCTATACGGTGATGGAGACGATCCTGCAGGCCAACCCGGACATCAAGGGCGTGATCTCGGGCAACGACACCATGGCCATGGGTGCCTGGGCCGCGCTTGAGGCGGCAGGCCGGACGGACGTGATCGTGGTGGGCTTCGACGGGTCGAACGACGTGCGCGATTCCATCAAGGCGGGCGGCATCAAGGCCACCGTGCTGCAACCGGCCTATCGCCAGGCGCAACTGGCCGTGGAACAGGCGGACGCCTATCTGAAGAACGGCTCCACCGGCGTGGATGAGAAGCAGCTTATGGACTGCATCCTGATCAATGCCGAGAACGCCGACAAGCTGGAAACCTTCGCCCTGGCGGAGTGATCCCATCGGCCCGGCACCCAAGCCGGGCCGCTTTCCCCTCCCCCTCGGAGTCCCGCTGATGCGCGCGATGACCGCGATCCTTGGCCTGTCGCTGGCCGTGGCGCTTGGCGCCTGCAAGATCGTCCCCAATCCCGAACCCGGCAGCGAGAATGCGGCGTCCCAGACCGACGAAGACCGCATGGCTGCAAAGGCTGCCGAGGTCTATGACAGCCAACTGGTCCCCTATGTCAGCGGGAAGGCCATCGACCTGCCCGTGCTGACAAGCGCCCTGCACGGCGGGTATGAGGCGGCGGGCAAGGCCCACGGCATCCGCCCGCAAGCCGAGGGCAGCCCGTGGAACTTCCTGGTCAAGGGCCAGGGCACCGTAATCGAGGCCAATCGCGAATCCCGAGCGGCCACCCTGACGCTGGACGCGACCGGCGACGGGCAGGCCGACGTGACGATCCAGCTTGGCCCGGTCATCAAGGGCACCGCGCTGCGCGACTCGGCAGACTTCATCGTCTTCACCGACTATCGCGATCAGATCGAATTCGCAAAACTTGCCCGCGCGCTGAACGACCGGACGCACGCCGCGATCACGCTGCCCGAGGGCGACCTGACCGGCAAGACCGTCCGCTTCGAGGGCGCGACCACCCTGCGCAGCGCCACCGATCCGATCCTGGTCGTCCCGACCGTTCTGGACGTCCAGCCATGACGCACCCCATCGGCCTTCAGATCCGGGGCGGCACCAAGGTCTATCCCGGCACCCGCGCGTTGAAGGGCGTGGACTTCGACCTGCGCATGGGCGCGGTCAACGTGCTGGTGGGCGAAAACGGCGCGGGCAAGTCCACGATGATGAAGGTCATCGCCGGGGTCGAGCAACTGACCGAAGGCCAGATCCTGATGGACGGCAAGCCGGTGCATCTGAACGGCACCGACGACGCGCGCCGCCACGGCATCGGCATCGTGTTCCAGGAACTGAACCTGTTCCCGAACATGACGGTCGCGGAAAACATCTTCATCAACCGCGAGATCACGCGCGGCCGCATCGACATCGACACCGCCGCGCAGCGCGAGGCCACGCGCGGGCTGATGCGGCGGCTGGAACACGATATCGACCCCGACACGATGGTCGGCGACCTGCGTGTCGGCCAGCAGCAGATCGTCGAGATCGCGAAAAGCCTGGCGCAGGACGCGCGGATCCTGATCTTGGACGAACCCACGTCGGCGCTGTCCGCCGCCGAGGTCGAGATCCTGTTCCGCGTCATTGCCGACCTGAAGAAGCAGGGGGTTGGCATCGTCTATATCTCGCACCGGCTCGAGGAGTTGATCCGCATCGGCGACTACATCACCGTGCTGCGCGATGGCGCGATCACCGGCGCGCGGTCGATGGAGGGCGTGGACGTGGACTGGATCGTTCGCGCCATGATCGGCGAGGCGTCCAGAGACTTCGCCAAGGACATCGACCACCCCTACGGCCCCGAGGTCTTCCGGGCCGAGGACGTGACCCTGCCCCGCGCGGGCGGCGGCCTGGCCGTCGATCACGTTTCCATGTCGCTGCGCGCGGGCGAGATCCTGGGCGTCTATGGCTTGATGGGCGCGGGCCGCAGCGAGTTCCTGGAATGCGTGATCGGCCGCCACCCCCATGCGGGCGGGCGCATCTTCGTGGACGGCAAGCAGTTGCGCACCAAGACTGTCGCGGGCCGCATCCGGTCGGGCATCGCCCTGATCCCCGAGGACCGCAAGAACGACGGCCTGGTGCAGATCCTGTCGATCCGCGAGAACATGACGCTGTCGTCGCTGGGCGCGTTCACCACCGGCTTCCACATGAACCTGGGCGCGGAACGCGGCACGGTGCGCGACTTCGTCAAACGCCTGACCGTCAAGATCGCGTCGATGGAAAACCCGGTTTCCAGCCTGTCGGGCGGCAACCAGCAGAAGGTCGTGATCGGCAAGGCGCTGATGACGAGACCCAAGGTCCTGCTGATGGACGAACCCTCGCGCGGCATCGACATCGGCGCCAAGGCCGAGGTCTTCCGCACCATGCGCAAGCTGGCCGCCGAGGGGCTTGGCATCGTCTTCGTCACCTCGGACATGGAGGAGTTGATGGCGCTGTCCGACCGCATCGTCGTCATGTCGAACGGCCGTGTCACGGGCGAATTCGACCGCAAGGACGCCACGGAAACGCTTGTCATCAATGCCTCGGCCAAGGGCCACGCCCCCACCCCCGTCAAGGAACCCGTCGCATGACCCATGCCGCCACCCACTCCGCCCCGCAGGCCGGGTCCGCGAACCTGCTGCTGGTGCTTCTGAAGGCGCGGACCTTCATCGCGCTGATTCTGGTCTTCGCCTTCTTCGCCTTTGCCGCGCCGAACTTCCTGTCCACGGCGAACATGGTCATCATGTCGAAGCACGTGGCGCTGAACGCCTTCCTCGCGATCGGCATGACCTTCGTGATCATCTCGGGCGGGATCGACCTGTCGGTCGGGTCCATCGTGGGCCTCTGCGGCATGGTCGCGGGCTGGCTGGTGCTGTACGGCATCGACCTGGGCCTTGGCTGGTCGATCCAGTTCAACACGGTCGAGATCTGCCTGATCGTGATGGTCGTGGGCGTGCTGATCGGGGGGGTCAACGCCTTCCTGATCACGAAACTGAACGTCGCGCCCTTCATCGCCACGCTGGGCACGCTGTATGTCTGCCGGGGCGCGGCAATGCTGTTTTCCGACGGGCGGACCTTCCCGAACTTGAACGGCAATCCCGAATACGGATCCGATACGTTCCGCCTGATCGGAGCGGGGAACGTGCTGGGCCTGCCGATCTCGATCTGGATGCTGATCGTGGTGGCGCTGATTGCGGCCTATATCGCGCGCCGCACGCCGCTGGGGCGGTATATCTATGCCGTCGGCGGAAACGAACGGGGCGCGGCGCTGTCGGGGGTCAAGGTCAACCGTATCAAGTTCTTTGTCTATATGTTCAGCGGGCTTTGCGCGGCGCTTGTGGGGCTGATCATCTCGTCGCAGCTTGTCGCCGCGCATCCCGCGACGGGCCAGGCGTTCGAGCTGAACGCGATTGCCGCAGCCGTCCTCGGCGGCACGTCGATGTCGGGCGGACGCGGGCGGATCGGCGGCACCATCGTCGGGGCCTTCGTGATCGGCGTGTTGTCGGACGGGCTGGTGATGATGGGCGTGTCGTCCTTCTGGCAGACGGTCATCAAGGGGCTTGTCATCATCGCCGCCGTGGTGGTCGATCAGGCGCAACAGAAATTGCAGGCGCGGGTCGCCTTGCAGGCCGAAGCGGGGAAGTAGGATGAAGGGTGCCTTGATCGGCTGCGGGTTCTTCGCGCAGAACCAGATGCACGGCTGGGCCGGGATCGACGGGGTCGAGATCGTCGCCGTCTGCGACCGCGATCCGGCGCGACGCGAGGACACGGCGGCCCGATTTGATGCCCGCCCCTATGCCGATGCCGCCGAAATGCTGGCCGCGGAAACGCTGGACTTCGTGGACATCGCCACCACCGTTGCATCCCACCGTTCGCTGGTGGAACTGGCGGCGCAATCGGGCGTCCACGTCATCTGCCAGAAGCCCTTTGCCGAGACGATGGAGGATGCCCGCGCCATGGTCGCTGCCGTCGATGCGGCAGGCAGGACCCTGATGGTGCATGAGAACTTCCGCTGGCAATCGGCGGTTCGCGCGGCCATCGAGGCGGTGCGGGGTGGCGCCATCGGCACGCCCTTCTTCGGCCGCGTCAGCTTCCGGTCGGGATACGACGTGTTCTCGGGCCAGCCCTATCTGGCCACCGATCCGCGCTTCATCATCCAGGATCTGGGCATCCATATCCTCGACGTGGCCCGCGCCCTGTTCGGCGACGTGGCGACGCTGTCGGCCACCACGCGGCGGATCAACCCGGCGATCCGGGGAGAGGACGTGGCGACGGTGCTGCTGGAGCATGGAAGCGGCGTGACCAGCGTGGTCGATTGTTCCTATGCGACCAAGCGCCAGCCCGAGACCTTCCCGGAAACGCTGCTGGAGATTGACGGCGACAGCGGCACGCTGCGGCTGGACGCGGGATACCGGCTGGTAATCCAGACGGATGGAGAGGAGGCCCGCGACGTGGCCCCGCCGGTCCTGCCCTGGGCGGAACGGCCTTGGCACAACATCCAGGAAAGCGTGCAGATCATCCAGCAACACTTCGTGGACTGCCTGCGCAGCGACACACAGCCCGAAACATCGGGCCACGACAACCTAAAAACGCTGGCCCTGGTCGAGGCGGCTTATCGCTCCGCCGCCGACCGCTCGCGCATCGACATGCGGGCGCCGGAATGGACCTGACCCGGCTCTACGGCACCGACAAGCCGCCGCGCCGGGGCGAGGTGCTGCGGGCGGGCGACGCGCAGGTGACGCTGGAGGCCGGGCAGTTGCGCCACCTGCGCGTGGGCGGCGTGGAGGCGATCCGCGCCGTGTCCTTCCTGGTCCGCGACCGGGATTGGGGAACGGTCGATCCCGTCATCACGGAACTGTCGATGAAGGGCGGGCATGTCGCCTATGCGGCCCGCTATGACATGGGCGGGGGCAGCCTCGATGCGCAGGTCACGCTGACCCTGACGCCCGACAGCCTGACGGCCGAGGTCGTGGCGGTGGCCCATGGCACCGTGGAAACCAACCGCGCGGGCTTCACCGTGCTGCATCCCATTGAAGGCGTGGCCGGTGCGCCCGTCCGCGTCGGCCATCCCGACGGCAGCATTGAGGAGGCGCACTTCCCCGCCCTGATCGAACCTTGGCAGCCCTTCAAGAACATCGCCTCGCTGACCCACCAGGCTGGCGGGCTGCGCGTCGAATGCCGGCTGGAGGGCGATGTCTTCGAGATGGAGGACCAGCGCCAATGGGGCGATGCGTCCTTCAAGACCTATAACCGCCCGCTGGCGCTGCCTTGGCCTCATGCGATCCGCGACGGCGCGGAACTGCGGCAGGCGGTGCGGATCTTCTGGACCCCTGCCCCGGCTGCCAAGCCGGTCGCGCCGATCCGCGCGCAGGTTCCCGACGCGACCTTCCCCCAAACCGCGCTTGTCCTGACCGCAACTGACGCCCGCCGCGCCACGGCTAATCCCGACGACCTGCGCCGGATCGGCGCGCAGCGGGTGCTGTGCCATCTGGACATCGCCGCCGGGAACGGGTTGGCGGAATTGCGCGACTTCGCGGCGCTGCACGCCGCCCTGCCCGATCTGGCCCATGACCTGGAACTGATCGCCGCCTGCCTGCCCGACAGCGACCTGGACGCGGAATTCGCGGGCTATGCCGCCGATCTGGAAGCGTCGGGCTTCCGCCCCGCATCCATCATGACCTGCCCCTCGGTGGACCGCCAATCGACGCCGCCGGGATCGGACTGGCCCCCCTGCCCGCCCCTGGAGGCGATCCACGCCGCCGCCCGCAAGGCCTTCCCCGGCGTGACCCTGGGCGGGGGCATGGCGAGCTTCTTCCCCGAACTGAACCGCAAGCGTCCCCCCGCTGGTGCCTGGGATTATGTCACCCACGGCCTTTGCCCCATCGTCCATGCCGCTGATGACCTGTCGGTAATGGAAACGCTGGAGGCCGTGCCGCATATCCTCGCCTCGGCCCGCGGGATCATCGGCAAGCGGGACTATCGGCTGGGGCCGTCCACCATCGCCATGCGCCAGAACCCCTATGGCAGCCGCACGATCCCGAACCCGGACCGCGACCGGGTCTGCATGGCCGACAACGATCCCCGGCAGGACGGCGCCTTCGCCGCGGCCTGGACCCTGGGGCTGGCGGCCAGCATTGCGCCGGCGGGCGTGACGGTCTGGACGCCTGCCGCGCTTTACGGCCCGCGCGGGCTGGTCCGGGACGATGGCAACCTGCGCTCGGTAGCCGCAGTGGTGCAGGCCCTGGCGGCGCAGGCGGGTCAGCCGGTGCGCGGCGCGACGGTGGCCGAGGGGCGGGCGGAACTGGCCTTCGACGATGCCACCCTCACCGCCAATCTGACGCCGGACGGACCCGATCCCTTCGGCTGGCAAAGCCGCCCGCCTTCGCCTAAGTCCTGACGACAGACCGCAGCCAGGGACCACGCCATGAAACACGACCCCCATGCCAGTCCCGACCGGATCACCCGC
The DNA here is from genome assembly GCF_017356265.1 of Paracoccus fontiphilus. Classification (GTDB taxonomy): domain Bacteria; phylum Pseudomonadota; class Alphaproteobacteria; order Rhodobacterales; family Rhodobacteraceae; genus Paracoccus; species Paracoccus fontiphilus. Next base: position 29,952 of record NZ_JAFNAW010000007.1, on the reverse strand, counting down.
CGCAAGCTGTCCGATCAGGTCTTCGACCGCCTGCGCGACATGATGGCCAGCGGAGAGCTGCCCCCCGGCGCGGCGGTGCCCTCGGAACGCGACCTGATGGAGCGGTTCGGTGTCGGCCGCCCCGCCGTGCGCGAGGCGTTGCAGCACATGCACACCATGGGCCTGATCACCATCAGCCATGGCGAGCGCAGCCGCGTCAACGAACTGTCGGCAAACAGCGTCCTGGCCCGCGTCGATGACGTGGCGCGGATGCTGCTGTCCTCCGAGCCCGAGCAGCTGGAGCATCTGAAGCAGGCGCGCCGCATGTTCGAATGCGGCCTTGTCCGGGTGGCAGCGGAAAAGGCCATCGCCCAGGACGTGCGCGACCTGCGGGAACTGGTGGGCGAACAGCGCGCCCGCATCGGCGATGCCGAGGCCTTCGTGACTGCTGACATGGCCTTTCACACGCGGATCGCGCAGATCTCGGCCAACCCGATCCTGATGGCGTCCAGCCAGGCCATGCTGCGGTGGCTGTTCGAATACCATGGCGGCCTGCTGCATTGGTCGGGCAACGAAAAGGTCACGCTGCAGGAACATGACGAGATCGTGGACCTGATCGCCGCCCGCGACGCGGATAGCGCGGTCCGGGCGATGCAGGCGCATCTGGATCGGTCCAACCCGCTTTACCACCACCCGGCGGTCTGACCCGGTCCGCAGCCTTGCGGGGCCTGCCTTGCGATCAGGCCGACAGGCAGCCCCGGCGATCCGGAACGCTGGAAACAGGATTATCAATCCACCAGATGTATTTGGGTTGAAAAGAAAAAGGCCCTGCATCGGCAGGGCCTTTCCGGTGCCGTCAGGCGACGGTCAAAGCTTGCTGCGGTCCAGATCGTCGCGGTCCTGCTCGACCTCGACCTCGGTGCGCCGCACGGTGTCGGACACCGTTTCGCGATGCGTTTCGCTGGTCTTGCGCAGGCCGATCTCCTCGACCACGCGGGCTTCCTTCTGGACAACCGCTTCCTCGCGGTATTCCTCGGCTTCAAGGGTGCGGTCCTGGAAGGCGGCATCGGCACCGGTCGCGGCGCGGTCCACCGGACGGCGCTCGATCTCGACGCGCTCCTCGCGCAGGTCGATGCTTTCGTTCACCGGCTCCTCGACCGTGTAGGCGCGGACGCGGACGCGGCCGTGGCCGGTCTCGCGCTTGCCGATGTGCAGGCGTTCCTCGACCACCGGAATGGTTTCCTCGTCGCGCAGGCTGTCCGCGCCGCGCAGGCTGTCGCCTTCGGCATAGCCGGTTCCGGTGCCGCCCAGGCCCGCCCTCGATCCATAGGTCGAGGCCGTCGCCCCCGAGGCATAGGAACTGGCCTCGTAGCCGCCCCAGCCTTCCGAGCGCCAGCTTTCGGCACGCTCGTCAAGGTTGACGCTGCCCTCGTCGTCCAGGATGTCCAGGGCGGTGTCGTATTCGGCCCCGGTCAGGCCGGTGACGGTCACGAGATAGCCCCCGCGCGACAGACCTTCGGCGTAGGTATAGCGATCCTCGTCGGGGAAGAAGAAGTCGCTGAGGCTGTCCCAGAAGCCCTTGTCGCGGTCTTCGGTCGAGACCGCGGTGGTGGTGTCGGAACTGCCCGCGACCTGCCGGATGCGCGCGGTCGGAATGCCGGCCGCGACCAGTCGGTCCACCGCGCCCTGCGCCTCGGCCTGGCTGTCGAACATGGCGGAAACCGACGTTGTTCCCAGAGTGCCGACTTCGTTGTCATAGGTCATCTTGATCGTCCTTGTTTGGGAAGGTGGCCGGGCTGGCGGGAAGCCGCTCGACCTGGGCAGTTTGGCGACGGGTCGTCGCCTCGACTTCGACGGCTTCCGTGCGTTCGATGCGGCGGACGTGGATCTCCTCTCGGAGATACAGTTCGCGCGTGACGACAAGCCGCTCCTCGACCACGGGGATGATGGTCAGGCCGCCTTCGGTCACGACGTCGGGGACCGAGTCGATCTTGCGGTCGACCGGAACCCGGACCACGTCCACCTCGACGCTCGAAAGCTCGGCCGGCAGGACATGGTCGATCTCCTCAGTGCGGGTCGCGATCCTGACCCGGCCGCTGGCGACCTTTCTGGTGGTCAGCGAAACGGTTTCCTCGACAATCGGAACAGCGTCGATTTTCGGATCGTCGGACATCGTCCACCCCATGGTCAGCGCAGCACAACGGGCAGGCGCGCCTTGCGTTCCGCAGGATCGGGGTCACGGCGCCGTGATGGGCAGGGTTCCGGACCGCCACCGGGAAACAGGAAGACCCGTCCGCCCTTGACGCAGGGTCGCCTTGCCATGGCGGTTGTCCCCTGCCCCGTCATCGCGTTAACGTGACCTCGGGAAATTGACAGCAGGGATAATATCATGAAGCTCAACGGCTTTGTCGCCGCGTTTGTTGTTGCTGCCGGGATCGGCGGTCTGGCCTCGGCGCAAGAGATGTCGTTCTTCCGCATCGGCACCGGCGGGACGGCGGGTACCTACTACCCGATCGGCGGGCTGATCGCGAACGCGATCTCGAACCCGCCGGGCTCTCGCGCCTGCGAGGACGGCGGGTCCTGCGGGGTGCCGGGGCTTGTGGCGACCGCCGTGGCATCGAACGGTTCGGTCGGCAACGTCAACGCCATCAACGGCGGCGCGATGGAGGCGGGCTTCAGCCAGTCGGACGTGGCCTACTGGGCGCAGACCGGCACCGGCCTGTGGGAAGGCCAGCCCGCGGTCGAGAAGCTGCGGCTGATCGCCAACCTTTACCCCGAAAGCATCCACCTGGTCACGCGCGCCGATGCCGGGATCGAATCCGTCGCCGACCTGAAGGGCAAGCGCGTGTCGCTGGACGAGCCCGGCTCGGGCACGCTGGTCGATGCCAAGATCATCCTGGAGGCCTATGGCCTGTCGGAAGCCGACGTGACGGCGGAATACCTCAAGCCCGACCAGGCGGCCGACCGAATGCGCGACGGGGCGATGGACGCCTTCTTCTTCGTCGGCGGCTTTCCCGCGGGCGCGATCGCCGAACTGGCCAGCCAGCATGACGTGAAGCTGGTTCCCATCGCCGGCCCCGAGGTCGAAAAGCTGCTGGAAACCTACGACTTCTTCGCCACCGACAACTTTCCCGCCGGCACCTATGACGGGCAGGAAGCCGACGTTCCCACCATCTCGGTCGGCGCGCAGCTTGTCACCTCGGCCGATCAGCCCGAGGAGCTGATCTACGGCATAACCAAGGCGCTGTATAACGAGAACACGCAGAAGCTGTTCGCGGCGGGCCACGCCAAGGGCAAGCAGATCACGCTGGACAGCGCGACCACCGGCGCGGGCATTCCGTTCCATCCGGGCGCCGAGCGGTTCTACAAGGAAGCGGGCAAGCTTCAGTAAGCGCGGGTCCGATCCGGTTCGAAGGACGCGGGCCAGGGGTCCGCGTCCTTTTTCCGTTTCCCGAATATGCAGGAATGACGCATGAACGAAACCGCACGCCAACTGTCCGACGCCGAACTTCGCGCGATCGAGGAGGAATACGACCCCGAGGCCCGCTTCCGAACGGTTCTGCGGCCGGTCGCGATCCTGACCGGGGTCGTCCTGTTCCTGTTGTCGGCCTATCACTTCTACACCGCGGGCTTCGGCATCCCGCGCGCCACGACCCATCGCGGGCTGCACATGGGCGTGTCGCTGTTCGTGATCTTCCTGTCCTTCGCGGCCTTCGACAGCGGCCGCCACAAGACGACCGGCCTTGTCATCCTGGGCATCCCGGTCGTGGACTGGGCCTTGGCCATCGCCGGGGCGGTCAGCGCCTTCTACGTGCCCTGGATCTATGACCAGTTGGCCTTCCGCGTCGGCAACCCCTTGGCGCTGGACATCGCCATGGGCACGATCCTGCTGCTGACCCTGATGGAGGCCGTCCGCCGGTCGATGGGCTGGCCCCTGCCGGTGATCGCGGCGCTGTTCATCGCCTATGCCTATTGGGGCCAGTCGATGCCGGGCATCCTTGTCCATCCGGGCGCCGACTGGAACACCATCATCAACCACCTTTACCTGACCTCGCAGGGGATCTACGGCACCGCGCTGGGGGTGATCGCGACCTATGTGTTCCACTTCGTCCTGTTCGGGGTGATGGCGCAGAAGATCGGGCTGGGTCAGTTGTTCATCGACCTGGCGACGGCGCTGACCGGGCGCTTCTCGGGCGGGCCTGCCAAGGTCTCGGTCGTGTCGTCGGCCATGCTGGGCACGATCTCGGGATCGTCCATCGCCAACACCGTGACCACGGGCGCGCTGACCATCCCGGCGATGATCAAGATCGGCTTCAAGCGCCACTTCGCCGCCGCGGTCGAGGCCGCATCCTCCACCGGCGGCCAGATCACGCCGCCGGTCATGGGCGCGGTGGCCTTCCTGATGGTGGAATACCTGGGCATCCCCCTGCGCACGATCCTGATCGCCGCCATCGTGCCCGCCTTCATGCATTTCTTCGGCGTGCTGGTTCAGGTCCACCTGGAGGCCAAGCGCCTGGGCATCCGCGGCCTGACCAAGGAGGAGTTGCCCAAGGCCGGCAAGGTGCTGCGCGAAGGCTGGCTGTCGGTCGCACCCCTGATCCTGCTGGTCTGGATGCTGATGTCGGGCCGCACGCCCTTCCTGTCGGCCTTCTGGGCGATCACCGCCTGCATGGCCGTCTATCTGATCCAGCGCATCATGGCGTCCGGCGTCACGGGCGGCATCCGGGAAACCGCCGCCGGAATCTTCGAGGGCTTCGTGTCGGGTGCCCGACAGTCGCTGTCGGTGACGGCGGCGGCCGCCCTTGTCGGCGTGGTGATCGGCATCGTCACGCTGACGGGCGTGGGCTTCAAGATCGCCTTCATGGTGACCTCGGTCGCGGCCAACGCCGCCGGCAGCTTCCACGCCTTCCTGGGCTTCCTGCCGTTCGAGCTGTTCAGCATCGAGACGCTGACCCTGCTGTTCACCCTGGTGATGACCGCCGTTGTCTGCATCCTGATGGGCTGCGGCGTGCCCACCACCGCCAACTACATCATCATGGTGGCCGTGGCCGCGCCGGTGCTGGGCATGATGAACGTGGAACCGCTGGTGGCGCATTTCTTCGTCTTCTACTTCGGCGTGCTGGCGGACGTGACCCCGCCCGTGGCGCTTGCCGCCTATGCGGGGGCGGGGATCGCGGGGGCCAACGGCTTCAAGGCGGGGAACACGGCGTTCCGGCTGTCGATGGGCAAGGCGCTGGTGCCCTTCGTGTTCGTGTTCTCGCCCTCGCTGCTGATCGTGACGCAGGCCTTCACTCTGCCCGACTTCCTGCTGGCCTTTACCGGGTCGGTGCTGGGCATCGTGGCGCTGTCGGCGGCCATCACCAACTGGCTGATGGGCCCGCTGTGGCTGATCGAGCGGATCGCGCTGCCCATTGCGGCCCTGATGATGATCGCGCCCGAGCCGGTCTCGACCGCGCTGGGTTTCGTCATCCTGGCGGCGGTGACGGCCCGGCAATACATGGCGACGCGCAACGCGCCCGCAGCGCGCCCCCTCTGACCCGCCACGGGGCAGCCGCGACCGTGGCTGCCCCGGATGCGCGGCGCGGACCTGCCGAGTGGCGCGACGGGCCGCTGCGGTCCTGTCAGGGCAGAGACCTCTGCCCCTTCTTCATCCCTGACAAGCGGCCCCTTGGCGCTGGCGCATTTGTTATGCCGCCGCGTCATTGTTTACCGTTCGTTCTTCCCTTAAGGTATGCGCCCGGGCGGCGTTCGCCCTGGGCATGTCACGCCGTTTCCTTGAAGCCCTATGCGCCGTCTGATCTCGTCCGCCTTCTACCTGTTCAGATACGCGGTCCTGTCCGCCACGCTGGTCGTGATCGGCGGCTTCATCATGGCGACCTTCGCGGGGGATGCGATGGACGGCGGCCAGGACCACAGGCCCGCCTTTGCCGGCATCATCCTGGCGGCCCTGCTGCTGCCCGCCCGCCTGCTGCGCGGCAAGAGGGCGCGCCGATCCGGAAGCAAGCGCCGCCCGAGCCGCCCGAAGAGAGTGGCGCTACGCCCTTCCACGCCCCGCCGTTCCGCCCCCTGTCCCAAGGACGGCCACGAATTCGAGCGGTGGGTCGCGGACCGGCTGGAACTGCATGGCTGGCGGGCCGACGTGACCTCGGGCTCGGGCGACCAGGGCATCGACATCATCGCCAGGCGCGACGGCAAGAAGATCGGAATCCAGTGCAAGCGCTATGACGGCGCGGTCGGCAACAAGGCCGTGCAAGAGGCTTTTTCCGGGCGGGCCTTTCACCGCGTGGACACCGCCGTGGTGATCACCACGGGCTATTACACGGAAAGCGCCAGGGCCTTGGCACGGCGGACAGGCGTCCATCTTCTGCACGTGAAGGACATCCCTCGTCTGCGCCGGATCACCTGAACGCCCGCAGCGGGCGCGTCCGCCGCAGTGCAGCCGGGGACAGCATGTCGGAGACTGGCTGACGCGCCATCGTCGGGCAGCGCCGGTGCAGACGGCGCGTCCCCTTTCTGCTCGCTGGCGGGCGGCACTTGGGAAGCGTGGCACCGATTGCGGGCATTTGATGACAGAAGACCTTGCAAGATGACGATCACCATCCATATACCATCCATGTGGATGGTATAGGAACATCGCCATGGCAGAGATACGGATGCTGCGGGAAAAAACCCCGGAGACCGAGAAGATCACCATCAACCTGGGTTACGTCGATCTCGGGCGCATCGACCTGCTGGTGCAGGAGGGTTTCTATTCGAACCGCAGCGACTTCATCCGCTCGGCCATCCGCGGCCAGCTGGACAGCCACCGTGACATCGTGGCCCGGACGGTCGAGCGCCACACGATGGACATGGGCCTGCGCGACTTCAGCCGGGCCGAGCTTGAGGCCCTGCGCGACGCGGGCGAGCTCCTGCATGTCAGGGTCGTGGGCCTGGCGCGCATCGCGTCCGACGTGACGCCCGACCTCGCGCGCGACACGATCGGGTCGATCTCGGTCCTGGGCGCCCTGCAAGCCAGCGCCGAGGTCAAGAAGGCCTTGGCGGACCGTATCGCCTGAACCATGGGAAGGACCCGACCGATGAAAGACTTCACCATGGAGGCATTGCGCCGCGCGATGGCGGGCCTGCACCGCGACGGCGCCCATGACCTTGTGCAGCGGACCCTGGCCAGGCATGGGCTGGCGGGGCCCGCCACGGACGGCTTGCAGATGCCCTTTTCCGCGCAGGGATCTGCCGAAGCGCCCAAGGTGCCCGCCGGGGCAAGCTTTGCCGCAGACCGATTTTCCTGCGCGGCGGGAAGCCGGGACTACATGCTCTATGTGCCGGCCTCGGCCGGGCAGGGTTTGAAGGGCATGATCATGATGCTGCACGGCTGCACCCAGACGCACGCGGATTTCGCGCGCGGCACCGGCATGAACGACCTGGCCGAGGCGCATGGGCTGCTGGTCGTCTATCCCCAGCAGGCGCGGGGCGAGAATGCACAGTCCTGCTGGAACTGGTTCAATCCCGGCGATCAGCGACGCGGGCGCGGCGAACCCGAGATCCTGGCGCAGATGGCCCGCAATCTGGCCGATGCCCATGCGGTGCCCCGCAACCGGATCTTCGTAGCGGGCCTGTCGGCCGGGGCCGCGATGGCGGTGATCCTGGGCCAGACCCATCCCGACATCTTTGCCGCCGTCGGCGTCCATTCCGGCCTGCCCTTCGGGAGCGCGCGGGACGTGCCCGGCGCCTTTGCCGCCATGAACGGGACCGGCGCTCCGCAGGCAGGCCCTCGGTCGGCCGCCAGCCCGAACCCCGCGCCGACCCCGACCATCATCTTCCACGGAAGCGCGGACAAGACCGTGCACCCCGTCAACGGCGAGCGCATCGCCGCCGATGTCCTGGCCGCCGGACCCGTGCAGACGCTGCTTGACCGCAGAAGCGGCAAGGCCGGCAGCCGCCGCTTCCAGCAGGAAACGACCACCACCGGGGACGGCCGCCTTGTCCTGGAGCATTGGGTGATCGACGGGCTGGGCCATGCCTGGTCGGGCGGCAGGCCCGGCGGATCTTATGCCGATCCTCTGGGACCCGACGCCAGTGCCGAGATGGCGCGGTTCTTCCTGGCGCAAGCAGGGACGGCGGGAACGGACGGGCGCCCGTGAGGCAGGGTGCTTCATAAAGGTTTGCCGCCGGAACTGCGCCTTTCGGGCCGGCGTTCACAGCGGCAACCTTTCTGGACGATCATGACCAAGCGCATCGCCATCGTGGGCACCGGCCCGACCGGAATCTATTCCCTGCAGCAACTTCTGGAAATCGGCGAACCCTTGGCCGTGACGCTGTTCGAGAAGGGCGAGAAGGCGGGCTACGGCATGCCCTATTCCCCCGACACCGCCAGCAAGTCGATGCTGGCCAACATCGCCAGCATCGAGATCCCGCCGGTCGTGATCCCCTATCTGGACTGGCTGGAGGCACAGCCCGCCGATCGGGTCGCCGCCTATGGCCTCGATCCCGACGACCTGGACGAACGGCTGTTCACCCCCCGCCTGCTGCTGGGAGAGTATTTCCGCGACCAGCTTCTGCTGCTGGTGAAGACCGCCCGAAATACGGGCCACCGGATCGACGTCCGGGAAAGCACCGAAGTCCTCGACATCGTGCCGGGGGACGACGGATTGCGGGTGCTGACCGCGACCGGGCAAGATGCGGGACCGTTCGGCAGGGTGATCCTTGCGACGGGCCACGACTTTCCCGACAACGGCGACGCCGACGGCAGCTATTTTCCCAGCCCTTGGTCCGGCCTGATCGAAGCCCGGATTGGCGCGGTGCCGGTGGGCATCATGGGAACGTCGCTCAGTTCCATCGACGCGGCCATGGCCGTCGCCGTCCAGCATGGCCGGTTCCGCCGCAGGGGCGACGACCTGCGCTTCGACGCGGATGGCGCGGGCTTGCACATCACCCTCATGTCCCGGTCCGGCGTCCTGCCGGAAGCTGATTTCTACTGCCCCATCCCCTACGAGCCGCTGGCCGTGATGACCGAGTCGGCGGTTGCCGCCTGTGCCGCGAAAAGCCGTCCGCTGGATGCCCTGTTCGACCTGCTGCGCGCCGAGCTGATGCAGGCCGACCCGGCCTTCTGCCTGCGGATCGGGCTCGGGGGGCTGAACGCCGACACCTTTGCCCCTGCCTACTTCGCCGACCGCAAGGCGGCCGACCCGTTCCGCTGGGCCAAACAGAACCTGGAGGAAGTCGAGCGCAACAAGGCCGGGCGGATCACCGTTCCCTGGCGCTATGCCCTGCTGCGGATGCACGAAAGGGCCGAGGACATCGTCGCAGCCCTGTCCGAACCGGACCGGCAGCGCTTCGATGCGGGATTGAAGAAGGTCTTCGTGGACAACTACGCCGCCGTCCCGTCGGAATCCATCCGCCGCCTTCTGGCGCTGAGGGACGCCGGGCTTCTGTCCGTTCTGCCCCTGGGCGAGGATTACACGCTGACCCGGCAGGACGCGGGCACGACGATCGAGGTCGATGGCCAGGCCCATGTCTTCGACGTCTTCATCGACGCGCGCGGCCAGAAGCCGCTTGGCGCGGAGGACCTGCCCTTCCCAACCCTGCGCGAGGCCCTGCTGCGGTCGGGCCACGACATCCCCGACGTCGCCGAGGACTACAGCCTCATCGGCCCGCCCGAGTTCAGGGGCGTGTCCATCGGTTCGATCCCCTATCTGATGCACGACCGCCCGTTCGTCCAGGGCATCACCGCCTGCGCCGACATCGCGGCGGCCATCGCCAAGGGCGTTGCGACCCGCCGCCGCAGGCGCCTGGTGTCATAGCGGCACCCGCGACGAAAAAGACCCTGTGCGTGTCGTGGCGCACAGGGTCCTCTGGGGTAAGTGCAAATCTCTTTGCAACCATGACGGTATCGCCCTTCTGCACATCGTGCAAGAGGACTCGTCGATGTGACGCGGGGTTGGGACAAGATTTCCGCGTCCATGTCGGCCTGACGGTGGACCTGGCCCCTTATTCGATGCGGCGCCCGCCCTCGGCCTGGAACAGGTGCAGCGATCCCGGACGGAAGGCCAGCCTCAGGCTGTCGGACAGCGGGGCGTCGGACGGCATCGTGACGGTCAGCCGTTCTCCTCCGGTCTGGCCATGCACCAGACGCTGGGCGCCCAGTTCCTCGACCGCAAGGACATCCATGGCGATCGGACCGTCGGGTGCGATGGTCAGATCCTCGGGGCGGATGCCGATGATGCCGGCATGGGCCGATCCCGGCAGCTGCGGAACGGCGCGGGCCGGAATCAGGTTCATGGCCGGGCTGCCGATGAAGCCCGCGACAAAGGTGGAGGCGGGCTTGCGATAAACCTCGAGCGGGGTGCCGATCTGTTCGATCCTGCCGCCGTTCAGCACCACCAGCCGGTCGGCCAGCGTCATCGCCTCGAGCTGGTCATGCGTCACATAGATCGAAGTCGTGCGCAGGCGGCGCTGCAGTTCCTTGATCTCCAGCCGCATGGTCACGCGCAGCTTGGCGTCCAGGTTCGACAAGGGTTCGTCGAACAGGAAGGCCGCCGGTTCGCGCACGATGGCGCGGCCCATGGCGACGCGCTGGCGCTGCCCGCCGGACAGGGCGCGAGGCTTGCGGTCCAGGAACGGGCCGATCTGCAGGATCTCGGCGGCCTCAGCCACGCGGCGGTCGATTTCGGCCTTGGGGGTGCGGCGGTTCTTCAGCCCATAGGCGAGGTTCTGGCGCACCGACATATGCGGGTAAAGCGCATAGTTCTGGAACACCATGGCGATGTCGCGGTCGGCGGGCTCGATGTCGTTGACGGCGCGGTCGCCGATGCGCACGGTGCCTTCGCTGATGGATTCAAGCCCGGCGATCATGCGCAGCAGCGTGGACTTGCCGCAGCCGGACGGGCCGACCAACACGATGAACTCGCCATCCGCGATGTCGATGCTGACGCCGCCCACGGCGCGCGTGCCGCCGGGATAGACCTTGCCGACATTGTCGAGGGTGATGGATGCCATTCTTCTTACTTCTCCGTCTCGACAAGACCTTTGACGAACAGGCGCTGCATGCCGATCACAACGGCGACCGGCGGCAGCATCGCCAGCATCGCGGTCGCCATGACCAGATGCCATTGCGGCAGGCCGTCCACCGCGTCGGCCATCCGCTTGATGCCCGCGACAATGGTGTAATAGTCGCTGCTGGTCGTGATCAGCAGCGGCCACAGGTACTGGTTCCAGCCATAGATGAACAGGATCACGAACAGCGCCGCGATGTTGGTGCGCGACAAGGGCAGCAGGATGTCGCGAAAGAACTTCAGGGGACCCGCGCCGTCGATGCGCGCGGCCTCGGTCAGTTCGTCCGGGATGGTCAGGAAGACCTGCCGGAACAGGAAGGTCGCGGTGGCCGACGCGATTAGCGGGATCGACAGCCCGGCATAGCTGTTCAGCAGGCCCAGGTCCGCCACCACCTGGAAGGTCGGCACGATGCGGACCTCGACCGGCAGCATCATGGTGATGAAGATGCACCAGAAAGCCAGGTTGCGCAGCGGAAAGCGGAAATAGACGATGGCAAAGGCCGAGGTGATCGAGATGGCGATCTTGCCGCAGGCGATCAGCAGCGCCATGACCAGGCTGTTCAGCATCATCGTGCCGACCGGGGGCGTGCCGCTGGTGCTGACGCCCGCGTCCAGCATCCGGGCATAGTTTTCCACCAGATGCGGGCCGGGCCAGATGGGAATGGTGCCCGACATGAAGTCGGTCGCGGTGTGGGTGGACGCGACAAGGGCCACCCAGACGGGCAGCGCCACGATGGCCACGCCAAGCATCAGGGTCAGATGCGCCAGAAGGTTCAGGCCGGGGCGGTTCTCGATCATCAGTAGGCCACCTTCTTCTCGACATAGCGGAACTGGATCACCGTCAGCAGGATGACGATGCCCATCAGCACCACCGACTGCGCGGCCGACGATCCCATGTTCTGGCCCACGAAGCCGTCGAAATAGACCTTGTAGACAAGGATGTTGGTGGCCTGCGCGGGGCCGCCCTCGGTCGTGGCGTCGATCACGGCGAAGGTGTCGAACATGGCATAGACGATGTTCACGACCAGCAGGAAGAAGGTCGTGGGCGACAGCAGCGGCAGGGTGATGTCGAAGAAGCGGCGCACGGGGCCCGCGCCGTCGATGGCGGCGGCCTCGCGCAAGCTGGCGGGGATGGATTGCAGGCCCGCCACGAAGAACAGGAAGTTGTAGCTGATCTGCTTCCAAGCGGATGCGATCACCACCAGCGCCAGCGCGTCGGTCTTGGAACTGATGTGGTTCCAGTCATAGCCCACCACGTCAAGCACATAGGGCATGATGCCGATGGTGGGATTGAAGATGAACCACCACAGGATGCCCGCGACCGCCGGGGCCACCGCATAGGGCCAGACCAGCAGCGTGGTATAAAGGCTGGAGGATCGGATCGTGCGGTCCACCGCCACGGCCAGCAGCAGCGAAAAGCCCATCGACAGCACCGTCACCAGCACCGCAAAGACCGCCGTGACCTGCAACGAGTTCAGGTATTCCGGGCTGTTCCACAGCGCCTTGAAGTTCGACAGGCCCACGAATTGCGTGCTGATGCCAAAGGCGTCCTGGCGCAGGAAGCTTTGCCGGATGGCCTGGGCGGCGGGCCACAGGAAGAAGATGAAGGTGATGGCCAGTTGTGGCGCCAGCAACAGCCAGGGCAGCAACTGGTTTCGGAAAATCGTGCGCTTCATCGCCTTGCCTTGTCAAAGGGGCATGGGGCCGCGACGATGCGCGGCCCCATGCAAGGGGATCACTGGTTCTGGGCCTGGAATTCTTCCAGCAGCGCGTTGCCGCGCTCGACCACGGAATCCAGCGCGCCCTGGGCATCCTTGGAGCCCGACAGCAACTGCTCGAACTCCTCGTCGATGATGCCGCGGATCTGGACATAGTTGCCGAAGCGCAGGCCTTTGGAATTTTCCGTCGGCTCGTTCAGCGTTATCTGCTTGATGCCGGTGTCGGCACCGGGGTTTTCCGAATAGAAGCTGCCCATCTGGTCCATCGCCGCCTGCGTGATCGGCAGATAGCCCGAGAAGGAGGCCCAGTCCGCCTGAACCTCGGGCGTGGAGAGGTATTCGAAGAACTTCGCGACGCCCGCATATTCTTCGTCAGGCCGCCCCGACAGCACCCAGAGCGAGGCGCCCCCGATGATCGAGTTCTGCGGCGCCCCCTCGACATCGTCGTAGAAGGGCAGCATCCCGTAGCCGACCTCGAAGTCCTTGGCATTGGCGATCACGCCCGCCCGGCTGGCGGAGCTTGCCATGTACATCGCGCATTCCTGCGAATAGAACATCGGTGCCGCATTGTCGCCGCCGACCGGGCCGCCATACTTGAAGACGCCCTCGTCGGCCATGCGCTTGAGATTTTCCCAATGCTTGACCTGCACCGGTCCGTTCAGCGACAACCGCGCCGCCGTGCCGCCGAAGCCGTTCTGTTCGGTACCGATGGGCTGATTGTGCCAGGCCGACAGGTTCTCGGTCTGGATCCAGCTGATCCACTGGGTGGTGAAGCCGCAGGAGCCCGCGCCGGATTCCTTGATCTTCGCGCTGAACTCCTCCAGCTCGGCCCAGGTCTTGGGCGGCGTGTTCGGGTCCAGCCCCGCCTTCTCGAACATGGTCTTGTTGTAGTAGACGATCGGGGTCGAGCTGTTGAAGGGCAACGACAGCATGTTGCCCTCGGTGTCGGTGTAATAGCCGACCACGGCCGGCAGGTAGGAGGCCGGGTCGAAGCTGGCGCCCTGTTCCCCCATCAACTGGTGGACGGGGACGATGGCGCCCTTGGCGGCCATCATGGTGCCGGTGCCGACCTCGAAGACCTGCACGATGGCGGGCTGCTGCTGCGCGCGGAAGGCGGCGATGGCGGCGGTCATGGTCTCGGGATAAGTGCCCTTGTAGGACGGCACGACCGTGTATTCGTCCTGGGCATCGTTGAAGCCCTTGGTGATCTCCTCCAGCTTGGCGCCCAGCTCGCCGCCCATGGCGTGCCACCACTGGATTTCGGTCTGCGCCTGTGCCGCCGACAGCGACGCGATCAGCGCCACGGCGGACGCTGCGGAAAGTCGATTCATGATATCCTCCCCTTGTGGAGTTGCGGTTCGCGCCGGGCCTAAAGGGCCAAGGTGACGCGAACACAACATCCAGATGACGGAAGGGTGACATTCTTTGACCATCCGGTCAACGCCGCTAAATTGCGGCGCCATCTGGCAAATTTTCCTGCCGGGCGAATACGGCCGCCTTGAACGTCGTCACGGCGGCCCGTTCGCGGGGCCCTGGCCGCGCTTGAAGCGCCCGCCGCGATGATATACATTCATCGACAGGATATCCATCGTGGAGGATGACGCCATGCAGGTCGCGAAATGGGGAAACTCGCTTGCCGTCCGCATTCCTGCCGAACTGGTGCGCGACATGGGCCTGAAGGAAGGCGACAGAATCGAACTGGAACGGGTCGGCGGCAATCTTGCTATCCGCCGCAGCCCCTCGGCCGATGAGATCCTGGCCGAACTGCGCCGCTTTCGCGGCAGGCTTCCCGCCGCACGGCGGCTGAGCCGAGACGAGGCGAATGCCCGCTGACTTCTTCGACACCAATGTCGTTCTCTACCTTCTGGACGATGGCCCCAAGGCGGACCGGGCAGCCAGCCTGCTGGCCTCGGGCGGATTGATCAGCGTCCAGGTCCTGAACGAGTCCCTGGTCAACTGCATCAGGAAGGCCGGCCTGTCCTGGCAAGAGGCGGGCGAGTTCCTTGGCGGCATCCGCGCCTTGTGCGAGGTGGCCGACCTGACCGCGGGCGTGCACGACCTTGGCCGCGCGCTTGGCGAGAAGTACCAGTTTTCCGTTTATGACGCGATGATCGTCTCGGCCGCCCTGATCAACGGCTGCGAGCGCCTTTATTCCGAGGACATGCAGCACGGAATGCTGGTCGAGAACCGGCTGCGCATCGTCAACCCGTTCCGGGATTGACAGGCGCCGGACCGGACAACGGCTTTGCCTGTCCTAGGCAACCGGGCCGGTGGTCTCGCGCACCATCAGGCGCGGCTCCAGCATGGTTCGCGCTGCGACCGGCCGCCCCTCGATCCGGTCCAGGATCACCCGCGCCGCGTTCCGGCCCAAGTCGCGCTTCGGCTGGCGGATCGTGGTCAGCGCGGGGTTCAGGTGCGACGCAAGCTCGATGTCGTCGAAGCCGATCAGGGAAATGTCGCGCGGCGCCTCGACCCCGGCGCGGCGCAGGCTGGCAAGGAAGGCGCAGGCCATCTCGTCCGAAAAGGCGAAGACGGCCGTGGGCCGTGACGCCGGGGGCATGGCCAGGAACTCTGCCGCGGCGCGCTGCCCGGCCTGCAGGGTGAAGTCGCCCTGGAACAGGATCAAGTCGCCCGCGACGCTTTGGGCCCCTTCCAGCCGGTGCCTGTGCAGGACGTTGTCGGACGGCCCGCCGATCACGCCGATCCGGACATGGCCCAGGTCGCGCAGATGGGCCACCGCCAGCCGCCCCCCCTCGCGGTTGTCCAGCATGACGCGCGGCAGGTCCGCGCCCTCGATCCATTCGCAGGCCGTGACGACGGGGGGGATGTCGTCATGGTCCATCAGGGGGCGCCGGGGCACCATGCCGTCCAGCAGGATGATCCCGTCCGCCCGCGAGGGGTCCAGGAAGCGCGGCAACATGCGGTGGCGCCCCTGCGCGTCAAGCGTGTCGGACACCAGCAGGTCATAGCCCGCCTGCGCCAGTTTCCGGCCCATGCCGTCCAGGATCTTGGCGAAGAAGGGATTGGCGAGGTTCGGGACAAGGGCCACGACCACCCCGGTGCGCTGCTTGCGCAGATTGCGGGCGGCATGGTTGATGCGATACCCGGTCGAGGCGACCGCCTCCATCACGGCCTCGCGGGTCGAGGCCGCGACGACATCGGGATGGGACAGGACACGGCTGACCGTCGAGGCCGACACACCCGCCAGCCGCGCCACATCCGCCAGTCTTGCCCGTCCCGAGGTTCGTTCCATCCGCTGACACTAGGCCCCTGCGCACAAGGGTGCAAGAAAGTGTTTGCAATCGATTGCAGTCCAGTGCAGGCTGGACCATGAGGAGAGGACTTCATGCAAACCATCAAGGGGCCTGCGCTGTTTCTGGCGCAGTTCATCGGCGCGGAAGCGCCGTTCGACAGCTGGGACGGGATCACCCGCTGGGCCGCCGATTGCGGCTACAAGGGCGTGCAGGTGCCGACGCTGGACCCGCGCATCCTCGACCTGGCAAAGGCAGAGGATTCGGCCGATTACCGTGACGAGTTCCTGGGCATCGCGCGCCAGAACGGCGTCGAGGTGACCGAGCTTTCGACTCATCTGCAAGGCCAGCTTGTCGCGGTCCATCCCGCCTATGACGCTGGCTTTGATGCCTTTGCGCCCGCCAGCCTGCGCGGCGACCCCAAGGCGCGGCAGGAATGGGCCGTCGGTCAGGTTGCCCAGGCGATCCGCGTCAGCCGTTTGCTGGGCTTGGACCGGATGGCGACCTTTTCCGGCGCGCTGGCCTGGCCCTATCTTTACCCATGGCCGCAGCGTGCGCCCGGACTGGTGGAAACCGCCTTCGACACGCTGGCGGCGCGCTGGCGCCCCCTGCTGGACCTGGCCGAGGACCACGGCATCGACATCTGCTACGAGATCCATCCGGGCGAGGATCTGCATGACGGCATCACCTTCGAGATGTTCCTGGACCGCGTGGGCAACCACGGGCGCGCCAACATGCTGTACGACCCGTCGCATTACGTCTTGCAGCAACTGGATTATTTGCAGAACATCGACATCTATCACGACCGGATACGCATGTTCCACGTCAAGGATGCCGAGTTTCGCCCGACCGGCCGCCAGGGTGTCTATGGCGGTTTCCAGCCGTGGATCGACCGGGCGGGCCGGTTCCGCAGTCCCGGCGACGGGCAGGTCGATTTCGGCGCGGTGTTTTCCAGGCTGACGCAGTACGGTTTCGACG
Organism: Paracoccus fontiphilus; assembly: GCF_017356265.1. Taxonomy (GTDB): domain Bacteria; phylum Pseudomonadota; class Alphaproteobacteria; order Rhodobacterales; family Rhodobacteraceae; genus Paracoccus; species Paracoccus fontiphilus. The sequence continues at coordinate 12,978 of NZ_JAFNAW010000007.1, read as the reverse complement.
GCTGGGCCGTGGTCGAATGGGAATGCGCGCTGAAGCACCCCGAGGACGGCGCCCGCGAAGGCGCGGCCTTTGTCCGCGACCACATCATCCGCGTGACGCCTCACGCCTTCGACGATTTCGCGGAAAGCCACGTCGATCGCGCGGCCATCGACAAGGCGCTGGGGCTATGAGGCCGATCCGCCCTCATCCTGTAAGGCTTGGCATGGTCGGCGGCGGCAGCGGGGCCTTCATCGGCGCCGTCCACCGGATCGCGGCGCGCATGGACGGGCGGTTCGCGCTGGTGGCGGGGGCGCTGTCCTCGGACCCGGCACGCGCGCAGGCCAGCGCGGACGACTTGGGCATCCGCGGCTATGACGATTTCGCCGCGATGGCGCAGGCCGAGGCCGCGCGCCCCGACGGGATCGAGGCGGTGGCGGTCGTCACTCCCAACCACATGCACGCCGCCCCCGCCGTGGCCTTCCTGAACGCGGGCATCCACGTGATCTGCGACAAGCCACTGGCCGCCACGGCCGAACAGGCCCGCCAGATCGCCGATGCCGCGAGGGCCGGCGGCGCGCGGCTCTTCCTGACCCACAACTACAGCGCCCTGCCGATGGTGCGGGAAGCCCGCGCCCTGGTGGCGGACGGTGCGCTGGGCACGCTGCGGCTGGTCCAGGCGGAATACCTGCAAGGCTGGCTCGCCGACGACGTGCAGAACAAGCAGGCCGACTGGCGCACCGATCCCGCCCGCGCGGGCGCCGGGGCGCTTGGCGACATTGGCACCCATGCCTGGCAACTGGCGCAGTTCGTGACCGGGCGGACGCCCGCCCTGATCTCGGCGGATCTGTCCTCCATGGTGGCGGGACGGGCAGTCGATGACGACGCACGGATCGCCTTGCGCTATGAGGGCGGCACGAAGGGCGGCATCTGGGTCAGCCAGGTCGCCGTGGGGCAGGAAAACGGCTTGTCGCTGCGCCTGTTCGGGTCCGATGCGGCGCTGGAATGGCACCTGCAACGGCCCGAGCAGTTGATCATGACGCCCAAGGACGGCCCCGCCCGCATCCTGACGCGCGCGCAGGACCGCAGCGGATCGTCGCGCACGCCGCCCGGCCATCCCGAAGGCTATCTGGAAGGTTTCGCAAACCTTTACAGCGACATCGCCGCAATCATCCGGGGCGACCTGACCCATGAGGGCCGCGTGCCGGGGATCGAAGCCGGGCTGTCCGGCATGGCCTTCATCGCTGCCTGCCAGGCCTCCGCCGCGCGAGACGGCGCCTGGGTAGCACCATGACGATTCTTGCCCTGAAGAACGTCAGCAAGAGCTTCGGCCCCATCCAGGTCCTGCACGACGTCGATCTGGCGCTGGAACCCGGCGAGGTCCACGCCCTGATCGGCGAGAACGGCGCCGGCAAGTCCACGATCATGAAGATCCTTGGCGGCTTCCTGGACCCCACCGGCGGAGAGATCCTGCTGGACGGGCGCCCCGTGCGCTTCGCCAGCGGCCCCGACGCCGAGGCGCGGGGCATCGTCGTGATCCACCAGGAATTCAACCTCGCCCCCGACCTCACGGTCGCGGCCAATGTCTTCCTGGGCCGAGAACTTGGCGGGCTGCGGCTGGACCACCGCGCCATGCGCGATCAAACGGCGGCGCTGCTGGACCGGCTGGACACAAGGATCGACCCCGGCACCCCCATCCGCGACCTGTCCGTGCCCGACCGCCAGATGGTCGAGATCGCCAAGGCCCTGTCCCGCAAGGCGCGCGTGCTGATCATGGACGAACCCAGTGCGGTGCTGACCCACCGCGAGGTCGGCGCGCTTTACGCGCAGATCGACCGGCTGCGCTCCGAAGGGGTCGCGATCCTCTACTGCTCGCACCGCCTGGACGAGGTTGCGCATCTGGCCGACCGCATCACCGTCCTGCGCGACGGCCGCGTGGTGCGCCGGGCCCTGCGCGGCGAGTTGACCGAGGACGGCATGGCCACCGCCATGGTCGGGCGCGAGTTGCAGGACTTCTATCCGCCCAAGGGCAACCCGCGCGACGAAGCCGCGCTGGAAGTGCGCGGCCTGACCGTGCCGGGGCGCGTCCACGGCGCCAGCTTCACCCTGCGCAAGGGCGAGGTGCTGGGCATCGCGGGCCTTGTCGGTTCGGGCCGGACGGAACTGGCGGAAGGCCTGGTGGGCCTGCGCACCGCCACCGGAGAGATCCGCGTGGACGGCAAGCCGGTGGCGATCCGCCACCTGCGCGACGCCTTCGCCGCCGGCCTCGCCTACCTGACCGAGGACCGCAAGGAAGCGGGCCTGCTTCTGGACAAGGGCCTGCGCGAGAACCTGACGCTGGCCACGCTGGAGCGTTTCGGCAACCTGCGCGTGGATACCCGCGCCGAGGACGCGGCATTGGACCGTGCCACCGCCGATTTCGACATCCGCGCGAAAAGCCGCGACATGGCGGCGGGCAAGCTGTCGGGCGGCAACCAGCAAAAGCTGCTGCTGGCCAAGACCATGCTGCCCGACCCGCGCATCATCATCATCGACGAACCCACGCGCGGCATCGATGTAGGCACGAAGCAGCAGATCTATGCCTTCATCCGCAAGCTGGCCGACGAAGGCCGCAGCATCATCGTCATCAGCAGCGAGATGGCCGAGGTGATCGGCCTGTCCGACCGCATCCTGGTCATGCGCGAAGGCCGCATCGCAGGCGAAGTCGCGGGCGCGCAGATGACCGAAGACACCATCGTGCGCCTTGCCATGGGCGTGACAGGGAACGCCGCATGAAACTCGACCTCCACATCCTCGGCCCGCTGGTTGCGCTGATCGCGCTGATCATCCTGGGCGCGCTGCTGAACCCCGCCTTCCTGGCGCCGGCCAACATCACCAACGTGCTGGCGCGCTCGGCCTTTATCGGCATCATCGCGGTCGGCATGACCTTCGTGATCACGGCGGGCGGGCTGGACCTGTCGGTGGGCTCCATGGCGGCCTTTTTGGCCGGCATCGCCATCATCGCCATGAACGCCGCCCTGCCCGGCGTGGGCGAGAACTGGGGCACGATCCTGCTGGGCGTCGGCGTGGCGATCCTGGGGGGCGTCGTCGCGGGCCTGCTGAACGGGCTTCTGATCACGCAGGCGCGGATCGAGCCGTTCATCGTCACCCTTGGCACCATGGGCATCTTCCGCAGCCTGACCACATGGCTGGCCGACGGCGGCACGCTGTCGCTGGAATACGGGCTGCGCACGCTGTACCGCCCCGTCTATTACGGCGGCATCGGCTGGATCACCTGGCCTATCATCGCCTTCGCCCTGGTCGCGATCCTGGGCGAATGGGTCATGCGCCATTCCCGCTTTGGCCGCCATGTCGAGGCGATCGGGTCCAACGACCGCGTGGCGCGCTATTCCGCAATCGACGTGAACCGCGTCAAGCTGATGACCTATGTGGGCCTTGGCCTGCTGGTGGGCATCGCCACGGTTCTTTATGTCCCGCGCCTGGGCTCCGCCTCCGGCGGCACGGGCATCCTGTGGGAACTTGAGGCCATCGCCGCCGTCATCATCGGCGGCACCGCGCTGAAGGGCGGCCGGGGCCGGGTCTGGGGCACGGTGGTGGGCGTGCTGATCCTGTCGATGATCGACAACATCCTCAATCTGGCCGATCTGGTCAGTCCCTATCTGAATGGGGCGATCCAGGGGGTCATCATCGTTCTTGCTGTCGTGCTGCAGCGGGAAAAACGCGCCGCGGACGAGCGGTAATCCTTGGGAGGGAATGGAATGCAACGCAGAAGCCTGATGAAAGCCACCGCGCTGGCCCTGGTGCTGGGCAGCGGCATGGCGGTGGCGCAGGAGGCCGCCGACGACCAAATCACCATCGGCGTGTCGATCCCGTCCGCCACGCACGGCTTCATGGGCGGGCTGAACTGGCACGCCCAGGACACCATCGAGCGTCTGGGCGAGGTTTATCCGAACGTCCAGTTCGTGCTGTCCACGGCGGGCGACGCCGCCAAGCAGGTCAGCGACATCGAGGACATGATGGCCACCCGCGACATCGACGGCCTTGTGGTCCTGCCCTTCGAATCCGAGCCGCTGACCGCCCCCGTCGCCGCCGTGAAGGAAGCGGGCAAGTTCGTGACCGTGGTGGATCGCGGCCTGTCGCAGGAAGGCATCGAGGATCTGTATGTCGCGGGCGACAACACCGCCTTCGGGCGCGTGGCGGGCGAATACTTCCGCGACAACCTGGAAGCGGGCAGCAAGATCGTGGTGCTGCGCGGCATCCCCACCACGCTGGACAACGAGCGGGTCGAGGCCTTCCAGGCCGCGCTGGAAGGGTCCGAGGTCGAGATCCTGGACATGCAGCACGGCAACTGGAACCGCGACGACGCCTTCGCGGTGATGCAGGACTATCTGGCGAAATACCCCGAGATCGACGCGGTCTGGGCGGCCGACGACGACATGGCCGTGGGCGTGCTGGAGGCAATTTCCGCCGCCAACCGCCAGGACGAGATGTGGGTGATCGGCGGCGCCGGCATGAAGGAGATCGTCAAGCGGATCATGGACGGCGACAAGCAGTTGCCGGTGAACGTGACCTATCCCCCTGCCCTGATCTCCTCGGCGATCGAGATGACCGCGCTGCATTTCGTGTCCGGCGCGCCGATGGTCGGCCGCTTCATCATCGGCAGCCAGCTGATCACGCCCGAGAACGCCGAGCAGTTCTACTTCCCCGACAGCCCGTTCTGACCGGCACGAAGCCTTGATCGTCCTTGATGGCGCCGGGACAAGTCCCCCGGCGCCATTTTTGCATCAAAGCAGCCGCCCTTGCGGCTCGTCGGGCGCCTTTGGCGGCAGCACCAACAGCGCATCATCCGCCAGCGGCCGTTGCAGCGCCTGTGCCTGTGTCCAGTCGGCCGACATCCACATCTCGATCTCGTCTTCGGTGGTCAGGATCACCGGCATGGCCTTGGGATGGATCGGCTTGACGATCCCGTTCGGCTCGCAGGTCAGGAAGGCGAAAAGCTGGTGTTCGCCCGGTCGCGGCGACTTCATCGACCCGCGCCTGCCCTGCCACGGCGTCCAGATGCCCGCGAAGAAGAACAAGGGCCGGCTCTCGTCCAAGGCGAACCAGTGCAGCGGCTTGCGCCTTGTCACCGGGTCGGGCCTTGCCCCGTATTCCGAGAATGCGGTAGCGGGCACCAGGCAGCGGTGCTCCACCCCCAGCCAGCGCCGCCAATGCGGGCTGGCGGTGTTGCGGATGTTGGTGACGCCGGTGTCGGGCGCATCCCTCGACTTCAGGAACTGCGGGGGCGTCGGCATGCCCCAGGTCAGCCGGGCAAGCTCCCGCCCCTCGGGCGTGTTGCGGACCACGGGCGCGGGGCGGTCGGGATAGATGTCAAGGCTGGGTTCCAGATTGCCCAGGCTGTCCTGCATGACCCGCACCACGTCCCGGATCGCCTGCTGGTTGGTGGTCAGGTTATACAGGTTGCACATCGTCGCATCCAAGTGCCCAGACAGGACGCCCCCACATCCCGAGGCTATTTCCAGTATTTCGCGGCAGAGGCCAGATCCCGATAGGCTTCCTCGGCTGCGGCCAGCAGCGGCGCCCGGTCATGTGTGCCGATCAGATCCGCCGCTTCCGGCATGTCGCCCAAGCCCAGGCGGTCCAGCACCAGGGGCGCGGCGGCGAGGTCGTTTAATGCCCCCAGTTGTTCCTGGAAGAGTTCCAGCGACGCGCCAAAGCGCTTGCGATCCTTGCGGCGATCTCTTGCGAACAAAGGAGCAAAGAAATCTGCGGCATAGCGCAGCTTCTTCGTGTCCTTTCGAAGATCATGGCGGGCCTCGTCCTCAAGTTCGGACAGGTCCTTGCCGCCGGACTTGACCTTGCGGCGGAACCGCGACAGCGCCTTGGCCGCGAAGTCACGGGCATCCTTGTCGCGCATGGCCTGCCCGTCGGGGTCGGCCAGCCAGTCCCCGTGTCCGAGCCATTCCGCAAGATCCAGCATCAGGGTCCGGGCACGGCCAGACTCCAGGACCTCGGCCACCTCATCATAGGCCTTGTCGCGGGCGGCCCGGATGCGGTCCCGGACGGGCCCTGAGGGCGCGCGGGACAGCAGCACGTCAAGGTCGCGCGCCTCTCCCAGCGTTCCGGCCAGCCAGCGCAGGTCCTCGCGCAGGCCGCCGCCCGCCGCCCCCAGCATCGGCCGGAAGATGGTGAACGCCGACCGCAGCCTGCGCAGCGCCACCCGCGCCTGATGCAGGGGCTCGGCGGTTCGGCTTGCCAGCAGCAGATCCTCGTTCAGGCGGAACTGCCGGATGCAGGACAGGGCGATCCGCCGGAACGCCTCGGCCGCCGTCAGGCCATCGTCAAGGGTCACCTCCTCGGCCTTGATGGCCACGGGCGCGGGTCCGACAAGGCGGTAGCCGCGTTCGGACTTGCTCAGCACGCCCAGCTTGACAGGGGCCGCGGCGGCCAGCCGCCGCGCGACGGCGAAAAGGGCCCGGGGCGGACCCGAGACAAGTTCCAGCTCGCATTCGCAGACCGGGCTGCTGCGGTCTGCCGCCCGGACGTCGCCTTGGTCGATCACCACCTCGATCTGGGCACCGTCTTCGTTCAGCAGCCAGCGCCGCCGGTCGACCGCCACGGTAAAGACAGGCGAAAGCCGCCCCGCACCGTCCCCCAGAACCGAGGGAACCGGGGTGTCGTCGCCAAGCACCGGCACATCGCCGCTGACGGGCATTTCCCATTCCGGCCGGGTCAGGACCCCCGCCGCGCCCTTGTCCGCCTGCTTGACGGTCTGGATGCGCTTGCCCTTGGCCTCGCGGATGCGCAGCGACAGGTTGGCGGCCGCCAGCGCGCGGTCCGGCGTGTCGAAATAGATCGACCGCTGCGCGACCGGCTTCGGCTTGCCGGGCAACACGCCCGCCGCCTCGATCATCCGGGCGGACTCCTCGGACAGGTGCAGCTTCAACTCGATCTCGTCCATGGCAAACGCGCCTTCTGTTGGATGTCTTTCAATCCTCGCTCGCGCCACCGGGTTCCGCAAAGTCCATGTGCGGCCCCGGGCTTGCTTCAGGCAGTGACCAGCCGCAGGTCGGACAGGACCTCGGGCGGCAGGATGTTTATGTCTTCGGGCGGGGTCCGCAGGGCGTGGGACATCAGGCGCAGATCCACGCCCATGTCGGTCAGGAAGTCCATGACGCCCGCCTGCCCGCGCTGCAGGTCTCGGATCGCCATGAAGGCGGGCAGGATCGTGTTCTCGCCGAAGTCGTGCTGGTGCACGCCCACGACGCCGCCAGGGGCCACCCGGCGCGCGTTCCCGCCCGCCAGCATGTAGGGGCAGGCCGACATGCAGACCGCGCCGTCGGCGACGGCGGTGTCATAGCCCGCCGAACGGATCGCGCGCCCGATGGCCAGCGCGTCGGACACCGACCCGCCCGAACTGTCGAGGCTGACCAGCGTTTCCACCGGCCGGGCTTGGTCCAGCCAGGCCAGGAAGCGGTCGGCATCGCCCGGCGCGATCTGGCCCGCGATGCGGATCGCGCTGTCTTCGACGGAAAACTCCAACTGCTCGGGCATGGGCCGCATGGCGGGGGTGCCGGGCGCGGCGGGCCGCAGGTCGGGGCGGTAGGGGCGGACGCTTGGCCCTTGGGCAGGGGGCGCGAACAGGCCCGGCGCGGCCTCGCCGGGCGTGCCGCGGATGTCCATCGCCACGATGGCCCCGGCCATGACGACCTGCGACAGCAGCACGGCCCGGATCGCGCCCTGCGGGGTCGAGAACAGCCTCATGTCATTCCCCCGGCCGCACAAGCGCGCGCGGCGGATCGGCGGGAACATCGGGCTGGCGCAGCAGGTCCGCCGCCGCCAGCGCGGCACGCAGTTCGCCGACGGTCATGCGGTCGTCGCTGTGGGTCTCGCCCCGGCCGCCGCGGATCGCGGATTGCACCACCATGATGATGAAGACCAGCACCGCAGGCAGCAGGTCGATCGAGATCGCCCCCGCCCAGGCCGGGATGAAGTTGCCCGCATAGGCGATGACCGCATCCGCCGCCGACATGGCGGTGTAGATCGCCTCGGACGGCTGCGGCAGGGACAGGACCTCGTTCGCGGCCGCCGTCAGGGTCGCCGCCCGTTGCTCCACCAGCGTCAGGACCGAGGCGATGGTGCTGTTCTGCCCGGCGCGCACGTCGGCCGACGATCCGTCCAGTTCGGGCAGCACGACCGCGTCGGCCAGATCCTGCGCCGCCCGCGCGACAAGCGGCGCGGGGTTCAACTGGCGAAGCTGGGTGATGATGCCGGAAAGCTGGACCGCGTCCTCGGAAAAGCGGACGGTGCGTTCCTCGATCGCGCCCGGCTCGACCGACAGGCTGCGCATCCGGGCAAGGATGGTGTTGCCCTGCGCGAAGGCATCCTCGATCGGCTGGGCGACGCCGGTCATCTGGTCTTCCAGGGCCTGAAGCTCGGACCCCTTCTGGGTCAGGACGCGGAACACCGCGCCGCGCCCGGAAAAGCCCGACAGCGTGCCGCCCGCCTCCTGTTCCGACAGGTCGCCGAAGCTTTGGCGCACGCGGGCCACGTCGCGCGACAGGGACTGCCCGGCGACGGCGTTCGCGTGCGCGCGTTCCAGCGCCGCCTGGTATTGCTGCACGGTGGTGGCCATGTGGGTTTCCACCGCCGCGCCGCCCGCCAGGGCGGCCGCGTTCAGCCAGGACGACATCGCGATGATGGCGACGCAGCCAAGCGCCATCGTCAGCATCAGCCCGATGCGCGACGTGGCCGTCCTGACGGCGGGCAGAAGCCGCAGCATGTAGGACCAGAAGACGAAGATCCCCACGGACACGGCGATGGAATAGGACAAGGCCGCGAAGGTGGTCCAGACACCCGGATCGTCCAGCAGCGTCCGCACGCCCAGATAGGTATAGATCCCCGAGGCCGCCGCCAGCACCCCGAGGGCCGTCGAGGTGAAGGTGTCAAGCCAGTCGAGATGACGCTCCAGTTCCCGCGCATAGCGGTCGCCGGAACGGTCTGCCATTGGAAGGGGATCGGCCATGGGCTCTCCGCGCAGGGTGGTGACGCTTCGACATAGGGGCTTGGGGGCGGCCCGTCATCCCCCATGGGGACCGGCGTTCATCACAAAGGCAAGGGGTTCCGGTTGCGCCTTGCCCGCCGGCCGTCCGTGGTCCTGCCGGTTGCCGGATGCCACCCGGCTGTCGCCTTGCCGCAGGGATGCCGATGCCGTGATCCCCTGCCCCGCCGTTCCGGGCTACAATCCGGCGTCCCCAACCCGAAAGGATGCCCGATGGCCCGGTTGACCGCGAAGGACTTTCCGCCCGAACTGCTGGAGCTTTACGACGGCTATGCCCATGGCCGCATCACCAAGCGCGAGTTCCTGGACCGCGCCGCGACCTATGCGGTGGGCGGCATGACGGCCGTGGCGCTGCTGCGGACGCTCAGCCCGGATTGTGCGCTGGCCCGGCAGGTCGCCTTCACCGACCCCGGCATTGTCGCCGAATACATCACCTATCCCTCGCCCCAGGGGCACGGAGAGGTGCGCGCTTATCTGGTCCGCCCCGCGCGCGAGGGGGTCGCAACCGACACGCGCATCGGCGGCGTCGTGGTGGTTCACGAGAACCGCGGCCTCAACCCCTATATCGAGGATGTCGCGCGGCGGGTCGCCAAGGCGGGGTTCGTGGCGCTGGCCCCCGACGGCCTGACCTCGAAGGGCGGCTATCCCGGCAATGACGAAAAGGGCCGCGAGCTGCAGCGCGAGGTCGATCCGGCGAAGCTGATGAACGACTTCTTCGCCGCCGTCGAGTTCCTGATGGCCAGCGACATGACCACCGGCAAGGTCGCCGTCACCGGGTTCTGCTATGGCGGCGGCGTGTCGAACGCGGCGGCCGTGGCCTATCCCGAACTGGCGGCGGCGGTGCCGTTCTATGGCCGCCAGGCGCCGGTCGAGGATGTGCCGAAGATCAAGGCACCGCTGCTGCTGCACTTCGCCGAGACCGACGAGAACGTCAACAAGGGCTGGCCCGCCTACGAGGCCGCGCTGAAGAAGCATGGCAAGACCTACGAGGCGCATGTCTATCCCGGCACCAACCACGGCTTCCACAACGACTCGACCCCCCGCTATGACGAGGCGGCGGCGCGACTGGCATGGGACCGGACGCTGGCCTGGTTCGAGAAGTATCTGGCCTGACAGTCCCGACAAGGTTCACGGCAGCCTTTCGAAGGGCTGCCGCGCTGGGCCGCGCCCTCATTCTCCGGCCACAAGGGGCGCAAGGTCATGGGCGTCGCGCCCTGGCTGCGACCGGGCCTGCCCCAGCAGGGCCTTCAGCTCGGGCCTGCAGGACCCGCAATTGGTGCCCGCCCCAAGCGCCTTGCCTATGGCATCGACCGTCATCAGCTTCTGCGTGGCGATCCCTTGCAGGATCGTGTTGATCCCGACCCCGAAGCAGGCGCAGACCAGTGCCCCCGCATCCGCCTGGTCGGCGCCGGGCCGTCCGGCCAGGATGGTCCCGCCGCAGCGTGATCCCAGGGACGCGACCACATGGCTGCGCGACAGCGCCGCAGGCTCGGGCGCGATGAACAGCGTCGCTTCAAGGCGCCCTTCCGCCATGAAGGCCATGCGCAGGATGCCCTTGCGCGGATCGCGCACGACCAGCGGTTCGCCGGCGACGCCCAGCATCGCGCAGGCCGTTTCCGCCCAGTCCCCAGGCTCGGCCAATCCGGCCAGTTCGGCTTGGTGGCCCGTGGCCAGCGTGGCCGTGGCCCAATAATCGCAGGCGGGCCTGATCGGGTGCGTCGAGACGGCAAAGCCGTACCAGGCGGCCTTGAAGGGCCGGATGGCGACCGCGGCCGACTTCGACGCGGGCTGGCCCGAGACCGGGTCGGCGGCACCCGGCACCAGCACGTCGATGCGGCCGCTGGCGGCGGTCTCGCCCGTCCAGTGGATCGGCGCGAAGGGATGGCCCGGCGCAACCCGGTCCGTCACCAGCACCCGCAGGATGGCGCGGCCCAGCGGGCTTGAAACCTCGGCCAGGGAGGCCGGGGCAAGGTCCAGCCGCGCGGCGTCGGCGGGATGCAGTTCCAGGAACGGCTCGGCCAGGTGGCGCGACAGGCGCGGAGACAGGCCGGTGCGCGTCATGGTGTGCCAGTGGTCGCGGACCCGGCCGGTGTTCAGGCGGAACGGATGGGCCTCGCTGACCGGTTGCGGCAGGCGCGGCACCACCGGCACCATCCGCGCCTTGCCCGATGGCGTGTGGAACCGTCCGTCTCCGAAGAAGCGCCCGCCCTTGCGGCGGGACGATTGCGGCCACAGGAACGGCTCCAGCGCGTCATAGTCCTGCCGGGTGATCCCGGCATGGTCCGAGATGTCGAAGTCGCTGCCAAGCGCGACCGCGACGCCCGACAAGGCCGCATGTTCGGCAAAGACCTGCGCCGGGCTGTCCCAGGCGAAGGCGCTTCCCCAGCCCATGCGCGCGGCCACGTCGGCGATGATGCGCCAGTCGTCGCGCGCCTGTCCTGCGGGGGCAAGGACGCGCCGCTGGCGGCTGATGCGGCGTTCCGAATTGGTCACGGTGCCGTCCTTCTCTCCCCAGCCGGTCGCGGGCAGCAGCACATGGGCCAGCCGCGCGGTGTCGGTCCGGGCGATCATGTCGGACACCACCACGAAGTCGCAGCCCTTGATGGCACGGGCGACGCGGTCGGCCTCGGGCATGGACACGGCGGGATTGGTGCAGATGATCCACAACGCCTTGATGCGGCCGTCCTCGACCGCGCGGAACATGTCCACGGCCTTCAGCCCCGGCGTGTCGGCCATCCGGGGCGATCCCCAGAAGCCCTGCACGGCGTCGCGATGGGCCGCGTTCTCGATGTCCAGGTGGCAGGCCAGCATGTTGGCAAGGCCGCCGACCTCTCGCCCGCCCATGGCGTTGGGTTGGCCGGTGACGCTGAAGGGGCCGGCGCCCGGACGGCCGATCCGGCCCGTCGCCAGGTGGCAGTTCAGGATCGCGTTCACCTTGTCGGTGCCGCTGTCCGACTGGTTGACGCCTTGCGAATAAACGGTGACGACGCGCTCGCTGCCGCACCACAGGTCCAGGAACTGCCGGATGGTGCTGTGCGGCAACCCGGTGGCCGAGGGCAGCGTGGCGCGTGCCGCCGCAAGCGCCTCGGCCAGGCTTTCCGGGCTTTCGGTGACAAGCCCGCGCCGTTCGATCTCGGCCAGCAGCAGGTTGAACAGGGTGGCATCGGACCCCGGCGCCAGGGCCAGGTGCAAGTCGGCGATGTCGCAGGTGGCGGTGCGGCGCGGGTCGATCACCACGACCCTGGTGCCCCGCGCCTCGCGCGCCGCGGCAAGGCGCTGGTACAGGACCGGGTGGCACCAGGCGAGGTTCGATCCGACCAGGACCACGCAATCGGCCTCCTCCAGATCCTCGTAAAGGCCGGGCACGGTGTCGGTGCCGAAGGCGCGGCGATGGCCCGCGACCGAGGACGCCATGCACAGTCGGGAATTGGTGTCGATGTTGGCGCTGCCGATGAAGCCCTTCATCAGCTTGTTGGCCACATAGTAATCCTCGGTCAGCAACTGCCCCGAGACATAGAAGGCCACCGCATCCGGCCCATGCCGGGCGATGGTGTCGGAAAACCGCCGTGCCACCAGGTCAAGCGCCTGATCCCAGCCTGCCTCCTGCCCGTCGATCTGCGGGGCAAGCAGGCGTCCGTCCAGGCCGGTGGTCTCGCCCAGGGCCGATCCCTTGACGCACAGCCGCCCCTTGTTCGCCGGATGCCGGGGATCGCCCGCGACGGACAGCCCGCCCGCCCCGTCCGGCGTCGCAAGAACGCCGCAGCCGACGCCGCAATAGGGGCAGGTGGTTCGGACGGCGGGACGGGGATGCTGCATGTTCATCGCGGTTCCTTTCAAGCGGCCGCGTTTTGGCGTCGGCTTGTGTCCAGCATGACGCGCCCTGCGTTGACGTGGACGGGGTAGGTCTGGAGCTGTCCGGTGTCGGGGGCCTGGGCGGTGCC
>NZ_JAFNAW010000069.1 GCF_017356265.1 Paracoccus fontiphilus | reverse complement strand
CGCTGCTCGTCCATTCAGACCTCCCTTTGGGGAGTTTGAATCAGAAATCAGCCGGTGGGGAAACCACGAATGTCCACGGACCATAGGCGCAGAGGATGAAGAAAAGGCTAACAGCTCGGGTCAGGACGCCGGGCCGAAGCCCGCCTCTTGCCGTTCTGGCCGGATGTGCAGGGGTCGTCCGGGCAGGCTCCTGTTGCGCCCCTCTTGGCCCATTTCAGCCGCAGGCCGCGTCGATCACTGCCATCAAGGCTTGGGGCCGGTCTGATGCACCATATAACCTCAGCCTGGCCAATCGCCCGGTGGAGCCGGCGCAGATTCAAGGCAACTGACAGCGCTCCCGTGCATCAGCAACTGCAAGGGAACAGGCCTCGCCGAGGCAGGTCCGGCACGCCCTCTTTCGTTGCAACCAGAGCGGAGGGAACGCGTCGCAGGATTGCCATGTTGACCTTTTCAAACGAAAGGCGTCTGACATGAACACGTTCCTTATCAGCAGCGCCGTGGCGCTCGCTCTGACATCGACACATCTCGCTGCCGGCCCGCTCCATACCTGGGGTCCTGTCGCGCCTCTGGAAGCCACGTCCGTGGAACGGCTCTGGCTGGCCAAAGACAACAACGGCAAGGGGCAGGGCAACGGCAAGGCGATGGGGAAGGGCCACGGCAGCCGCGGCCCCGACAGGACCCATGGCCGCAACGAAGAGCCGGGGGCAGGGAAGGGGAGGGATCATGCCGCCGGTCGCGCCGGAAAACCAGATCATGCGGGCGGGCCGCAGCTCAGGGCGAATGGCAAGGCTGCCGAGCATGCATCGGACGGACATGGAAACGGCCGCCGCGGCTTTACTACGGCGGAACGCGAAGAGGTTCTGGGCCGCACCCTTTCGACGCCGGCTCCTGACGGGCGGGACATGAAACGCCTTCTGGCCGCGACAGCGCTCGCAGTGGTCACACCTCAACTGCTCGTCGCCGATATCCCTGACGATGAGCTGATCGCCTACCGCAACTGTCCGCCGGGCCTTGCCAAGAAGGATCCCCCCTGCGTTCCCCCTGGACTGGCCAGGGAAGGTGTGACCTACAAGGAGTGGGCGTCGTATGATCGGGATGACTACGACACGATCTGGATCGAGCGCCGCGACGAATGGCTCAGGTCCGAGGCCGGTGTCGACCCCGACCCTGAGCTTCTGCTTTTGCAATCGGACCAGATCGCGACGCTCTTCGACCTTGATCCTGCCCCCGCTGGCCGCCGCTATGCTCTGATCGACGGAATGCCTGTCCTGCTCGACCAGAAGGATTACGACGCGCTGCTCTTGGTGAACCAGATGGCACAGGTGCCCGAGCTTGCGGACGGAACGCCGATTGCCCCGACGGCAGCCCTGACCCAGGATGAACTGGCCAGCGTATACCGCCTGCCGCAGCGGGGCGACGATGAGAACTATGCCGTTGTGAACGGGCAAGTCGTGCGGCTGAGCGACAGGAACTACGAGCTGCTTCAGATGATCCGCGTGGCGCGGGCCATTCTGTGAACAAGAAAGACCCGCCTGGCAGGGCGGGTCTTCGTTTCTTGCCGTGGTCAATATGAAGGCTGACAACACTACAGGGGCAAAATCAACAGACTTTTACAACCTAAGCGTGTTATTTGTCTGCAGCGCCCGGAGTGGCGCCTCTGTGCCTCGAGAGGAGAAAGGCGTTAGCGTTCGAGCCGCAGGTGTCACGGTGATGACTTTGCTACGCCCGCGCTTGACGCGCTGGATCGCGCCCATCTGTTCCAGAAGCTTAAGAGTGTCGGCCATGTGAGGGGCTTTCGTCCGGGTGATCTCACAGAGATCAGCGGCAGACTTAGTGCATTCATAGGTTTGCCAGCCCACGTGGCGGCAGATCGTCCACAAGATAGACATGGCCTCTTTGGCCTAGGCAGAAGTTTTGGCCGCCTCGAACAGGCGTTCGGTGACGGCGTCCTCATACTGGAATGCGATAGACACGTTTCCGCCTCCTAGAGGATCAAACTCAAGCCGGGTGGTGGCAGACAGTTCCTTGAGAGTTTGCGCAGCCTCACGGGCCTTGGCAGCACGTTCTGGGCTGCTTTCCTGTAGAGCCTGCTGATCGGCCAGCAGGGAAGCCTGATCATAGACACCGCGCTTGCGTAGCGCCCGGCCCGGTCAGATCGGCCGGCGGGGTCGGATTATGACGCTGCCGGGCCTCTGACACACCGACGATGGCACCAATAGACTGGACCGGGGCACTTGTCCCGCGCTGCGCTTCCTGGGTGGCCTTGGCAAGCTCTATGTCCTCGGCAGACACGCCAGAACGGCGCAGTTCGTGGATCGTCGCGCTGGGCATGTCATGCTCCGACAGTTACCTGTGGGGTAACTGTCAATTTCAATTTTGGGCAACCCTGCACGGCCAAAACTGCCAAATCGCTCCACCGTATCCATGTCTCCAAGTATAAAGAAGGCGCGGCCTGTGGATAACTTGAACCGCTTTACCTGTTGGAACGGTTGCAGGCTGGTGAAAAGAAAAAGCCCCAGGCGAGGCGCGCTTGGGGCTTGTCGGTGATGCAGGGTCAAGAAGTCAGTCGGTGATGCGGGACGCCGGTTCCAGCCGGTGCTTGAGCTCAGCCGGAGCCTGATTGGCAAAGTGATTGATGTTGTCCAAGTGCGCCTTCAACAGCGCTGCTGTTTCCTCGTCCGCGCCTGCCTTGGCGTTCTTTAACAGCGTGCAGACGGCGCTACCGATCTCACCGACCAAGGTATCGACTGCTTTCTGGGGCGACATTACAATGTTGTTGTTCATGAGAAGACCCTGTTTTTGCTAGTAACTAGAACTAAAACAGAACAAAATGGATGCTGCAAACCCAAACTGAAAAGCCCCTCGCCGGGACACAGCGGAGGGCCTTGTTCAGCATCGCGCCAGTTTGGAGGACCAGCCATGCCTGACGGGGTTGTAGCCAAGAGCGGCAGCGCACTCACCGTCTTATTGCGGCCCCGTTCGCTGCCTCTGAAGCGCAGGGTGAGACCAGACCCTATTCCGTGCCGTGCAGGTGGTCAGGTGATGCCAGGTATCTCATCCGGAAAGCCGAGTGCTTCTTCAAACAGACTAATAACAACTGCCTCAGCGGGGGAACCGCGACCACGGGAACGTGTTCATTACTCCGAAGCCCAGTGGCCGGCGGATGCGGTCATAGTTTTTCCTCTTTCCTCCGATGCCCCGGCGTTCCTGCGCCGGGGCTTCCCTTTTCAGGCTCGGCCATGAGGTGTGATCGCGTCCGAGGCGATGGGGGTGATCCAGTGCGGCTTTGTCATTCGGGGGCTGAGACATTGACGCTGCGTGAAACGGTCAGACTACACGGTTTGTCGAGGTGACGCCTGCCAAGGTTGGCTGGCAGGCAAAGGACAACCTGACGCCATGAAGAACATCAGCTTCAACAGCTACTCCTGCTGCCTGCCCGGTAAGTGCAATGCCTGAGGCGCGGAGGCTTCGGGCAAGGCCGTTGTCAATGGTGTCGGGCCCGGAAGCAGGATGGGCCAACGACCTGCCGCCCAGTATCGGTCAGCCTGATCCCACAGGGGGGCTATGCCGTGATCAGCCCTCGCCGCTCGGCCCGCACCAGCAGGGACCGGACGGACGACGGATACCATCTGGAACTGCCGCGCGGGGTGCGTTCGCGCATGTCCTCCAGCCGCCTGGCAATGCCCGCCAGCGTCAGGTCGGGGTCGGCGTGGCGCATCCCCGCGATGATGGCCAGCAGCCGGTCGTTAGGGGTGGGCCGCGGGGCGCGATCCAGCACGGTGGCGGGCAGCAGCCCGTCGCGGACATAGCGGCGGGTCGCGCGCTTCAGCCGCTCGACCGTCCAGGGCTGACCGGTGCGTGCGCCCAGAAGCCGGGTCAGGTCGTCCCAGGCCATCCCGGGACGGTGGCGGCGCACCAGCGGCAGCCAGGTATCGGCCGTGGCTTCGATCTTCCTGAAATAGGTTTCGTCCCGGGCCACGCGCAGCTTGCGGATCGCCTCGCGGTCGCCGGCTTTCAGGGCCGGATTGCCGCCGACCCGCCCCTGGGCGCGCGCCGCCCGCAGTCCCGCCCTGGTGCGCTCGCGGATCAGCGCGCGCTCCAGTTCCGCAACGGCCCCCATCACCTGCAGGCTGAACTTGCCCTGCGCCGTGGTGGTGTCGATGGGATCGCCCAGGGACCGGAAATGCGCGCCCTTGGCCTCCAGCGTCTCGATGACCTGCAAGAGATGGCTCAGCGAGCGGGCCAGCCGGTCCAGGCGGACCACCACCAGCGTCTCGCCAGGTCGGATCGTCGCCAGAAGCCGGGCCAGGGCAGGGCGGGTGCGGTCCGCACCCGAGGCGTGCTCCTCGTGGATGACGGCGCACCCTGCCGCGCGCAACTCCATCCGCTGAGGATCAAGCGTCTGCTCTCCGGTCGAGACGCGGGCATAGCCGATGAGGGGCACGGATGGCTCCAGGTTTGAACTGTCGGTAGCCTCCATACACAATCCAAATTCGTAAGGAAACGGTCGTTTGATGATCACTGTATTTCCTGTCGTGCTTGGCCGAGGCACTCAAGACACAGCAATAACGCACGGCAAAAAGTGACAAGCGAGGCACGCGAAGAGGGGTAGGGAAGGCAGGAACGAAGGTTCTAGATACGACCGTCCGCATGCAAATGTAATCCGCATTTCATGAAGATAGTACGCCCATGTTGGTAATTGATTTAGAAAAGACTACGCTGTGACTTCGGCTCGCCCCGTAAGTGGGGCAGATCTCCGGGCAAGATCGTTGCGCCTGTGGCAGATGTCTGATTCAACAAGGCATGAGCCCGCTTTCGGACGATGGATCTGAGACGCTGCCGCCCGACGCCTTGTGCCGGCTCGTTGTCGATCTGTCGCAGCGGCTTGGCGCCCTCGAGGCGCAGGTGGCCGAGCTGCGGGACGAGCTCGAAAAGATCGAAATGGCTCGTGCTTCTCTGCAGGCCGAGAACCAGGACTTGCGCGACGAGATCGCGCGCTTGAAGAACCTACCACCTCGGCCGCCCTTCAAGCCGTCCGGCATGGAAAAGGTGACAAACCGTGAACTTGGCAAGCCGAGCGGGATACGTCGGCCAAGGGGACCCAAGAAAGATGCGGATCGTGTCAGCCGCGAAGAGGTGCTGGTAGCCAAGGCGCCAGCAGGATCGCGCTTCAAGGGCTATGAAACTTGCCTGGTCCGTGAACTGGTAATCTCGGCCGAGCTTGTCCGCTATCGGCGCGAACGTTGGCTGACCCCGGAAGGCAAGACAATCATTGCGCCCTTGCCGGAGGGACTGCTCGGCGGCTTTGACGCCAACCTGCGGCGGTTCTGCTTGGTGCTTCATGCCCAGGGGCAGGTCACGACAGAGCGGCTGACCGCGATCCTGAACGGCATCGGCCTGGAGATCTCCAAGCGCCAGGTCGTGCGCATCCTCACCTCTGATCTGGATGGGTTTGTGGCGGAGGATCAAGCAATCTTGCGGAGCGGCCTGGCCACTGCGCCTTATATCAGCGTGGATGACACCGGTGCCCGACACGCTCGCCGCGACGAGGTCACGACGCAAATCGGCGGCAGCCGGTTCAGCGTCTTTCGCACGGGCCGCTCGAAGTCACGGCTGAACTTCCTGTCTCTGCTGAGGGCCGGGTGCGAGGATTACATCATCAACGACGCGGCGCTCGACTATATGCGCCTTCGCAAGGTGGCGCCGGATGTCATCAGTAAGCTTGCTGCCCATCCCGAGACCTCATTTGCCTCGCAGATGGCCTGGTATGATCATCTGGTAAGGCTGCGGCTCCATGTCTTCGATCGCACCCTGGTGCGCGAGCTAAGCGAGGCGGCCCTGTGGGGCGCGGTGCGCCATCACGGGCTGATGGGCAACACGGTGGTCGTGTCAGACGATGCCGGACAGTTCCGCATCCCCAATCATGCCCTGTGTTGGGTTCATGCCGAGCGGCTGCTGCAAAAGCTGATGCCGAAAACACCCGAACAGACGCGCAAGCTGGACAAGGTCCGAGACCAGGTCTGGGGCCTCTACCGTGATCTGAAGCTCTGGAAGCAAAAGCCGTCTGCGAAAGACGCGCCCGTCCTCGCCCATCGCTTCGACGACATTTTCGAGCAACGCACCCGTTACAAGGAGTTGGGTCAGTTGCTGGCTCGCCTGCACAGGCGAAAGCACGAACTGCTGAAGGTGCTGGAGCGGCCCGAGATCCCGCTCCACACCAATGTCTCGGAAAACGACCTGCGGGCCTGCGTAACCAAGCGCCGGATCTCGGGCGGCACGATGAGCGCCGATGGCCGCGAAGCCCGCGATGTGATGCTTGGGCTCATGAAGACCTGCCGAAAGCTCGGCATCTCCTTCTTCGCCTATCTGGGTGATCGGCTCGGCGTCAAAGGGCTCACTGGCTGTATCCCGTTTCTTCCAGAACTCGTTGCCGTTCGGCCCGCTTGAACCGAGTTGCCCGGAAATCTGCCCCATGTGTGGACGCCCCGTTGGATGCAAGTGGAATCTTGAGCGCGATCGGGCATGTGATCAGGTGCGGTCGTGTGTCCGGCCTCGAAGATGCGGCCTTTCATGCGCCGCGGGCCCTTATGGAGATATGCAGGTCAGGACCAGTTCGCTTACCCGCGCTCAGAGGCGCCTTGGGGCTTGTGTGGTTCTCCTGACCCGGTCTCATGACCGTGTGCCCTTACGTTCCTTCGCTCCCTCTCACATCCGGCGACAACCCGCCAACACCGGCCTATGCGGCCGCCATTGCCGGATCCCTGTAGTCCTCTCCCTTGCGCAGCAGCGCCCAAGCCGTGCGCGCCATGCGGTTGGCCAGCGCCACCGCGACCAGCATCTTCGGCTTGCGGGCCAGCATCCGGGCAAGCCACGAGCCATCTGGCGCGCCTTTGCGTGCCGCCCACCGCACCACAGCGACAGCCCCGATGATCAGCAACCGGCGAATGTCGCGCCGACCCATCTTCGAGGTGCGGCCCAGTCGGTCCTTGCCGCCGCTGGAATGTTGTCGCGGCGTGAGGCCGACCCATGCGGCAAAGTCCCGCCCCTTGGAGAAGGTCTCCATCGGCGGCGCAAAGGTGGTGATCGCCGTTGCGGTCACAGCCCCCACTCCCGGGATCGTCGTCAGCCGCCGCACGGTATCGTCAGCAGTTGCGCGCTTGCGCAACTCGGCATCAAGGCCCGCGATCTTCTCAGCCAATCCGGCGATCTGGCCTAGCAGAAGGCGCGCCAGGTCGCGGACGGCCACGGGCAACACGCCCTCGTCGCCCTCAATGAGCGCCTCAAGGCGCCCGACATGCGCGATGCCGGTGGGCACCACGAGACCTTGCTCGGCAAGATGGCCGCGCAAGGCGTTGATCGTCTGCGTGCGTTGGCGAACCAGAAGATCCCGGGTCCGGTAGGCCATTGCACATGCCTGCTGGGCCTCGGTCTTCACAGCCACAAACCGCATCGTCGGCCGCGACGCCGCCTCCGCAATCGCCTCGGCATCGGCCATGTCGTTTTTGTGCCGTTTCACGAACGGCTTCACATAGGCTGGCGGAATCAGCCGCACATCGTGGCCGAGGTCACCGATTGCCCGGCCCCAATGATGAGCACTGGCGCAAGCTTCCATGGCCACAATGCAAGGCTCCTGTGCCGCCATGAACTTCAACAGCTGCGCCCGTGACAGCTTGCGGCGGAAGACCACTGCTCCGTCAGCTGCAGCGCCATGCGCCTGAAACACGTTCTTGGCCAAATCCAGGCCGATGATGCTAACCTCTTCCATGGACGCTCCCCTCCGTAGCGGTGCTTCAACACCCGCCACCATGGCACATCGATGCCGCCGGGGGGCGTCCACCCCATCGCTTACGCTCGCCCCGGGGTAGCTGGGGCAGATAGCGGGGCGGTGTGAGTTTGCGCCGGTTGCCGGTCTACAGATCTGGCAGTTGGAAGAAGGCGCTCGGTGATCCCGGTGGGCCAAGATGATCACCGAGGTAGGCCGAGAAAGAAGAAGGTGGCGCAGATTGCCACAAAACAGCATCAATCAAGCAAGTTGGCTAAGCATGCGGAGCCTTTTGAGGTAAGACTAGTCCACACGGCATCTGCGCGGGACGAACGCGAGCTTTTCAGGCGCAGGATGTTCAGCGCCAGATCGGCCGCGCCGAAGTTCGCGCTGACATCAGCCAGTTCGCCTTTGCGCAGGAAAGGCTGAGCCAGCGACCGGGGCACCCAAGCCAGCGCCCCGCCGATCAACGCAAATTGCAGCGCCGCTAAGGTCAGGGCGGTTTCGGCATACGAGGTAAAGAGCCCCGGCTCGGCCTGTGGCCAGACCTCATCGCGCACCACCCGCCCCAGGAACACGTCGCCCGGATAGAAGACGGTCGGCACGCGCCCCTGCTGCCGCGCGGCCTGCAGGCGATCCGCCTCGCGGGCGGCAAACACCGCGACCAGCCGCTCACGGCCCAAGGCAAAGGTTTCGATGAAGTCCGGATCAAAGACCAGTGGCTGGCGGTCGGTGCTGTAGGACAGCATGAAGTCAGCCTGCCGCGTCAGCAGCAGCGTATAGCAGTCCTCGCGGTTCGCCGAACGCAGGCGGATGTCGATATGGCCCGGCTCGGTGATGGTCTGGATCAGCAGCGGCGCGATGGCGGTGGTGATGGCATGTTGGCTGGCGATCACGATCCGGGTCGGTTCGCCGCCGTCGTTTCGCACAAGCTCGCTGCGCAGGTTGCGCAGACTGTCGGCGATCTTGCGCATCTCGTCGCAGCGCTCCAGAACCGCGCGGCGCAGTTCGGCCGGCTTGCGGCTGCGGTCGAACAGTTCGACCCCCAGTTGTTCCTCGATCATGCGCAGGCGGCGCGAAAAGGCTGATTGGGTGAGAAACCGTCGCTCGGCCGCCCGGATCATCGACCCAGTGTCGGCCACCGCCAGGATGTCCTCGATCCACTCAAGCCGCATCTGCTACCCTTTACATGAAGCACATGCATTTTAGACGCCGAATTACGCATTTGAAAAGCCCAGCGTTCAGGGTGAACATGCATGAAAAGGCTTAAATCAAGGATCCTCCACATGCTGCTGACTCGCTTTCCGCGCACCTTTCTGGCCCATCTGCCCACCCCGCTGGAGCGGATGGATCGCCTGTCCAAGGAACTTGGCGGGCCTGAAATCTGGATCAAGCGCGACGACTGCACCGGCATGTCGACGGGCGGTAACAAAACCCGCAAGCTGGAATTCCTGATGGCCGAGGCCGAGGCGCAAGGCGCCGATACAGTTATCACCCAGGGTGCCACGCAGTCGAACCATGCCCGCCAGACCGCGGCCTTCGCCGCCAAGCTGGGCTTTGGTTGCCATATCCTGCTGGAAGACCGTACCGGCAGCAAGGACGAGAACTACAACCACAATGGCAACGTGCTGCTCGATCACCTGCACGGCGCGACGACCGAATGTTTCGCGGGCGGGCTGGACATGAACACCGAGATGGAGAAGGTCGCCGACCGGATGCGCGCCCAGGGCCGCAAGGTCTATACGATCCCAGGCGGCGGCTCGAACACCACCGGGGCGCTTGGATATGTCAACTGCGCGTTCGAACTGATCAGTCAGGCCAATGACCGCGGCCTGGTCATCGACCACCTGATCCACGCTACCGGCAGTGCCGGCACGCAGGCGGGACTGATCACCGGACTCAAGGCGATGAATGCGCAGGTGCCGCTGCTGGGCATTGGCGTGCGCGCGCCCAAGGCCAAGCAGGAAGAGAACGTCTTCACGCTGGCCCAAGCGACGGCGCAGAAGATCGGCGCCCCCGACGCGGTCCGGCGCGAAGATGTGGTTGCCAATACAGACTATGTGGGCGAGGGTTATGGTATCCCGACCGCTGGCGGCCTCGAGGCCATCGCCATGTTCGCCGAGTTGGAGGGCATCCTGCTGGATCCGGTCTATTCCGCGAAGGGTGCGGCGGGCATGATCGACCTGATCCGCAAGGGCCAGTTCAAGAAGGGCGAGCGGCTGGTGTTCCTGCACACCGGCGGCGCGGCGGCGCTGTTCGGCTATAGCGCGGCCTTCGATTTCAGCGACCGGCGCGTCGGGTCCGAGGCGGCCTGAATCATGGTCATTCGGCCCTTCACCCGCAGCTTTACCCAGCAGGAACCGATCCCCGAGGATGCGATCGCCGCCGCGGTCGAGGTCATGCGGTCGGGCCGGCTGCACCGCTACAACACCGCCCCGGGCGAGGAAGCGGAGGCTTCGGCGCTGGAGCGCGAAGTTGCCGCCTGGCAGGGCAGCCGCTTTGCGTTGGCTTGTGCCTCGGGCGGGGCGGCGCTGCGCATCGCGCTGCGTGCGGCGGGCATCGGGCCCGGCGACACGGTCCTGACCAATGGCTTCACCCTGGCCCCGGTGCCGGGGGCCATCGTCGCCGTGGGTGCGCGTCCGGTGCTGGTCGAGATCGACGAGAACCTGTGTCTCGATCTGGATGATCTCGAGGCCAAAATCGCGCAGCATCGCCCGACTGCGGTGATGGCCTCGCACATGCGCGGGCATCTGTGCGACATGGACCGGCTGGCGGCGATCTGCGCGGCGGCGGGGGCTGCGCTGATCGAGGACTGCGCGCATACTCAGGGCGCGCGCTGGCGGGGGCGGCGCAGCGGCTCGTTCGGACTGGCGGGGGCCTTCAGCACCCAGACCTACAAGCACCTGAATTCGGGCGAGGGGGGGATCCTCGTCTCGGACGATCCGGATTTCATGGCCCGTGCGATCCTGCTGTCGGGCTCGTACATGCTGTACGCCCGCCACGGGGCCGCGCCGGACGAGACCCATTTTCAGGCCGCCCGGCTGGACGTGCCGAACCAGTCGGCCCGCATGGACAACCTGCGCGCCGCGCTGCTGCGCCCGCAGCTGGTCCGGATCGACGATGCGGTGCGCCGCTGGAACGCGCGCTACGACGCTGTGGCCCGCAGCCTAGCCCGCGCGCCACAGCTGGTGCTGCCGCACCGCCCGTCCGAGGAGGAATTCGTCGGCAGCTCGATCCAGTTCCGCATTCCTGGCATCAGCCCCGAGGCCGCCCGCCGCTTTGTCGCCGACGCGGCCGCCCTGGGGGTGGAACTGAAATGGTTCGGTGCCGACGAGCCCGTGGGCTTCACTTCGGCGCACCACAGTTGGCGCTATGTCGAGCCGCAGGCGCTGCCGCGCACCGACGCCATCCTGGCGGGACTGTTCGACATGCGCCTGCCGCTGACCTTCACCCTGGAGGATTGCACGCAGATCGGCGAGATCATCACCGCCTGCGCCGCCCGCCTCGTCCCCGAGGCGCAACCATGAGCGGGCGGCGCCGGATCGGCATCCTGGGCGGCATGGGCCCCGAAGCCACGGTCGAACTGATGTCGCGCCTGATCGCCGCGACCCCCGCGCGGGACGATTCCGACCATATACCGCTGCTGGTGGACATGAACCCGCAGGTGCCCTCGCGCATCGCGCGGCTGATCGAAGGGCGCGGCGCCGATCCCGGACCGGTGCTCGCACAAATGGCCTGCGGTCTGGAACAGGCGGGCGTTGCGGCGCTTGCGATGCCTTGCAACACTGCCCATCACTATGCTCCTGTCATCCGCGCGGCGGTGACGATCCCCTTCATCGACATGGTGGAACGCTCGGCCGCCCTGGCTGTGGCCCGAGCAGGCCAGGGTACGCAGATCGGGATTCTGGGATCGCCCGCGCTGCGCCAGATCGGCATCTTCGACGCGGCCTTAGCCCGGCACGGCGCCAGTGCGGCCTATCCGACCGATCAGCTGGCGCTGCTGGAGGCAATTCGGCAGATCAAGGCAGCGGGACCTTCCGCGGCCGCCGCGGCGACGCTGGGTGCGGCCGCCGCAGATCTTGCGGGCCGGGGGGCAGGGGTGCAGCTTGTTGCCTGCACGGAATTTTCGCTGATCGCGCATGCGGCGGCGGAACAAGCCGACACGTTGGACACACTGGATGTCCTGGTCGACGCCATCGTCGAATTTGCGCTTAGCCCGGATCACGTCCGGACCAAGGACAAAATGACAGCGTCCGCCATCACATGAGCGGCGCGCCACGGAAATAACCAACAACAGGGAAACAGACATGCTTGGACATTTTCGCAGAACGCTGACAGCCACCGCCGCATTGCTGGCCTTGGCCGGCGCCGCCGGTGCCGAGACCGTCGTGATCGGCCATTTCGGCAACCCCACTCCGATGCAGGTTGCCGCATCCGAAGGCAAATTTGCCGAGGCCACCGGCTGGGACGTCGAATGGCGTAAGTTCGCCTCGGGCGCCGACGTGATCGCCGCCATGGCCTCGGGCGACATCAAGCTGGCCGAACTGGGCTCTTCGCCATTGGCGATCGCTGCTACGCAGGGTGTGGATCTTCAGATGTTCATGCTGGCGCAAGTGATCGGCACCGCCGAAAGCCTGATCGTGCGGAACGGCTCGGGCATCGAGACGCTGGCCGATCTCAAGGGCAAGCGCATCGCGGTGCCGGTCGGATCGACGGCACATTTTTCGCTGATGGGGGCCTTGGCCCATGCCGAACTTGGCAGCAATGACGTGACCATCATGTCCATGCCGCCTGACCAGATCGCTGCCGCCTGGCAGCAGGAAGCCATCGACGCCGCCTTCATCTGGCAACCGGTGCAAGAAGAAATCCTGCAAACTGGCACGCGGCTGGTGGGTGCCGACGAAACGGCAGGCTGGGGCTATCCGACCTTTGACGGCTGGGTGGTGAATACGGACTTCGCCGCCGAGAACAAGGAGGCGTTGCAGGCTTTCGTGCGGACCGTCGATGCGGCCAACAAGGCCTATCTGGACAACGCGGCCGCCTGGACCCCGGACAGTCCCGAAGTTCAGACCATCGCCAGCTATACCGGCGCCGATCCTTCGCAGGTGCCGGCGATCCTTGAGGGCTATTCCTTCCTGCCCGCCGCTGAGCAGGCCAAGTCCGAATGGCTGGGTGAGGGTATCGCGGAAGCGTTGAAGTCCACGGCCGAGTTTCTAAAGGAAGCTGGCCGGATCGACAGCGCCAGCGACGATTACACGCCTTTCGTCACGGCCGACTTTCTGTCGGTCGCGAAGTAACCTTATCAACTCACCCGCGCCCGGCGGGGCCGGCGCGCAGGGAAAGGACGGTAGTCGAATGGCACTGGAAATTTGCAACGCCTCGGTCATCTATCCGGCGCAGGCTGGCCGCCCGCCGGTCGAGGCTCTCAGCAACATCAACCTGCACGTGGACGAGCACGACTTCGTGGTCGCCCTGGGGGCGTCGGGTTGCGGCAAGTCGACGCTGCTCAACCTGATTGCGGGGTTCCTCTCGCCCTCGAGCGGGAAAATCGTGCTGGACGGCAGCGATGTCGCCGGGCCGGGAGCCGACCGCTCGGTCGTGTTCCAGAAGCACGCGCTGCTGCCCTGGCTGAATGTGCGCGACAACGTGGCCTTCGGGCTGAAGCTGCAAGGCAAAGGCTCAGCGGCCGATGCAGTCGCTGCCCGGTTTATCGCGCTTCTGGGCTTGTCAGGTTTCGAGAAATCGCCTGTCTATGCGCTGTCTGGTGGCATGCAACAGCGCGTTGGGATCGCTCGGGCACTGACCTGCGATCCCAAAATCCTGCTGATGGACGAACCGCTGGGGGCACTTGACGCTCTCACCCGTGAACGTGCGCAGGAGCTGATCCTGAAGATCTGGAAGGACACCGGCAAGACGGTCTTCCTGATTACCCACAGTGTCGAGGAGGCATTGTTTATGGGAACCAAGCTGATTGTCATGTCGCCGCGCCCGGGCCGCATTACCTACCGTTTCGACCTTCCGTTCTCGCGACGCTTCCTGGATGGGGTTCCTGCACGCCAGGTCAAGGCATCTCGCGAGTTCATCGAATTGCGCGAGGAGGTGCTGCGCATCATCTTCGCCGACGAGGAGCAGGTCGCATGACCGATCAGAGCACCATGGCCCCCCATCTTCGCAAACCACGTACTAGCCTCTTCTCGACCTTTTCCCGAGCCCGGGCGACTCGGCCCGGAGAAACCTACGGCGTGCCGGGGCAAGGCAATACCACCTGGCTCAGCGTTGCAACGATCCTGGCGCTGATCTTCGTCTGGTGGGCGGTGACCGCCACAGGGCTGGTCAAGCCACTGTTTGTGCCCTCGCCGCAGTCGATCGTACAGAAGTTCGTCGATGTCTGGGTCAACGGCTTTACCGGCGCACCGCTCTGGCAGCATATCCTGATCTCGACCGCGCGCGTCTTCGGCGCATTCCTTCTGGCCTGCGCAATCGGCATTCCGCTGGGCTTGGCCATGGGGATGAGCCCGATCATGCGCGGCATCTTCGATCCCCCGATTGAGATCTACCGTCCAGTCCCGCCGCTGGCCTATTTGCCCCTGATGATCATCTGGTTCGGCATTGGCGAAACTTCGAAGGTGCTGCTGATCTTCCTGTCGGTTTTCGCGCCCATTGCGCTTGGGGCGCGGGCCGGGGTCCGATCGGCCGCCATCGAACAGATCCACGCCGCCTATTCCTTTGGTGCCTCGCGCTGGCAGGTGCTGCGCCATGTGATCCTGCCCTCGGCTATGCCCGAGATCCTGACCGCCATGCGCATTGGCATCGGCTTTGGCTGGACGACGCTGGTCGCCGCCGAGATGGTCGCGGCCACCAAGGGCATCGGCTACATGGTGCTCAGCGCCTCGCAGTTCCTGCAGACCTCGACGGTGATCATGGGGATCTTCGTGATCGCGGCTATCGCCTATGCCTTCGACCTGCTGATGCGGTTCCTCGAACGGCGCCTGGTGCCGTGGAAGGGCAAGATGTAGCCGCCGTCCCCTGCCAACCGACACAACCGACCTGAAGGAGCCGAAGATGGGCGTGACCCAGCTCAAGACTGCCGCGCGTAGCGTGGCCACGGACGCCGCCGATATCGAACAGACCGTCCGCACGATCCTGGCCGAGATCGAGGCCAGTGGCGAAGAGGCCGCCCGCCGCTATGCCCGACAGTTCGACGGCTACGAAGGCAACCTGATCCTGACCCGCGACGAGATCGCCGCGGCGGCGGACGAGGTCAGCCCGCAGCTCAAGGACGACATCCGCTACGCCTATGAGAACATCCGCACTTTCGCCGAGGCCCAGAAAGCGACGATCGGCGATTTTGAGGTAGAACTGAGACCTGGCCTGTTCGCCGGCCAACGGGCGATCCCCTGCAATGCGGCCGGATGCTATGTGCCGGGCGGGCGTTATGCCCATATCGCGTCCGCTATGATGACGGTGACCACGGCCAAGGTCGCGGGCTGCCATCACATCGTCGCCTGCTCACCTCCGCAGAAGGGCAGGGGCATCCACCCCGCCATCGTCTATACGGCGGACCTCTGTGGGGCCGACACGATCCTGGCCATGGGCGGGGTGCAGGGCGTCGCCGCGATGGCCAACGGCCTGTTTGGGTTGCCCAAGGCCGACATCCTGGTCGGCCCGGGTAACCAGTTTGTCGCCGAGGCCAAGCGGTTGCTGTTCGGCCAGGTCGGCATCGACATGTTCGCCGGCCCGACCGACAGCCTGATCATCGCTGACGACAGCGCCGATGCAGAATTCGTGGCCTGGGATCTCGTTGGGCAGGCCGAGCATGGCTACAACTCGCCGGTCTGGCTGATCACCGACGACCGTGCCCTAGCCGAGGCGGTGATCGCGCGCGTTCCCGCGCTGATCGCCAGCCTGCCCGAGATGAACGGCCGCAATGCCGAGGCCGCTTGGCGCGACTATGCCGAAGTGTTCCTGTGCGACAGCCGCGAGGACATGGCGGCCCTGTCCGACCGGATCGCGCCCGAGCATCTGCACGTGCAGGCACGCGATCTGGACTGGTGGCTGGGGCGGCTGTCCTGCTATGGCTCGCTGTTTCTGGGCGAGGAGACGACGGTGGCCTTCGGCGACAAGGCCTCGGGCACCAACCACGTTCTGCCGACCTCGGGGGCCGCACGCTATACCGGGGGTCTTTCGGTCCACAAGTACATGAAGCTGGTCACCTGGCAGCGGGCCCGTGCCGAGGCCGTCCTGCCGCTTGCCGAGGCCACGGCCCGCATCTCGCGCCTCGAGGGGATGGAGGGGCATGCCCGCACCGCCGACATCCGGATCGCGAAATACACGCCCGTCGCGGATCGCGTCCACGAAGCCGTGGGCGGAAGATGATCCATGGGTAAGGCCGCCTCTGCGCTTGTCCTGGTCCACGGCTATCTGGGCAGCGCGGCGCATTGGCGCGACCAGATTGCGCGGTTCGGCGGGCGGATCCGGGTCGTCGCGCCCGATCTGCCCGGCTTTGGCGCGCGCAGCACCGAGACCGCCCCTGACAGCATCGCTGGCTTCGCACAAGACATCCTGCGCCAATTGGACGAACAGGGCGTCCAGTCCTTTCATCTGGTCGGTCATTCGATGGGCGGCATGATCGCGCAAGAGATCGCCGCCCTGGCCCCGGCACGGGTAGGGCGGCTGGTGCTCTACGGCACCGGGCCGCAGGGCGCCTTGCCGAACCGGTTCGAACCGATCGCCGCATCACGGGCGCGTATCATGTCCGAGGGCCTCGGACCGGCAATTGAACGCATCGTCGCCAGCTGGTTTCTGACGGGCGAGGCGGCGCCTGGCTATCCCGGCTGCGCCGATCTGGCGTCGCACGTCGGGACGCAGGCCGCCTTGGCTGCGCTGACCGCAATGGAAAGCTGGGACGGACGCGACCGGCTTGGGGTTATTGTCGCGCCGACGCTGGTCCTGTGGGGCGACTGTGACCGCTCTTATGGCTGGAGCGAGACGGAAATGCTCTGGCGCGGTATCCCGCGAGCATCGCTGGCGGTGGTGCCCGG
The DNA here is from genome assembly GCF_017356265.1 of Paracoccus fontiphilus. GTDB lineage: Bacteria > Pseudomonadota > Alphaproteobacteria > Rhodobacterales > Rhodobacteraceae > Paracoccus > Paracoccus fontiphilus. Next base: position 579 of record NZ_JAFNAW010000069.1, on the reverse strand, counting down.
CGCGGCCCACAACGTTCACCAGGAAAAGCCGGAGATCTTCAACCGGTTGCTGTCGGACTTTCTGGAACTCTCAACGCACAGCGAAACGGAGGCCCCGGCTGTCAAAGCCGGATAGGATGCAAGATGGCGACTCTGAACATATCGCCCTCGGCGCTTGAGGTCACGCGATCCTGTTGGCCCGGCTTTGCTGTCTCGGTTTTGGTGGCGGCGACGGCGCAATTTCTGTCCGAGCATTACGGCGCGCCGGCGATGCTCTTGGCGCTGCTGCTGGGCTTGGCGCTGAACTTCCTGGCCGAGGACGGCACCCGGACCGCGCCGGGCGTTGCGCTGACGGCGCGCACGGTGCTGCGGCTGGGGGTGGCGCTTCTGGGCGCGCGCATCAGCGTGGACATGCTGGCAGGCCTGGGCGGTCCGGCGATCGCTCTGGTCGTGGCGGGCGTGGTGCTGACCATCCTGTTCGGGCTGGTGGCCGCGCGCTTTGTTGGTCGCGGCTGGCGCTTTGCGCTGCTGACCGGCGGCTCGGTGGCGATCTGCGGGGCCTCGGCCGCCATGGCGATCGCCGCGGTGCTGCCGCGCCAT
>NZ_JAFNAW010000068.1 GCF_017356265.1 Paracoccus fontiphilus | reverse complement strand
GTGCGGCGGCCTGCGGCGCCGGGGCGGCAGGCTGCCCTGCCTGGGGCTGCTGCGCAGGCTCTTGCTGCGGCGGCTTGGGCTGGGCTTGCTGCGCGGGCTGTGCCCCTCCCTCGGGGGCGGCGGGCTGTGCCTGGGCAAGATGCGGTGCCAGCAGCGACAGGCAAGCCGCGATGGCGGTGGTGTTGTGGATGATCCGGCGCATGGGAACTCCTCTCCCTCAGACGATTTTTCTGTTGGCAATCTAACCGGAAGGCCGAGGGTGCAGTTCCAAACATGCGCGTGACCGGGCCGTGATCGGCGGAAAGGCCCTAATGAAAAGGGGCGCGGTCCAGCCGCGCCCCTTGCAGTCCTGGATCGTCGGAAAGGTCAGACACCCTCGCCGACAAAGGCCTTTTCGACCACGAATTCGCGGGGTTCGGAATTCGCCCCCTCGCGCAGGCCAAAGCCTTCCAGCACATCCTTCACATCGACGTTGAAGGCCAGGCTGCCGCAGACCATGGCGCGATCAGTTTCCGGGCTGATCGGCGGCAGGCCCAGATCCTGGAACACCTTGCCCGAGGTCATGTTGTCGGTGATCCGCCCCATGCGCGGCGATTCCTCGCGCGTGGTGGTGGGATAGTAGATCAGGCGATTGGCGAAATCCTCTCCGTAGATCTCGCCCAGCAGGGGGTCGTGCTTCAGGTTCTCGACCAGTTCGCGGCCATAGGTCAGCTCGTCCGCCGTGCGGCAGGTGTGCATCATCACCACCTGCTCGTAACGCTCATAGGTCTCGGGGTCGCGCATCAGCGACGCGAAGGGCGCGATGCCGGTGCCGGTCGCCAGGAACCACAGCCGCTTGCCGGGCAGCAGCGCGTCAAGCACCAGGGTGCCGACCGGCTTGGGACGCAGGATGATCTCGTCCCCCGGCTGGATGTGCTGCAGCTTCGAGGTCAGCGGCCCGTCCGGAACCTTGATGGAATAGAATTCCAGTTCCTCGTCCCAGTTGGGCGAGGCGATGGAATAGGCGCGCAGCAGCGGTTTGCCGTTGTCGCCCAGAAGGCCGATCATCACGAATTCGCCCGACCGGAAGCGCAAGGACGCGGGCCGCGTCACGCGGAAGGAAAACAGGCTGTCCGTCCAGTGCCTGACCGCCGTCACGGTCTGGGCATCGGGAAGGGTCTTGGCGGCGGTCTTGGGGGCGGCGTCGGCCACGGGCATATCCAGGGTCATGAGGATTCCTGAGCGTTCTAGTGCATTGGGCGGCAGGGAGAAACCCCTAGCCTGCCAGTTGCGCGCGATGGTCGAAGGCCTTCCAGTCGGCGCGTGCGATCCATTGTTCGGCGGGCTGGCGGGCGGCGATGTCGGGGGCAACCTCGACCTCGTCGAAGCCCACGCGACGGGCCATCGCATACTGGTCCGCGATCAACCGCCCCGAGGCGCGCAGGCGGCCCTTGAAGCCCATCTCGCGCAGACGGCGGGCCAGCGAAAAGCCGCGCCCGTCGCTGAAGGACGGAAAGTCGATGGCAAGAAGGTCGCGGTCAAGATGCTGGGCCAGATCCGACAGCGGCGTGTCGGGGGCCAGCGTTTCCTCGGCCTCCTGCACCAGGGGATGGAAACCGTCGTCGCGCGCGAGGATGCGTGCGCTGTTCAACTGCTCGGTCATGCCGGAACCTTTCCGCGGACCATCTTGCCGCCAATGAAGTGGATGCCGCATTCGGACTTGTCCTGCCCGCGCCAGCGCCCGGCGCGCGGGTCCTCGCCCGGTTTCACCGGCGACGTGCAGGGCGCGCAGCCGATGGAAGGATAGCCGCGCGCGACCAGCGGATGGCGCGGCAGGTTGTTTTCGGCCATGTATTCCTGCACGTCCTCGGCCCGCCAATGGGCCAGCGGGTTGATGCGCAGGCGCGAGGGGGGCTCGGGCTCGAAGAACTCCAGCGCGGCGCGGTCGGTGTTCTGGAACCGCTTGCGCCCGGTGATCCAGGCGTCAAAGCCCCCAAGCGCGCGTTCCAGCGGCACGGTCTTGCGCAGGTCGCAGCAGGCGTTGGCGTCGAACCGGTGCAGCGTGCCGTCGGGGTCCTGGTGCGCCACGACCGCCTCGGCCGCGCGGATCACCTGCACGTTGGTCAGGCCCAGCTTGGCCGACACCTCGCGCTGGTAGTCCAGCGTTTCGGGAAACAGCATCTGCGTGTCGATGAACAGAACCGGCAGGCCCGGCGCCACGCGGCTGATCATGTGCAGAAGCACCACCGATTCGGCCCCGAAGGACGACACCAGCGCCACCCGCCCCAGGTCGGGGTCGGTCACGGCGCGGCGCAGAACCTCGGTCGCGGCATGGTGCCGATAGCGGTCGTTCAGCCGCGCGGCCCGACCGTCCAGTGTGTCGTCAAGCATGGGCAGGCTCGGGATAGAGCGCGGCCTTGAACGGGGCGGGACCAAGACGGCGATAGGCGTCGATGAAGCGCTCGGACGCGTCGGCCCGCACCTCCAGATAGGCGCGCAGCAGGCGGTCCACCGCAGGCACCACCTGGTCATAGGGGAAGCCCGCGCCGGCGCGTTCGCCGATGGCCGGGATGTCGTAGCCGTCGCCGCCCAGCGTGATCTGGTAGTTTTCCACCCCCGCGCGGTCCAGCCCCAGGATGCCGATATGGCCCAGGTGGTGGTGCCCGCAGGCGTTGATGCAGCCCGAGATGCGGATGTTCAGCTTGCCGATCTCGTCTTCCAGGCCGTTGTTCTTGAAGTGCGTCGCGATTTCCTGCGCGATGGGGATCGAGCGGGCGGTCGCCAGCGCGCAGTAGTCCATGCCGGGGCACGCGATGATGTCGCTGGTCAGGCCCGCGTTGGCCACGGCAAGCCCGGCCTTCTGCAGGGCGGCATAGATGGCGGGCAGGTCCGACTTGTGGACATGCGGCAGCACGACGTTCTGGTCGTGGGTGACGCGCAGGTCGGCATGGCCGTACTGCTCGGCCAGGTCGGCCAGCAGGCGCATCTGGTCCGCCGAGGCGTCGCCCGGCGTCTCGCCATGCGTCTTGAAGGTCACGATCACGCTGGCATAGCCGTCCACCTTGTGCGGGTGCAGGTTGGTGTCGGTCCAGCTGCGGAAGGCGCCGTTCTTCGCCCGCTCGGCCTCGTAGCCGTCGGTCGGGGCGTTGCGGAAGGCGGGGGCGGCGAAACGGTCCTTGAAGATCGCCAGCGCCTCGCGGTCGGCACCGTGGAAGTCGCGGCGGCGATTGGCGAACTCCTCCTCGACCTCGGCCTTGAAGACGTCCAACCCGCGCTCATGCACGGTGATCTTGATGCGGGCCTTGTACTTGTTGTCGCGCCGGCCCGACAGGTTGTAGGTCGAGATGATCGCCTCGATATAGGCCAGCAGGTCGGCTTCAGGCAGGAAGTCGCGGATCACCTTGCCCAGCATGGGCGTGCGGCCCAGGCCACCGCCGACCCAGACCTCGAAGCCGGTCTGGCCGTCCTTCTGGATCAGGCGCAGCCCGATGTCGTGGGCCTGCACAAGCGCGCGGTCCTTCGCGGCGCCGGTGATGGCGATCTTGAACTTGCGCGGCAGGAACTGGAATTCCGCATGGTCGGTGGACCAGCTGCGCAGCAGTTCCGCATAAGGGCGCGGGTCCAGGTATTCGTCGGCGGCAGCCCCCGCGAAGGCGTCGGTGGTCACGTTGCGGATCGTGTTGCCCGACGTCTGGATCGCGTGCATCCCGACGGATGCCAGCTTGTCCAGCATGTCGGGGATTTCCACCAGCTTGGGCCAGTTGAACTGGATGTTCTGGCGGGTGGTCCAGTGGCCGTAACCCTTGTCATGGGCTTCGGCCAGATGCGCCAGCATCCGCATCTGGTCGGGGTTGATCGTGCCATAGGGAATGGCGATCCGCAGCATGTAGGCGTGCAGTTGCAGATAAACGCCGTTCATCAGGCGCAGGGGCCGGAACTCGTCTTCCGTCAGGCTGCCGTCCAGGCGTCGTTCGACCTGGGCGCGGAACTGGGCCGCACGGTGGCGCACATAATCGGTATCGACGGGACGAACATCAAACATTGCTGGCCTCGGTCTGGGTGACGGCTTGCTTCACGGTCTGGATGCCGTGGAAATAGTTGGACGGGCCGCGCTGGCGGAACGCCTCGCGGAAATGGGTCGGCTCGGGGCCGTTGGGACCGCGACGGGCCTCGACCAGATAGGGGCCGACGACGAGGTTGGACTGACCAACCGCCTTCAGCAGCGCCAGATCCGCAATCGCCTCGTCCTCGAACAGGGTCGCGCGCGCGGGATCGGCGGTCCAGCCGTCCTCGCACATCCACACGTTATGGCCTTCGCGCAGGTCGTTTGCGGTGATGACGCCGGGTTTCGCGGCCGTCGGGACGAAGGCTTTGCTCATGGTACGGACCCTTTCGGATTGGTTCTTCCAATATAGAATTTTGTTCTGGATCTTTGCGATGGGGTCTGGAAAATAAGGATATTCAGCCACAATGGTCGATCATGTCGGAACACCTTCCACCGAATGCAGGCGCAGCAAAAACAAATTTCCGGCTGGACGACGTGGATCGCAAAATCCTGTCCCTGCTGCAAGAGGATGCGAGCCTGTCGCTCGACCAGATCGCCGACCGCGTAGGGGCATCGAAGACCCCCGTCTGGAACCGAATCCGCAAGCTGCGCGAGGCCGGGGTGATCCGCAGGCAGGTGGCGATTCTTGACCCCGAGGCGCTGGGGCTGGAGGCCTGCTTCTTCGTGCTGATCCGCACCAGCGAACACGACAAGGACTGGGCCGCGCGGTTCCTCAAGGCGCTGCGCGAACGCCCCGAAGTGATCGAGGCGCACCGGCTGGCGGGCGACATCGACTATATCCTCAAGGTGCAGGTCCGTAACGCCCGCGCCTATGACCGCTTCTACCAGTCGCTGATCGGCGAGGTGAAGATCCACAACGTCACCGCCCTTCTGTCGATGGAGGAGATCAAGGCAACCAGCGCGCTTCCCATCCCCGACGCCACGCGCTAGGGTTGTGCCGACCTTGGGGGCCGCATGTCCGACTATACCATCTGGCACAATCCGAAATGCTCGACCTCGCGCTTCGTGCTGCAAGCCCTGCAGGATGCGGGGGCGGACGTCGCGGTGCGCGACTACCAGCAGCAGCCGCCCTCGGCCGATGAACTGCGCGACGCCCTGAAGCGGCTGGGGATCGGCCCGCGCGACCTTCTGCGGCGCAGGAACACGCCCTTCGACGATCTCGGCCTGGGCGATCCGGCGCTGTCCGACGATGCGCTGATCGCGGCCATGGCGGACCATCCGGCGGTGATCGAGCGGCCCGTGGTCTTCGGGCCGACGGGCGCCCGGCTGTGCCGTCCCAAGGAAACCGTCTTCGACCTTCTGTCCGCCTGATGGCCGCGCCGAACCTGCTGATCGTCGCCCAGGCCGGACGGCTGGAGTTCGAGGCGATCATCTTCGCCGCCAGCCTGCGCCACTCAGCGCCGGATTTCGCGGGCCGCCTGATCGTCGCGGAACCCCGGCCGGACGGTGCATGGGCGGGCCACGACACGCGCATCGCGGACGACACCCGCAGCCTGCTGGAAGGCATGGGGGCCGAGATCGTGCCCTTCACCGCGCGGCATTTCGGCGCGGCCTATCCCTATGGCAACAAGATCGAGGCGCTGTCGGTCCTGCCCGGGGACGAACCCTTCGCCTTCTTCGACACCGACACGCTGGTGGTGGGTCCGCTGGACCGGCTGCCCCTTGCCGCCGCCCGCCCGGCGGCGTCGATGCGGCGCGAGGGGACATGGCCCGAACCGCCGCTCTACGGCCCCGGCTTCGGCACGATCTGGAAATCGCTCTACGACCGCTTCGGGCTGGATTTCGCATCGTCCCTGGACCTGTCCCAGCCGGACGAGCATTGGGAACGATACCTGTATTTCAACGCGGGCTGGTTCTTCGGTCCCGACCCTGCGGCCTTCGGGCAGCGATTCCTCGACTGGGCGCTGTCGGTGCGCAACGACCCGCCCGAGGAACTGGCCTGCCAGAGCCTCGATCCCTGGCTGGACCAGGTGGTCCTGCCGCTGGTCATCCACGGCCTGGGCGGCGGGCGGCCGGGTCCCGACCTGGCGGGTTTGGACGGCGACGTGACCTGCCATTACCGCAACCTGCCGCTGCTTTACGCCCGCGAACCCGAAGCGGTTCTGGAGGTGCTGGAAACCGCGACCGCCCCCAACCGCATCAAGAAGCGGCTGCGGCACTGGGAACCGGCGAAGAAGCTGATCTACCAGGGCAAGGGCCGCGCCAAAATCCGTCCGCTGTTCGCGAACGGGCTGCCCGCGAAGGAAAAGCCGATCCGGCAGGCGCTGAAGAAGAACGGCTGGTGGTGGGACTAGCCGCCCTGCCCTGCCGACACCCGCACCGGAATCCCGCGCGGCAGCGAACAGCCCACCATCGAGCCGTCCCTGGCCTCGTCGATCAGGGCCTGCGGATCGGACCCGTCCTCCAGGGCGCATTGCACAGCTATGTCGGCCCCGGTGGCGATCAGCGGCTCGCCTTCCAGCGTCAGATGAACCTTGACCGCGACCGAGGCGATCGCCGCCCCGCGCCGATGCGCGACATGGCGCAGGTCGTTGCAGAAGCAGCCGCCGATGGCCAGCGCCAGCAGTTGCGCCCCGTTGAAGCCCAGTCCCATGCCGCCGGCCTTGCCCTCGGGCCGGTCGGCGATGAGGCAATGGCCGCCCGCCCAGCCCACGGCGGCTTCCGTCCCCGGCAAGTTCATCAGGCTGACGCTGACGACAGGCATGGCGGCCCCCTGCTGACCCGGCCTCAGCCTAGCACGTCGGGACCGTGCTGTCGCCTCACGCCTCGCCCGCACCTTCGGTCGAGCCGCGCCAGATGTTGACATCGCCGCCCGCCGACAGCTCGTCGATGCGGGCCAGTTCGTCGGCCGTGAAATCCAGCCGCTCCAGCGCGCCGACGCAATCGGCCACCTGCGAGGCGCGCGACGCCCCGATCAGCGCGCTGGTCACGCGCCCGTCGCGCAGGGTCCAGGCCACCGCCATCTGCGCCAGCGACTGCCCGCGTGCGGCGGCCAGGTCGTTCAACCCGTTCAGGCGCCGGATCATGTCCGGCGTCAGCCAGTCACCGGCCAGCGACTTGCCCTGTGCCGCGCGGCTGTCGGACGGAATCCCGTCGAGGTATCTTCCCGTCAGCATTCCCTGCGCCAGGGGCGTGAAGACGATGCTGCCCATGCCTTCGTCCTCCAGCCGGTCCAGCAGCCTGTCGCGTTCGATCCAGCGGTTCAGCATGTTGTAGCTGGGCTGGTGGATCAGGCAGGGCGTTCCCAGGTCGCGCAGGATCGCCGCCGCCTCGCGGGTGCGCGCACTGTTGTAGCTGGAAATCCCCGCATACAGCGCCCGGCCCGACCGGACGATGTGATCCAGCGCGCCCATGGTTTCCTCCAGCGGCGTGTCGGGATCGAAGCGGTGGGAATAGAAGATATCGACGTAGTCCACGCCCAGCCGCTTCAGCGACTGGTCGCAGGAGGCGATCAGGTATTTGCGGCTGCCGTATTCGCCGTAGGGGCCGGGCCACATGGTCCAGCCCGCCTTGCTGCTGATGACCAACTCGTCCCGGTGGCCCGCGAAATCGGTCCGCAGGATCTCTCCGAAGGCTTCCTCGGCACTGCCGGGTGGCGGACCATAGTTGTTGGCCAGGTCGAAATGGGTGATGCCCAGGTCGAAGGCGGTGCGGCAGATGTCGCGCTTGGTCTGGAGGGGCGTGTCATGGCCGAAATTGTGCCACAACCCCAGGCTGATCGCAGGCAGCAGCAGGCCCGACCTGCCGCAACGGCGATAGAGCATCCGGTCATAGCGATAGGGATTGGGGTGATACATCACGATCCTGCCTGTGATTGCGCGGGCGCAGGATGGTGCCGCCCTTGTCCGGCGTCAAGCGGCGGACCGGGACGGATAACCCGCGCAGGGATGGCCCCCGCGCGGGTCGGAGTTTTCTCAGGCCAGCACGTCGTCGCAGCGCCCGCAGACGCCGGGATGCCGGTGCGTGCCCACGTCGGGCAGGATCTTCCAGCAGCGCTGGCATTTCTCGCCATCGGCCGATTCGAAGACCACGCCGATGCCGGGGGTCTCGGCCATGCGGAAGGCCTCGGCCGGGGCCGGGTCGGCGGTCAGCGACAGGTCCGAGGTGATGCAGACATCCGCGAAATCCACCGACTTCAGCGCGGCCAGCATGTCGCGGTCCTCGACATGGACGACCGGCGCGGCTTCCAGGCTGGCGCCGATGGTCTTGTCGGACCGCCTGACCTCCAGCGCGGCCGTGACCACGCGGCGGGCGCGGCGGACGTGGTCCCACTTCACCGCCAGCGGCTCGTTCAGCCAGTCGGCGGGGGTCACGGGGAAGTCGTGCAGGTGCACGCTGTCGTCATAGGACGGGAAGCGCGACAGCCACACATCCTCGGTCGTGAAGGGCAGGATCGGGGCCAGCCAGGTCACGAGCCGGTGGAACAGGATGTCCAGCACCGTCCGCGCGGCCCGGCGGCGCGGGTCGGTGGCGGCGTCGCAGTAAAGCGAGTCCTTGCGGATGTCGAAATAGAAGGCCGACAGGTCCACGGTGCAGAACTGGAACAGCGTCTGGAACACGCCCTGGAAGTCGAACTGATCGTAACCCTTGCGCACCGCGTGATCCAGTTGCGCAAGGCGATGCAGCACCCACTGCTCCAGCTCGGGCATCTGCGCGGGCGCCACCTTCTCGGCATCCGTGAAGCCGTCCAAGGCCCCCAGCAGGAACCGCAGCGTGTTGCGCAACCGGCGATAGCTGTCGGCGGTGCCCTTCAGGATCTCGGGCCCGATCCGCTGGTCGGCGGTATAGTCCGCCTGCGCCACCCAAAGCCGCAGGATGTCGGCGCCGTACTGCTCGATCACCTTGGCGGGGACGATGGTGTTGCCCAGCGACTTGGACATCTTCATGCCCTTCTCGTCCAGGGTGAAGCCATGCGTCACCACGTTGCGGTAAGGCGCCCGCCCCTTGGTCGCGCAGCCCTGCAGCAAGGACGACTGGAACCAGCCGCGATGCTGGTCGGTGCCCTCCAGATAGACGTCGGCGATCCCGTCCGGAGCCCCGTCCACCCGGTCGCGCAGCACGAAGGCATGGGTCGAGCCCGAGTCGAACCACACGTCCAGAACGTCGGTGACCTGGTCATAGTCTTCCGGGTTCACGACCCCGTCCAGAACCTGCGCCTTGAAGCCGTCGCGATACCAGACGTCGGCGCCCTCGGCCTCGAAGGCGCTGATGATGCGGTCGTTCACCCGCTGGTCGCGCAGCAGGAAGTCGTCTTCGGTGGGCTTCGCGCCCTTCCTGACGAAGCAGGTCAGCGGCACGCCCCAGGCACGCTGGCGCGACAGCACCCAGTCGGGGCGGTTCTCGACCATCGAATGGATGCGGTTCCGCCCGGTCTGCGGCCACCATTTCACCAGCTTGTCGATGCTGTTCAGCGCCCGCGTGCGGATCGTGTCGCCATGCGCGCCCATGCCGTCGGCCAGCGGCCTGTCGATGGCCGCGAACCACTGGGGCGTGTTGCGATAGATCAGCGGCGCCTTGGACCGCCAAGAGTGGGGATAGGAGTGCTTCACCTTCCCCTTGGCCAGCAGCGCGCCGGCATAGGCAAGCTGCTTGATGACGCTGATATTGGCCGGGCCGTCCTTGCCATCCGCGTCGATGATCGCCTGCCCGCCGAACAGCGGCAGATCCTTGCGGTAGGATCCGTCGGGTTCGACGTTGTAGGTCATCGGCAGCTTGAAGCGCAGGCCAAGCTGATAGTCGTCGTCGCCGTGGCTGGGCGCGGTGTGGACAAAGCCCGTGCCCGCATCGTCGGTGACATGGTCGCCGGGCAGCAGCGGGACGTCAAAGTCCCATTCGCCACTGCCACCCTCGACGCCGCGCAGGGGGTGGGCAAGGATCAGGCCGGAAAGCTCGTCCGCCGACACGTCGCGCAGACGCGCGTAATCCTCAACCTTCGCGGACTTCATCACGCTGTCGGCCAAGGCATCGGCCAGAACCAGTGTCTCGCCCGCCTGCGCCGTCGCGTTCTCGGCCACGGCCCTGACTTCATAAAGACCGTAGGCAATGGCAGGGTTGTAGGCCACGGCCCGGTTCTGCGGGATGGTCCAAGGCGTCGTGGTCCAGATGACAACCGACGCGCCATCCAGACCCGCGACGGGCTTGAACCGCACCCAGATCGTGTGGCTGGTGTGGTCCTTGTATTCAACCTCGGCCTCGGCCAGGGCGGTCTTTTCCACCGGCGACCACATCACCGGCTTCGACCCCTGATACAGCGCGCCGTTCATCACCAGCTTCATGAACTCGGCCGCGATCACCGCCTCGGCGTGGAAGTCCATCGTCAGGTAGGGATCGTCCCACTTGCCGGTGATGCCCAGGCGCTTGAACTCCTCGCGCTGGATGTCGATCCAGTCGGCGGCGAAGCGGCGGCATTCCTGGCGGAACTCGACCACGTCCACGGCGTCCTTGTCGCGGCCCTCGGCGCGGTATTTCTCCTCGATCTTCCATTCGATCGGCAACCCGTGGCAGTCCCAGCCGGGGACATAGCGCGCGTCGCGGCCCATCATCTGGTGGCTGCGCACGATGATGTCCTTGATGGTCTTGTTCAGCGCGTGGCCGATATGCAGGTGGCCGTTCGCATAGGGCGGACCGTCATGCAGGATGAAGGGCGCACGGCCTTCCGCACGCTCGCGCAGGCGGTCGTAGATGCCGATGCGGTCCCAGCGGGCCAGCCATTCGGGCTCGCGCTGCGGCAGGCCCGCGCGCATCGGAAACTCGGTCTGCGGCAGGAAGACGGTGTCGCGGTAGTCGGGAACGTCGGTCGTGGCGGTGGTGTCGGCAGGCGTGTCGGCGGCCATGGGGGGCATCCTTCGGGGGAGAGGTTCGGACAGGCGAAGACCCGGCGGCGCGAAACCTCACGCCACCGGGTTGCTAATTCGGGGTCCGAACGCCAGAAATTCCATGCCGCCCTCTATAGAAAGCCGCCCGCGTGCCCGCAACCCTGACCGATGATGCCCTGCGCCGCCGCCGTGCCGCCGTGGAACGCTTCGTCCGCGACCGATACGGCCCGCGCGGCACCCTGCGGCTGCACCGCGCGGCGCTCGGGTGGGACCTAATGCGTGCGCCTGTCAACGTGATGCTGTCGCCGGTCTTCCTGTTGACCCGGCTGGGGGCCTGGCTGCTGTCGAAGCTTGGCGCCAAACGCGCGGGCGCCTGGCTGGGCGCACGGCGCGTCTTCCTGCCCTCGGACATGGGCCGGGTGATCGCGGCCGACCTGCTGGCCCTGATCGCCAACCTCGACGCCCAAGGTATCGGCCCCGCCGCCCCGCCCGAGGCCGTCCGCCGCGAAGCCGCGACCTTGGCCGAGACGCGCAACGCCGTGTCCGAGATCACCACCTCGCTGATCGTCCTGGCCGGCGGCTACTTGCTGTTCAACCGCGCGACGCCGGGCATCATCTCGCTCGCCGGACCGCTGGCCGAAATCCGCGCCCATTCCACGGCGGTCGGCGACTTCCTGCTGGGCGACCGGCTGGGCCGCGCCTGGTACTGGGCCTTCCCGGTCGAACTGTCCCCGTGGGAGGTGATCGGCACCGGCATCGCCCTTGCGGTGGCCGGGTCGCTGGTCACGACCTTTGCCGGGCTGATCGCCGACCCGATCCAGCTTTGGGCGGGCACGCATCGCCGCCGCATCCTGCGCCTGCTGGACAGGCTGGACCGGGCGGAACCCACCGGGGGGATCGAGCGCGAGCACCTGCTGGCCCGCGCCGGCGACCTGTCGGATGCCGTGCTGATGCTGTGGCGGAACCTGCGCTAGCCGCGCCCGCGATACCCGGCCACGCCCTGGTCCGGCAGCCACAGCCCCGCAGGCGCGGCGCCGGTCTGCCAGAACACGTCGATGGGCATGCCGCCACGCGGATACCAGTATCCCCCGATCCGCAGCCACTCAGGCGCGATGGCCTGAACCAGCCGCTTGCCGATGCCGACGGTGCAATCCTCGTGGAAAGCGCCGTGATTGCGGAAACTGCCCAGGTAAAGCTTCAGCGACTTCGACTCGACCAGCCAGTCGCCGGGGACATAGTCGATCACCAGATGCGCGAAGTCCGGCTGGCCGGTGATCGGGCAGAGGCTGGTGAACTCGGGCTGCGTGAAGCGAACGACATAGGCCTCGCCCGCCTGCGGGTTCGGCACACGCTCCAGCAAGGCCTGATCCGGGCTGGCGGGCAGGTCGGTTTTCGCGCCCAGTTGGGTCAGAGCATCGGTGTAATGGGACATGAGGCCTCCTTGACGGCGCGCGGGGATAGCAGCCCCTGCCCCATGCGTCAAACCGCGCCTTGCAGAACCCCGGGCGACAGGCCACATGATGCCAGCCATGATCCCGCCCCGCTTCGACGTCACCCCGGACCAGATCGACCAGGTCGTCGCCGTCTTCTACGGCGCGGTCCGCCGGCACGAGGTGCTGGGCCCGGTCTTTGCCAACCACGTTTCCGACTGGCCCGCGCACGAGGCCAGGATCGCCGCCTTCTGGCGCAACGCGATCCTGTACGAGCGCAGCTATGACGGCAGCCCGATGCGCGCGCACATGAAGGCGGGCGACGTGCGCGCGGATCACTTTCCGATCTGGCTGGCCTTGTTCGACGAAACCCTGCGCCGCACCCTGCCCCCAGGCGCGGCCCGCGCCTGGTCCGCCCTGGCGCACCGCATCGGCCAGGGCCTGCGCATGGGGGTCGAGGACATCCGCCCCACCCGCGAAGGCCCGCCTGTCTTGCGATAATGGCCTGCGCTAGCGGCGCGGCGGGCGCGCCTTGTAGGTCGGCAGGCTCCACCCCAGCAGCAGGCTGCCCGCGCGCAGGGCGATGACCACCAGCCCGCAGAAGATCAGCGCGACGGGCCGAGGCATCCCGACCCCGATCAGCGCCACGGCGACGACTGCGCCGCCGAATGTCGCGGTGACGTAAAGCTCCTTCTGCTTCAGCACCAGGGGCAGTTCGTTGCCCACCACGTCGCGGATCAGCCCGCCGAAGGTGCCGGTGACGACGCCCATGGCTACCACCACGACCGGGCTGGCCCCTGTCTCCAGCGCAAGGCCCACGCCCGCAGGCACGGCCACCGCCAGGGCAAAGGCGTCCAGCCAGACGATCAGGTTGTATCGGCTTTCAAACAGATGCGCGGTGAAGAACACCACGACCGCCGCTCCCGCCGTCAGCAGGATCAGTTCCGGGCGTTCCACCCAGAAGACCGGATCGCGGCCCAGCACCAGGTCGCGCACGGTGCCGCCGCCGATGCCGGTCAGCGTGGCGAAGAAGATGAAGCCCACCAGATCCAGCTGTGCCCGGCTGGCCACAAGCGCGCCGGTCAGCGCAAAGACCAGGACGGCGGCATAGTCCAGCAGCGGGACCAACGCCGCCAGCGTCATCCCGCGACCTTGGCGGGCTTGAAAGGGGCCATGCCGCCCCGCGCCAACTCGTCGGCGCGTTCGTTCTCGGGGTGCCCGGCATGGCCCTTGATCCAGGCCCAGGTGACGGTATGGCGGCGCTGCGCCTCGTCCAGGCGCTGCCACAACTCGACGTTCTTGACCGGCTTCCTGTCGGCGGTCTTCCAGCCGTTCCGCTTCCAGCCGTGAATCCACTGGGTCACGCCGTTCTTCACATAGGCGCTGTCGGTCGTGATGGTGATCGCGCTTGGCCGGGCCAGAACCTCGAGCGCGCTGATCGCGGCCATCAGCTCCATCCGGTTGTTGGTGGTCAGCGCCTCGCCCCCGGCAAGTTCGCGTTCCTTGACGACCCTGTCGCCGTCCATCGCACGCATCAGCACACCCCAGCCACCGGGGCCGGGATTGCCGCTGCAGGCGCCGTCGGTCCAGGCGAACAGATCAGTCATCAAGCCCCACGTATCCGGGCAGCGCCGCGATGCGGCCCAGCCAGCGACCGATGGCCGGGAACCGCGCCATGTTGAAACCGCCGCGCTCGCCCCCCGTGTGCGTGTAGGCATACAGGCAGATGTCGGCCAGCGTGACGTCGTCGCCCACCAGCCAGTCGCGACCGGCCAGCCGATCCTCCATCACCTGCAGCACGGCATGGCCCCGCTCCAGCAACTCCGCCATCCGGTCCGGAGTGGCCAAGGCGGCACGGTCGGGATAGCACAGCAGCGCCGCGCGCACGGCAACGACCGGCTCGTGGTTGTACTGTTCCCAGAACATCCAGCCCAGCATCTGCGCACGCGCCACCGGATCGGCAGGAACGAAGCCCGTCCCCTCGCCCAGAAACCACAGGATCGCGTCGGATTCCGCCAGCATCGTGCCGTCGTCAAGCTCCAGCACAGGCAGCTTGCCATAGGGCAGCGAGGGCTTCACCTCGCCCAGCCTGGCCGATCCGTATTCGCAATCGACCATCTCGACCGCCCGCCCCAGCAGGGCCAGAAGCAGCCGCACCTTGTAGCTGTTGCCCGACGAGGGCATCGAATAAAGTCGCATGTCTTTCATCTTGGTCAAAATATCCCGGGGGTCCGGGGGCTGGCCCCCGGCGCGTGCCTCAGGCGCTTTCGCGCAGCACCTTCGGCACCTTGAATTCGACGTTTTCCTGCGCCGTCTCGACGATCTCGACTGTCACGTCATAACGGGCGCGGAAAGCGTCGATCACCTCGTTCACCAGCACCTCGGGGGCGCTGGCGCCTGCCGTGACGCCCACGGCCCGCGCCCCGTCGATGGCACGCCAGTCGATCTGGTCGGCGCGCATCACCAGCTGGGAATAGGCGCAACCCGCCGCGCGGCCCACCTCGACCAGCCGCTTGGAGTTCGACGAGTTCGGCGCGCCGATCACCAGCAGCGCATCGATCTTGTGCGCCACCGCCTTGACCGCCGCCTGCCGGTTGGTGGTGGCATAGCAGATGTCTTCCTTGGCCGGGCCATGGATCGCCGGAAAACGCGCCTTCAGGGCCTCGACGATCTCGGCGGTGTCATCCACCGACAGGGTCGTCTGGGTGATGAAGGCCAGCCGGTCGGGGTCGCGCGGCGCGATCCGCGCCACATCGGCGACCGTTTCCACCAGGATCACCTCGCCCGGGGGCAGTTGGCCCATGGTGCCCAGCACCTCGGGGTGACCCTCGTGGCCGATCATCACCATCTGCAACCCCTCGGCATGGTGGCGTGCGGCCTCGTTGTGGACCTTGGTGACCAGCGGGCAGGTCGCGTCCACATGGATCATGTTGCGCCGCCGCGCCTCGGCGGGGACGGCCTTGGGCACGCCATGGGCGGAAAAGATCACCGGACGGTCGTCGGGCACCTGGTCCAGTTCCTCGACAAAGACCGCGCCCTGGTCGCGCAGACTGTCCACCACGAACTTGTTGTGGACGATCTCGTGGCGGACATAGACGGGGGCGCCCCATTTCTGCAGCGCCAGTTCGACGATCTTGATGGCCCGGTCCACGCCCGCGCAGAACCCGCGCGGCGCGGCAAGATACAGCATCAAAGGCGGTTTCGCGTGTTCCATGCCCCCGAGGTAGCGCGCCCGCGCCGCTTCGTCCAGCGGCATGGGCGTCACAAACCGGCCACCTTCAGCAATCCCGCCACGTCCAGATGCGACTCCAGGTGGTCGGCCAGATCGTCCAGGGCCTGGTCCACCCCGGTCTCGTATCCTGGCTGCGAGCGGACGCCCAGCCGGGCAAGCCAGGCCGCCCGAAAACCGTCGCCCGAGAACAGCCCGTGAAGATAGGTCCCCGCGATCCTGCCGTCGGGGCTGATCGCGCCGTCGGGGCCGGAGATATGGGCAAAGGGCCGCGCACAGTCAGGACCAGAGGTCCGGCCCATGTGGATCTCGTAGCCTGTCACCGGCTGGCCAAGCGCAACGCCGGTGACACGGTCCAGCCGCTTGTCCGGGGCCATCACCGTCTCCACGTCCAGAAGGCACAGGCCGGGCACCTCTCCCGCTGCCCCGTCGCTGCCCGATGGATCGCGGATGATCCGGCCCAGCATCTGGTAGCCGCCGCAGATGCCCAGCACGGATCCGCCCCGCCGGACATGGGCCGCCAGATCGACATCCCATCCCTGCGCGCGCAGGAAGGCCAGGTCGCCCAGCGTCGATTTCGTGCCGGGGATCACCACAAGATCCGCATCGCCGGGAATGGCGCGGCCCGGCCCCAGCATGGTCAGCCGCACTCCCGGTTCGGCCGCCAGCGGATCGAGGTCATCGAAATTGGCGATCCGGGACAGGCACAGGCAGACGACATGCAACCCCTCGCCCCGGCTGGCGCGCAGGTCCACGGCGTCCTCGGCGGGCAGGCGATGCGCGCCCGGAAACCACGGCACGACGCCGAAGCCGGGCCAGCCCGTGCGTTGCTCGATCAGGCGGTAGCCGTCGTCGAACAGGCGGGGATCGCCCCGGAACTTGTTGACCAGGAACCCCCGGATCATCGCCGCATCGCCGGGGTCCAGGACCGCCTGGGTGCCCACGATCTGCGCGATCACCCCGCCCCGGTCGATGTCGCCCGCCAGCACCACCGGTACCCCCGCCGCGCGCGCGAAGCCCATGTTGGCAATGTCGCGGGGACGCAGGTTGACCTCGGCCGGGCTGCCCACGCCTTCGACGATCACAAGGTCATGGGCGGCGGTCAGGCGGGCGAAGCTGTCAAGCACGCCCGCCATCAGGCGCGGGCGCAATGCCCCGTAATCGCGTGCCTCGGCCCGCGCCACCGCGCGGCCATGCAGGATCACCTGCGCGCCCGTATCCGTCTCGGGCTTCAGCAGCACCGGGTTCATGTCCGTGTGCGGCTCCAGCCCGCAGGCCCGCGCCTGAAGCGCCTGCGCCCGGCCGATTTCCCCGCCGTCCGCCGTCACCGCCGCGTTGTTCGACATGTTCTGCGGCTTGAAGGGCGCGACCGACAGGCCGCGCTGCCTTGCCGCGCGGCACAGGCCCGCCACCAGCAGCGACTTTCCGACGTTCGATCCGGTGCCCTGGATCATCAGCGCAGGCATGGTTCACACTCGCTTGCCATCATCCCCCCGGATGACTAGATAGGCGCGTCCGAAAGCGAAAGGCCGAAAGCCGTGGAAAACGTCGTCCTGACCATCCATCTGATCCTCGCGGTGCTGCTCACCGGGGTGGTGCTGCTGCAACGCTCCGAAGGCGGCGGGCTTGGCGTGGGCGGCGGCGGCGGCGGCGTGATGACCGGCCGCCAGGCGGCCAACGCCCTGACGCGGCTGACCTGGATCTTCGGAATCGCGCTGTTCGTGACCTCGATCGCGCTGACCATCATCGCCGCGCGGCAAGTCTCCAACAGCTCGATCATGGACCAGCTGGGTGTACCCGCGGGCCAGCAGGAATCGACGCTGCCGCAGGTTCCGGCCTATGTGCCGCCGCCCTCGACCGGTGCGGCTGGCGATCCGCTGACCCCGCCCGCGCCCGACGCGGCGGCCGACACGGCAGCGCCCGCCACCGATGCGACTGACGCCCCCGCCGCCGAGGCTCCGGCCGTCGAGCCTGTCGCGCCCCCGGCC
>NZ_JAFNAW010000067.1 GCF_017356265.1 Paracoccus fontiphilus | reverse complement strand
AGACCCCCCATACCTGCCTCAGCAGAAGGGAAGCACATCATAGGCTAGCTGGGAATCCTGAATCTCGATGCCCGCGACATGCTCTAAACAATACTCATAGACTGATTGATGTAGCCTAGCAGAGAACTCTTACGATGTCCCTCCCTCTGCCTCTCCTTCCCATGTCCCTCCCTGGTCTGAGGATCACTGACAGCATGGAAGGAGGGAGCAGGGTTCTAGGAGAGAACCACCCCTCCGTCAGTCAGACCAGGTAGTCAGGCAGCTTGCATATCTCCCGATACATGGCCTTCACGGTCTTGTCGCCATACCCCTCTGCGGCACTCGGGTTGCTATGTCCTTGCATGTGGTCAACCAAACCTGCGTCCAGAGCATGGTCCCTGCGAAGGGTCTTGAGGCGATGCCGCCAAGCGTGGTTCGGCTGAACAGCGGGGTCTTTCACCTTGGCATGGTCGCGCACCCACTCCCCGACCCTCGCCCCAATCACCTTTGCTGAGGCCCCTTTGGCATGGAACAAGGGACCGTTTGGCATTGCTTCAACCATCGTCACGAACCCCTCACGGACCAACTGAGGATGCAGTGGGACAATCCGGTGGTTGCCCGTTTTCACAGACCCCGCCTCGGGTGTGATCCTGATGCAGGGGATACCATCGACTGTAATAAGGTCAGACCTGCGAAGCTGGGTTATCTCCGTCACCCGTGCCCCTGTATGAGCACAGACCCAGGGGACCCAGCGAATGGCGCGACGCAGGTGCACGGACATCCTATCAGAGACCCCGACACTCGCACGGGCGGCTGCAAGGATGCGTTTGGCTTCATCATCGGTGAACCCCCGGTCCCGTGTGGTCTCTCGTTTGGGGGCCTTAACTCTGATGCCGTCCGTAGGATCGCCAAGGCCCATTGCCCGGCTCTTGGCAAAGCTGAACATCAAGCGAAGGGCTGCCAAATACTTCTGTCCGATGGTCTTGCCGCTCAGCTTCCGTTCATCGCGGAGGTGGTCTGTCCATCGAACGATGTCCACAGGCTTTATGTCACGGATGATGTCATGCCCCAGAAAGGCTATCAGGTCATTCACCTTCTGGCGGAAGTCTCGGATCGTCGCGGCGGGCTTCCCATCAGCCTTGGCCTGCTTTTCCCAAGTCTCAAACAAGCCCGTAAGGGTCTCGCCTGGGGCATCGTCTGAGACCTTCACAGGACTCGCTACAGGCCACAGAGGGGCCGGAAAGCGATCCTCATGGGGGTCTGCCCCATAGTCGCCTTGGGCCTGCCTGGAGAGCGTCTCGGTGGCGCGGACGGCAGTGTCATGCAGCCGGTCCAGGAGACGCTCACGGCTGGCCTCATCGGCAAGCAGCCCGTGCCGCAATAGGAGTTCGTCAGCAACTGGACCATACCACTGGGCCAGAGCTTCTTGCCGCTCGTTGCCTTGTTTCGTGCTTATGGCTTCCTTGTTCTCGGCAACCTGGGTCCACATCGTCGGCTCTCCTGGTTCCTCGGACAGACTCGTCAGCCACTTCCGGTAAAATTCGCCGCCCAGGGCCATAATGGTCTTGAGCGGGATCGGCTGCGGGCCTTTGCGGATCGCTTCCCAATGCGCTTGGTGCTTCGCCAACTCGGCTGCAAAGCGGCGTTTGGCCTCTGTCTCGTCTGAGGTCTGGAGAGAATACGAGACCTCCCGCTTGCCGAGTCGCTGGACCAAATCGGCCGGAACGCGGGCGCGGAAGTAGAACGGGGAACCGGGTTTGCGCTGAGTCGGACGTGGCATCTGCAAGACCATTGTGTGTAACCCCTGTGTGTAAGAGGGGCCGAACCAAGTCCTTGCTACAGCGTATCTTCTTGTATTTTGTCAAGAAAAGATGGTGCTGCGAGAGAGGATTGAATTCTCAATTACAGTATATAAATCAAGTCTTTATTTGATCTCTTGGCACCGTTTCCGGCACTAATTCTGGCACTAGATTGACGCTAGGTAATGTCTGGCTTTTTGGCATAGAGAAAGCCCCGAGGCGGCGGTGCGCTCGGGGCTTGTGGTTATCGTCTTTCCGGGATGGTCAGGCGGCTCGCTTTTCCAATCGCGGTGCAATGTGACGCACCGCAACAGAATACTTGTGGCCGCCAGCTTCCCAGTCATCGGCATCCTTCCAGTTACCGATGGCAACTCGCACCTCATGCCAGAGCAGGTCAGGGATCTTTCCTGTGTCATTCCAGAGAGCCTTACAGGCTTGAATGAGGTTAAGCCGTGCATGTTCCGCGCCAACATCATTGCCGTCGTAGTCGTGCCACCACGTCAGCTTATCGGCGAAGTTCTCGCGAGCAGAGATCACAACAGTCATGCCGCCACCTCGTCCAGCCAGTGACCAAGTTCATTGGCTGTCTTAGTCAGTCGGCGCATCCTGTCACGAGCAGATCGCAGAACCTTCCGCCGTCCGACGCAAGTCTGTAGCACATAGCGGCCTGCTTCCTCTTCCAAGCGCCGCCTATTGGCATCAAGGACAAGCGCCTGATCCATAACGGACAACTTACGTAGAACGCTGGCGCGCGGCAGATAGTGTAAGCGTTCACCCATGGTAAATTCCTTTCGATCTGGGTTCAATTTTGATGTGTCCAGACCGACAGGCGGTGCTGAACACTAATTCTATAGCTTCCAGTCATCAGATTGTCGTGCGGATAATTTATGCTGATTAAGGCAATAAAAACAAAATGCTAACTTTTAGAAAGCCCCTCGCCGAGGCACAGCGAAGGGCTTTTGCAGCATCGCGCCAGTTGGAGAACCGACCATGCCGTGACGGGGTTTAGGCCAATATGCCGGGCACTCTCCGTCTGATCCCGACGCTTTCGCGGCTGCTTACCCCGCCAGGCACGTCAACCCGATCTCGTTACGCTGCTTCCGGCAGATCGCCCATGTCGGCGCGCATCTCCTCGAAGCACACGCCCAGGTCGGCCAGCAGCAGCGCCGCCTTGTCGCGGGCATGATCCTGCATGATCTGATCGTTGCGGTCTTCGTCCGTAAGGATGGCATTGGCGATGGCTTTTTGCAGCGCATCCCATTTCGCATCAGAAAGGTATTCGTTTTTCACTATCCAACTCGCTCAATCACAGCACCATTACTGGAGCGTCGATAATGAATCTAATAAAGAGAGATTCAGCGCGCAAGAGTCAAAAGGCAGAAATGTGCAGTAAATGCCAATCCGGCCGCATTTCAACCTAAATAGGCATTTGGTCTTATGGTTAAATAACTAGCTGCCTATCTACCTAAAGTAAAACCCGCCACCAGGGACGAGTTGGTGGCGGGTTAAAAAACCGGGTAATCAGTCCGGTGATTTTCTTTTAGCCTGAACATTGTTCTAATTCAAGGGAAACTGTTAAAACCAAGAAGGCTTCTTATCTCGGCGCTTCGCGCCTCGCCTGCGCGGCCCTTCGGGCCTTGCCGAGCTTCGCGCCTTCGGCGCTCGCCTCGACCTTTTCATTCATCCTGCCGGAAGGCTATTCGGAAATCATCCACTCACTTTTCTTACTATCTTGTTCTTATGCTCCCCCTTTCCAGAGATGACTATTCCCCCCGATGGATAAACAACCTCATACAGCCAGAGATCATATCTCTGGCGATTGTCTATCCATCAGGGGGAATGTTCAGCGGGGATCTTTCCGTCGGAGTGGTGAACCGAACCTGCTTATCAAGGCGACCGGGCGGCATCCGTTGTCCCGGCGATATTCGGCGCATTCGGCCTCTCGGCCATGCGGTCGCAGCCCGAAGGCTGCGCAACATGAGCGGCTTGCCTCCAACCCAACCCATGTCTGACGGGTGTCACACGCGGGGACAGAGCCGTCATCTTTTTGGCGCTATCTGGCTATGCCGGGAAGCAACCTCCCTAGTGCGTCCGATGTTCTCTATCGGGGTGCGATCTGGGGTGATCTAACCTGCGAGTCCCTAGCTAACCCGTCTCCGCGCACCGTCTCGTATTCGGCATTCTGCGGGATCTTTGCCCAAGGCTAGGAGCGAACAAGGTCGGGTTGATTAGAACCGACCGAGTGTCTTCGCTGCGAGATGGGGCGCTTTGCCTAGCCGGGTCTCATAGGGCAGCTTCAACTTGACAACCAGAGTAGTTGCATTTCCGCATCGCCACAAGTGCAGAAATAACACAGTTCCATGGTTTAGCCATGTCAGCGCCTTGCAAGCATGTTCCCGGTCCGCGACTGTCTGACCAGTTCGTTGCGTATCAGGCCACGCATCGCCCGTTCCGTTTCAGCGCTGACTTTCTTTGCCAGATCGGCATTCTGTTCGGGCGTTCCTCCGCTGGCGTTAACCGTCACCGGCGCGTTGAGTGTGATGTTCTGCGTAGATGCCCCAGCGGAAGCTCTAAGCGGCCCGCTGGCGGCCTTTACGGCCTGGGTGGCGCCTCGGACCAGCCCGCCATCGGCATAGCCGGCAGCGCCCGATTTAGCGGCTCTGTGCATGGCTTCCAAGTTGCCCACGCCGATCCGGTCAACGGCTTGTTTCGAGATGACGAATTCACCGGCATGAACGATCCCTGCAGGCGTGTATTTGCCACCTGGGCCGGTATATCCACCATCGGCAAATCCACCCAACATTCCGCCGACACTGGACGAAAGCCCGCTCATGCCGGGAATCTGAAAGATCAGTTTCATCATTTGGGCTTTGGCGATCTCCATCAGCAGATCGGCAATCGCTTCCTTTGCGGATTTGGAGCCGTCCAGGATGCTGCCGAACATTCCTTCAAGGGCGTTCTTTCCCCGTTCGGATTGGCTTTTGATCCGGTCAAGTTTCTCGGCGGCCTCTTCGGCACTTAGACCAGCAGTCACATATCCTTGCGCCAGTTGATCGATTTGCGCGGTCAATTCCGGGGTGATCTGTTTTCCGGCCTGTTGGGCAGCGTGGAGCAATTCGGCTTTCTGCCGGGCATATTCCAGGGCATCGCCATATTCGCCATTACTGGCCGCAACGGTGGCAAGGATTTGGGCTTCGATATGAAGCGCTGTGGTCTTGTCTTTGATGGCCTGGGCCTCGCGGGCGAATTCGTCCAATTTCTCTTTCGCGCCACCACCGCCGGAAGGCTTTTTGTCGGCACCACCGCCACGGGCTGCCTTGTCGGCGGCTGCGCGAGCCTCTTCAGCGGCAATAGCGGCTTGTGCGGCCTCGGTGGCCTGCCCATCAGTCAGGGTCGCTCCTGTCTCGCCTGCGCGCTTCCTGACGGCCTCGATCTCGCCTTGCAGCCGTAGTTGTTCGCTGGTGGCGGTGTTGCGGGCGTTCTCGGCAGCGGTGAAGCCGTCCAGGGCCTCGCGCTGCGCCTCCATGGAGTCCATGCTGGCGGCTTCGGCTACGTGCCGGTCGCGCAGGGCCTGCGTGCCCTTGGTGCCCGCTTCAACGCCAGCCGCGCGGGCAATGGCCGCGCCCATGCTGTTCGCCAAGCTGGTGACGCTGGCGATCACGCCGCCAAGCCGGGAAAGCTGGCTCATGACGCCCGTGAATTGCACGCGGTCGCCGGCCTCCAAGGTGGCAAAGGCTTTAGCCGCTGCGGCCTCGATCTCGCCCAGCTTGGCGGTGAAGTCGTCGCCGCTGACCTCGCCATCATGGAAGGCTTGAACAAGGTTCTGAAGTTCCTCGTATGTCGCCCGCAGGCCATCGGCTGCCTGATCATATCCCAGGCTGTCCAGCCTGCTGATGGCGTCGATCATCGCCACGCCGGCCCGGCCCGCTTCCTCGGAAAGGCTGGAATAGCGCTCATTCAACCGGGCCAGGGCCTCGGCTTGCTGATCCACCGCATCACGGTCGCGGGACAGGGCGTCATAGAGTTCATCGCCCAAGATCGCGCGCCCTTCGGCCTCGCTGTCGAAGATGGAATCCAGGCGCGCGCGGAAGTCGGCCAGCTCGGTGCCGGCAGCGGCCAAGTTGACCACCGTTGCCTTGGCAAAGTTGGCCGCGCTGGTGGTCAGTTCCGAAAACTTGCGGTTGATTTCGTCGGCTTTGGCGATCAGCTCCGCATCCAGGACAGCGCCGGTTTCGTGCGCCCGGTCGATGGTCGCCCGCAGCGCGCCCTGACCTTGGGCCAGCAGTTCCACAAAGCGCTCGCCGCCGGTGCCGCCGAAAACCTCATCCGCAACACGGATCTGCGCGGCCTTGTCCAGGCTCTGAAGGCGGCCAAGGATTTCCAGCATCAGGGCCGAAGGGTCTTTCAGCTTCTCTTTCAGATCGGTGGCGCGATAGCCAAGGCGCGTGAAGGCTTCAGCAGCAGGGCCGACGCCCGTGACGATGTATTCATCAGCGCGCAGGCTCAATTCCTTGAAGCCGTCGATCAAGGCGTCAACCTCGATCCGGTTCTGTTTCGCGACAAAGGCCCATTCCTGAAACGCCTGCGTGGATAGGCCGGCGCGGGCAGCCTCATTGCCGATATTGGCGAGCCCTTCGGCAACTTGGTTCAGGTTGCCGATTATGGCCGTTGCGCCACCGGCAGCAATGCCGCCCGCTAGACCGCCAAGGAAAGGCAAGGTCAGACCTTTCAGCTTTCCGAATTGGGCGGCAATGCCGTTGCCCATCTTTCCATAGGCATCATTAATTCGGTCGGCGGATTGTTTCGCCCGCTTTTCCATTTCGGTCGCTGCTTTTCGCTGGCGGTCATTCGCCAGTTTCAGGCCGCGTTCGAGTTTATTAATTCGGGCCTCAACGTCGATAATCAGGCCGGTCATCTCGTTCATTTACAGGGTCTCACTCATTACAGGATTGTCAGGCCGATCACGTCCGGGTCGTCATATCGGCTGCGGTTGTCGTGGGCAGTGGTGGCGCGGCTGACCGCCATTGCGGACGCCACGGCAGCGTCGATGCGGCTGGCGGTGTGGGCCTTGTGCATCCTCACAAGGCCGCTGGTCGGGTTGCGCGATGTCACCACGTTCTCGAAGTGATGGCGCTGCACCGGGTCGCCATCGTGGCGGATCAGCTTGCCGGTGACGATCCGCTCCATATCGCCCGCAGCAACGCCCATGATCAGCGGGCGCTGCGGAAAGGCAAAGACGGGCAGCCCTTCATCGTGCAGGTGCTGCATGGTGACGCGCGCCAGATGCGGATCGAAGGCAATTTCCTGCACGTCGAAGGTGCCGCACAGGTCGCGGATATGATCTTCGACCATGCCGTGATCGATGATCGGGCCAGGGCAGACCGTGATCAGGCCGTCATCGCGCCAGCGCTCATAGGGTGCGCCATCACGATCACCGCGCCCGCGCAGATCCTCACCGGGCACAAAGACGCGCGACCGAAGGGTGATCTGGCCGTCATCGTGCCGGAAGGCGATGGCAACGGCGCTCAGGTCGCCAGATACCGACATATCGACGCCGACATAGGCGGGTAGCGCTTCCAGGTCGGTGTCTTCGTCGTCCAGCTCGCGGGCGTCATAGGTGCCCAGGTCAAAGAGAGGATCGCGGCTGTTGGCCTGCCAGATGTTCAGGTTGAATTGCTTGAAGCTGGCGAGCTCTGCCGGGTTGCCTTCGGCCTCTTTCGCCAGGGCGCGCAGGCCGGACATGGACGGGAAGCCATAGGCCAGACCGGGATTGGCCTTGTGCCAGGTGCTTTCGTCCTGCCAGTCGTCATCGGGTTCGGCCATGAACAGGACCGGCAAGAATTCCGGGTTGATGATCTCGCCTGTTGCCACGCGCCGGGCATAGTCGAATTGATCAGCGGCCAGCCCTTCGGCACCGCGCCCGGCGGTGGTGCAGATCATCATCAGGGTGTCGTCGGTCTTGGCCTGCCCGCTCTTGATGGCCTCCCACAGGTCACGGCCTTTCCAGGCGTGAATCTCGTCGATCAGGGTGAAGCTGGGCGTCAGGCCATGCGCCGCCCCGCCGTCGCTGGCAAGGGCAGTCAGGGTTGAGCCGATCTTGGGATAAGTGATCTGCTTCTTGCTGTTGAAGGCATCGCGGATTTTCACCACGTCCAGCAGGCGCTGATCCTCGCGGATGATGTTGGCGGCCTCGCGAAAGCCGATGCTGGCCTGTTCGCGGTCACAGGCGGCAAAGATCACCTGACCAGCCGGGCGGGCCTCGGGACCAAACAGGTGATTCAGCGACAAGGCAGCGGCCACGGTGGTCTTGCGGTTGCCCCTGGGCAGCATCAGGAACACGGTTTTAACGGTTCGGCTGCCATCAGGATTGCGCGGGCCGTAGATGCGCCTGACCAGCCGTTCCTGCGGATCGAAAAGCTGAAACTTCCGGCCCGGTTCGGTGCTATTCGGATGCCGAAGTCGGCGCAGGAACGTAACCGTTCGTTCACCGTGCCCAAGGGGGTCGGGAATTGGGCTGCCGTCATAAATCCAGGTCGGGAAGGTCGAAGCCATCACGCCACCGCCAGCGGGTTGTCGTCGTCATCCTCGGGCGCTGCCGATCCGATCCGCGCCCGGCTGGTCGGGGTCAGGCCGTATTCACTGGCAAGCTGGCGGGCTGTCTGGGCGTAGCGGATTTGGAGCCCGGCCAGCTTCAGGTCGGGCACCGGCATGGCGTTGATGATCTCCGCGATCTGGCGCACGGCACCGGCGGCGGTGCAGTAGTTCTCGATCCCGGCCAGATCGGCGCGGGTGATGATCCTGCGCGCGATCAGTCGCGGCATGATCCGCTTCCATTCGGCCTTGGCCTGGGCGGACAGGTAGGACGGGGCGGCGGGCGCCTTGGTCAGGGCCTCGGCATCCTTGGCCGGGGCGGGCTTGATGCCCCGATTATGGATGCTCATGCCACCGCCTCTGCCCTGATCTCCAAGCCGCGCCTGCGCCCGATCTCCGACAGGCTGGTGATGTTCCAGACCTTGCCGGCATGGGTGATCCGGTCGCTGGTGCCGATCGGCTGCGCCGGCCAGCGGATCAGAAACACGGCGCGGGCCTTGTCGCCCTCGATCTCGCGCAGCAGGAATTCGGTTGTGCCGGCTTCCTTGGTTTCGGCCCGCGTCGTCAGGATCGGCAGCCAGACCTTCCGCACCAGCCCGTTATCGTTGACCAGCTCTTGCAGCCGCTCGATTTGGATGCGCGCTTGCAGCTTGCCCGCCCTCATTCGCGCCACCGGATGACAGCGCGCAGGGCAACGGCACCATGCGCAGCACCGTCCAGGCCGGGCTGGTCGGTCCAGGCCAAGGTCGGGCGTTCCCATTCATCGATGTCGAAGCCGTTGGCCTGGGGCGCGTCCATCAGCGCCATCATCATGGCGGCGGCGATGCCTTCGGCGGTGCCGCTGCCGTCCTGCATGGCCCACAGATGCGCCATTGCCCGCACCTCAGCCACGATCTGCCCACCTGAGGCACGGCCAAGGATCTCGGTGCGCAGCCCTGACAGGTGGATTGCCGGCAGTTGTTCAGGTCGCACCGACGCCGCGCGAATGCGCGCTGGTTCGACATACAAGGGGATGGTCCCGTCAGCCAGAAACTGGGCGCGGATGGCCTCTTGAAGCGCCAGGGTCGGGATCATTGGCTGGCCTCGCGGATGGCCTTGTTGACCGCGCTGTTGATCCTCCGCTGAACGCGGGTGCGGTTCAAGCGCCATGCGGGCAAGAGGAAGGGCGTGGCGGGCATGGTGCCGGTCGTGCTGCCATCGCGCCGGATGCGTGGCGCAGTGCCAAACTCGACTAGGTGGCCGTGCCGGGCGTCGCGGTTGCCAGCCGTGACAAAACCTTGCAGATCGTGCGCGGTGCGTTGTCCGCCCTCGCTGGCGTAGGCCGGGGTTGCCTCATTGGGGCCGGTGGCCTCGATGGACTCCACAAGA
The DNA here is from genome assembly GCF_017356265.1 of Paracoccus fontiphilus. Classification (GTDB taxonomy): domain Bacteria; phylum Pseudomonadota; class Alphaproteobacteria; order Rhodobacterales; family Rhodobacteraceae; genus Paracoccus; species Paracoccus fontiphilus. The sequence goes on along the minus strand of NZ_JAFNAW010000067.1, from coordinate 8,237 downwards.
CTGCCGGTGCTGCGTGACGCCTCTGCCAGGGCAGCAGCATCGGCGGCAACTTCCTCCACCGACCTGCGGATGGCGGGCTGCACCTTGGCGATGATCTCGCGCGGGATGGCTGCCAAGCGCTTTGCTATGGCATCGGACGACTGCCGGGTGATGCTCATTCTGCGGCCTCGGGCTGGTGGCCGGTGACGCGCTCTTTCAGCGGCGACAGCAGGTCATGGACGCCGAAGGGCAGTTGATAGGCGCTGGCGAAGGTGACGGCCTCGCGGCTCTCGTATTGGGTCGCCACCAGCAGCAACGCGGCCTGCGCCATCAGGGCGTTGGCGGGGTCGAAGGGCTGGCCGGTGTAGGCCGCCACCCAGGTGGCAGCGACGCCCGCGTAATGGGTCAGAAGCTCGTCGTCATCGGCATGGTCGATGACAAGATGCGCCCGGATCAGGGGCAGCGGCAGGGTGGACATGGCAGCACTCGCAACTGGGACAATCATTACTGTTGCAAAAATACCACATTTTCCTCTAAAGCGCTAGTTGGAAAAGTTATTTTCGGCCTGTCTTGTGCGTGACTCCACACGCCGGTTCTCGGATTGCAGATATGAATACTGGGTGCCCCTCCCTTCTTCTCTGATCACTATAGCATTACATCTGGATCTAGAAGTGAGTCATCGCTGGAACTCGGTTTTGTATTCGCATCCCACTTCCGCTTAATGTATTTCGAAGTGAACTCAATTTCAGGGAAAAGAGTGCGCTGGTTGATATTGATGCGATCTAGTTGGCGAAGAATATCTTTCTTGTAATCTGCTCCAATATCGACAATCGTAGTTCTAAAACTTACGGCCCTCTCTATGTTCTTGTAGCCAAGAAGGCCAGCCACAACAAACGCGCCAGACTGAGCAACTATTCTTCTGTTGCTCTTAGGAGGATGAACAAAATAATATCTTTTTAGATCTCTTGCGTCGATTTGTTTTCTAAAAAATCCTTTCTCCATCCTGATGAACTGAATCAACCTGTCAATCTCGGGCCGCCCATTCACTAGGTCATTCATTGCCTCAATGGAAAGCCCCTTTTTCTTGGAATCTGAGATCAGGAAGTCAATGGTTTGCTTCTCTGAATCAGAAAGATTGGTTAAATTACAAAGAATGCTAACCGCGTCGCTGTCGGCAAATTTTATTCTGGGCGGCTCAAAGTCTAATATAATTACCTTGCCATCCCGATGACTTTGATCGGGATCATGGCACGCAAAAAACAGTGCGACTAAAGGATTAAGACTCACATCCAGGAGTCGCGTCGGTAAGCCGTAGTGTTGCGCCCTAACCAGCTTCTGAAACATGGTCGTATCTCTATGGAACTCGTCAGGCGCTTCAAGAATCAATTCGCTTATAATGTTCTTTTCCGCATCGGATCGCAGTCCCCGCATAACGGAGGGTTTTAGATCCCATTTCTTATTTCCTTCGCCTCGGTAACATTGAATGCCCTGCTTTTGGTTTGTGTCGTATATCCGAACTAAAAAAGAAGGGACATCGATGACTTCGTTTACTTTGTTTGCTTTATTCATCTTGTTGAGCTTGAGGATGTTAGACGATGTGCCGCATAATAGTTACACTTCATCTTTGAAGATACTCCCGGCGACGTTCAACTATCGCTATTATTGTCTCAGCCATTCGGTAGAATGTATACAAGCACTCTAGGAACATAAAAATAATTACGGCCGGAACTATCCCGGTGAAGAACAAAGTGAAGGCATCAACCGTCCAAGAGATTCGATGCTCTGACCATGACTGAAGAGCCTCGATAAAGGAGGCATCCTGGAGGGCTTGTGGCCACTTTAGTTTAACTACTCCTAAACCAAGGATAGCTATAGAGAGTATCGCAAGCGGTATAAAATACTTCGAACGTGCTTCAAAGTTTATAGCCAGTGCCCCAAGTCTCTGAAGTCGAACTCGGTCGTCTTCACTGGTGGCCTTTGGAAGATCGGCTCCGGCCAATGATGAATTCGAAAAGTATGCTGTAAAAGTAAACCCTGTAAGAACAGTTAGGCAGGTTGCCATGACTGAGTATACATCCTTCAAAGATTCCCTCGCAAAAATGGACAGAAAAAACGATACCATTAGTGTGAATGCGAGGCGAATTCCATATGCCATCCACCACCGAGGCTCAGTGGCTGTGTAGGTATTATAGGCATTGGTAACTATTTTTATCATTTAGTTTACCAGCAGAGGCGTAATCTTTTCTCGCATTACTCGGATCATCTCTTGCTTAACTTGCTCCCGATTGGGTGCGCCATGATTGTCTACGTCAACCCTTAGTGGGAACTTGGTTGCAAAGTTGTTGCCTCCTAGGAAGTATACCGTTCGAGTTCCTTTGTCTTCCCTTACGACGGCAGTGCAGCCAATTATATCTTCGCTATCAAGCTCTAGCAACTCTCCCTGATTAACGATGTTTGCCAGGGCGCGCTTTCTTTCTGTGATGGTCCCACGCATTTGGTCGGAAATTCTTGTTATCTCATCTCCAAATCCTTCGCCAAACTCAGTATTTTTGATGGCGATCACACCGGAAGAGCCAAAAACATTTCTTTGCTCAGGGCGCTGGCTTGACTTGCGATAGGTCAGCTTGATTTCAATAGGTGTTCCGTTGCCTATTTCTTCTGAAATACTTGTCAGTGTTTTCGAGGCTACTGTGTAGTTTCCCCTCAACACATAGGACAAGCAGCTTCGCAGTCCCTCATAGTCGCCAAAGTTCCCGTTGTAGGTTGCCCCGATCAGGACGCGCCCATCTTGCAGTCTCGTTATAAGATAATAGAATTCCCGCAGGTTTAAGCTTTCTGCGGTAATTGGTCCGTGGAGGTTGTTTCTGTAACGAAGTCCGTAGTATGCTCCCTCAAATTTTCCAAAGTGAAGATAGTTATCAATAACTTCGTATTCTTCAAAGGGAAGGATCTCTCCAGCTTTTATTCTTGCTATCGTTGCGTCATCGTTTTCATCTAGTCGCTCCGGGTTTGATATATGACTTACCAACTTTCCAAACTCTGCTTCACTAAAGCCTGCGTCTATTTTTTCGTTACGTTCATTTTTAATTTGCTTTACTAGATAATGAAACGACGCGGAAATTTGATTGGTAGACTGCTTTTTCGCCATGGCGCCCTCTGTAACCGTTCGGGCAACATGCACAGCCGCTATAGTTCGGTCAACATGCTGTTTTCTTGCCGTTGTTTGTGGCGGTTATGGCAGGGTGTGCATAGTGCCTGCCAGTTACTCCGCTTCCAGAACAGCGCCTGATTTCCCCTGTGGGGCGTGATATGGTCAACGAGGGTAGCTTCGGCACCGCACATTGCGCACAGAGGGTGGTGGCACAGGAACTCGGCCCGCGCCTTCTCCCATTGCCTTGTGTAGCCGCGCTGACGGCTGTTCGGGCGCTTCCGGTCGTGGCGGGCCTTCCGCTCGCGCTGGCGTTCGATCTGGCAGGCGCAAAGCTGGTCAGCCGGAACAATGGCACCACAGGAACAAAGGCGAGGCGGGCGGGCCATTAGGCGGTTCTTAAAGTGGTAGACGTGCTTCGACGTGTCACTGGTGTCTCACCTTCAAGGCACGCAGGCCTTCACGGTCGAAGGCGGGGTCATATCCCAGTTCTTCGATCTCGCGCAGGCGTTCGGCGGTGTATACATTCGATGTAGCTACAAGGGCGCTTCCTGTGGCTTGGATTTCGGACAGGCCGGGCGTCAGCTTCACCAGCCGATCGATATGGGCCTCGAAGGCGGCCTCGATCTCGGCGGGGCTGGCGGACCAGGCGTCAGAAGGCGACCAGCCAAGCCAGCCGGTCGCAAACTGATACAGGGTCTTAAAATACTCACTCAGCGGCATGGGCTTGTCGCTGGCTCTGCCTTGGCTCGGCGCTTCCGCAGCGCTGTCATCACCTGCTTTGATCAGGGCAGCCAGGACCGCCAGACAAGCCGCCTGGGCGTCGGCCAGGAAGGACGCCAGGGGCTTGTCGGCGGTGGCGGCTAGGACGTGTTGCGCGTCCTGCCGATCCGTTGCGGTGGCGAGTATCACCGCGCGGATTTGGGAAAGGGATTGCTGGGCGATCTGCTTCCAGACCTGGGGAAAGCCGCCCGGCAGGTTGTCGATGGTGACGGCAGCCCGCAGGGATGCCCGAAGCGTGACGACAGCGCCGTCATGCTCCAGGACCGTCTCGAAGGCGGGCTGCACAGTCATGGCTTAGACGGCCACGCGCAGCTTCACAAAGCGGTCGGCATGGGTCAGATCGGCTCCGACGCGCTTGCGGGCGATGAACCGGACTTGGCCTTTGGTTCCCAAGGTGTAGGGATCGCGCAGGACGGACAGGTCAACCCGGTCGAAGATGCGATAGCCCGACAGGTCGCCGAACATGATGGGTGCGGTGCCTGCCGCCACGCTGTCCATGTCCGGCATTTCCACGATGGGATTGCCCAGAAGGCGCAGGACGCCGCCGTCCTTCGGATCGGTGACAAGATACTGGCCTTGCGCGTCCTTGAACCGGCGGATGGTCGAAAGGGTGCTACGGTTCATCAGCCAGACCGCGCTGCGGGCGTGGAAGGACGGGATGCTGTGCTGCATGGCAATCAGCACGTCCATCGGGTTCGATGCCGGGAAGCCGCCCGCCAAGCCGGTCTTGACCTCAGTCACGCCAGGGGCGGTCATCAGGCCGCGCGGCTGGCCGGTGCCGGTGCCCTTGACGAAAGCCAGCCCTTCGACCTTCGCGAAGCCCTTGGCGAGCTCCGCGTTCATCTCGCCTTCCAGGTTGTAGCTGTTGTCTTCTAGCACCTTGTTCGAGGCGACATAGAAGCTGGACAGCTCATGGTTGGCGATCTTGACCTGCCCGAACGTGGGTTCGGTGGCGGTCATGTCTGCGCCTTCCTCGGTCCAGAAGGCGTTCACGCCCGTCAGCAGGGTCGGGAAGGTGATTTCCGATCCGGTGACAGTCTGCACGCTGGCATATTGGCGCAGCGGCGACATTTCGGTCAGCAGCTTCAGGATTTCGCTGCCCTGTTCGGTCGGGACCAGATAGCCGCCGTTGGCGTTGGCCGCGACGGCAAGCGCCTTGGTTTCGGTCGGGTCCATGCGGGCCTCGCCGACGCGCAGGTAGTTCTGGAAAGCCTTCTGTTCGGGCTGTTCGGCCTGCACGATGGCCGGTGCGGCGGGGCGGTTGCCTTTGGCTTCCAGCTTGTCCAGGCGCGACAGAACCGCCTCGAATTTCTTCAGGTCGATGACCGGCGCATCATTGGCCGGGGTCTTGGCCTCGATGGCCGGGTCTTCGTTCTCCACAGGGATCTCCTTGTTGGTGGACTGCGATTTCAGAGAGGTGATCGTCGCGCCGGGGTGCATCGGCACCGCAACGACAGAGATTTCATGCAGGGCCAGCGCGGTGATCGTGCGGCCCTTGGGGTGGCGGGTGGCGCCTTTGGTGACGAAACCGATGCTCAGGCCGGTGACGGCACCGGCGCGGATCATGGCGCGGACCTCGCGGGCGCGTTCCACGTCATCGACCAGCAGGCGTCCTTTGACGGACAGGCCGCTGTCGGTTTCGGTGATCTGGTCCCAAACGCCGACAACCTGGGCCTGATCGTGCGCAAAGAGCATCGGCAGGCTGGCGGGCTGGTCGAAGGCGCCCTTCTGGATCACGTCGCCCACACGGTCGGCTGATCCGAAGGGCCACGCGATGCCTTCGATCTCGCCTGTCTCGCTGGCGGTCAGTTGGGCCTTGATCTCGATGCGGTCAGACATTGGCCTGGGCCTCTTTCTTCTGGCGCAGGGCGCGCTTCAGCACGGCAGCGGCCAGAGCCAGGGCTTCATCTTGAAGCCCTTCGGCATGTCGGCTGATCTGATCGTAAACAGGGTTCATGCTGCGGCCTCCTTGCCGCTCCACCGGGCGTCCAGAATGTCCAAGGCCAAGGGCAGCAGTTCACCGATGGGGCGCTGTCGGGCGTAGGTATCGACCAGCCGGGCGGCTTCCTCGGGGTTGGTGCCGCCACCGATCAGGCCCAGCCGGATAACTTCGATCAGATCGGCCAGCCGGAAATCGTTGCGGGACAAGCGCAGGAACAGGGCACCGATGCCGGTTTCGGTCAGGCGTTCCAGTTCGATCACCATGGGATCGGTCAGGGCGAAGGCACGTTCGCCCGTGCCGAAGAAAGCGCGGTGCGTGATGGTCATTCGTCATCATCCTGGGGATTGCCCGGGGCAGTCGTCGCGCCGGTCGAGGTGTAGGGATTGGAGAGGCTGTTGCCTTCGGGCATGGGCGGCAGGTTCAGACCGGCGCGCACCTCGTTGGCGGTCAGGACGCCAGCGCTGCGATACTGGGCGTATGCCGTCGCACGGGCGGCAAAGTCGGTGGTCAACAGGTCGTCGGTGACAGCTTCGACATAAAGGCTGGCGCGTTCCTCGGGCGACAGCAGCACGCGCGTATAGGCGGCCTGCCAGCGTTTCAGCCAGGGCCGGAGGGTCATGGTCAGGAATTGCCGGCCCATCTCCTCGGTATTCGACCAGGTGCCCCGCGACAGTTCGAAAAGCATGGTCGGCGGGATGCGGAAGGCGCGGGCGATCTCGCACACCTGTTCCAGCCGGTTTTCGAGAAATTGGGCATCGGTATGGCTGCCGCTGACTTGCTGGTAGTCCATGCCCTCGTCCAGCACGGCAGTTCCGCCCGCCTGCTTGCCGCCGTGGGTCTTGAACCAGCTCGCCGCAATCTTTTTCGCGCCATCTGCGTCCAGCTTCTGCGGGTGCTTGATGATGCCGGAAGGACGCCCGCCGTTGCTGTAGAAGCCCGCCAGATGCTGTTCGGCAGCGATGGCAAGGCCAATGGCTTCGCGGGCCAGGGTGATCGGGCTGGCGCCACCGAAGGCCGAAACGTGCAGCACCTCGCCATAGGGCAGGACCACTTCGCCGCCACCTTGCAGCCTGACTTTGTAGGACGGTTCGCCCATGGGGTCGGTTTCAATGCTCACCGCGCCGGGGTCCATCCGGTGCAGCTCCATCGGCTTGCCTTCGCTGGTGCGCACCACCTGGGCAAAGCCATGGCCGCGCATCAGGGCGTCGAGGGTCAGGGCCTCGCGTAGTTCTTCGGCGCTGGTCCAGGGGTTCGCCTCGTCATGGATCAGGCGATAGGCCGGATGATCCTTGATGGCCGTGCGGGCCTCGCGGTCGTGCAGCTTGAAGGGCAAGGCGCCGCAGGTCTCGGAAATGAGACCGACAGCGCAGGCCACAGCAGGCACGCGCATGGCGGTGGTGTGAGTGACGGTCACGCCCGATGCGACAGGCTGGACGCCGAAGAGCCCGAAAGCCTCGGGATCGGTCAGAACGACAGACTTCTTTTCGAGGGGTTCGCCTTGGCCGAAGACACGGCCAAGGCGCGACATGATAGACACAAGATTACTCGCAACAACACAACTGCGATAAATATGACACACATGTTGCCTTTTGGCAACATAAAGCTTGTGAGCGTTTTATTTTTGACCTTGCAACCTTCACTTTCTCAAGCTGTTATGCGCGCTATGCCCGATGCAGCACCATCGCTTCCGAAAGATGAGTCTGCCCTGTCGCCACGACTGAAAGAGCTTGCCCGGCAGCTTGCGGAGGCGCTGCGCCAGGCGCGCTTCGATCCGCCCTCGGACAAGTAAAATACACAACCCGGCGCGATCACTTAAGCCTCGGGGGTGCCCAGGTTGAAAATCTGCCTGCCCAAGTGTTCAAGATGGTCAAGTGCTCTTACGTGAAAGCCTATCTCATGCGCGCTTTGATCGCTGCCTTTCTTCTCTGTCCAACTATCGCGAACGCAGAATTCTTGACAGGAAACCAAGTTCTTGAGCATTGCGAAAATGACCGACCCTTTGTGGCTGGCTTTGCTGCTGGAGTTATGGATGGCATCCAAACAGGAGATTTTGTCCACCTAGGACATCGTAAACTAATCTGTCCTGCTGCAGGGGTGACTGTGAGACAGGCAACAGATTTGATGTGCAAGTATTTTGAAGAGCATCCAGAAGACCGCGATGCGACTGCAGCATCCACAGCCTTAGTTGTCTTTGCTGAAACTTGGCCCTGCTGAACTGACTCGCACAACCCCGGCGCGATCCCGCGCCGGCGTGGTCTCCGTGTCATAAAACCTGTTCTTCGCCGATCAGCAGTCAGGGGGGCACATTCCATTCTGGAATGCATCACTCGATAGTTTCCTGAAGCTATTCAGGAGGATGTGATGAGGCGCCCTTTCACCAACCTG
>NZ_JAFNAW010000066.1 GCF_017356265.1 Paracoccus fontiphilus | reverse complement strand
TCAGACCCCCCATACCTGCCTCAGCAGAAGGGAAGCACATCATAGGCTAGCCGGGAATCCTGAATCTCGATGCCCGCGACATGCTCTATCGCATGGCCGCCGCGACCGGCGACATCGCAGCCTTCGACAAGGCCGAGGCCTGGATGCGGCTGATCCAGGAGGTTGCGCCGAAGCCGCCCGGCCCGCTGCCCGAACAGTTCGACCGGCGCGATGGCGGGCCGGTTTCGTGCCTGGATCTCGCCTGGTCCGCGGCGGCGTTCCTGGAGGCTGCGGCCGCGCGGGATCTGGCCTGTCAGGCCATGGCGGGGTCAAGATAGGGCGCGGCAAAGCCAAGCGCGCGCAGCCCCCGCCGGATCTCGGGGCGGCCGGACACCAGCCGCCACAACAGACCGGATCGGCGGTTTTCCAGCCCCATGACGATGGGCGCCTGGTCGATGGCCAGCCGGCTTTCCGCCACCCAGTCCTGCGACAGGCTGAAGGCATCGACAAAGCCCGCATCGCCCCAGATCCGCGCGCCCAGATCGTCATGCAGATGGCGAAGGACCGGCATCGCCTCATCCGGTGCAAAAGGGATCGAGCCAAGCGCGGCCGTCGGCGTGATGACGCCGGTATCCATCGTGGGCGAATGCGCCACATAGCCGCCGGGGTCGTCGCTGGCGGTCAGGCCCCAGCAGTCCGGCCCGTATCCCGCCCAAGCGTGGGGATTGGCCAGGCAATGATGACGGTTCACCAGCGCATGATTCCGGGCCTGAACGCCGTAATCGGCATAAGCGTCGCGCAAGCCGCGGGGATCAATGCCCAGGAACGGATATTGCGACAGGAACAGGGGCCCGCCCCAATCCGGGCCAAGCGGCAGGCGCGTGCCGCCATAGCTGCGCCCGTTGCGGAAGGCCGGGGCCCTGGCCCAGCTTTGGTGATAGGAGGACGCCGGAATCGGATGGCTGCGCGACCCCGCGCCCAGCACGAAGACCGGCAAGGCCTCGTTCCAGCCCCGGATCGGCAGGGCGTCGGGCCTCCAGGGCCGGTCCGGGTGACGATGCCACATGACCGCGCCATCCTCGCGCAGATGGGCCGCCCAGTTCACGGCGTCGAATAGCGCGCCGATCCGGGCGGCAACCCAAGGTTCCTCGCCGAAAAACGCCGCCGCGCCCAGCAGGCCCAGCATCAGGAACGCGGTTTCAACCAGATCGCCTCCCTCGTCGCCCGCCATGATGGGCAGGGCCCGGCCGGTGCTGCCATGCAGGAAATGCGGAAAGACGCCGTCGAAGCGGTCGGAGCTTTCCAGAAAGCCCAGCACCCGCTCGACCCGGCCGAGGATCTCGCGCCGTGGCCGCCAGCCGCGATGGGCGGCGACGATCTGGGCCAGAAGGCCGAAGCCGGTGCCGCCGGTGCAGACGGTTTCCTCCAGGTCATAGCCGAAGGCACCGCCGCTGCGTTCGCGCGCCATGCCGCTGAGCGGGTGGCTCCAGTCAAGGAAATAAAGCGCGCAGGCCTGCGCCACGCGATCGCGCAGCGCGGCGTCGTCAAGGCCGCGGATCACGTCAGCCATGTCAGCTCCACCGTTTGCGTGTCGCGGCTGTTCGGGCCGACATGCAGCCGGATCAGGCCGGGGTCGCGCAGCCATTCCACGGCATCAAGCGAAGGCGCGCGGGGATAGCGGAACTGCCCGGCATGGACCGGGAACACGACCTCGCGGACCTCGCCGGGGCCAAGCGTGACCTGCCGGAAATCGGTCAGCCATCGGCCCGGCCGGGTAAGACGGGCCACCGGATCGCTGGCATAAAGCTGGACCGTCTCGATGGTTTCGACCGCGCCGGTGTTCTGGACGGTGACGCGCAATTCGACCGCCTGGTCCGCCGGAGCTGCCGGAGTGGACAGGCGCGGCGGGCCATAGGCGGCCCGTCCATAGCCCAAACCGAAGCCGAAGGGAAAGCGCGGCGCATCGTCGGGCAGATCCAGCCAGCCGGTGCGGAACTTGGCGAAACGGCCGGGAAAGGGCCGGCCGGTCGGATCGCCGGCATGGGACAGCGGAACCTCGCCCGGATGCGCGGGCAGCGAGACCGCAAGCCGCCCCGAGGGGCTGGCCGCGCCGAACAGCAGGTCGGCCACGGCCTCGGGTCCGGCGACGCCGCCGTGCCAGGCATACAGCAGCGCATCGGACTGCTCCGCGATCCTGCCGATGGCCAGGGGACGTGCAGCAAAGACCACCACCACCAGCGGCTTGCCCGCCCCCGCCAGCGCCCTGATCAGACGCCGCTGCGGGGCGGGCAGCTCCGGCGACAGCACCGAGGAGGATTCGCCCGCATGTTCCTTGGCCTCACCCACCGTTGCCACGATCACATCCGCCGCGCGGGCGGCGGCCAGAGCCTCGGCCAGCAGTTCGGCCTCGGGCCGCGGATCGCGGGTCACGGTCACGCCATGGACATTGAGACGGTCCTGCACCCATGGCTCGTCCACGATATTGGCGCCCCAGGCAACCCGGGGCGCCCGCCCGGTCAGCGCGGCCACGGCCTTGTGCAGGGGCACGACATCCTCGGCCCGGCCCAAGACGGACCAGGTTCCCAGCATGTTCGCCTGGTCCGCCGCGAAGGGACCGATCAGCGCGACAGGGGCCGAAGGCGACAGCGGCAGAAGCGAGTCGTTCTTCAGCAGCACGGCGGCACGGGCGGCGGCCTTGCGCGCCAGATCGCGGCCCGTCCGCCGCGGGGGTGCGGCCCACCGGCCGTCCAGCCCCCGGAACGGGTCGTCCAGCAGGCCCAGTTGCCGCTTGAAGCGCAGCACCCGCCGGCAGGCGCGGTCGATCAGCGCCACGATCCGGTCGGCCGACAGCGCAAACCCGGCCTCGGGCGCCTCCAGCCCGTTGCAGGCCAGCGTAGGCAGTTCGCGCAGGTAATCCTCGCCCACCATGTCCATGTCGATGCCCGCCTGCAGCGCCCGCGCGACGACGACCGGGGCCGGACCCAGTCCATGAGCGGAAAGCTCTTTCACGCCGGTATAGTCCGATACGACCAGCCCATCGAAGCCCGCGCGCCTGCGCAGCCAGCCTTCGACCAGCGGCTCGTTTGCGTGCATCGGCAGCCTGTTGACGGCGTTGAAGGCGACCATGACGCTGACCGCACCCGCCGCGATCCCAGCCTGAAAGGGCGGCAGATAAAGCGACAGCAGGTCTTCCCATGCCATGCTGGCATTGTCGTAATCGCGCCCGCTTTGCGGTGCGCCGTAAGCCACGAAATGCTTGAGACAGGCCGCCATCCGGCCCGGCCCCGCCGGATCGTCGCCCTGGAACCCGCGCGTCGCGGCTGCCGCGATACGCGCGGCCAGCAGCGGATCCTCGCCCGGTCCTTCCGCCACGCGGCCCCAGCGGGGATCGCGGCAGATGTCGATCATCGGCGCGAAGGTCAGGTGCAGCCCCTGGACCGATGACTCGGCGGCGGCAAAGGCGGCGGTTTCCTCGATCAGGACCATGTCCCAGCTGCAGGCCAGGGCAACATTCAGCGGAAAGACCGTCCTGTGGCCGTGGATCACATCCTCGGCAAAGAACAGCGGGATCTTCAGGCGCGATCCGGCAAGCGCCCGTTCCTGCAGGGCGCGGGCGCTTGCACGGGACTTGGTGCCGAAGATCGCACCCACCTGCCCTCCGTCAAGCCGGCTGGCCAAGGGGGTGGAGTGTCCGGCGCCCGTTTTCAGCCCCTCTCCGGCCGCGAGCAGGTTCAGCTGACCGATCTTTTCGGCCAGGGTCATGCGGGCCAGAAGGCGTTCGACGGGATCGTTGTCTTTCATTCGATGGCCCTCTTGCCCATCCGTCACTCGGCCGCAAGCCGGACGGCAGGCTCGTCGGCCATGATCGGGCGCAGGTCCGCCATGCCGTTGCGGATTTCAAGGGCGGCGGAATAGAACGGCGCCCCGTCAGGGTCGCATGGCGGATCGTCCCCATGCAACACTGACAGGATCGCGGCTTGGGGCAGGTGTTCGCGCAGCGTCAGGTGGAAATTCATCGCGGCCTCGACATCCATGGCGGCGGTGGCCTCGTCCAGCAGCAGGACGTCCGGCCGGGCCAGCAGGATGCGGGCCAGCACGAGGCGCTGTTTCTGCCCGCCGGACAGGACATCGCGCCAGTTCCGGCCCCCGTGCAGATCGTCGCCCAGGCAGGTGATGAAGCCGCCCAGATCGGCCTGTGACAGCACGGCAGCAACGGCAATGTCGGAATGCTGTTCGGGGTGCTCGGGATAGGTGACCAGCCCCTTCAGCGTCAGTCGGTCGGGAAGGTCGGTTTCCTGTCCCGCAAGGAACAGCCTGGCGCCCTTGCGCAGCGACACCCGGCCCTCGCCATAGGGCCAGAGTCCGGCTATGGCCTTCATCAGGCTGCTCTTGCCGCAGCCGTTGCGACCCGACAGGAAGACGCAGTCTCCCGGATGCAGGTGCAGTTGCCGAACCGTCAGAAAGGCGGACGTGTCATGGCCGCGATGATGCAAGCGCAGCCCTTCCAGCGCCAGAACCGGCCCGGCGGGGCTGCGGAGGCGCTGAAACCGGCTGATGCCGGTTTCGGCATAGAAGTCCTGCCGCGCCTGCACCCGTTCGACCGCCCGGGCAAGCTCGGTCAGGCGCGCGACATTGGCGCGGAGCATCGCGATGGCCGGCATGACGTTGATGAACCAGGACATGTCCTCGATCAGTTCCGCCGTCAATTCGCTACTTGCGACGAAGTCGCGGAAGCTCATCCTGCCTGCCATGAAGGACGGCAAGGCCGGAAGATAGGCCAGCAGGCGGCCCGACAGGAACTTGCAGACATGGGTGAACATCATCATGCCGGCGTCCAGCCGGTTCTGCCGGCCCCATGTCCGATCCAGATCCGCATAAAGCCGACCATTGATGCGGCTTTGGGCGGCCTGGCCCCTTGCGGCGGCCAGATGCCCGACGCGGTTCAGCAGGCTGCCCCATTCCCCCCGCCATGCGCCGTCCCGCCGCTGCCGCTCAAGGCTGAGCTGTTCGATCACGCGGCCCAGCCTCCAGGCGATGAAGGTCATGGACGGGACATAGATCGCGACCAGGGTCAGGGCCAGCAGGGCCGAACCGCTTTCGCCAGGAACCAGATCGACATGGACCGACAGCCCCGGACCGAACCGGCGTTCCAGCGCCGCATTGGCAAGCGCCCCCCAATGATCAAGGAAAGCCACGCTTCGGCTGCGGTCGAACAGGGCCTCCGAGACGAAGTAGATCGAACTCACGGCCCCCCACAGGCCCGTCGTCAGCCCGATGAGGCCGCCATAGACGTTGCCGGAACATTCGTCGATGCGCTGGTCGATGGCATCTGGCATCCGCGCCTTGCCGCCTAGTTCGGAACGGTCGCTCATCAGGTCGAAGGCGATCCGCTCATCTGCCAGGATGGCGTCGTTGAACCGGCCGACCAGCCAGCCTCGGGCGCGCCGGTGCAGCGTGGCCGAGACAAGATGGCGCAATGCGACTCCGCCGGTCCGGGCAAGGAAGATGGTCAGATAAACCGCCGCCGCCCACAGAACCGCGTGGACCGGCCCATCGCTGGCATCGGTGTCATGGAAGTCGGCCAGCGAAGCGACGAAGTCCGCGCTGGCGACTGCCACCCAGACACTGAACTTGCTGAGCAAGGTCGTGATCGCAAAGACGATCACGGTCAGAACCCAGGCTTCCCGCCACCGTTCCGAAATCCAGTAGGCCGACAAAAGACCCCAGTAACCGCTTAAACGCTTCACTACCTGTCTCTTTCACTGCACTGCCGTTGAACCTCATGAGACAGCCGACTCGTCCCGCAGACATGCAAAAGCGTCTGGCGGCCGTTTGCGGCTTGTTTTCCGATTTGGGCGGCGGATCGGCACAGGATGATTCGGCCTGTCATCGATCCGCCTCTGCAGACCACAATATCAAATTTCCGCACAAGCGGAAAGTTGCCGAGAAGCGGGTGGATTGGCCTTGTTTGGCAGGCTTGCTCAATCAAGTATTTTCACGAAGTCGGACATGTAAAACTGGAGCTGGAGCAAGCAAGGCGTTCGGGTTGAATGGCGAAATTCGGGCGTAAATGAAGGCGGCACACATCCTTCTGAATGCGGGTGGGCAGCCTTGCCGAGGCACGTGATGCCCCTGAACCGCAATGCCGCGGCGCTGGTTGTTCAGGACCGCGAGGCTGGCGGACACGACCAGCCCGAAGCTTCGATCCTGACGCTGCCGCTCGCCTCAGGTAAGAACAGGCGCGACTGCCGGGCGTCTGGAACGAACCGGCATCTTCACACTTCGTCGCGACCTCCCAAGATGCCGCACTGCGTATGGGTGGCAACTTGTGCGAGGAGGACAACACGGTACGAGCCGATACGTACCTGCAGCTTAGGGCTGGCCGACAAGATACCTGCCGGCCGGCTTCAGGACTACAGATCTATCCCCTCTGACAGGGTTAGCGCATCGTCGAGGTCAACGCCGAGGTATCGAACAGTGCTGTCCATCTTGGTGTGGCCCAGCAGAAGCTGAACCGCCCGCAGGTTGCCCGTCTTCTTGTAGATCTGCGCGACCTTTGTCCGGCGCATCGAATGCGTGCCATAGGCGCTTGGCTCAAGACCTATCGACGAGACCCATCCGCACAGGATGCGCGCATACTGGCGCGTCGACAGATGCACACTATGGTGAAGACGGCTGGGCCAGAGGTACTCCATCCCAAGCATCTCCGGATCTGCAATCCAGCGTTCAAGCGATTGGCGTGTCGTTTCGGTGATCTCGAAGCGGACAGGCTTTCCGGTCTTGCTCTGGGTGACGGAGGCGCGCTCCGTGACCCGTCCGGCAGCAAAAACGTCCCGGACCCTCAGGCAGACCAAGTCGCAGCCTCGGAGCTTGCTGTCGACGGCCATGTTGAACAACGCCAGGTCGCGTCGGTTGTCCGCCATCTCCAGGCGGACCCGGATCGACCAGACGTGTTTCGGCAGCAGCGGGCGTTTCTGGCCGATGATGCGCCCCTTGTTCCAAGCAGAACGTTCAGGCCGGAGCGCAGGAAGAAGATCGATGGACATGGTGTGACCTCCTGTCCTCCTGACCCGCCCTGACTTCGGATGATCCGACGGACCTGATGATATCACGCTATCTGTGACCGCCTTGCCCCTGCTCTACGCTCTGATGCCAGTTCTTTGGCAGCTGTTTGCCCCAGACCGTGTGACGATGGCGCGATTTGTCCGGCTGCGGCTTCTGAGAAGGCCTTCGATCAACGCGACCGTTACGCCTGTTTGCGCGGCCTGCCGCCCTTGGCACCATTGGCCCGTGCTGCCGCTGCCTTGGCGGGGGATGTGGCCTGTCCTGCCCGGCGAGCCATGTAGGCCCTTGTTCCAAACAGCCCGGCAAGCAGACCTGGCACGGAAAGGTCTGCATCGAGTGCCTCCCAGTGCAGCCCATAACCTGCGCCAAGGATTTCGACTGAGGCAAGCTCGTCATCCTTGGCCGTCTCCAACCCCTGTGCCATATGGGGCGGAAAGGCAAAGGTGCAGCCGTTTGTCAGTTCAACGATGATCCGTCCACTTTTCCGATCATAGCGCGCTGACGCCGCACGGGGCTCGGTTTGCTGCGCGATGCGACCACGTTCGAGAGCAGCGTCGATTTCGGCGTCTGTCAGGTCAGCCATGGATTTCCCTCCATCTGGCAAGAAACTGCGCCTGCTCGTCACGGACAATCTGCATGGCGCGACGCAGATCGTTCGCCTTCATGCCTTCGGCCCAGACAAGGGCGGGCGCACCGTCAGGTCCGTTCAGGTTGATCTTGGCCTGACCGTCCCCGAACACATGCACATGAGCTGGCTCGTGATCGTCTGTAAAGATGATGATGCGCAAGCCATGTGCACGATGAATCGTAACCATCAGATAAGCTAACCTAGCGTGTTGGGTTTTTCAAGAGATGGTCTGCATCGCTCAGAGTGGCAGCCTCGCCGCCAGTCCCTCCCCAACTTGCATTGCTCAAGTGAGCATGAATTGCCCCTTGGAAAGCGAGGCGCTGCAGCACAGTAGCCGGTCATGTCATCGGCTCGTGTCTGCATATGCATTGCTGTGCCGCGCAGCAGCATGTCGCGCCGAGCCCATCACAGGCATTCGTCTATGCTACAGCGAATGCAACTGCAGCAATAGCGAGGCTGGCAGGACTGCGAAGGGCAAGAGGCCTTTGAGCGAGAGAAAAGGGGTGTCGTTTACGCATCGCCTCATTGAGCAGCCGAGCAACCATTCGGTTGCAAAGGCAGCTTAGTCTGACAGGAGGTTCTTGTAGACCTTTCCATCCTTCATGATCAGAACGAGGTTCTGATCCGGATCAGCCAGCAGATCAATATTGGTGACAGGATCGCCATCCACCAGCAGCAGGTCGGCCAAGGCGCCTTCCTCGATCACGCCCAGCCTGCCCTTGTAGGGGCTGCGCAGCCCTGAAAGCTCAAGCAACTCGGCATTGGTCGAGGTTGCCTGCCGCAGGATCTCGGCCGGGGTGAACCATTGCTGCAGCGAGGCTAGCATCCGGCCCTGCTGCCGCGCCATCGCCTCGGAAAACAGCACATCGGTTCCGAAGGCAGTCTTGATGTTGAATTCCTTCACCATCCGGTAAAGCCGGTCGGTGCCTTCCATCACCTCATCGGCCTTCTGGGCCTGATCGCTTCCGGGAGGGAACATTCCGCCGAAGAATTCGGGGATGATCGGCTGCACAGAAAGCCAGATGTCCTTTTCCGCTAGGTATCTGGCGGTGTCCTCGTCCATCAGGTGGCCATGCTCGATCACCTTGACGCCGGCATCGACCGCACGGCGGACAGCGGCCGAGGTATAGGCGTGAACGGTGACATATGTGCCCCAGTTCGTGGCCGCCTCGACCGCCGCCTTTAATTCTTCCAGAGTGAAGGTTGAGACATCCAGCGGGCTGTGCGGCGATGCGACCCCGCCGCCGGCGGTCAGCTTGATCTGGCTGGCCCCCTTCATCAACTCCTCGCGCACGCGCTGTCGCACCATGTCGGGGCTGTCCACCACCATGGCGGCACCCAGTTCCTCGACCCGCGAGAGGGGCTTCGATGCGTCGCGCGGCAGATCCGAGACCGGGCGGAAGTCGCCATGTCCGCTGGTGACGGTTATCATCGCCCCGGATGGCCAGATGCGCGGACCGGGGACGATGCCCGTGTCGATCGCCTGCTTCAGCCCAAAGGAAGGGCCCCCCATGTCGCGCACCGACGTGAAGCCGCGCATCAGGGTTGCCGTTGCCTCGGCTCCGGCCAGCAGATTGACAAAGCCAACATCGCCGAACAGCATCTGCTCGGGTGTCTGACGGATCAGCATCGTATGCCAATGCGCATCGATCAGGCCCGGCATCACCGTGCGCCCTCCGCCATCAATGACGGTCGCATCAGGGGCAGCGGCGACAGCGTCCCCGACAACGGCGATCAGGTTCCCGCGCACCAGAACAGAGGTAGGATCGGAAAGCGCGTCCCCTTTCCCGTCGAATACCCGCACGTCCCGAAACAGCGTCTCGGAGGCCGCCTGAGCCTCTGCTTCGGACACAGGGATCGTCGCCGGCAGCAGAGCACCAAGGAAAAATACTACTTTGCCCAGTCTAGTCATGACAGTTCTCTTTCCGTTGTGGAGATCCAGGCTCGCTCTTACACCTTTCTGACTTTGGCGCGGCGGTGTCTCAGCAGCATGATCAACCCACCATCTGCGTCCGCTAGTGACTTCGCTCAGCTACCGCGGACCACGACGTTTATACACGATTTCCGAGTCGACAGGGCAGACTTTGCCCGGTGCCGGTCCTCAACTTGCGAAGCTATCGTGCAGCCTTAGCGAACGGCAGCTTCGTCCGCTTCGCAGACAGTCCTCTGCTAAAATGGCTGCGGCAAGCATGAACGGCTGGTCGCAGGAAGCTGCACTGCAGCGCCAGATTGAGCTTGACCGTCCGCAAAGGGGCCGATCACGCTGGCCATAAGCCGGGCGCGCGGAACTGCTGGGCGAAAATTGTCGATCCAGAGACTTGGCGGCCTCTGGACCATGGCCTTTTGCAAGCGCTGGAAAGATCAGAACAGGAACATCGACGGGATAAGCTCGGCCGCCTGGAAGTCGTCCAGGGTGATCGTGTCGTCCCCCAGCGTGATGACCGCATCCTCGCCCACCTGCCGAGCCCCTGCCTTCAGATCTGCGAAGGCCGTGGCGTCGACATGGCCCGACAGGTCGATCCTGTCTGCAAGCGAGAAATCCAGGATCACATCATGGCCTGAATCGAATGGCCGCTGGCCCTTTCCGAAGATATCGGAAGCCTCGAAGATGAACCGATCGTTGCCGGTGCCGCCCGCCAGAACGTCGTTGCCGGTTTCGCCGTCGATCCGGTCGTCGCCGCCATTGCCCTCGATGCGGTTCGCGGCCTTGTCGCCGATGATGGTGTCCGAGGCCTTGGTGCCCTTGACGTTCTCTATGCTGGCCAATTTATCGGCCCGGTCGGTCGATACGGCTTGCCCGATGTTCAGCCTGATGTCGGCCGCCGTTGCCAGCGTCGAATAGTCCGCCGTGTCAATGCCGGTGCCGCCCTCAAGCCGGTTGAGGCCCGCGCCGCCGTCAAGCATGTCGTTGCCCGAACCACCCTCCAGCAGGTCGTCCCCGGCTTGCCCGTAGACCTTGTCGTTTCCGTCCTGGCCGTATACCCGGTCATTGCCGCCCAAGCCGCTGAGGTTATCATTGCCCCGGCCGCCGTAAAGGTCGTTGGCGCCGGCGTTGCCCGACAAGGCATCGTCGAAATCACCGCCCAGCAAGTTCTCGATCTGCACCAGCGTATCAATGCTGCCACCGTGAAGGCCCCTGCCGGTGGTGAGGTCCAGCACGACCCGGCCATTCGCCTGTTCATAGCTAGCAAGGTCGATGCCGATGCCGCCGTTGAGCAGGTCTGATCCGGTGCCCGACACGAGGATGTCGGAGCCCTCGCCGCCGAACAGAGAGCTTGGGCCGACATCGGCGAAAAGCCGGTCGTTGCCCGTCCCGCCTTCCAGGATGTCCAGGCCGGATCCGGCGCGAATCACGTCATTGCCGCCGCCACCCCGAAGTGTGTCGTCGCCTCCCCGGCCGAAGATGAAGTCGTCCAGCGTCGTACCGTCGATGAGGTCGTGCAGGGTGGTGCCGTTGAAGGTCGCCCTTGTTTCATTCCTTTTCAAAAATAATACGCTGCCATCCTTGCGACAGCTGCCTTGGCGCACGAGTGCGGGACAGGCCACAAAGGGTCCGCATTGGTCAGCGGCGGCGGATGGACAGGGAGGTCAGGACCGGCCCGGGCAGGATCTTCGTCTTACCGCAGCGGGCCTGGTCAAGGTTGTCGGCAGGCGGCTGCACGGCGCAAGCCAGCCGCGCCTGCCGCCGGATTCAGGTGACCGCGTGCAGGCAAGCGTCGCGGATCGCCTCGACATGGCGGTGGTCCGTCCCGCAGCAGCCGCCGACCACGCGCAGGCCGGGATGGCTGGCTTGAAGCGCCCGATAGCGGCGGCCCATATCGGCAGGATCGCCCTCGTCCAATGTCTCGGCCTCGTCCAGTTCCGCATGGCTGAGCGTCGAGGCATTGGCCCGCAATCCGCCCAACCGCGCGGTCCAGGCTTCGCCCTGGCCGAACGCGCCCTCGATATGGAGAGGATGGGCGCAGTTGATCATGTAATAGGCAGGCGATCCGCCGGTCGCCTCGTCCACGGCCTCGATCGCCTGGCGCAGGCTGGCGCCGCCCACCAGATGGCCGTCGGTTTCCAGGGTAAAGGAAATCACATGGGGCAGACCAACGGCCTTTGCCGCGCGGGCAATGCCGGTCGCCTCGCCGATGGTGTTCATGGTCATGGCCGAAACCATGTCCACGCCAGCGTCAGCCAGGGCCTTGATCTGGAAGGCGTGGTAATCCTCGGCCTCGACCGGATCCATGGTGCCTGCGACATAGCCGTCGCCGCGCGGGCCGATCACCCCGTTTATCACGCAAGGCGACACGGCCGATGACCATTCGGCGCGCAGATCCTGCACAAAGCGGACCGCATCGACATTGACGCGCCGCAGCGCCGCCAGATCATAGCCCAGGCCGGACGACCAGTCCGGATTGGCCCGCCAGGTCGGCGTGTCGAGGATGAAGCCAAGGCGGCTTTCCCGTGCAAGGCTCAGGTATCTTTCGTAATAGCGCGTCAGCGCGGCCCGTCCTTCGTCGCTGTCGATCAGCGGAAAGGCCGCGAAATGGGGCAGGTCCAGCCCCTCGTGAAAGATCAGGGTCGTCTCCATCCCGCCGTCGGTCAGCACAAGGCCGCCGTTCATGTGGACCAGGGATTTGCGATTTTGCGTCATCGTGAACCTCGGAAATGGTATAAGGGGAAAGCCCTACGGGTTGCGGTCCTGGATCGGACGACGGGGTTATCCCATGTCCCGCCGCGTCCGGACTAGAAGACTTGCGGTCCGGCAAGACATGGACGGCTATTTTCTTCAGCAATGACAGGTGGTTGGTCATGTCACCCGTTCCCGAACACCCTTCCGGCGCCAAGGAACCCAAGGCGAAAACCGTACCGCCGGTACGGTTCGGCGGCATCCAGCCGCGAAAGGGCGAGGCCACGCGCGAACGGATCCTTGCCATCGCCGAGGCCTCGGTCCTGGCCAAGGGCTTCGGCGCCACCTCCATCGACGAGGTCATTGCCGAGGCCGGGCTGACCAAGTCGGGCTTCTTTTACCATTTCCGCGACAAGAACGAGCTGGCCCGCGAGATGCTGCGCCGCTATGTCGCCAGCGACGAGGCCGTGTTCGACGCCGCCTTCGACCGCGGCCGCGACCTTGCCGACGATCCGCTGCAAGCCTTCCTGATCGGGCTGAAGCTTTTGGCGGATGTGATGCACGACCTGCCCAGCGGCCATCCCGGCTGCCTGGTCGCAAGCGTCTGTTATCAGGAACGCCTGTTCGACCGCGAGGTTTGCGAGATCAACCGTCAGGCCGTGGAACGCTGGAACAGCCGTTTCCTGGGATACCTGCAGGACATCGCCGCCGCCACTCCTCCGCGAGAGCCGGTCGATCTGGACGATCTGGCGCATATGCTGTCGGGTGTGCTGGAAGGCGGCATCATCCTGGGCAAGGTGTTGGGCAAGCCCGATGAACTGGAACGCCAGATCCTGACCTTCCGCTTGCTGGTTCGCGCCCTTTTCAGCCGCCCCTGAGGCGGTTGCCTGAAAGCCGCTTCAGATCCGATGCTGCGCGACGGGTTGGGCGAACTGCCGCCGGTACTGGCCGGGATTGATCCCCGCGATCCGCTGGAACAGCCGTCGGAAGGCCGAGGGGTCCTCATAGCCGACCGTCCAGGCAACCTGCTCGACAGGCTCGTCCGTGCGTTCCAGCCGGCGCTTGGCCTGCTCGACCCGCAGTCGCTGGACATAGTCCAGCGGCGCATGGCCCGTCGCCACCTGGAAGCGGCGAGAGAACCCGCGTTCCGACAGGCCCGAGCGGCTGGCCATTTCGCGGACGGGGAATGCGACCGATGCATGGGTGTCGAGCCACGCCTGCGCTGCCTCGATCACCGCGTCGCCATGGTTGCGCGGCGGATCGAAGATCATGAAGGGCGCCAATCCGTCCACATGGCGCTGCAGGGCAAAGACCTTGCAGACAGCCTGCGCCGCGGTTGGCCCGGCCTCGCGCCCGATCAGGTAAAGAACAAGGTCGTGCCAGCTGGTCGAGGCGCCGGAACTGACCAGTTCGCCTCTTGGTCCCGCGACGATCAGGGCACGGTCTGGATGCACGCGCACCGCCGGAAACTGGGCGCTGAACATGCGCGCATAGGGCCAGTGGACCGTAGCGTCCACCCCGTCAAAAAGCCCCGTCTCGGCGATCAGGAACAGGCCCGAGCAGGCCGAGCAGATCGTGGCGCCAGCCGCGTGCCGTTCCGTGAGCCACCGGGCAAGGCGGGGATAGCGCCCGGTTTGCCAGCCGCTGTCGCGCACGAACAGCGATGGCACGATGATCATGTCGCAGGGCTGCCCCATGGCCGCGCCATGCAAGGGCAGCGTCACCCCGCTGGCAAGCCGAACCGGACCGGCGGCCTCT
Organism: Paracoccus fontiphilus; assembly: GCF_017356265.1. Classification (GTDB taxonomy): domain Bacteria; phylum Pseudomonadota; class Alphaproteobacteria; order Rhodobacterales; family Rhodobacteraceae; genus Paracoccus; species Paracoccus fontiphilus. Next base: position 4,306 of record NZ_JAFNAW010000066.1, on the reverse strand, counting down.
CCCAGCAGCAAGACCTCGAACGGCGGATCGCGGGGGATGCCTTCGCGCCCCGAAAGCCAGGAAAGACTGTTCAGCACGTCGAAGATGCCGCTCAGCGTGGCCAGGCCTGCCTCGGGAATGGCGACGATGCCCACGAGAGCCGGTCTTGATCCCATGCTGCCCATCCGCTGCTCCTGGCCGATGCGGACCGTTCTTGGCCAGTCTCGCACTCGTTCGCGAAGCCGGCAATCGCGATCATGCGGGGGTGTTTTCTGGAAAGGAATGACCCATGGCACTGGACAATCAGATAATTGACACGGCCCGGCTGGACGAGCTTGTCGGAAAGGCGGTTTCGGAACTGGCCGCAGGATATGGCGGCGTGCTGATTGCGATCGGCAACCGGCTTGGCCTTTACCGGGCGATGGCCGGTGCGGGGCCGATGACCAGCGACGAGGTCGCGCGGGCCGCAGGCTGCGCCGAACGCTATGTGCGCGAATGGCTGAACGCACAGGCGGCAGGGGGATACGTTGCCTATCACCCCGCCAGCCAGAGCTACGAACTGACGCCCGAACAGGCTGCGGTTCTGGCCGACGATACCAGCCCGGTCTTCATGCCGTCCGTTTGGGACGTCGTCGCCGCCGCCTGGGCGGATGCGGACCAGACGGAACGGGCGATCAGGACCGGTCAGGGCGTGGCCTGGAGCGATCATGACGGCCGCCTGCATTGCGGCGTCGCCGCCTTCTTCCGCAACGGCTACCGCGCCAGCCTGGTCCAGGATTGGCTGCCGTCGCTGGACGGCGTCCTGCCCAGGCTGCACGCGGGCGCGCGGGTGGCGGATATCGGCTGCGGTCACGGGCATTCGACCCTTCTGATGGCCGAGGCTTTTCCGAACAGCCGCTTTCTGGGCATCGACACCCATCCCGCCTCGATCGCTGCGGCGCAGGCCCATGCCCGGCAAGCAGGGCTGTCGGACCGGGTGGAGTTCCTGCTGGCTGATGCAAAGGCACCGCTGCCGGGCGTCTTCGACCTGATCTGCTTCTTCGATTGCCTGCATGACCTGGGCCATCCGGTCGAGGCCGCCCGCCGCGCGCGGGAAGCCCTGGCCCCGGACGGCACCCTGATGCTGGTCGAGCCTGCGGCATCGGACCGGGTCGAGGAGAACCTGAACCCGATCGGCCGCATCTATTACACCGGATCGACCTGGCTCTGCTGCGCCCATGCCATTTCCGAGGAGGGAACGCATGTCCTGGGCGCCCAGGCCGGGGAGGCACAGCTGGCACAGGTTTGCCGCGATGCAGGCTTTTCCCGCATCCGCGAGGCGACGAAGACGCCCTTCAACCTGATCCTTGAAGCGCGTTTCTGACCGCCGCAGCCCTCCGGCCTCCGTCTCGTCTTCGTCATGGCATGCCGGGCGGTTGCAGGACCTGATGGGCGTCACTGACCGTGCAACGCCCGGGGTCAGGCCGACGATTACCGCTCAGGCCTTGGACGCGCTAGCCCAAACGTTTCCTCGATCCAGGCGCGATCACCCCAACGAGACGGCGGCTCCAGGCCGGCAGGCGGAGGAAGGTGGCGCCCAAGCGTTCGGAACACCTCGCCGATAAAGCTGTCGGGGGTCCAGTTGGCCAGCCCGATACGCCCACCGGGGCGACAGACGCGCAGCACCTCGGCCGCTGCGCGGTCCTGATCGGGGGCGAACATCACCCCGAAGACCGGGGAGCCTCGGACACCCTTGAGATGGTCGCGGTCGGACTTCCTGCCCACCTCATCAGCGGAGTTTCCCGGCTGCGCTGGCTTCGCGTGCTGGTGCAGGAGACGACCTTCCGGTTCAGGGATGCCGATGATCATCTTCCGCAGGCGAACGCGGCAAGGCTGGGGGCGACCTATGCCCTTGGCGGAACCGTTGAGGTCGTGCGCGGCAGGACCTTGACATCAATCGAACTCTCGGACCTGCGAACTGGCGCGGTGGTATGGGCCGAGCAGCTTCAGGGCCGCCTGGATGACTTCCACCAGACGCGTGCGGCCATATCGGGTGCCGTTCTGGCTGCCCTCGAGATTCAAATCCCCTTGAACGAGGCGCTGCGAAGGCGCGACGCAACTCGACCCGAATTTTACAAGTGCCTTCGCGGCACTGTCGTTCACCAGCTACCGGATGGCAGCGATGAAGTGGACGCCCGAACGGAACCGGGCGGCCAGGCAGACCCAGGCCTACGCCGAACGCGGCCTCGAGCTTGATCCGCTGGACCCTTTCGCCAACCTCGCCGAAGGCCGCCCGTTCCTTCTTCTGAACCGCCCGGAGAATGGCCAGCTCTGGCTTGACCGGTCGGCGCAACTGAGCCCGAGCTATGCCAAGGGCTATCATTCGCCCGGCCTTGCAGCCATGTTGGCTGGGCGGGTCGGCGAGTGCTTGGCTGACATGGAGCGCGCGATGACGTTGAGCCCGCTCGACCCGATGCTCTGTGCGATGCAGGCGTGCGAGGCAATTACCTTGCACGTGGCAGGCCGACCTGACGAAGCCGTCATCTGGGCGAACAAAGGCGCCCGGGCGCCCCATGCGCATATCGCCATGCTGATGGCGGCCGTGGCAGTCTGCCGGTTGGCAAAGGACCACGCCCTCGCGCGAACCTGGAAGGCAGTCTTGCGCACCCGCTATCCCGAGGCGAGCCTGCACCGGTTCTTCACGGTACTGCCATTTACAGATGCAGGGCTGAACGCTTCGACAAGATCATCGGGCCCCGACAACCGATGCGGCAAGTTCTTTCCCTGCGCCATCTGCATCCCGCCAGCCGCTTGCCGTTGCGGTTCACCCGCCCCGCCGCCTGCACGCAGCAATCCAGCCCAGAATCGGCCCGCTTCGATCAGGCTGGTGGCGATCAAGTGGCAGGGCTGGTTCCTGTCCGGCCGTTCGCGGACATCGGCCAGGATGCGGCGGCGATGCGCGGGACATTGCCGGGTGGTCAGGTGAACCAGCCCATCCGGCCGGCGGCAGGGTGGCGCCTGCGGACATGCGGCAGGACGTCGGCGCGCAGCCGGTTCACGTCATCCCAGCCGTCAGGTCCTGCGCGACCGGGCCCAGGTCAGGCCGCGCCGCCGCGATCATCGCAGGGTCGGCAGGAGCCTTGAGGCCCTCCGGCCGCCGATCCATGCTGGCATCGCCGCGCCGGTCGGGCAGCCCTTCATGATGGCCCGGGCAATGACCTCGGCGCAGGCGCGAAGATCGGGGTCACGGCCTTCAGCAGCAGATCGGCCCCGGCCTTCGAGTGATCCACGCGCTTGTCCTCGCCACGCAGGACGGCATCGAATTCGGATCGTGCCTGCCGAAGTCGTGGAGCCGCCCTGCCATGCGAGCCGTCTCGGCAAGTCCGGACGGCTGGGCCCGCCTGGCTGCCAGGCGTGCGACTTCGTCCGAATGGCCGTCAAGGCGCTGCCGATCGGATCGGCCCGCCTGTTTTCCGGAATGCGCATGACGGGTCATCACAAGAACCCATAACGATGCGGCTTCAGATGGACACGCCACGGGGTCAGGCTCTGCGGGAAGCGAAACCCCTTCAAGTCAGCGTCACCACGAAGGCCAGGCAGTCGCCTTCCCTGTTCCCGTGATAGCTGTGCAGAACGCTGGAATCGAAGGACATGGCATCCCCCTCGGACAGGGTGAATGCTTCATCCTCCACGACGACGTCAAGCTGGCCGTTCACAACATAGATCAGTTCCTCCACGCCGTGCCGGTGTGGCTCCGACCGGGGGCCGCCTTTGGGAAAGAACGCGAGAAACGCCTCCATTCTGCGGTCCGCAAGCGGATAGTCGAGGCTCTCGAACAGATACGCGGGCGGGGACGAGCCGCCTGGAATGGGCAGCCGGACACGCTCGTCCGGGCGGGTCACGGCGACCTTGGCCTCGTTCTTCCGGAAGAAATAGTCCAGATCGACCCGGAACGCCAAGGCGATCCGCAGCAAGGTCGGCAACGTGGGAAAGACCTGCCCGCGTTCGATCTTCGACAGCATCGCGGGCGAAAGTCCGGTATGTTCGCCCAGTTGAACCAGGCCGAGCTTCTTCCTGAGGCGCAGTTCCCTCATCCGCGGCCCGATACGGTACTTTTCCAGTTCTGCCGTCAGCGTGTCGGACATCCGGTTCCACCAGGAGGTTTCACCACAGGAGAATGGCATCATCTCCTTTTAACTTACAAGAAAACTGTTTTTACGCTCATGAAAAGTTGATTGATCCGCAGGACGGTTTCCACGTTAGAGCGCGTTGCGTTTAATCGGTTTCATATCCGGCGGCTTTGAAGAAATTGTAACATTCCTCATCGGTGAAAAGATCGCAGACCTGC
>NZ_JAFNAW010000065.1 GCF_017356265.1 Paracoccus fontiphilus | reverse complement strand
TGCGGGAACCTGCGCGGGATGAAGCGGCGGCGGAACGGGCGGCGACGCGGGCGCCGTGGCCCCGCCCCCGCCCCCACCGCGCGCGCGGCGCTTCAGGACCGGACAGGTGGCATCGTCGTTCATGATGATCTGGCACCGCAGGCACAGCACGCATTCGTTGGCATTGATGCGGCCCAGGGGATCGATGGCGCCAACGGTGCACTTCGTTTCGCACAGGCGGCATTCCCGGCCGCATTGCGGCCTGCGCTTCAGCCAGTCGAAGATCTTCAGCTTGGCAGGCAGGGCCAGACCGGCGCCAAGCGGGCAGAGATAGCGGCAATAGAAGCGTTCGATGAACAGCCCCGCGCCGATCAGGACCGCCACGAACAGGACGAACGGCCAGGGCCGCATGAAGCGCAGGCTGATGGCGGTCTTGAAGGGCTCGACCTCGGCCATGACCAGGGCCTGTTCCATGGAATAGAAGGACAGCGCCACAAGGGCCACGAACAGCGTGTACTTGATCACCCACAGCCGTTCGTGCAGCGCCTGGGGAACGCCGATCTGCCGCACGCCCAGCCGCTGGGCCGCGGCATTGGTCAGTTCCTGCAGCGCGCCGAAGGGGCACAGCCAGCCGCAGAAGACGCCCCTGCCCCAGAAAAGCATCCCCAGCGCCACCGCCGACCACAGCACGAAGACCAGCGGTGCGATCAGGAATGTTTCCCAGCGGAAATCGAACAGCAGCGCATGAAGGAAGGCAATGACCTGCACGACCGAGAGCTGCGCGCCCAAGGTCCAGCCCAGCACCACCAGCGTCGTGGCCAGATAGCCCAGCCGCAGGCGCCGCCACAGCAATGGGCGGCGGACAAGCCATTCCTGCCCGAACAGCACCAGGCCCAGCACCGCAAGCATCGCGCCGACAACCGCGATCTGCGGGCGCTTTTCCACCCAGAACCGCTGCCACAGCGGGACCTCGGGCGCGGCTTCGGCGATGCGGAACGCGGAAGGCAGCGCGATTTCGGTCGAGACGGGAAGCGTCAGGACCCCGTCCGGGCCGCTGCGTGTCGTGGTCACCGTGACGCGGAAGGGCCGGGTCAGGTCGATTCCCCCCGTGGCGGGGTCGGCGTCGAACCGGAAGACGCTGCGTTCCTTGAGGTCCGGCGCGCCCTCGATGGCAAGCCGGGGGATCGAGGCAAAGGCCTCGGCCGCCGGCGACAGCCGCGTTTCCCCCTGCGCGATCACGACGCGCTCGAAGACGCCGGTGCGGCGGTATTCCGTGCCGCGATGGGATTGCAGCCCGCGCGAGAAAAGGCCCAGCAGCGCCTCGCCCGGCAGCAGGTCGCCCGCCACCTCGGTCAACTGCCCCTGCCCCAGCAGGTTGCGTCCGGCGGTGGGGGTGTCGATGACGCCTGCCCACATCTCGAACCAGGGGGCCTCCGAGGGGACGATGGCCGGGCGGGCCGTCGGCAGGGCGGCCGCGGCCTCGGCCATCGTCACGCGGGCGTGGGACAGGGCGCCCATTCCCACCAGCGTGTCCCAGTCGGCGGGGGAATAGGCGATGCGGTCGATCACGCCGCCGTCGCCCTGGGCACCCGCCAGGATGCGGGCGCTGCGCAACAGGCCGTCTCGGATCACCCCCGTCGTGACCGTCGCGCGCGAGATGACGTCCGGCACCCCCGACTCTGCGGCAGGGCGGTTCATGTCATGGCCGCGGAAGCCGCCGACATAGGCGGCGATGTCGGCGTCCGATATGCCCAGCGTCAGCACGGGTTCCGCGTGGCGCATCAGTTGCGCGCCCGCGATCCTGCCGTCGGGGGCGACCGCCACCAGCACGTCCAGCGGCTGGCCCGAATAGCCGGTCGACCCAGCAAGCTCCCATGTCGATCCGACAAGGCCCAGGACGCGGCCATCCGCCTCGGCCACCCAGCCCGGCACGGGGGCTTCCTGCCGCGTCAGGCGCGGCACGCTGCCCGGAGGCAACTGGAACAGGGTCGCGGCCAGGGCGGGATCGGGCGCGGCAGGGATGATCGCTTCGGCAGGCGCGGTCAGGGCGCGGGGCGCGGCAAGGCCGGGCGCCGGCACCTGCAGGGTCAGGGCCGCAAGCGCCAGAAGGGCAGCGACCCGGCAGAGACGGCGAAAGGGGGCGGGCAGGTTCATGAGCGGTCCCGTTTGCGCCATGCGGCCCGCCAAGCGCGGCGAAGCGCCGCAGCAGGCGTTCCTTGGCCGAATTTACGTCCTGACTTTCCGGCGGCCTTAACCAAAGTCAAGGACGCGCCTCACGGGAACGTTAACGTCGACCTGCCTCACCCGCAGGATGGAGAGAATGATGAAGTTCCCAGCGCAAACGGCCAGGATGTCGCTTCTGGCGTCTGCGGCCCTGGCCCTGGTGTTCAGCGCCGGCATCGTGGCGGCGCAGACCGCCGACCCCGCCCCCGCTGACCCCCCGGCAGCCACGGCCCCCGACCCTACCGCCGAAAACAACGCGGACCTGAACCAGGTCACCGGACCCAAGGCCGGGCCCGAAACCGAGGTGCAGGAACTTCCCCGGTCCGAAGGCGCCGCCCTTCCGACCCAGGATCAGGCCACCGCGAAATCCGAGGTCCAGGACCACACGTCCAAGCCACAGGACCAGTACGAGCCGTCCCTGACCACCCTGGGACAGGAACAGATCGCCGTGCCCGGCGCCCCCGAGGGGGTGCCCGCGATGACCCAGGCCGAGTTCGACGAGGCCAACACGATCTATTTCGAACGCTGCGCGGGCTGCCACGGCGTGCTGCGCAAGGGCGCGACCGGCAAGCCGCTGACGCCCGACCTGACGCGCGAACTGGGCTATGACTACCTCAAGACCTTCATCGAATACGGCTCGCCCGCGGGGATGCCGAACTGGGGAACCTCGGGCCAGCTTGACGAACGCCAGGTCGACCTGATGACCCGCTATGTCCTTCAGGACCCGGCAAGCCCGCCCGAATGGGGCATGCCCGAGATGAAGAATTCCTGGCAGGTCCTGATCAAGCCCGAGGATCGCCCGACCGAGAAGCAGAACGACTGGGATCTGGAGAACCTGTTCTCGGTCACGCTGCGCGACGCGGGCCAGATCGCGCTGATCGACGGCGGCACCTACGAGATCAAGAAGGTGCTGGACACCGGCTATGCCGTCCATATCAGCCGGATGTCGGCCTCGGGCCGCTATCTGCTGGTGATCGGCCGCGACGCCAAGGTGGACATGATCGACCTGTGGATGGAAGACCCGGCGATCGTCGCCACCATCAAGGTCGGCGCCGAGGCACGTTCGGTCGAGACGTCCAAGATGGAGGGGTGGGAGGACAAGTACGCCATCGCCGGCGCCTACTGGCCCCCGCAATACGTCATCATGGACGGCCAGACGCTGGAACCGCTGAAGATCGTTTCCACCCGCGGCAACATCTATGACGAGCAGACCTATCACCCCGAACCGCGTGTGGCGGCGATCCTGTCGTCGCATTACCGGCCCGAATTCCTGGTCAACATCAAGGAAACCGGCAAGATCCAGCTGGTCGATTACACCGACCTGAAGAACCTGAAGATCACCGAGATCGAGGCCGAACGCTTCCTGCACGACGGCGGGCTGGACAGCACCAAGCGCTACTTCATCACGGCGGCGAACGCGCGCGGCAAGCTGGTGGTCATCGACACCAAGGACGGAGAGCTTGAGGCGATCACCGACACCGGCGGCGAGACCCCGCATCCGGGCCGGGGCGCGAACTTCACCCACCCGACCTATGGTCCGGTCTGGGCGACCTCGCACCTGGGCGACGATTCGGTGGCGCTGATCGGCACCGACCCGGAAGGGCACGCCGACAATGCCTGGAAGATCGTCGACAGCTTCCCCGCGCTTGGCGGCGGCTCGCTGTTCGTGAAGACCTATCCGGGGTCGAACCACCTGTATGTGGACGCGACGCTGAACCCCGAGCCGTCGATTTCCGGTTCGGTCGCGGTGTTCAAGATCGACCAGATGAAGGGCGACGACACCGACCCGGAAATCATCACGCTGCCCATCACCGAATGGGCCGGGATCACCGAAGGCCAGCCGCGCGTCGTCCAGGGCGAATACAACAAGGACGGCACGGAGATCTGGTTCTCGGTCTGGAACGGCAAGGACCAGGAATCGGCCATCGTCGTGGTGGACGACAAGACGCTGGAACTGAAGCACGTCATCAAGGACCCGCGCCTCGTGACGCCCACCGGCAAGTTCAACGTCAAGAACACCCAGGGCGACATCTACTGATAGCCCTGACGCGAAAGGGGCGCGCGGCCAGCCAGGTCGCGCGCCCGGCATCACCCCCAGCCTGGAAAGCAAGGGATCACGGACATGGCGGGCAAGGTTTATCTGATCGGCGCGGGACCGGGCGACCCCGATCTTCTGACGGTCCGCGCGGCCAAGCTGCTGCAGGCGGCCGAGGTCGTGGTCCATGACCGCCTGGTCAGCCCCGAGATCATGGCGCTGATCCCCGCCCCCGCCCGCCGCATCGCGGTCGGCAAGGCCGCGGGCCTTCATTCGGTCCCGCAGGACCGCATCAACGCCCTTCTGGTCGAACTGGCCCTGGAAGGCCAGACGGTGATCCGCCTTAAGGGCGGCGACCCGCTGATCTTCGGACGCGGCAGCGAGGAAGCCGAGGAACTGGCCGCAGCGGGAATTTCCTATGCCTACGTGCCCGGCATCACCGCCGCGCAGGGCGTCTCGGCCTCGACGGGGGTTCCGCTGACCCATCGCGGCCTTGCGACCGGGGTGCGCTATGTCACGGGACACCGGGCGCGTGACGCGGTGCTGGACCTGGCCTGGGACAGCCTGGCCGATCCCGACACCACGCTGGTCGTCTACATGGGCGCCGCCAACATGGCCGAGATCGCGGCGCGGCTGATTGCCGCCGGGATGCCGGTCGATCTGCCGATCCTGGCCGTTGCCCATGCCACGACCCCGCGAGAGGTGCGGATGCCCTCGACCCTGGCGCAGATCGGTGCCGACCTGGCGCGCGCGCCGATGGAGGCGCCGGTGCTGTTCATCATCGGCCGCGTGGCCGGCCTTTACGACACCGCCGCCCTGCCCCTGCCGCGCGAGCTGCGCGCACCCCAGCTGCGGGTCGTCGGGAATGGCTGACACGGCGATGATCGTCGCGGCCCTGCTTGCCCTGGCTCCGGTGGCGGCGGCGTCCGGCATCACGCCCGAACGGCAGGCGCAACTGGAACACATGGTGGTCCAGGACTGCGGTTCCTGCCACGGGCTGACGATGAAGGGCGGCCTTGGCCGTCCGATCACGCCCGAGGCGCTGTCGGCCCACGATCCCCGAACGCTGGCCGCGATCATCCTTGACGGCCTTCCCGGCACCGCGATGCCCCCTTGGCGGCCCCTGCTGACCGAAGCCGAGGCGCTGTGGATCGCCGACTATCTGAAGAAGGAGAAAGCCCAATGATCCGGGCCTGCCTGACCGCCCTCGCGCTTGTCCTGCCGCTTGCCGCAACCGCCGGGGAACCGCGCGGCACCGGCGATCTGGGCGTGGTGATCGAACGGGCCAGCGGCTCGGTCCTGGTGGTCGACCAGTCCGACCGCGCGGCGCTGTGCCGGGTCGAGGGTCTGGGGGATCTGTCCCATGCCTCGCTGACCTTCTCGCCCGACGAACGCTTCGCCTATGTCTTCGGCCGCGACGGAGGGCTGTCGAAGGTGGACATCCTGACCTGCGCGCTGACGGCCCGCATCGTGCAGGCCGGGAACGCCATCGGCGGGGCCATCTCGGACGACGGGCGGCTGGTCGCCGTGTCGAACTACGAACCCGGCGGGGTCAAGGTCTTCGACGCCGATACGCTGGAACAGGTCGCCGACGTGCCCATGGGGTCCAAGACCGTGGGCCTTGCCGACGTGCCGGGCTCGCGCTTCGCCGTGGCGACCTGGGACACGGGCGAGGTCTGGGTCCTGGACCATTCGGCCGATCCCGCCGATCCCCGGATCACGCGGGTCGGCGGCGTGGGGGCCAATCCCTATGACGCGCTGATGACGGCGGACGGGCGGACCTACATCGTCGGGCTGTTCGGCGAAAAGGGTCTGACGACGCTGGATCTGTGGCAGGAAACCCCGCAGCCGCGCCGCATCCTGCCGGACTATGGCAAGAACCAGGCCGACCTGCCGGTCTACAAGATGCCGCATCTGCAGGGATGGACGCTGGCGGGCAGCACCTATGCCCTGCCCGCCGTGGGCCTGCACCAGGTGCTGTGGGCCGATGCCGCCACCGGACGGGAAACCGGCCGCACCGACGTGGCGGGCCAGCCGGTCTTCGTCACGGCCCGCCCCGACGGGCGCGAGCTTTGGGTGAACTTCGCCACCCCCGACAACGGCACCGTGCAGGTCATCGACAGCATGACGCAGGGGGTCAAGCAGACGCTGCAACCCGGCGCGGGCATCCTGCACATGGAATTCACCCCCCGCGGCCGCGAGGTCTGGCTGTCCGCGCGCGACGACGACAAGGTCGTGATCTACGACACCCGCACCTACCGGAAGGTCGGAGAGATCGCGGCCCGGGCGCCCTCGGGCATCTTCTTCACCGCACGCGCGCACAGGACGGGGTTATGAGGGATCTCGCGCCCGACTGCCTGAACACGCGGCTGCTCGACGATTTCCAGCGAGACCTGCCGCTGGTTCCCCGTCCTTTCGCCGCGATGGCCGACATCCTCGGAACGACCGAGGGCGACGTTCTGGAGCGGCTGGCCCGGATGCAGGACTGCGGGCGCATCAGCCGCGTCGGCGCCACCTGCCGTCCGAACACGGCGGGCGCCTCGACGCTGGCGGCGCTGGCGATCCCGCCCGCGCGCATCGAGGAGGTCGCCGCCATCGTCGGCGCCGAGCCGGGCGTGAACCATTCCTACCTGCGCGAGGACCGCTGGAACCTGTGGTTCGTCGCCACCGCGCCCTCGGACGATGATCTGGCCGCATCGCTGACGCGGATCGAGGCGGCATCGGGCCTGGCCGTGCTGTCCCTGCCGCTGGTGCGGCCCTTCAACATCGACCTCGGCTTTCGCCTGCGCGGTCCGCGCCGGCCGCTGGGTCCGGACCGGGCGCCGGACATGGCGGCGCTGCACGCGGACGACCGGCCCCTGATGCAGGCCCTGTCCGCGGGGCTGGACCTGGTCCCCGCCCCCTTCGCGGCCCTGGCGCGGCGGCTGGGCCGGACCGAGGCCGACGTCATCGCCCGCATCGCATCGCTGGCCGAGGCCCGCATCCTCACCCGCGTCGGCGTGATCGTCCGGCACCGCGCGCTTGGCTGGGCGGCCAATGCGATGGTGGTCTGGCACCTGCCCGACGACGCCATCGAGGCCGCCGGCCGCGCGCTGTCGCAGGTGCCGGGCGTGACGCTGTGCTATCAGCGGCGCAGGGTGCCGGGGGTCTGGGACTGGCCGCTGTTCTGCATGATCCACGCCCGGTCCCGCCCCGAGGCGCTTGCCGTCCTGGACTGCGCCCGCGCCCTGCCCGACCTGGCGGGCCTGCCGCACAAGATCCTGTTCTCTACCCGGTGTTTCAAGCAGCGCGGCGCGCTGATCGAGGCCGCATGACCCGCCCCTTCCGCACCGTCCTGCCGTCCGATGCCCTGGATGAAACCGACCGCGCCATCATCAACGCCCTTCAGGACGGCTTTCCACTGACCCCCCGTCCCTATGACGATGCCGGGGCGGCGCTGGGCATCACCGGCGCGGACCTGATCGCCCGGCTGGGCCGCCTACGCGACATCGGCGCGATCACCCGCTTCGGTCCCTTCTTCGACGCGGCGGAAATGGGCGGGGCGTTCTGCCTCTGCGCCATGGCGGTTCCCCCGGACCAATTCGACGCCGTCATGACCCAAGTCAATGCGCATCCCGAGGTGGCGCATAATTATGAGCGCACACACGCGCTGAACATGTGGTTCGTCCTGGCAACCGATTCCCCGGATGGCATCGACCGCACCGCCCGCGCGATCGAGAACGAGACGGGATTGAGGGTCATGCAGTTTCCGAAGCTGGAAGAATATTTCATCGGGTTCCGGGTGCGGGCATGACGCCGGACGCCCCCGTTCTTGATCTTGTCGACCGCCGCATCGTGCAGGCGACGCAGGCGGGCCTGCCGCTGGTCGAGGCTCCCTATGCCGCGGTCGCGGCGGACTTGGGCCTGACCGAGGCCGAGGTGATCGCCCGCCTGGGCGCCCTGCAGGACCGTGGCGCCATCCGCCGCATCGCGGTGGCGCCCAACCATTACGCCCTGGGCATGACCGCCAACGGGATGAGCGTGTGGGACGTGGCGGACGACCGCGTCCCGGCCCTTGGCGCGCGGATCGGCGCGCTGCCCTTCGTCACCCATTGCTATCGGCGTCCGCGCGCCCTGCCCGCTTGGCCCTACAACCTGTTCGCCATGCTGCACGGCGGAAGCCGGGCCGAGGTCGAGGAGAAGCGCGCGCAGGTCGCCGCGATCCTGGGCGATGCCTGCCGGGGCGCCGACATCCTGTATTCCACGCGTATCCTGAAAAAGACCGGGCTGCGCCTGCGCGAAGACTGAAAGGGAACGCGATGTTCCGCCTGACCCAATACATGCACCAGTTGATCCATCCGACCCCGGTCGTCCGTCGGGGTCGGCCTGGCACCGTCAAGCCGGTGGTGATCTGGAACCTGACGCGGACCTGCAACCTGAAATGCCGCCACTGCTATACCGTCAGCAGCGACCATGTCTTTCCGGGCGAACTGACCCACGATCAGGCGATGGGCGTTCTCGAGGATCTGTCGGCCTTCCGCATTCCCGCGCTGATCCTGTCAGGGGGCGAGCCCTTGTCGCGCTTCGACTTCTGGGACCTGGCCCGGCGCGCGCGGGACCTGGATTTCCGCCATCTGTCGCTGTCCACCAACGGCACCATGCTGGGCGATCCGGGCGCGGCCGACCGGGTTGCGGCGCTTGGCTTCGACTATGTCGGCATCAGCCTGGACGGGATCGGCGCCACGAACGACTGGTTCCGGGGGGTCGAGGGCGCCTTCGACAACGCCCTGGCGGGGGTGCGGGCCTGCAAGGCGCGCGGCGTCAAGGTGGGCCTGCGCTATACCATCACGCGCGACAACGCCCATCACCTGCCGGCGATGCTGGACCTGTGCGAAGCCGAGGGCGTGGACAAGTTCTATCTGTCGCACCTGGTCTATGCGGGCCGCGGCGACAAGCACCGGGCCGAGGATCAGGACCACGACCATACCCGCCGCGCCATGGACCTGCTGATCGAACGCGGCTGGGACGCGCTGTCCAGGGGCCGCCCGCTGGAGATCGTGACCGGCAACAACGACGCCGATGCGGTCTGGTTCCTGCGCTGGGCCGAACGCCGCTTCCACCCCGAGGCCGTGGCCCATGTGCGCGACCACCTGGTCGCCTGGGGCGGCAATTCCAGCGGCCTCGGCGTCGCCAACATCGACCCACAGGGCAAGGTCCATCCCGACACCTACTGGTCGGACTACACGGTCGGCTCGGTCAAGGAAAAGCCGTTCAGCCAGTGGTGGACGGGCGACAACCCGATGCTGGCCACCCTGCGAACCCGGCCGCGTCCGCTGAAGGGGCGCTGCGGCGCCTGCGCCTTCAAGGACGTGTGCGGCGGGAACACCCGCATCCGGGCGCTGCAACTGACCGGCGACCCCTGGGCCGAGGACCCCGCCTGCTATCTGTCCAACGCCGAAATCGGGGTCGATGATGTCGACCGCCTTGCCGTCACGCCGTTCCGAGGGAAAAGCCATGATCCAGCGCACCGTTTCTTCTAGGCTGCTTGCCGCGGCCCTGCTGCTGGCCCCTGCGGCGGCACTGGCCGACGCCGCGCAGGATTTCTCGGCACATTGCGCCGCCTGCCATGGCGATCACCGGCTGGGCGGCACCGGACCCGCGCTGATCCCGGAAACGCTGGGCCGGGTCAGGGGGATCGACCAGGTCATCACCCACGGCCGCGCGCAGACGCAGATGCCGGGCTTCGCGGAGCAGCTAACGGGCGACCAGATCGCCGAGCTGGTGGCCTTCGTTCAGGCGCCGCTTGCCGAACGCCCCGTCTGGACGGCGGACGACATCGCCGCCAGCCGCGCCATGACCGGGGACTACAGCCCCGCTGCCGCGCCGGTCTTCGACGCCGATCCCATGAACATCACCCTTGTCGTGGAAACCGGCGATCATCACGTCAGCGTGCTGGATGGCGACACGCTGACGGTGCTCGACCGCTTCCCGACGCCCTTTGCGGTGCATGGGGGACCGAAGTTCTCGCCCGACGGGCGTTACGTCTTCATCATGTCGCGCGACGGCTGGGTGCAGAAATACGACATCTGGTCGCTGCGCGAGGTGGGCCGCGTCCGGGCGGGGCTCAACAGCCGCAACATCGCCATGAGCCATGACGGCAAGTGGCTGGCCGTCGCCAACTACCTGCCGCAGACGCTGACGATCCTGTCCACCGAAACGCTGGAGGCGGCAAAGGTCATCGACGTGACCGCCCGCGACGGCAGGCCAAGCCGCGTCAGCGCCGTCTACCAAGCACCGGAACGCCAAAGCTTCATCCTGGCCCTGAAGGACGCCCCCGAGATCTGGGAGGTCGCGACCGATCCCCAGGCCGGTCCCTTCCACGACGGATATGTCCACACCTACCAGAAGGACGGGACCGAAGCCTTCGGCGCGCAGGAAGGGCTGTTCGCCCGCCGCCGCATCCCGGTCGAGGAGCCGCTGGATGACTTCTTCTTCGACCCTGGCTACAAGAACCTGATCGGCACCAACCGCGAAGGCACCAAGGGCGTGGTCATCAACCTGACCAGCGGCGGCAAGGTGGCCGAACTGCCCCTGCCCGGAATGCCGCATCTGGGATCGGGCATCACCTGGGACCGGAACGGCCACAAGGTCATGGCGACGCCGCACCTGAACGAAGGGGTGCTGTCGGTCATCGACATGACGGACTGGTCGCTGGTCCGGCAAATTCCGACCCATGGTCCGGGCTTCTTCCTGCGCAGCCACGAAACCTCGCCCCATGTCTGGACGGACGTGTTCTTCGGCCCCCACAAGGACGAGGTCCACATCATCGACAAGCAGACGCTGGAGATCGTCAAGACGCTGAACCCCGCCCCCGGCAAGACCGTCGCCCATACCGAGTTCACGCGGGACGGCAGGTATGCCCTGGTCTCGGTCTGGGAAGACGACGGCGCCGTGATCGTCTATGACGCCCGGACGCTGGAGGAGGTGAAGCGCCTGCCGATGCGCAAGCCCTCGGGCAAATACAACGTCTGGAACAAGATCACCTTCTCGGACGGCACCAGCCACTAAGAACACCTAACAAAACCTTCTGATCTGGTTGAGGCAGATGAGAGCGCAGCCGAGGATCACGAAGGCCTCATGGATGTCGGCGCGCCGCTCATACCGGATGGCGAGGCGGCGAAAGCGGTTCAGCCATGCCAGTGTCCGCTCGACGACCCAGCGGTGCCGGCCCAGTCTTTCGCTGCTGTCGACGCGCCGTCTGGCAATGCGGGGCTTGATGGCGCGTTTTCGGCATTCGCTCCGGCAGCGGTGATGGTCATAGGCTTTGTCGGCGTGGAGCTTGCCAGGGCGCTTGCGCGGACGTCCACGACCGTGGCGCACACCTGGCACGGCATCCAAGGTGGGTGCCAGCATCATGCTGTCGTGCCGGTTGGCCGGGCTCAGCCGCACTCCGAGCGGGGTGCCCTGCCGGTCGACCACAAGATGGCGCTTCGTGCCCGGTTTGCCGCGATCCGTCGGGTTCGGGCCGGTTTCGGCCCCCCCTTTTTCGCGGCAACGGCGGCGCTGTCGAGGGATGCTCGGCTCCAATCCAGATGCCCGGCGTTTGACAGCCGCTCAAGCAGCACGCGATGGAGCGTGGTCCAAACGCCAGCCGTCTGCCAGTCACGCAGCCTGCGCCAGCAGGTCATGCCGGAGCAGCCAAACTCACGCGGCAGCATCTCCCAGGGAATACCGGAGCGGAGCACAAAGATGATGCCGGCCAAGGCCAGCCGGTCACCGCATCGAGGGCGGCCGCCCTTCGGCTTCGGCCGCTCCTCTGGCAGAAGCGGCGCAATGGCCTCCCATAGATCATCAGGTACAAGGGGCTTGCTCATGGTCCTTCAACGCATGAGCAGCGGTTTTGTTAGACGCTCTAAGGCGGGAACCGCGCCCCGGAATGCCCGGGGACGATAGGGGCAAGGGCCTGCGGCGCGCCGCAGGCCCTTTCGCGTCGGTCGCGCTCAGGCGGCCAGGCGCGCACCCTCGAGGCGGGCTGCGGGAAACCGGGCAAGCAGCGCGGTCAGTTCCGCCCGGTCCCGCGTCAGGCAGGCTGCCGTGGACAAGGCATCGGCAAGCGCCGCGCTTGGCGCCGAGATCGAGATTTCCGCCCAGGGCGAGACGGCCGGGCCGCCGGTGCGGGGATCAAGGATGTGACCGTCCCGGCCCGGAGCATCGAAGCAGGTCCCGCGCGGGGCCGAGGTCGCCAGGGCGCGGGCCGACAAGGGAACCTCGCCGCCATGCGGGATGCGCACCGGCCAGGGGCGGCCGCCCAGGGCGCGCATCTCGCCCGTGTCGATCAGGATGTCGGTCATCCCCTCGGCCTGCAGCAGCGCGGCCACGCGGTCGGCGACATAGCCCTGGCCGATGCCGTTCAGGGTCAGGGCCATGCCTGGCTGCAAGGTGACGGCTTCGGATGACAGCGACACCCGGTCCCAGCCCGTGCGCGACAGCGCCGCATCGCGTTCGCCGGGCGCGGGGCGGCGCCCCTGAACGGCGGCCTCGGCCCACAGCGCCCACAAGGGCTGCACCGTGACGTCGAACAGCCCGCCGCTGGCGCGATGGACGCTGCCCGCTATCGACAGGCAGTCGAGCAGCTCGAACGGCGGCGCGTCCAGGCGGCCCGTGCGGTTCAGCCGCGACAGGGCGCTGGCGGCGTGATAGAGCGACAGGATGTCTTCCAGCCGGCCGATCTCGGCCAGGCAGCGGGCGGTGACGGCTTCGGCGTCCGGGTGGTCCAGCCGGATCGAGGCGCGCGCGCCAAGCGCCTGTCCGACCCAGCGCCGGGGGGCAGGCGCGGCCGACAGCGCGCCGGGCAGGCTGGCGGCGACGGCCGAGATGGCCAGGAAACGGCGGCGTGTCAGGGTCATGGCTTATCCCTCGGCCGGGCGCGACAGGGCGCGCAGGCGGTCTTCGAAATCGGGGTCGTCGGCGCTTTCCGCCGGTGCGGCATCCTCGGGCGTCAGGACCAGGTCGTCAGGGATCTGGGACAGGCGCATGACGGTGCCCCCTTCCCGGGCGGCAAAGGCGCCTGCGGCGTCCTCAGACCCGAAAGGCACCGCCTCGGGGGCGCCCATGCCGCCCTCTCGTGCCGATCCCAGGACGAAGAAGGCGTCGTCAGCGTCGATCCAGTTGCCCTGGCCCGGAACCTCCCATGTCGCGCCTGCGGCACCCATGTCGTTGACCTGGATGGCCAGGATCGGGTGGCTTTGTTCGGGCAGGCGCGCATAGGCGATGGCGTCGCGGACCTGGCTGAAGAACAGGGGCGTGCCGGGCATCCCCTCCAGATGCACCTGGGCCTTGGGACCGGGATGTTCCAGCAGGTTCATCTGGCAGAAATGGCCCAGCGTCTCGGCGGTCAGTTCGACGGGCGTGGTGTCCTGCGCGACCTCCTCGCGGCAGGCGGCAAGGCCCAGGCAGAGGGCCAGGATCAGGGCGCGGTTCATGGCGAGACCTTTCGGAAGGCGGCAATGGCAAGCGCCAGCGCCGCAACGGGCCACAGGGCGACGGACAGCGCCGATTGCCACAGGGGAATGGCGGCCGCCGCGCCGCCCATGCCGCCGGCGGCGGCGCTGGCCTGTGCGGCGGCCAGGTTGAACAGACGGAAGGCGTCGGCCGGGTTCGCCAGCAGCGCGACAGGCAGGGCCTGCGTCGTCAGCGCCCCGCCGCCGTCCGACACGACCAGGGCCAGCAGCACCAGGTCGTACAGCACCACAGCCCCCAGCCACAGCCCAACCGCCAGCCCCGCCGCGCCCGAGGGTCTGCGCGCCAGGGCCGACAGGCCATAGCCCGCCCCCAGGAAGGTCGCCCCCAGCAGGACCGAGCTTGCGACCAGCCGCAGAAGCGCGGGCAGCCCGGCGGCCGAGGCCGGGTCCATCCAGAACGCGGCAAGCGCCGCCGCGCCATAACCTGCCGCGACCGCCAGCGTCAGGATCGCCAGGTGAGCCAGCAGCTTGCCCGCCAGGATCTCGGCCCGGCTGACGGGATAGGTCAGCAGCAGCGGCAGGGTGCCGCGCTCGACCTCTCCGGCGATGGCGTCGAAGCTCATCAAAAGCGCGATCAGCGGCACCAGATAGACCGCCAGCGAGGTCAGCGAGGCCACGATCACCGACAGCCGGTCGGCGCCGATGTCGCCGGTGGGCGCGGCCCCGGCAGCGGCCAGGACCAGTGCGAAGACCACCATCAGCGCCACGGCGATGGCGACCCAGCGGTTGCGCAGCGCGATGCGGAACTCGACACCGGCGGTGGACAGGATGCGGTTCATTGCCCGTCCCTTCTGCTGAAATGGGAATAGATGTCTTCCAGACTGGGCGGGATCACCTCCAGATCCGCGACCTGCGGCAGCCCGGTGATGCGCGCCAGCATCGCCAGCTTGTCGCCCTGGGCGATATCCAGGTGCAGCCGGCCGTCGCCATTGGCCCGCGCCATCGGCAGGGCTGCGGCTAGGGCGGCCTTCTGGCCCGACGCCGGGGCCACGCTGATCGCCACCGGCAGGGCGGCGGCGCGGCGCAGGTCGGACAGGGTGCCCTGCGCCATCAAGCGCCCCTTGGACAGGATCAGGATGCGGTCGGTGCGCGCCTCCACCTCGGTCAGGGCATGGGACGACAGAAGGATCGCCGTGCCGCCCGCCGCCAGGTCGTCCAGAAGCGCATAGAAATCGCGCCGTGACACGGGATCAAGCCCCGAGGTCGGCTCGTCCAGGACCAGCAGGCGCGGCTTGCCGATCAAGGCCTGCGCCAGGCCCACGCGCTGCCGCATCCCCTTGGAATAGGTGCCGATGCGCCGTGTCGCGGCACCTTCCAGACCGACGCGGGCCAGCAGGTCCAGAGCCTGCGCGGGCCGCTCGCCGCGCAACGACAGGTAGTGGCGGATCTGCTCCTCGCCCGTCAGGGCCGGGTGGAAGGCGGCGTTTTCCGGCAGATAGGCCACCTGCGCGCGGGCCGCAGCCGAACCCGGCGTTGCGCCGCAAACCGTGACCGCGCCGCCATCGAAGGGGATCAGGCCCAGGATGATCTTCATCATCGTCGATTTGCCCGCGCCGTTATGGCCCAGCAGGGCCACCCGCTGGCCGGGTTCGACCGACAGGGATACGTCGCTCAGCGCCTCGACGCCCCCGAAGCGCTTAGTGAGATGCGATATCGTCAGGGTCGATGTCATCGTAACTTCCTTTTGCCCAGCGGCCGGCAACCTCGGCCTCGAAGGCCTCGATCTCGGGCGGGACGGGGATGGTCAGGGGCCGCATCAGCGGGTGGCTGTCGGTGACGCCGCCGGGCAGGGTGGCGGGAAAGCTCGACTGGCTCCAGCGGACAAGCTGCACGGCGGGCGATCCGGTCAGCAGGCTGGCGGCGGGCTGCGACCACAGGATATGGTCGATGAGGTCGTTCGGGCGATAGCTGCCGTCCGCCACGCCGTCGCCGTTCAGGTCATAGGCCGGGTGGTCGGACCAGAAGTTGCCGCGGCCCTCGTGGCTCCATTCCATGAAGCGGGTGCCGACATATTTCACCTGTTCGCGGTTGGCGATAAAGGCGTTCCCGGTCAGGACGTTGCGTTCGGACCCTGCGGTGAAATGGATGCCGATGCCGCAGTTCTGGAAGCGGTTGTCCCAGATCAGGTTCTTGTGGGCGTTGTAGATGAACAGGCATTTCTTGGTGCCGCCCCGGATCAGGTTCCCGGTCACGTCGGCATTGTTGGCATAGTTCAGCATCAGCCCGTGCTCGCGGTCCCCCAGGCTGAGGTTGTTCAGGATCTTCGCCCGGTCGGAAAACATGATGGCGAAGCCCAGGTGGTTGCCGATGCTGACGTTGCCCGACACCTCGGTGTTGCGGGTATACATGAAGTGCACGGCAAAGCGCAGGTCGCGCATGACGTTGTTGCGATAGATGCTGCTGG
Organism: Paracoccus fontiphilus; assembly: GCF_017356265.1. Lineage (GTDB taxonomy): Bacteria > Pseudomonadota > Alphaproteobacteria > Rhodobacterales > Rhodobacteraceae > Paracoccus > Paracoccus fontiphilus. The sequence continues at coordinate 2,401 of NZ_JAFNAW010000065.1, read as the reverse complement.
CGCTGGCGTTGGAAAAGATGCCGTCGCGGCCGTAGCGGATGGTGTTGCCGTCCAGAAGCGTGCCGGGGCTGTTCCAGACATAGATGCCGTTGCCGCGTTCGTTCATCTGCCGGTTCTGCCGCCCGGTGATGCGGTTGCCCGTGACCTGGGCATCGCGCCCGCCGTGGACGTCGATGCCGTGCATGTTGTCGGTCAGCGCCAGCCGGTCGATCACCGCGCGGTCGGCGCCCTTCAGGATCTTCACGCCCGCGTCCAGATCCTCGTTTTTCGTTCCCGATCCGGTGACGGTGAAGCCGCGCAGCAGCACGTCGGGCGCGTCGATGGTGACGACGCTGCCCTGGCCCGTGCCATCGACCACCGCCCCTTCCGGGCCGGTGATCGTCAGCGGCTTGTCGATGGTGACGGGGCCGGGATAGGCCCCGTCCTGCAGCACCAGCACATCGCCGGGGGCGGCCCCGGCGATGGCGGCCGCCAGCCTGCCCGGGCCGGGCGCGACCTCGCGCTCTGCCGCAAGCGCAGGCAGGGCGGTCAGCAGGCCAAGCAGAAGGGCAAGCCGGCGCATGGTCAGGCGGCCTTCGGTTCGACGAACATGCGGCCGCGCATCTCCATGTGGAGGGCATGGCAGAACCACTGGCAGTAATACCAGTAGACGCCCGGCGCGCCCGCCACGAAGGTCACGGAGCTGGTCTGTTGAGGCCCGATCTCCATCGCGACGCTGTGGTTGCCCATGGTGAAGCCGTGGGTCAGGTCGTCGATCTCGTCCATGTTGGTGATGACCACCGTCACCTCGTCGCCTTCCTTCACCGAGAAGCTTTCGAGGCTGAAGTTCGGCGCCACGCTGGTCATGTAGACGCGGACCTTGTTGCCGTCGCGGATCACCGTATCGGCCCAGTCGTCGATGTTGACGCCGTCCGCCTCGGCCTGCTTGCGGGTCTCGGCCCACAGGGGATCGTTGCGGTCCCAGACCGACTTGATGCCCGACAGGATGGCCGGATCGACCGCGATCGCGTCATGGGGCTCGGCAAAGGTCGGGCCGTCATGGACCAGAACCATCTTGTCGCCCGAGATGTCGATCAGCTGGTCGTTTTCGGGCTTCAGCGGTCCCACGTTCAGGAAGCGGTCCTTCGAGAACTTGCACAGGCAGACCAGCCAGTCGTTCTTGGCGTCCAGCGTCTCGCCCATGACGATCTTCAGGTGGCCCGGCTGGTATTGCACGTCCAGCTTGTCCTTGATCGGATCGACCTGTTCGCCGGAATAGGCGCGGATGGCGTCTTCGATGTTCCACTTGACGACCTGGCTGTCCAGGAACAGCGAGGTATAGGCATTGCCGCGCCCGTCGAAGGCGGTGTGAAGGGGCCCGAGGCCCAGTTCCGGTTCCGCCACGACCGCGCTGCGCGGGTCGGCGTTTTCCGCGAACAGCGCGTCGAACTTGGTCACGTCAAGGACGGTCACCGTGGGCGACAGCTTGCCGCCGATGCACAGGTGCTTCTTGTCGGGCGCCATGTTGCAGCCGTGGGGGTTGTTGGCCACGGGGATATAGCGGGTAAACTGGCTGTTGGCTTCCTTGCGGCCGTCCAGGACCTTGACGCCGTTGATTTCCTCGAACCGGCCCTCGGCCACCGCCTTCTCGATCTCGGCGATGTTGAAGACGACGACGTGGTCCATCTCGGACTCTGTCATCTCGGCCAGGGTCATGCCCATCTCCGAGTTGTAGGAGGTCGAGAAGGCCCACTTGCCTTCGTAATCCGCGTCGCAGTTGTCGAGGTTGCCGGACACCTGCACCTGCCAGGCCACATCCCATTTGTCCGCATCGACGGCGGTGAAGATGTTCACATAGGTGGACACGTCCTCCATCGTGGAACCGTCGTTGATCAGCGGCGCCTCGTCCTCGCCGTTGCAGAAGACATAGTTGGACCGCGGCCATTTCTGCGGGCGCAGGCCGTGGATGCTCTTGGCGTTCGGCACTTCCAGGATCGCATCGGCCTTCATCACGTCGCAGCGCACGCGCGCCACGCGGGTGTTGGCCTTGTCGTTCATGAACAGGTAGCGGCCGTCGTACTTGCCCTCGGTGAAGGACATGTGGACGTGGTGCAGGTCGCCGTTGTCGGGAATGCGCTTGCCATTGGCGGCCAGGATCTTCCTGGTCTTGTCGGTCATCGACCGTTCGAAGATGCGCAGCGATTCATTCGTCTGGCCCCAGCCGGTGGCCGAGCAGCGGTTGAACACCGGCACTCGCATCAGTTCCCGCATCGAGGGAATGCCCAGAATGCGCATCTCGCCCGTCTGCCCCGAGGACCAGAAGCCGTAATAGGCGTCAAGCTGGCCCGGCGCGACGGCGCCCGTGCCCTCGGCGGCCCGTGCCGCGCCCGCGGTGGCGGCGGTCAGGCCCGCGGCACCGCCC
>NZ_JAFNAW010000064.1 GCF_017356265.1 Paracoccus fontiphilus | reverse complement strand
GGGCGGCAGCGAACCGGCCGCAGCTTGCTGCGGACGGCGCCCCTCGCCCTCGGCGCCGAAGTCCTGCCAGACGACCTGGTCGGCCCGCAGGGGCAGCACGACGCGGCAGGGCCGGGGCAGGCCAAGCGCCGCGGCCTCGGTCGCGGTGACGCCCACGGCAGGGATGCCAAGCGACAGCGCCAGCCCGCGCGCCGCCGCGACCGCGATGCGGATGCCCGTGAAGTTGCCCGGTCCGATGCCGACGCCGATCACATGAAGATCGCGCCAGGTCAGGCCGGCTTCGGACAGCAGGTCCTCCAACAGGGGAAACAGCCGCTCGGCCTGGCCCTTCCCCATCTCCTCGTGCCGGTGCGCCAGAATGGCATCGCCCCGCAGCAAAGCGGCCGCGCAATGCGCGGCCGACGTGTCGAAGCCCAGCACGACCGGATCAGGCAACCGGACGAACCTCGACCACCTCGGGGATATAGTGGCGCAGCAGGTTCTCGATCCCCATCTTCAGCGTCAGGGTGGACGACGGGCAGCCCGCGCAGGCCCCCTGCATGTGCAGGTAGACGATCCCGCGGTCGAAGCCGTGGAAGGTGATGTCGCCGCCGTCCTGCGCCACCGCCGGGCGGACCCGCGTGTCCAGCAGTTCCTTGATCTGGCCGACGATGTCCGAATCCGGCCCGTCATGGCTTGCGTGGCCTGTGGTGTCGCGCTCGCCTTCGACCGCGGGCGCGCCGGACTGGAAATGCTCCATGATGGCGCCCAGGATCGAGGGCTTGAGGTGATCCCACGGCTGGTCGTCGGCCTTGGTGACGGTCACGAAGTCGCGGCCCAGGAAAACGCCGGTGACACCGCCCACGGCGAAGATGCGGCGGGCGAGGGGGGACTTGTCGGCGGTCTCGGCGGCGGGAAAGTCGGCCGTGCCCTTGTCCAGCACGGATTCGCCGGGAAGAAACTTCAACGTCGCGGGGTTCGGTGTGGTTTCGGTCTGGATGAACATTTTAGCCGGGCTCCTTTGGTGCGGATATGGCGACGGCAGGTCCGCGGGTCAAGCGGGGCGCCGTCAGGTGATGGCTTCCAGCCGCTCCTTGGAGATGTCCGCGGGCACGATGGTGATCGGGCAAGGCAGGGTCGCCGCCTCTCGCAGCAGGCGGGCCAGCAGCGGATTCTGCGCCGACTTGTCCGAATTGAGGCCGATGGCGACAATGCCCACCTCGGGGTCCTCGTTCAGGTAGGCCAGCAGCTGTTCGGCGGGGTCGCCTTCCCGGATGATCAGTTCCGGCTCGACCTTCGGCCGAGATTTCATCCACTTGGCGAAAACCTCGAAATGCGCCTCGATGCGTTCATAGGCTTCCGCGCGCATCACCTCGGCCACGCCGAAGCCGTGCTGGATCTCGTTGGGGGGGATGACCGCCAGCACCGTCACCGCGGCGCCGGAGTTCGACGCCCTCATGGCCGCGAAGCGCATCGCGTTCAGGCATTCCCGGCTGTCGTCCAGCATGACAAGAAACTTGCGCATCCATCGCCTTCGAATTGTCCGTGTCCCGCAGACAGTGGCGGCTTTGCCATGGTCGCGCAAGTCATTCGGCGGAATGCCGCTAGGCCAGTTTTCATGCTTCCGTCTATATGCTACCCGACGGAAAAGAACGAATTGTTGCAGGGCAGGCATCGTGACCATCCACCACGACTGGGACAAGGCCGGTTCGGCACGGCTTGCGGCGCCGAAGATGGCCTGGTTCGCGGTCGATGGACATGCCCCGATCTCCAATCCCGCGCCGCGCGGCAAGCGGCTGTTCGACGTCTCCCTTGCGCTGGTGCTTCTGGTTCCCCTGTCGATCCTCATGGGCGCGGTCGCCCTGATGACGCTGATCCGCCAAGGGCGGCCCATCTTCTATTCGGCCGAACGGATGCGCGCGCCCGGGCAGCCGTTCCGGCAGTGGAAGTTCCGCACCATGATCCCCGAGAACGAGGATTTCGGGGCCACCGGCGCGCACAAGCACTGGCGGATCACGCCTTGGGGCCACTTCCTGCGCCGCACGCGAATCGACGAGCTGCCGCAGCTGTTCAACATCCTGAAGGGCGACATGAGCTTTGTCGGCCCGCGCCCGCCCCTGCGCGAATATGTCGAGCGCTTTCCGGCGGTCTATTCGCAGGTGCTGAAAAGCCGCCCCGGCGTGACCGGCCTTGCCACCCTGATCTACCACCGCCACGAAGACCGCATTCTTGCCCGCTGCAAGAGCGCCGAGGCCACCGAGCTTGCCTATTACCGCCGCTGCCTGCCCGCGAAGCTGAAGATCGACCTGATCTACCAGCGCCACCGCGACCTTCGGCTGGACCTGTGGATCATGTGGAACACGGTCAAGATCGTGCTGGGCTACAAGGACGAACGGCCCCGCAGGCGGGGACGTTCCTAAATCCCGAACGGGCCTAGACCTCGAACGGGTCCAGCGCATATCCGACACCGCAAAGGTAAAGCCCATGCGGCGGGCAGACCGGCCCGCAGCGGGAACGGTCTCGGGCGACCAGGACCTGGGCCACGCGTCCGGGCTCCCATGACCCGGCGCCCACCCGTTCCAGCGTTCCGACGATTGACCTGACCTGATTGTGCAGGAAGGACCGCGCCCGAAGGTGGAAGCGGTATTCGCGGCCATGGGGGATGGCGATCTCCTCGATGCGGATCTCGTCCAGGGTCTTCACGGGGCTTGCAGACTGGCAGATCGAGGACCGGAAGGTCGTGAAATCGTGCAGCCCGACCAGATGCGCCGCCGCCTGCCGCATGGCCTCCGTGTCCAGCCCGTTCAGCACCTGCCAGACCAGGCCGCGATCATGGGTCGCGGGCGCGCGCCGGGCCTGCAGGCGGAACAGGTAACGCCGCTCGGTCGCGGAAAAACGCGCGTGGAAGTCGTCGGGCACGCGGGCGGCGGCCAGGATGGCGACGGGCGCGGGCTTCAGGTGGAAGTTCAGCGCCTCGGCCAGGCGGAACGGGTCCCAGTCGCGCGCCAGATCCGCATGGGCGACCTGCGCGGTCGCATGGACCCCGGCATCCGTCCGGCCCGCCGCGGCGATCCGTGCGCCCGATGCAAAGCCCCCGTCCAGGCGGGCCAGCGCCGCCTCGACCGCGCCCTGCACCGAAGGCTGGTCGGCCTGCGCCTGCCAGCCGGCAAAGGGACGCCCGTCATATTCGATCTTCAAGGCAAAACGCGGCATCGGCGGTCAGCGGGCCTTGTCGCGGTCGGGGGTCAGCAGCCCGTCCAGGAAGCGGGCCGTTTCCGTCCGCGGCGCGTCCAGTTGCGCGGGTTCGCTGGCCCGCACGCCTTCGCGGGCAAGGCGCTCTCGCAGAACCGAGATCTCGATGTCGAGATCGGTCTTGTCGCCTTCCAGCATCCGGCGGGACTTGGCGCTGAAGTCCTTTTCCAGGTCGTCCAGGAACGTCTCGTAGGAGGCCCGCGTCGCCGGATCGTTCGTGCGGCGGTAAAGGTCGGCGAACTTGATCGTCGCGTCGCGCGCGCCCGTCAGATAAACGCCCATGTAGCGCCGCGCCGCCGACAGGTCGCCCGGATTGCTGCGCACGCGGTCGAACAGATCCTCGACCGTCGCGGCGAAGCGGTCCACGCGGCTTTCCAGCCAGCGGTCGCCGGTGCGCAGAATGGCGTCGCGCATCTGGGCCAGGTGGCCCTCGGCGTCCTCGATCATCTTCCGGGCGCGTTCGCCCTGGAAGTCGTCGACCCCCGCCATGCCCTTGTCCCGCATCGGATCGGCGCCGAAGGCCAGCCAGTGCAGCACCATGCCCGTCGCGCCGATCAGCCCGGCCCCGGCCAGGCTGCCGGGTTCGGCTGCGCCAAGACCCAGGCCCAGGCCGGTCAGCACGCTGCCGAACAGCTTGCGCGGGATCGCCGGGCGGCGGGCGACGCGGCGGACCTGGTAGGCGGCCTCGGCGGCCAGCCCCTCGGTCGTCATCCACATGGCGCTGGCGATCACGCCAAAGGCGGCCAGGTTGCCCGCCATGCCCGCGGCGTCCTGGAAAAAGGCGCTGAACAGGAAGGGGATCGCCGCCAGAGTGACGTATTTAGGGCGCGAGGCCAGCCGGTGCCGGATCGGCGCCGACGGAACCGGGTTCACGTTGCCGTTTCGCGGATCGGGCGAAAACCGCCCGCCATAGCGTTTCGCCATGTCCTCAGCCCGCCCCGAAGGACGCATAAAGCGTCACCAGAACCAGCAGATAGAAGCTGAGCCGCTGAATGGCCTTCTGCGACATTCCCGTCCTTTCCTAGCGGGCCGGATCGACCCCTTTGACCCTATATCGGGTGTGTGAGCGCGATTGCAAAGATCAGGGACGCGGAAACAACCGGTCCAGGGCGCGGTCCAGCGAACCGGGATCGTCAAGGGCCAGGCGCACGGGCAGGGTCATCACCTTGGGCCGGAAGGACCGGGGCAGGCGGGCCGCGTCCTTTTCGGTGGTGACAAGCTGTGCACCCACCAGCCGCGCCTCGGTTTCCAGCCGGGTCAGAAGCGCCGGGGTGAAGGGCTGGTGATCCTCCAGCGCCTCGGCCCGGACCAACTCGGCACCAAGCCCGGCAAGGGTGGCGAAGAACTTTTCGGGATGACCGATGCCTGCGAAGGCCAGCACGCGATGGTCCTGCCAGTCCATGCCCATCCGCAAGGGCGCCAGGACCCCCCGCAGATGCGCCGGGGCCTCGGGCGGGGCGGCAAAGCGGGCCTGCGCCTCGGGCGGCCCGACGGAAAGCAGCAGGTCCGTGCGGGCAAGGCCGGCCGCCACGGGTTCGCGCAAGGGTCCGGCGGGGATGCACAAGCCGTTGCCGAAGCCCTTGGCGGCATCGACGACGACCACCGACAGGTCATGGGCAAGCGCCGGGTCCTGGAAGCCGTCGTCCAGGATAATCGCCCCGGCGCCACCGGCGACCGCCGCCCGCGCGCCGGCCAGCCGGTCCTTGGACACCCAGACCGGCCCGAAGGCCGCCATCAGCAGCGGCTCGTCCCCGGTCAGGGCGGCATCGTGGCGTGCTTCCTCGACCCGCAGGGGACCGTCGGCGCTGCCGCCATAGCCGCGCGACACGACATGGGCCGCGATGCCGCGCGCTTGCAGAACCTGTTGCAGGTGGATCACCGTGGGCGTCTTGCCGGTCCCCCCGGCATTGAGGTTGCCCACGCAGATCACCGGCACGCCGACCCGCGTCCGTGGGCCCTTCGCCAAACGTCGGGCCGTCGCGCGGGCATAGGCCGCGCCCAGGGGCGACAACAGGCGCGCCGCCAGCGTCGGCGGGCGCAGGTACCAGAAGGCGGGGGCGCGTTTCATGAACGGTCCTTTGCGATGGCATCCAGGACAGGCGCGCAGATGCGCATGGTCACGTCGGCGCCGCCGGTGCTGACGGTCCAGGCGTTGCTGGCCAGCGTGGCGATCAGGTCGGGCTGCGACAGTTCGGCGATGGCCGCGGCCAGTTCGTCGGGGCCGCCGACCTGGCGCGCGGCGCCCGCGCCGCCAAGCTGCTGCCATTCGGTGGCGAAGCGTTCCGTATGCGGGCCATGGACGATGGCCGAGCCCAGGGCCGCGGGTTCGAACGGGTGGCGGGCAGCCTCGTCGTCGCCGCCCAGGGTCCCGCCCAGATAGGTGACGGGCGCAAGGCGGTACCACAGCCCCATCTCGGTCGCGCCGTCCGTCAGCATGACATGGACGTCGTCAGTCGGGTCCTCGTCCAGGGAGCGGCGCGCAACGACCAGGCCGCTGGCCTCGATCTCGTCGGCCAGGGGCTCGATGCGGGCCGGGTCGCGGGGCGCGAGGAACAGCAGCGCGCGATGCGACTGCGCCAGGGCCGCGTGATGGGCGTTCAGCACGGCGCCTTCCTCGTCCGGGGGGACGGCCGCCGCCAGCCAGGCGTGGCGCCCCCGCAGAAGCTGGGCCATGATGCTGCGCTCGGCCTCGGAACAGGGAAGGGGGTCGCGGATCTCGGCCACGGGGCCGGTCATCGTGACCCGCCCGCGATCGGCGCCCATGCGCAGCGCGGTGGCCTGGCTGGCAGGATCGGTCACCAGCACGGCGCGCATCTGGCGCAGCAATTCGCGGCGGGACAGCGCGCGAAGGGTCCAGGCCGCATCCTCGGGGGCAAGGCGCGCCTCGGCCAGGATGACCGGCACGTCGCAGCGGCCTGCGGCGGTGATCAGGGCCGGCGGCAGGTCCGAACCGAGAAGCAGCAGCGCGGCAGGACCGGCCTGCATCAGCGTCTCTGCATGCGGCAGGGCGGGGTCGGCCAGTTCCAGGATGCGCAGGTCGGACCGGGCCCGCATCAGGCGGCGCTGCACCTGCGTGAAGGCCGCGCGCCCGTCGGGCGACACATGCACCAGCAGCAGCGGGCCGCTGCCCTGGGGGACATCGGGGACGGGCGCGGTTTCCCGATCCGCCGCGCGACGGTTCTGCAGCCAGAGGCTGATCCGCCCGATGCCCATCCCGACCCCGGCCATTCCCTGCGGCGCCGGGCGGGTCAGCCCTTGACGCCAAGCTCCTCGGTCGGGCTGGCGGCGGCTTCCTCGTCGCGCAGGCGGTGCAGGTGGGCGATGAAGTACCGGGTATGGGCGCTGTCCACCGTCCGCTGCGCCTCGGCCTTCCAGGCGTCATAGGCGGCCTGGTAGTTCGGGAAGATGCCGACGATGTGGATGTTGTCGGTGTCGCGGAACTGGGTGCCCTGCGGGTCGGTCAGTTCGCCGCCGAAGACAAGGTGCAGGCGCTGGGTCATGGGTGTGTCCTGTGGTTGTGCCGCCCGGACCTTAATGCGGCGGTGCGGCGGAATGAAGCGGCAAGCCGGGGGCCAGCCCCCGGGCCCCCGGGATATTTGGACCAAGATGAAAGAGCGGTCATGATCCCGCCAGTTTCAGGATCGCGGCCCATTCGGCATCCGTCACGGGCTGCACCGACAGGCGAGAGTTGTTGACCAGCACCATGTCCTTCAATGCCGGTTCCCCCCTGGCCTGTTCCAGGGTGACGGGGCGGGGCAGGGATTCCACGGCCTTCAGGTCCACGCATTCCCACTTCGGATCGGCGGAGGTGCTGTCGGGATGGGCCTCGGCGATCACCTGGACGATGCCCACGGCCTCCTTGCCGATGTTGGAATGGTAGAACAGGCCCAGGTCGCCCACTTTCATGGCCCGCATGAAGTTGCGCGCCTGGTAGTTGCGCACCCCGTTCCATTCCTCGCCCGTCTCGCCCTTGGCGACCAGGTCGTCCCAACTGAAGACGTCGGGTTCGGACTTGAACAGCCAGAAGGCCATCAGCCGATCACCTTCTTCCATTCGGTGATCTCGACCGAATCGAACAGCCCGGCCAGGCCATAGGGGTCGCTTGCGGCCCAGGCTTTGGCCGCATCCAGGCTGTCGGCCTCCAGCACCAGAAGCGAGCCGCGCATCTCGCCCCCGGACAGCATCGGGCCGCCGAACAGCACGACGCCGGTGTCGCGGACATAGGCCAGGTGGGCTTCGCGGTTGGCCATGCGGGTTTCCAGCGCGCCGGGCTTGTCGCGGCAGATCAGGGCGAACAGGGGCATCTCATTCCTCTTTCAGGGGGCGGGTCATCAGCATCTCTGCCGCGTTGTCGACCGAAACCCGGCCTTCGGCAAGGGCGGCGACCATGGCGGCGACGGGCATGTCGCAGCCCAGCCGGCGGGACAGGGCCGCGACGGCGCGGGCGGTGGCGGCGCCTTCCACAGTGGTGGCGCTGTCGAAGGGCTGCTCGCTGCCCAGAGCCTGGCCATAGCGGAAGTTGCGCGACTGGGCCGAGGTGCAGGTCAGCGTCAGATCGCCCAGGCCTGACAGGCCGGTCAGCGTTTCGGGGCGTGCCCCCAGGCGGGCGGCAAGGCGGGTCATCTCGGCAAAGCCGCGGGTGACGATCGCGGCGCGCGCGCTGTCGCCCAGGCCCGCGCCGATCACGACGCCCGCCGCGATGGCGATGACGTTCTTCAGCGCGCCGCCCAGTTCGGCGCCCGTCACGTCGGTGGTCCGGTAAAGCCGCAGGACAGGAGTGGACAGCGTGTGCTGCAACGCCTTGCCCGCATCGCCGTCCGCACAGGCCAGGGTCAGCGCGGTGGGCAGCCCGCGCGCGATGTCGGCGGCAAAGGAGGGGCCGGTCAGGACCGCGACCGTGGCCTGCGGGCAGGCGTCGGCCAGCAGCGCGGAGGGGCCGGTCAGCTTGGACAGGTCGATGCCCTTGGCCGTGCTGACCAGGCGCTTGCCGTCCAGCAGCACCGCATGACCGGCCAGAAAGCCGCCCAAGGCCTGCGCCGGCAGGGCCAGCAGCAGCGTATTGGCCCGCGCGGCGTCCCCCAGGTCGTCCGTCACATGGATTGCATCCGGCAGCGTCACGCCCGGCAGGCGCGGGTTGTCGCGACCCCAGCTTGTGTCGCGCGCCCATAGGGTCACCGGGCCCCTTGCAGCCAGGGCCACGGCAAGCGCCGTGCCGAAAGCGCCCGCGCCCAGGATCGCGATGCTCATGCCTTGGCCCCCTTCTTGCCGCCGCCCAGCATCGGCGCGGCGCTGTGGTCCAGCGGCCAGCGGGGACGGGCGGCCAGATCCATGCCGTCGCGATGGCCAAGGGCGAACCGCTCGGCTCCGGCCCAGGCGATCATGGCGCCGTTGTCGGTGCACAGCGCCAGCGGCGGGGCCAGAAAGCGCGCGCCTGCATCCCGCGCCACCTGTTCCAGGGCGGTGCGGATCGCGCGGTTGGCGGCGACGCCGCCCGCGACGGCCAGGACAGGGGCGGGGCTTGCGGCAAGGGCGCGGCGGGATTTCTCGGCCAGGACATCGGCCACGGCGGCCTGGAAGGCGGCGCAGAGATCGGCCCGATCCGCCTGGCGCAGCCCGCCCTGGTCCGCGATCAACCCGTCGCGCAGCCGCAGGGCAGCGGTCTTGAGGCCGGAAAACGACAGGTCGCATCCGGGCCGGTCCAGCAAGGGGCGGGGCAGGGCAAAGCGGTCGGGATCGCCGCCCGCCGCCTCGGCCTCGACCGAGGGGCCGCCGGGCTGGGGCAGGGCCAGAAGCTTGGCCAGCTTGTCGAAAGCCTCGCCGGGGGCGTCGTCGATCGTGCCGCCAAGGCGGGTGAAATCCTCGGGGCCGTCCACGCGGAGGAACTGGCAATGGCCGCCGGACACCAGCAGCATCAGGTAGGAAAAGCCGATCCCGTCCGTCAGGCGCGGCGTCAGCGCGTGGCCCGCCAGGTGGTTCACGCCGACCAGCGGCAGGCCCGCCCCGGCGGCGATGCCCTTGGCGCACATCACGCCCGCCATGACCCCGCCGATCAGGCCGGGTCCGGCGGTCACGGCCACGGCGGTGACATCGCGCAATGCGATCCCCGCCTGCGACAGGGCCTGTTCGACGACCAGATCCAGCCGTTCCGCATGGGCGCGCGCCGCGATTTCCGGCACCACGCCGCCGAAGTCGGCATGGAGCGCGGTCTGGCTGCTGACGACCGAGGCGAGAATCCGCCGGTCGCCCGTCACCAGCGCGGCGGCGGTGTCGTCGCAACTGCTTTCGATGCCAAGGAAAATCTGCTGGTCGTCCATGCTCTTGCCGGGCGGGGGAATGGCGCTTACGCCTGTAGGCCCTAGCATCGACGACAGGGGATGCCAATGTCCAGCGCCACGCCCGCCCTGCTGCTGACCCGCCCGCTGGCGGATTCACGTCGCTTCGCGGCGATGCTGCCGGACTGGCACGCGGTGTTGTCCCCGATCCTGCGGATCGTGGCGGTGGATCATGATGGCAGGCAGCTGCGCGATGCGCCGGGGCTGGTGTTCACCTCGGCCCACGCGGTGGGATCGGCCGGGCCCGGCCGCGGCCGGCTGGCGCTTTGCGTCGGCGGGCATACCGCGCGGGTCGCACGGGCGGCAGGCTTCGACGTGCGCGAGGGGAACGGCTTTGCCGAAGGGCTGCTGCCGATGATCGAGGCCGCAGGTGTGCCGCTGGTCCACCCCCATGGGCGCCATCTGGCCCGCGTGCTGCCGGTGCCGGGGGTGGTGGTCTATGATCAGCAGGCGGTGCCGCTGACCCTTGAGGCGCAGGCGTTGCTGGCAGGCGGTGCGCCGGTCGTCCTGCCGCTGTTTTCCCCCCGGAGCGCGCGGCTGGTCGCCGATGCCGCCCATGGCGCGCGTGCGCCCTTGTGGCTTGTCGCGATCAGCGATGCGGCGATGGCGGCGTGGCAGGGACCGGCCGCGGGCCGCCGCGTCGCCGATTCCCCTGATGCCGCTGCCATGGCCGCCGCGATCCGCGGCCTTTCCCTTGCGGAACAATGATGCGCAGGGCGGGTTGAGAAGCGGCCCCCGGCTGATTAGTCTACGGGCCAAAGCGCGGCGGGGATTGCCGCCGCGAGGACGGGGACAAGACGTGAAAAAGCCAGACAAGACCTCTAGCGCAGGCAAAGCCGAAAGCTCGCGGGAACAGACGCCCCTGATGCTGAAAAAGGAACCCGCCGATCCGGGCGTGATCGCCTCGACCGACGCGGGGGAAGGAACCGGCGCGGCGGCCGCGACCGAAGCCGAGATCAAGCCCATCGATTCGACGCTGCTGGGCGACGCCGCGGGGCAGCATCCCGCCGCCGAACGGAAGACTGATGCCGGGACAAGGGACACCGGGCCGAAGGGCGCCCCCGGGGATGCCGCGCCCGAGGCCATCCTGCGCGACACGCCTGCGTCGGGCCCCGCGCCGGTGCAGAACGTCACCGTCCGCAAGACCGGCTTCTGGCCCGTGGTCCTGGGGGGCGTCGTCGCCGCCGGGCTGGGGTCCGCCGCCACCATCTGGGCCTTGCCGCACCTGCCCCAGGGCTGGCTGCCCCCCCAGCCCGCCGAGACGCCGCAGGCCGCTCAGGTCGATGCCGACGCGATCCGGGCCGAGGCCGTCAGCGCCGCGGAAGCCGCCACGGCCGAGCGGATCGAGGCCCTGCGGGCCGAGCTTGCCGCCGCGCCGGACCAGCCGCAGGCCCCGGCGGGCGCCTCGCCCGAGGAGTTGGCCGCCTTGCGCCAGCAGGTGGAACAGCAGGCGGCCCGGATCGAGGAACTGACGGCGCGTCCCCAGATCGACCCCGAACTGGCCGCGCGCGTGCAGACGCTGGCCGATCAGGCGGGCACGCTGGAACAGCAGATCCAGACCGCAGCCCAGGCCGCGCAAGCCCAGATCAACGCCGCCCAGGCCGAGGCCCAGCAGTTGCAGGAAGCCGCGGCCCAGACCACCCGCCGGGCCGAAGCCGTGGCCGCCGTCGCCGCGCTGCAGACCGCGCTGGATCGCGGCGTGACCCCCGACGAGGCCCGCCAGACGCTGGAAGGCGCGGGCCTCGAGGCGCCCGAGGCCCTGACCCGCGAGGTTCCCAGCCTGGACAGCCTGCAGGCCGGCTTCCCCGAGGCCGCGCGCGCCGCCCTGCGGACCTCGCTGCGCGAGGAAAGCGCGGCCGGGAACGGCAGCCTGTTCACCAACTTCATCCGCGCCCAGACCGGCGCCCGTTCCGTCGAGGCGCGAGAAGGCAGCGATCCCGACGCGATCCTGTCGCGCGCCAACGAGGCTGTCGAGGCTGGCCGCATCGCGGATGCCGTGGCCGAGATCGAGGCGCTGCCGGAACCGGGCAAGACCGCCCCCGCCATGGCCGAGTGGCTGACGGGCGCCACGGCCTATCGCGATGCGCAGGCGGCCCTGTCCGACCTGTCCGCCCCTTCAAACTGAGGTCCGGGCAATGCTGCTGTCCCTGCTGAAAATCCTGTTCTTCTTTGCTGTCGTCCTGGTTGTCTCGCTGGGGGCGGTTCATTTGTCCGAAACCGGGCAGATGCTGCGCGTGGAATATGCCGGCACGGAATACGTGCTGACCCCCGTCAAGGCGGTCGTGGCGCTTCTGGTGCTGATGGTGCTGGCCTGGCTGGTCTTCAAGGCGCTGGGCCTGGCGCTGGCCTTTCTGCGTTTCCTGGCCGGGGACGAGACCGCCATCAACCGCTATTTCGCCCGCTCGCGCGAGCGCAAGGGCTATGCGGCCCTGGGCGAGGGGATGCTGGCCGTCGCCTCGGGCGAGGGGAGGCTGGCCCAGGACAAGGCCGCCAAGGCCGAGAAATACCTGCAGATGCCGCATGTCACCAACCTCTTGTCCGCCCAGGCGGCCGAGGTGGCGGGTGACAAGGCCCGCGCGGGTCAGGTGTATCGCACGCTTCTGGAGGACGACCGCACCCGCTTTGTCGGCATCCGGGGCCTGATGCGCCAGAAGATGGACGAAGGCGACACCGCGACCGCCCTGCTGCTGGCGCAAAAGGCCTATGCCCTTAAGCCCAAGCACCGCGAGTTGCAGGACACGCTTCTGGATCTGGAGATGCGCCAGAATGACTGGAAGGGCGCGCGGCAATTGCTGAAGGACAAGCGCCGCCAGGGCGACCTGCCCAAGGATGTCCATATCCGCCGCGACGCCGTTCTGGCCCTGCAGGAAGCCAGCGAGGTTCTGGCCCAGGGCAATTCGATCAGCGCGCGCGAAGCCGCGATTTCCGCCAACAAGGCCTCGCCCGACCTGATCCCGGCTGCGGTGCTGGCGGCGCGCAGCTATGTCGCGCAGAAGGATTACCGGAACGCGTCCCGCGTTCTGGAAAAGACCTGGTCGGTGCGCCCGCATCCCGATGTCGCGGCGGCCTACGCCGAGATCGTTCCCGACGAGACGCCGTCGGCCCGCCTGACCCGGTTCGAGCGGCTGATCGCCAAGAACCCCAACGACGAGGAATCGCGCCTTCTCAAGGCCGAACTGCTGCTGGCGGCCGAGGATTTCCCCGGCGCCCGCCGCGCGCTTGGCGATCTGGCCGAAAAGCACCCGACCGTGCGGACCCTGTCGATCATGGCCGCGGTGGAACGGGGCGAGGGCGCGGACGACAGCGTCGTGCGCGGCTATCTGGCGCGCGCGCTGACTGCCTCTCGCGGGCCGCAATGGGTGTGCGACAAGTGCCACAACGTGATGTCGGACTGGGCGCCCACCTGCGACAGCTGCGGCGGCTTCGACACGCTGACCTGGCGCGAGCCCGAACTGCGGAACTCGGGCGTGACGACCACCAAGGGGGCCGAGATGCTGCCGCTGCTGGTCGGCGGGCCCCGGCACGCGCCCGCCACGTCGCAATCCGAGGTCGTCGCCGAGCCCGTGGTCGAGGAAACCGTGACCGACATGCCGCCGCCCGAGAAGCCGAAGCCCCGCCGGGTCGAGGTTGCCGACGTGGCCCCCGGCATGGTGCCGCGCGAAAGCGACTATGTCGCGGTCGAGCCCGCCCGCACGATCACCACGCCGGAACCGGCGCCCGCCCGAGTGGAACCGCAGCCGCAGCCGGTCGTCTTTCCCGCCGATGCGCCCCGGCCCGCCGATGAGCCGGTCCTGGTTCGTCCCGACGTCGTTCCGCCCGAGGAAGCCGAGTGGACCGAGGGCAAGTCCCGTCCCTAGGCAAAAGGGGCGCAAAAAAACATCGCGCCCCCTTTTCCCCCGCGACCGAACCTGCTATCCGGCGCGTCACCAGATGCCGGTGTAGCTCAGCTGGTAGAGCACGTCATTCGTAATGATGGGGTCGGGGGTTCGAGTCCCTTCACCGGCACCACTAAATCACAAATAAGTTCAGTGAGTTAGTGGCGCTGCCGCCGAGGCGGAGTGCAACAGTTCCCTTTTTGGGGTAACGTTTGGGGTAACAATCCGCCGCGTTACCGTATGATACGGTGAGAATCGCCCTGTGACGCCAATGCATCAGTCTTCTGAATTGTGATCCGCCGGTAGCCTTCGCCCCGACCGACATTCTCGATCGCCAGCCCAGCGCCCGCCAGCCGGGTCCGCATCAGCGAAAGCTTTTCCTTGAAGGTCGCATACTGCCGGGAATGATCAGGCGGGTTGTCCTCGTCCTCATAGATAGCCCGCAGGATCGAATCAGTCGGTACGGCGTGCCCGTTCCCAGCGCTCACGGCGCGAAGGATCGCCCCTTGGGCGGGCGTCAGGTCCAGCGCCAAGGCCAGCAGATCAGCGGACAAAGAGCCTTGCACCGGGCGCGAACAGCACGGGCAGTGGATCGGATCGTCAAACATAAGCACCTCCATTCGTAAACTTTATCATCCAGCCAGGACGCCGGCTTGCGCGCACTACGGCTAATCCGGTTCCAAGCAGCTTGTCGGCCAGTTCCGCGGCGCCCGCCCGCAAGTCCTGATACATCCTTGTGAGAGAGGGACCGCCTTCGGCATCCCAGCAATACAGTTCATCAAAGATGGCTTCTGCCTCGACCGGGCGCCCACCGCCGGCCCAGACGGCGCGCAGAACGCTTTCGGCCTCCTCGGATAGATCGCGTTCGCGGATCAAATCCCAGATCATTGCGTCAAAGGCGGCGGGATCGGTTGGGCCCTGGCACATTGGGCATACGATTTCACCGGCCATAGCGCTTTCTGGCAATCTGGATTGCACGCTCAATTGCACGTGGATCATTGCCCATCCCAGTATTGACCAGGTATTCCGAAACGCGCCCTCCAGTCTTGGCGTCAAGATCGCGGACAAGCCTTTGCGCCAAACCTATGTCGCCAGCGCTGATCTGGTTTTCCTCGATCCAGCTTTCGGCGGTCGCGCGCATTTCGACCAGGCGGTCATCGCTGACAGGCATCCCCGGCATGAGCGAGTTGCCAAGGGCCTCATGCGCCAGACCCATCACCTCCTGGGTGTCTTCGGCGGTCATCCCGCTCTGCCGGAAATCCTTGGCCAGGGAGGCACTGACCCCACGCATCTCCTCTGCGGCTGCGGGATTGCCGTCAGCCTGAAGACTGTCGGCCCACGGGTCTAGCGTGGCCGCAACGGAAGCTGCGGCGTCGATGCTGCCTTCGGTCGGAAATGCGGCGCTTGTCGGATCCTTGTCACCGGCAAGCGTGGCAGGTGCGGGGCTGGCCTTGGAGCCGCCAAACAGAATAGCGGCGGCGTCCGATCGGGCCTGCTCGGCTTCATGGCGTTGGGCCTGAAACCACTCCGGGGCTTGCGACGGCGCATCGGAGGGGAACAGCATGGACAGGTCAGGATCAGACATTGTTGCTTTCCTTGATCAGTTCGCGCCAGCCGGCGCGGGCGAAATCCTCGACACCGCGTGCAGGCGTATTCGTCTTGATGGCGCCCTTTGCGTTCCGGGTGATGAGATCCACCGCGTGACCCGCAGCGCCGCGCTGGCCGATGCGCGTGCCGTTTAGGATGCCACCTGTCCGGTTGGCGGCGGCGCGGGCGCTGGCCTCGGCTTCGGCGAGATCGGCCAGGACATCTGTCATCTGCGCCACCAAGGCGTCGGCTCGACGGGCGGCTTCCAGCAGGCGGGTGACATGCTCACGGGCTTCCTGCCGGTCGGCTGCACGGCGTTCGGCCTGTGCCGTGTCATCCTGCGCGGCTGCACGGGCTTCTGCGGCTCGCCGGGCCTGCGTGAGAATAAAGCGATCGCCGCGCATCGCCTCGATTTCCGCATTGATGCTGGCAAGGCGCGCCGCGGCTGTGGCGTCACCTTCGGTTGCTGCCAGCGCAATCTGCTGGGCCTCATGTTCCAGGTTGGCAATCGCGGCATCGCAGGCGCCGATCTGCGCATCAATGGCGGCAGGGGTCATCATCGTAGTCATGCGGCACCGCCTTCCTGGGCGATCAGGTCCCCGTATGCGCGCACCACGATCGAGGCGAGGGGCGTGCCGTCGAGTTCGCTTCCGCCAGTCAGCAGCGAGATCGCCAGCCCGCGAAGCTGGCTTGTGCCCATCAGGTGATCGCGAGACGGCAACCCGTTGGACCGGATCCCTTTGCGGATCGCGAGTTCAGCAGCCGCCAGGTCGGCCAGCAAGGGCCGCAGGGCGGCGGTGGCGGCATCGACCGCGCCCGCGGTTGCGATGAGTGCGGTCACATCCTGGGAAAGATCGTCAAGTGCCATGGGGGAACCTTTCAGCAATCACGGTTGGCAAGGAAGCCGAGGGGGTCGGCGGAATAAGGGTCGGTGTCGTAGCTGGATCGGCCTTCGTCTGCGAACGCCTGGCGTTCTCGCATGGACCAGTCGCCGATCGGCGCAGGCATGGCCGAGCGCGGAAGAACGGGGCGGTATGCGACCTGCGGCGCTTCCACCGCAGGCGCAGGCGCGGGACGGAGCGAAGGACCGGCAGAAGCCGCAGGGCGGCTGGGCGTCACATTAACGATGGGCCCAGCATGGGCGGCGTCCGTCATCGCGTCGAATACTTCCGCGACATCTTCCGCGAGCTTGCGGGCCTTTGCGCGAGCAAGACGGCTGGCAAGTCCTTCATCCGCCTGCACTGCCTTGGCGGTTTCTTCGACCTTCATGCGGAAGAGGTCGCGCTCGAAGGCGATCGTCTCGTCTGGGTCTAGAACTGCTGGACGCGGCTTGGCATGAATCAGCGGCAGGACTTTGCCATACGCTTCGACCGCCAGCCCGAAGTCCTCGCGTGCCTCGGCAGCCTTGGCAATGCGCACCAACGCAACCGCAGGATCAACGCCCTCGGCCTCGATCGCTTCACGCAATGCAGCGGTGCGGCGGTTTGGCGTCCCAGCCTGCCGTCCGCCCCTACGTTCACCTGGTGCTGATCCTTGTGCCATCGTGGCCCTGCTACTTGCCGCTTCTTTAGTGACGATAGCACAGCGCCGAATCTGGTCAAGTGTTTGATAAAGTTGTGAAAATTGCAACACTTTGCTGCGGAAATCACAACAGGCCCGCAGAGGCGCTGGGCTGCGCGTTGGCAGGCGTTTCATCAGGGCTGTGCTATGTGCCGCGTCGGGCCAGTGGTGCGGCTACTGCGTGAAAAAAGAACGGGTGCACAGGGTGCTATGGCGATAGGCCAGCAAATCAAGATTGACGGAATGCGTGACGTGTGCACGGATCACGGAAGCGTGGTTCGATTGCGTTTGGGGGATATATGCGGACGCTGACTTATGCGGCAAATATATTGCTGCTCATTGCTGCTGGTGTCTTACTCAACAGATATGGTGTCCCCAAAGGCGACGAAGCGTTCATTCCAGTGATGATGGTAGTTGCTCCTTGCCTGTCCATCTATTCTGCGTGGCGAAGTAGGCCAGCAAGAAAGCACGGAGAAGAAAGCACATTGGAACTGGCGCGGCAGGCCCTGCGCGCCAGGCTGCGAAAAGCAGCTACAGCAGACTGATCTGGCCTCGCGAGCATAGGCTACATTGTCTTGAACAGTGGGTTTGTGGGTTTCAGTGGGTCTTACTCCCGCTACCCTGTCATAAATTGCACTGACAGTTTCTCGCGTTAGGCTGAAAAGAATACAAGGAACCCACAGAACCCACCTGCAACGATAAAAAGAGATGGAACGATCAGGGTCTGCCCCGCTACTTCTATGGCGAGGTGATAGGTCGGCGATGTTCCGAGCAGGCGATGCCGAGCTAGGCTCGAACGCGACTCCGGGCCGCAGTTCTCAAAAAAGACTTTGATGCCTCTCTACCTCCAACCTTCTAAACGAGCAATGAAGCCAAAAAGGTCACTGAAAGAGGCTGGTTCTATCTCCACGGGAAACAAACGCATCGCACGATAAATAGAATAAAAAACAAGTACTTACACAAAGAACTCTGTGGAACAAAGTTCATGACACGAATTATCGATTTAGACGCCGCATCGGCTAAAGCTTACCTTGAGAAGCCAGAGTGCTACTTTCGGTCGGACTTCCCGCCATACATTAGCTTTGAAACGATCCTAAAAGACGTGGCTACGGCCATGGGTGAACAGCCGTACACCACCTTCCAAAAGGCCAAGCCCGAACGGGCTGTCGATATGGCAGGCGTCAACTATGAGCTTCTCAGCACGAAGGACGGTCGTTTTGCTTGGCGACCGTTTGAGCTCATTCATCCAGCAATCTACATGACGCTGGTACAGACAATGTGTGAGGACGCGAACTGGAAGCTACTCCAGGATCGTTTGCAACAACTGCATACGGGCGCAGTCGAATGCACTAGCTTTCCTATGTCGACTGATGGTGCAGTCAAACATGACGCGGTTCAGGTGCGCAATTGGTGGCTGCGCTACGAACAACGTTCGCTCGAACTGTCGCTGGAGTACACGCATCTTTTGAAAACCGATGTCTCCAACTGCTATGGTTCGTTGTACACGCACAGTATTCCTTGGGCACTGCATGGATACGAAGCCGCCAAGGAAAAACAGGGCGACAAAAGCTTGTTTGGTAACAGGCTAGATTTTCACATCAGAAATAGTCGGTATGGGCAAACGAACGGAATTACTCAAGGATCCGTTCTTATGGACATTATTGCCGAGTTGGTATTGGCGTACGTTGACCATCTGATCACCCTTCAGCTCACTGACAGCCAAGATTTTCGCATCTTACGTTATCGCGACGACTACAGCATCTTCACCCGGAGCGATCACCGTGCAGCTGAAATTGTCAGGGTAATCAGTGACTGCCTTAGAAAAGTTGGGATGCAGTTAGGTTCGGCGAAAACCTTAGCCAGTGCAAACATAATAGAGGGAGCAATCAAGCCTGAAAAGCTGGCAGGAATTCACCTCGAAGATATGGATATCACTCACGCGAAGTCCATCCAAAAGCAGCTCCTGCGCCTCCATGCATTTGCTCGACTATACCCAAACACCGGAGCCATAAAGCGGCTAGCCGATAGCGCGTTTCAGAAGATCTCGAAGGCAACTGAAGCACCCGAAGATCTACGGGTGCAGGTGGCGATAGTGTGTGATATCGCAGCGCTCTCGCCTGGCGCGTTTCCTGCATTGTCTGGCGTCCTTGCTAAACTGATTTCTTTGGCTCCGGAAGTAGATCGACCGGAGATGTGGAAAAAGGTGACCGAAAAAATGCAGCGGGGGTAGTGTCCGCGGACGTGGTGTAATTTCACCGGCACGTTCGGTGTAATCTCGGGTGGCCATCGAGGTGTATGATCGAGGTGGAGTTTGGTGGAGTTTCGACGCTTCAACCACGAACCATACGGAGCCCCCGATGACCAAAACCACCATGGACCTGTCCGAGCTTTTGGCAAAGCACGATCAGGGTGATTTGCTGCGCAGCATCGCCGAGGCGGTCCTTCAGCTGATCATGGAGGCCGATGTCGATGGCCTGATCGGCGCCGGCCGGCACGAGCGCAGCGGCGACCGCACAACCTGGCGCAACGGGTATCGCGAACGCGCGCTCGATACTCGATTGGGCACTTTGAATCTGCGGGTGCCGAAGCTGCGGCAGGGCAGCTACTTCCCCGGCTTCCTCGAAGCCCGCAAGACTTCGGAACAGGCACTGGTTGCCGTAATCCAGGAGGCTTGGATCGGCGGCGTCTCGACGCGTCGGGTCGATGATCTCGTGCAGGCCATGGGGCTGAGCGGCATCTCCAAGAGCACGGTCTCGAAGCTGTGCAAGGATATCGATGAACGGGTCGGCGAGTTCCTGAACCGCCCGCTCACCGGGGAGTGGCCCTATGTCTGGCTCGATGCCACCTATCTCAAGCAGCGCCAGGGCGGGCGGATCGTCTCGGTTGCGGCCATAATCGCCGTGGCCGCCAATACTGAAGGCCGCCGGGAAATCATCGGCCTTGGCATCGGCCCTTCCGAAGCCGAAGCCTTCTGGACAGACTTCCTGCGCTCGCTGAAGGCCCGCGGTCTCGACGGCGTGAAGCTCGTGATCAGCGATGCCCATACCGGCCTGAAGGCCGCCATTGCACGGGTCTTTGAAGCTACCTGGCAAAGATGCCGAGTTCACTGGATGCGCAACGCCCTCGCCCATGTCTCCAAAGGCCAGCATACGGTGGTCGCGGCAGCGATCCGGCAAGCGTTTGAACAGCCCGATCGCAAGCACGCTGGCGATACCTGGCGCCATGTCGCGGAGCAGGTCCGCACCCGCTGGCCCAAGCTGGCGGACTTGATGGACGCCAGTGAGCATGACGTGCTGGCCTACATGGCGTTCCCTCGCCAGCACCGCACCAAGTTGCACAGCACCAACCCACTTGAACGCCTCAACAAGGAGGTGAAGCGCCGCGCCGATGTTGTGGGCATCTTCCCGAACGAAGCCTCCATCATGCGGCTGATCGGCGCGGTGCTGTTCGAGCAGAATGACGAATGGCAGACCTCGAGCCGCTACATGATGGCCGAGGCCTTCGCTCAGATCGACAAGGAGGAGATCGACCCCATTCTCAGCATTACCACAAAAGCCGCCTGATCATGACCTCAGGCCATCTGGGAAATTACACCAGCTTGACGGACGTGACCCGGCAATGCACTGCTCCCTTTGATCCAAGAACGTGGTTACGAGGGCAGCCTGTCAAACTTGCAGCGGCTCTTGGCCGGATGGCGCAGAGCCGAAAAACAGGAACAGGAGGGACCCATCAAGGAAGATCAGATCCTTGCACCGGTCCGGGACCCGGAAACCGGGCACGCGATTTCCCCGGTTATAGCGGCCGCACTCTGCATCAAACCAAGAGGAAAGTTCACCTTGGAACAGGCGAGAAAAGTCGAAGTTCTCAAGGAAGGCTCGCCTGCCTTCACAACAATGCGGCGCCTCGCCATGCGTTTCAATGGCATCTTGCGTGGTCGAAAAGCAGACCCGCTGCCCGCCTGGATCGACGATGCGATCGAAACGGACCTGGCGCCCATCGTGCGGTTCGCCCGAACCTTGAACAGAGACATTGATGCGGTCAGGAATGCGATCGAAATGGAGTGGAGCAATGGTCAAGCCGAAGGCCAGATCAACCGATTGAAGACCTTGAAGCGCGCGATGTATGGGCGAGCCGGCCCGAACTTGCTCAGGGCCCGAATGCTTCCTCTGCACCACACAAATTGAGGATGACCCGATTTATGGGCAACGCGACAGGAAGGGACAGCCGTCCGCAAAGGAGGCACCCATCCTCGCCGAGCGGTTCGACGACATCTTCGGGCAGCGCACCCGTTACAAGGAATTGGGTCAGTTGCTCGCTCCCCTGCACAGGCGAAAGGCCGAACTGCTGAAGGTTCTGGAACGACCAGAGATCCCGCTCCACACCAATTCCTCGGAAAACGATCTTCGGGCCTGCGTCACCAAGCGCCGGATCTCGGGCGGCACGATGAGCGCCGTTGGCCGCCAGGCACGCGATGTCATGCTCGGGCTGATGAAGACCTGCCAGAAGCTTGGCATCTCCTTCTTTGCCTATCTGGGTGATCGCCTCGGCGTCAAAGGGCTCACTGGCTGTATCCCGTTTCTCCAGAGCTCGTTGCCGTTCGGCCAGCTTGAACCAGGTTGCCCGGAAATCTGCCCCAGTCACCTGCGTAGGCGCCGCCCCTAATCCTCGGCCCGATCGGCGCGCCAAGCGTCGCGGTGCTTGGACTGGCGTTGGGCCAGAACGCCCGAGGATTTCAGCTGCGCCTTGAGATCGTCGACCGGCGGGGCATAGACGAAGCCGAAGGACACGCAGTCGTCGCGCCCTTCGACCGCATGATGCAGCCGGTGCGCCTGGTAAAGCCTGCGGAAATAGCCGCGTTTCGGGACATAGCGAAAGGGCCAACGCTGGTGGACCAGCCCGTCATGAACGACGAAGTAGATCACGCCATAGACGCTGGCCCCGACCGCGACCCACCACAGCCACGGCCACCACGCGCTGCCGACCGCGAAAAGCAGGATCGAGATCACCGCAAAGACCACGGCGTAAAGATCGTTCTTCTCGAACGCGCCGTGGGTTTCCTCGTGATGGGACTTGTGCCAGCCCCAGCCCAGCGGCCCGTGCATGATCCAGCGGTGAACCGAATAGGCGAAGCCTTCCATGGCCACGACGGTCAGGACGACGATCATGACAGGGACCAGAACGCTCATCTTTCATCCTTTCCGCGCATCGAGGGTAGCTGCCACCAAGGCACGGACGGGTAAAGGTGGTGTTCATGGTGATAGCCGCCGAAGTGAAAGCATGTCAGCAGCGACAGGGGCCGCCCGAACCGGGTCGAGCGGGCATTGTGGCGGTCGGGAAAGGCGTCGTGGTCCGGCCGGTGCGGCAGCCAGGTGCCGAAGACGAAAAGCTGCATCGATGCCAGGATCGAGGGCACGGCCCAGAAGCCCACATAAGCCCAGCGTGCCCCCAGGATCAGCGCATAAAGGATCACCGACCCACCCAGCACCCAGAACTCGCGCCAGCCGAAATAGGTGCGCACGAAGTCGATATACCAGGACATCGGCCCGCCGCGGCTGAAATCGGGGTCGTCATCCGTGCCGGCATGGCGGTGATGGGCCATGTGCTTGACGATCAGCTTGCGCCAGGAAAATCCCGCAAACAGCAGCAGGGCCAGCGAACCCAGGCCCTTGTTGATCGCCGGCCGGCCCGGAACGATGGCGCCATGCATCGCGTCATGCGCGACGATGAACAGCCCGACGGACAGCCAAGTCAGGCCGATCAGGCAAAGGACTGCAAGGACGGGCGATGCGGACGCGTCCAGATGCCACACCGCAAAGACGTGCAAAGCAAGCCAGGCGCAGATCACCGCGCCTGCAAGCGCAAGGCCGACAAGGCTGGACAAGGGGAATCGTCGCCACGGTTCGGACAAGCCCTGTCTCCATTCTCGCAATGCATCACCAGCCGCAATCTATGACCGCGCAGGAACAGTTTCCAGTCGAAGCTTCGTGATCCGCTCCGCGGGCCGTCAAGGCGCCGCGCGGTTCGGTCCGGACTGACCCGCCTTGCCCAGCGGGCCGACAGGAACGGCAGGCTCGGCGGTCCTCCGCGGCCAGGTCGCCGCCTGCATGGCCGCGACAAACTCGGTGCGGCAGATCGGGCAGCGGCCTGCGGCGGATCGGGGAACATCAGCCCCGCAAGCGAAGCAGGACGGGAGGATGAGGTGGCGGAACATCGGGTCTTCCTTGTGGCTGAGGTTGATGGGAGGCGGCGGGATCCAGGTCATGCGGCGACGGTTCATGCGGCGACGGGCGCGACGCCAAGGCGCAGCACCGTCAGGGCGCGTTCCTGGCCGTTGCGTGTCGTCCAGGTGACGCTGGCGCCGACGGGCAGGCCCAGAAGCGCGACCCCGATGGGCGTCAGGACCGAGACGGCGCCCTGGCTGATATCGGCATCCTCGGGCCAGGCCAGGGTGATCTCCTGTTCGCGGCCGCGGATGTCGTCGCGATAGGTCAGGGCGCTGTTCAGCGTGACCACATCGCCGGGCATCCGGCTTGCCGGGACGACCCGGGCCGTGGCCAGCTTGGACAAAAGCGGCTCGGCCACCTGCGGCAGGCCCGCACTGGCGGCCTCGGCCAGGGATTCAAGGCGGCCGAGATGATCGGCGTCGATGACCGCGCGAGGGCGGCGGGGTGATCGAGACATGGCAGTCTCCCTTTCGGTTGTGGATTTCGGTTCAGTCGTGACGCCCGGCGCGGGGGTCGCCCGGCTCGCGGACGGCCAGAATCCGCGCGGTGCCCAGCACGTCCTCGCTGTCCAGCAGCGCCATGCCCTGCCCGACCCGCAGCCCGATCAGCGTCACGCCCAGGTAGGTGCCGACGGCCAGGCGGCTTCGGTCATGGTCGGGATAGGTCCAGTGGTACAGCGTCCGTGTCTGCGGCCGTCCGGCGTCGATGGCGAAGCTGACCCGCGAGTCCCCCGTCACGACGTCGTGGCCGATGTCGCGGGTGTTGACCACCTCGGCATCGGCCATCTTCGCGCGGATCAGCTGCGCAAGCCGCAGGAAGGGCGCGGTGCCGATGGCCTGGAAGCGGCGCCGGTGTTCGTTCAGCTGCCAATAGTCGTATGTCCCCAGCCGTGCGCGGATCGGCCTGAGGGCCGAGATGTCGTCGAAGGCGGGCAGGTGGTCGTGTTGACGGGCGACGAGCCCCGCTCCGTTCCGGAGCCGGTCCTGAGAGGTATGGCGCATGATGATCCCGGTCGGGCCAAGGCCCGGCTGACTGAAGGTGATGAAGGAAGTCGCGCCCGGGAAAAGGCGTCAGCAGTTGCCCGCCTCTGCCCGGGGCAGAGAGCGCGTCAGCAAAGACCCGGAATAGATCCGGAACCTCGCGATATGGGCAAAGATCATCATGTCTCGATAGGTAGGCCCTGCCGCCACCCTTTGCAAGCCGGGCGCCGCGCCGCTTAGAAGCCCAGGCATTCCTTCAGGTGCAGGTCGTCGTCCAGCAACAGCATCTCGGCCCGGGCGCCGGGCCGGATCGCGCCGTAATCAGCCGCCCGCCCGATCAGCGCGGCGGGGATGGCGGACGCCATGCGCAGCGCCCGCGCGGCAGGAATGCCAAGCGTGCCGACCAGCCGGGCCACGGCGTCCGGCAGGGTCAGGTCGGCGCCAGCCAGAGTGCCGTCGGCCAGCGTCAGCCTGCCGTCCTGGCGCAGGACCTGCCTGCCGTGCAGCGTCATCTCCGTCAGGTCGGTGCCGGCAAAGGCCATGCAGTCGGTGACAAGGAAGATCCCTTCGGGCCGCGCCGTCAGGGCCAGCGACATCGCCGCCGGATGCACGTGCACCCCGTCGGCGATCAGGCCCGCGGCGCAGGTTCCGGTCAGCACCGCGCCGACCAGGCCGGGGCTGCGGTGGCCAAGCTGGCTCATGGCGTTGAACAGATGGGTGGCGCAGCGCGCCCCGGCGCGAAAGGCCGCCATAGCGGTCTCGTAGCTGCAGTCGCTGTGGCCCAGGCTGACCACCGCGCCCGCCTGCGACAGGGCGCTGATCTGTTCGGGCGTGGCGGCTTCGGGGGCCAGGGTGACCATCAGCGCGGGCAGATCCCGCGCCGCCCGGCACAGCCGGTCCAGATCCGCGTCCTCCATCGGCCGGATGAGCGCGGGATCATGGGCGCCCTTGCGGCGCGGGTCCAGATGGGGGCCTTCCAGATGCAGGCCCAGGAACCCCGGCACCCCGGCTCGCGCGGCCTTCAGGCCCGCCGCGATCACGCCCGCCGTGGCCTCGGCCGTGTCGGTGATCAGCGTGGGCAGCACCCCGGCGCTGCCCAGGGCGCGATGCGCGGCGCAGAGCCGTTCCAGATCCGCGACATCCGTTGAACCGGACACCAGGACCCCCCCGCCGCCATTGACCTGAAGATCAAGGAAGGCAGGCACCAGCATGCCTTCCAACGGCCGGCTGACCGGCGGCGCCTGCTCCAGCGGCAGCAGGGCCGCGATCCGCCCGCCCCGAGCCACGACGGCATGGCCGGTCAGGAAGCGGTCGCCGTCGAAGATCCGCGTGGCTGTCAGAACCTCCTGCATCGCCCTAGACCGTTTCCGTGACCTTGCGCAGATGGGGCGGCATGTCGGGATCGAAGCCCCGCGCCCGTGCCAGCCCCTCGACGCAGGCATAAAAGGACACTGCCAGCACCAAGGGCGCCACGACCGGATGCAGATCCGGCACCGAGGGCAGCGTCACCGCGCCCGCGGCCTCGGCCCCGGTCAGGAAGACATCCGCACCCTGACCCGCCAGGCGTTCCGCCGTTGCGACAAGCTGCGTCAGGGCGGCATCCGCGACGCCCAGGGCCAGCACCGGAAAGCCGGGCTGCACGATGGCCGCGGGCCCGTGCAGCACCTCGGCCGCGCTGAAGCCCTCGGCGTGAAGGCCGCAGGTTTCCTTCAGCTTCAGCGCCGCCTCGCCGGCAATGGCCACGGCCGGGCCGCGCCCCAGGACATAGGCCGATCCGGTCCCGGTCAGGCGCGCGGCAAGGGGCGACCAGTCGCAGTCAAGCGCCTTGGCAAAGGCCTCCGGCAGATCCGCCACCGCTTGGCACAGCGCCGCGTCCTGCCGCCATTCGCCCAGCAGCGCCAGCCCGGCCAGGATGCTTGTCACAAAGGTCTTGGTCGCGGCCACGCTGCGTTCGACCCCCGCCAGCAGCGGCAGCGCATGGGCCGAGGCCTGGGCCAGCGGGCTTTCCGGCGCATTGCTGATGGCGATGCTCAGCGCCCCCCCGGCGCCTGCCGCGCGCAGCATCTCGACGATGTCGGGGCTGCGGCCCGATTGCGAGATGCCGATGCAGGCCCCCTGCGCCAGATGCAGCGGCCGCCCATAGATCGAGGCGATGGACGGCCCCAGCGAGGCTACGGGCAGGCCCTGTTCCAGCTCGATCGCGTATTTCAGATAGGTCGCCGCATGGTCCGACGACCCGCGCGCGACGGTGGTGACCACCACGGGCGCGCGGTCGCGCAGCGCCGCCGCCGCCGCCAGCACGGCGTCGCGGCTGCCGTCCAGGAAACGACGCGCGGCTTCGGGGATTTCGGCAATCTCGCGCGCCATGTGGCTTTGGGTCATCCGGGCCTCCTGTCCGTGTCGGATGCCGATTTCAGTTCCACGGCGAAATCATAGGCGTCGCCGCGATAAAGCGATCTGGTGAACTCGATCACCTGCCCCGAGGGCAGGTACGAGACGCGTTCGATCCGCAGCCCCGCCGCCCCCGGCGTGACCTGCAGGAAGCCCGCATCCGCAGCCCCAAGGTTGGTCGCCGAAATGCGCTGCACGGCCCTGACCGGGCGCAGCCCCCGCGCCTCGAGCACGCTGTAGAGCGAGCTTTCCACCTGGTCCGGCCGGGGCAGCACCTGCTGCGACAGCGAGGCCCGCTCGATCGCCAGGGGCAGGCCATCCGACAGGCGCACCCGTTCCAGCCGCGCCACCCGGTCGGCGGATCCCAGGCCCAGGGCCATCACTTCCTCGGGGCTGGGCGCGAAAATCCCGCGCCCGATCCAGCGGCTTTCGACCGACCGGCCGCGACGGGCCATGTCCTCGGTGAAGGATGTCAGCAGCGACAGCGCCTGTTCCAGCCGCTCCACCTTGCGCGCGACAAAGGTTCCCGATCCGCGCCGCTGCACCAGCTGCCCCGAGGCCACCAGTTCCTGCACGCCCCGTCGCACCGTCACCCGCGACAGGCCCGTCATGCTGGCCATTTCCCGTTCCGGGGGCAGGCTGTCGCCGGGGCCAAGCCTGCCCGAGGCGATGGCATCCGCGATGCGCCGCTGAAGTTGCAGGTAAAGCGGGCCGTGCCCGGTTTCCGCAAATCCTTCGGGGCTGAATGGATCGTCGGTCACGGCGTCCGCCCACGGTCCGGTGCCAGGGCGCGGCCGCGCAATGCCCGGCGGCAAGCAGCGCCTTTCGCATCATTGACCAGACCAAGCGCCATCCGAATCTCCTGCCTGACCTAGTAATACCAAAAAAATGCCAATCGGAAGAAGATTCGGATGAATGCCGAACAGAAAGGGTTTTCTGACCTGTTCTGACAAAGGTCTTTACAGATGGTATTGCTTTGGCATCATCTGGCCAGCGGAGGAATCACATGGACCCTCGTCCCACCGAACAGCGCCACCCCTCGGCCCCAGGGCTGCACCTGCGCCCCTCGGCCCAGATCGGTGCGCTTTTCGTGCAGGCGCAGACCGATGCGATCGCCAGCCTGTCGGCAGCCCTTCCGGCAGTCGAGGCGGCGGCCCAGGCCGCTGCGGCGGCGCTGCGGCGGGGCGGCAAGCTGGGCTATGCCGGTGCGGGCAGTTCGGGGCTGATGGCGCTTGCCGATGCCCTGGAACTGGCCGGCACCTTCGGCATCCCGCCCGACCGCACGCCCGTCCTGTTCGCGGGCGGCGCCTCCGCGCTGCTGCATATGCGCGGCGATGTCGAGGATGACGCCGACGCCGCAGCCCATGATTTCCGTCGCAGCGGGCTGTCGCAGGGCGATGTGCTGGCGGTTGTCTCGGCCTCGGGCAGCACGCCTTATGCGCTGACGGTCGCGCAGGTCGCCAGGGCCGCGGGCGTGACGGTCGTGGGCATCGCCAATGTCGCGCCCTCGGGCCTTCTGGAACGGGCGGATATCGGGGTCCATCTGGCGACCCTGCCGGAACTGGTGGCGGGATCGACCCGGCTGGGGGCGGCGACCGCGCAAAAGGCGGCGCTGAACCTGATGTCGGTGCTGATGGGCATCGAATTGGGCCATGTCCATGACGGCTTTATGGTGAACGTCCAGGCCGACAATGCCAAGCTGGTCGGCCGCGCCGCCCGGATTGTGGCGGACGTGGCCCGGGTGGACGACGCGGCTGCCAAGGCAGCCCTGGCGCAGACCGGCGGCGCGGTAAAGCCGGCGATCCTGGTGGCGCAGGGACGCAGCCCGGACGACGCGGAACAGGCGCTGCGGCAAAGCGGCGGCCATCTGGCGCCCCTGCTGGCGGCGGAACAATAACCAACGGGCGCGCGACAGCGTCCTTCACAGGGAGACGACGATGAAAAAGACCCTCGGAACGGCCCTTCTGGCGGGCACGATGCTGGGCGGGACCGCCTGGGGCCAGGATGTCACGCTGACCATCGAAAGCTGGCGCAACGACGACATCACCATCTGGCAGGACACCCTGATCCCCGCCTTCGAGACCGCCAATCCCGGCATCAAGGTGGTCTTCTCGCCCTCGGCCCCGGCCGATTACAACGCCGTCCTGAACTCGAAGCTGGACGCGGGTTCGGCGGGCGACCTGATCACCTGCCGCCCCTTCGACGCCTCGCTGGAGCTTTACAACAAGGGCCAGCTGGCCGACCTGACCTCGCTTGCCTCCATGGCGAACTTCTCGGACGTGGCGAAATCGGCCTGGCAGACGGACGACGGCGCGGCCACCTTCTGCGTGCCGATGGCCTCGGTGATCCACGGCTTCCTGTACAACGCCGACGCCTTCGAGGAACTGGGCCTGACCCCGCCCGCGACCGAGGAGGAATTCTTCGCCGTCCTGGACAAGATCAAGGAGGACGGCACCTATGTCCCCATGGCGATGGGCACCCAGGACCAGTGGGAAGCCGCCACGATGGGTTACCAGAACATCGGCCCGAACTACTGGAAGGGCGAGGAAGGCCGCAAGGCGCTGATCGAGGGCACGCAGAAGCTGACCGACGAGCCCTGGGTCGCGCCCTTCGTCCAGCTTGCGAAATGGAAGGATTACCTGGGCGACGGGTTCGAGGCGCAGACCTATCCCGACAGCCAGAACCTGTTCACCCTGGGCCGCGCCGCGATCTATCCGACGGGGTCATGGGAAATCGGCGTCTTCAACCCGCAGGTTTCCTTCACCATGGGGGCCTTCCCGCCGCCGGTGCCGAACGCGGGGGACACCTGCTATATCTCGGACCATACCGACATCGCGCTTGGCATGAACGCCAAGACGGCGCATCCCGAGGAAACCAAGACCTTCCTGGAATGGGTCGGCTCAGCCGAATTTGCCACGCTTTACGCCAATGCGCTGCCGGGCTTCTTCTCGCTCAATTCGACCGCGGTCGAGATGGAGGATCCGCTGGCCAAGGAATTCGTGTCCTGGCGCGAGAAATGCGAGCCGACGATCCGGTCCACCTATCAGATCCTGTCGCGCGGCACGCCGAACCTGGAAAACGAGACCTGGAACGCATCCGCCAACGTGATCCGCGGGTCCGAGACGCCGGAAGACGCGGCCAAGCGCCTGCAGGAAGGCCTCGCCTCGTGGTATGAACCGCAGCAGGCGCAGTAAGGCGCCCGACAGTTCGGCAAGGCCGGGGCTGACCGTCCCGGCCTTCTGCCGCAGACACCAGGCAAGGGAACGCGATCATGGCGAAGGGACGGCCGATCCGCTGGCATATCGCGGTGTTTCTGGCGCCGGCGGTGCTGGTCTATAGCGCGATCATGATCCTGCCCCTGTTCAGCACGCTGAACCTGTCGCTGTTCACCCGGACCGAAGGCGGCACCGCCTTCGTCGGCCTGGACAATTTTCGCACCTTGTTCGGCGATCCCCGCTGGTCGGCGGCCTTCTGGAACGCGCTTGGCAACAACCTGTGGTTCTTTGCCGTCCACATGCTGGTGCAGAACCCCATCGGCATCCTGCTGGCCGCGCTACTGTCGTCGCCCCGGCTGCGGTTTTCGGCATTCTACCGCACGGCGATCTTCATCCCGACCATCCTCAGCTTCGTGGTTGTGGGCTTCATCTGGAAGCTGATCCTGTCGCCCTTGTGGGGGATCGCCCCGGACCTGCTGGACATGGTGGGCCTGAAAAGCCTGTTCGCCCCCTGGCTGGGCAAGGAAGAATACGCCCTGACGACGCTTGCGCTGATCTCGGTCTGGCAGTTCGTCGGCATCCCGATGATGCTGATCTATGCGGCCCTGCTGTCGATCCCCGACGACATCATCGAGGCGGCCGAGATGGACGGGATCACCGGCTGGTCGCAGTTCCGGCGCATCAAGCTGCCGCTGATCCTGCCCGCGATCGGCATCATCTCGATCCTGACCTTCGTGGGCAACTTCAATGCCTTTGACCTGATCTATGTCAGCCAGGGCGCGCTTGCCGGGCCGAACTTCGCGACCGACATCCTGGGGACGTTCCTGTATCGCACCTTCTTCGGGTTCCAGTTGCAACTGGGTGACCCGCATATGGGCGCGACCATCGCCACCGCGATGTTCGCCATCATCCTGGTCGGGGTCTGCATCTATCTGTTCCTGATCCAGACGCGGCTGCGCCGCTATCAGTTCTGAGGGCAGAACCATGAGCCAGCCCCGCCAGTCCCCCGCCCGCAGCATTGCCGCCCATGCGGTGCTGATCCTGTGGACGCTGATCGCGCTGTTCCCGGTCTTCGTGACGGTCGTGAACAGCTTCAAGTCGAAACAGGCGATCTTCACCCAACCCCTGGCCCTGCCGGGGCCGGACAGCTTCGACCTTGTCGGCTATCAGACGGTGGCCAGACAGGGCGATTTCGTGGCCTATTTCCAGAACTCGCTGGTGGTGACCTGCCTCAGCCTGTTCTTCGTGCTGCTGTTCGGGGCGATGGCGGCATTCGCTCTGTCGGAATACCGGTTCCGGGGCAACACGCTGATGGGGCTTTACCTGGCCCTTGGCATCATGATCCCGATCCGGCTGGGCACGGTCGCGATCCTGCAGATGATGGTGGCGACGGGGCTGGTGAACACCCTGACCGCCCTGGTGCTGGTCTATACCGCGCAGGGGCTGCCGCTGGCGGTGTTCATCCTGTCCGAATTCATGCGCAACGTGTCGGACGACCTTAAGAACGCAGGCCGGATCGACGGGCTGTCGGAATACCGCATCTTCTTCCGGCTGGTCCTGCCGCTGGTCCGGCCCGCAATGGCGACGGTCGCGGTCTTCACCATGATCCCGATCTGGAACGACCTGTGGTTCCCGCTGATCCTCGCGCCTTCGGAATCCACCAAGACCATCACCCTGGGCAGCCAGGTCTTCCTGGGGCAGTTCGTGTCGAACTGGAACGCCGTCCTGGCCGCGCTGTCGCTGGCGATCCTGCCGGTGCTGGTCCTTTACCTGATCTTTTCCCGGCAACTGATCCGGGGCATCACCGCAGGAGCCGTCAAATGATCCGTGTCCTTGTCGCAGGCCTTGGCAACATGGGCCAAAGCCACGCCCTGGCCTATCACAAGAACCCGGACTTCCAGATCGTCGGCCTGGTCAACCGCACCCCGCGCCCGCTGGCCGAGGGGTTGGAGGGCTATCCCTTCTTCGACGACTATGCCCAACCCCTGGCCGAGACCAAGCCCGACCTTGTCTGCGTCGCCACCTATTCCGACAGCCATGCCGACTATGCCGTGGCGGCGATGGAGGCTGGCGCCGATGTCTTTGTCGAAAAGCCCCTTGCCACCACCGTCGCGGATGCGCAGCGCGTGGTCGATGCCGCCGCCCGCCTGGGCCGCAAGCTGGTCGTGGGCTATATCCTGCGCCACCATCCAAGCTGGCAGCGCCTGATCGCTGAGGCCCGCGCACTTGGCGGGCCTTACGTCTTCCGCCTGAACCTGAACCAGCAAAGCTCCGGCCCGACATGGGAGGTGCACAAGGCGCTGATGGAAACGACGCCGCCCATTGTCGACTGTGGCGTCCACTACGTCGACGTGATGCTGCAGATCACCGATGCCGATCCGGTCGAGGTGCGCGGCATGGGCCTGCGCCTGGCCGATGACATCGCGCCGGACATGTACAACTACGGCCATTTCCAGGTGCTGTTCGCAGATGGGTCGCTTGGCTGGTACGAGGCGGGATGGGGGCCGATGATGTCGGACACTGCCTTCTTCGTGAAGGATGTGGTCAGCCCCAGGGGCGCGGTTTCGATCAGGATGCCCGACAGCGCGCGGTCGGACGACATCGACACCCATACGAAAACCTCGACCCTGCGGGTGCATCGGGTGGGCCAGGGGCACCAGGACCTGTCGATGGCGGACGAGCCGGGCCACCAGGACTTGTGCGACCGGGAACAGGCCTTCATGGCCCGCGCCATCGCCGAGGATCTGGACCTGACGCGCCACATGCAGGACGCCGTTCGGTCGCTGGCCATCTGCCTTGCGGCGGATGAAAGCGTGCGGACCGGCCAGATCGTGAAACTGTAAGGGACGGCGAATGGGCCAGCTGACACTTTCCGGCGTGACGAAGAGCTTCGGACCGGTCGAGGTCATCAAGGGCGTGGACCTCGAGGTCGCGGACGGAGAGTTCTGCGTCTTCGTCGGACCGTCCGGCTGCGGGAAATCCACGCTTCTGCGGATGATCGCGGGGCTGGAGGATGTCAGCGGCGGAACCGTGACGCTGGACGGGCGCGAGATCACCAACCTGCCCCCCGCCCGGCGAGAGATCGCGATGGTGTTCCAGTCCTATGCGCTTTACCCGCATCTGACCGTGCGGGACAACATGGGTCTGGCGCTGAAGCAGGCGGGCCATGCCAAGGCCGAGATCCGCGCCGCCACCGACCGCGCCGCCACCATGCTGTCGCTGGACGCGCTGCTGGACCGCCGCCCGGCCGAACTGTCGGGCGGTCAGCGCCAGCGTGTCGCCATCGGCCGCGCCATCGTGCGCCGTCCCAAGCTGTTCCTGTTCGACGAGCCGCTGTCGAACCTGGACGCCGCGCTGCGCGTCCAGACCCGGATCGAGATCGCGAAACTGCACCGCGACTTGGGCGCGACAATGGTCTATGTCACCCATGACCAGGTCGAGGCGATGACCCTGGCCGACAAGATCGTGGTGCTGCGGGCGGGCAAGGTCGAACAGACCGGCGCGCCCATGCAGCTTTACAACGACCCGGCCAATACCTTCGTGGCGGGCTTCATCGGCTCGCCGCAGATGAATTTCCTGGATTCGGGCGCCTTGGGCCTGTCGTCGCACAGCGCGGGCATCCGGCCCGAGCAGGTGCGACTGACCGATGGCCCAAGCCAGATCAGGGGCACGGTCAGCCATGTCGAACGGCTGGGCGGCGAGACGCTGGTCTATGTCCATACCGAAGGCCACGGCCTTCTGACCGCGCGGCTGTTCGGCGAACATGACCGTGCCGTGGGCAGCGACCTGGGGATCACCTTCGACCCGGCGCGGCTGTTCCACTTCGACAAGGCCGGTCAGCGCCTGCGCTGACCGGCACGCCGGGACGCCTCAGGCTACCGCCTGCCGCGCGGCCTTGCGGCGGGCAACGCGAGCCCGGATCGCATCCACATCGGTGACGGGGGTCGCCGCGAACAACTGCCGGGTATACGGATGGGTCGGGTTGGCAAAGATCGCCTCGCGCGGGCCTTGTTCGACTGCCTCGCCTTCGGAAATCACCATCACCTCGTCCGCGATATAGCGGACCACCGACAGGTCGTGGCTGACGAAGACATAGGTCAGGCCCATCTCGTCCTGCAGGTCGGCCAGCAGGTTCAGGACCTGCGCCTGCACCGACAGATCCAGGGCCGAGACGGGTTCGTCCAGAACCAGCAGCGACGGGTTCAGCATCAGGGCCCGCGCGATCGCGATTCGCTGCCGCTGCCCGCCCGAGAACATGTGCGGATAGCGGTTGTAATGCTCGGGCATCAGCCCGACCTTCTGCAGCATCGCCCGCGCCCGGTCGCGGCGTTCGGCGGCGGGGACATCGGTGTTGATGACCAGGGGTTCGGTCAGAACGTCGCCGATCTTCTGGCGGGGGTTCAGGCTGCCATAGGGGTTCTGGAACACCATCTGCACCTTGGACCGCAACTCGGGTCCGGGGCGGCTGGCGGCGATGTCGACGCGCTGCCCGTCGATCAGCAGCTCGCCCTCGGACGGGGCGTCGATCAGCGCGATGATGCGGGCCAGCGTGGACTTGCCCGACCCGGATTCGCCGACGATGGCCAGGGTCTTGCCCCTCTGCACGCTGAAGTCGATGCCCTTGACCGCGCGCACGGTCTTGGCGCGGCGCAACATGCTGCCCGGGACGTGGTAATCGCGAACGATGGCGCGTCCTTCGACAACGGGGGTCACAGGGGTCATCGCGCGGCCTCCTCGGTGAAAAAGTCGGACACGGTTGGCAGGCGGTCGCCGGTCGCGTGTTCCGGCAGGGCCGACAGCAGCGCGCGGGTATAGGGACTTTGCGGGTTCTCGAACAGATCCAGCACCTCGGCCTCTTCCATCTTGCGGCCCTTGTACTGGACCACCACGCGGTCGGCTGTCTCGGCCACCACGCCCATGTCATGGGTGATCAGGATCAGGCCCATGCCGTAATCTTCCTGCAACGACATCAGCAGATCCAGGATCTGCTTCTGGATGGTCACGTCAAGCGCGGTCGTGGGTTCGTCCGCAATCAAGAGCCGCGGGTTCGAGGCGATGGCGATGGCGATCATCACCCGCTGGCACTGCCCGCCCGACATCTGGTGCGGATAGGCCTTCAGCTTCTCCTCGGGCTGGGGGATGCCCACGGCGCGGAACAGTTCCAGCGCGCGGTCGCGGGCGGCCTTGCCCGACAGGCCCAGGTTGAAGCGCAGCACTTCCTCGATCTGGAAGCCCACCGTGAAGGACGGGTTCAGGGATGCCACGGGTTCCTGGAAGATCATCGTGATCTCGCGCCCGATCAGGCGGCGCCGCTGCGCGTCGGACATGGCCAGCATGTCCTGGCCGTCATAGGTCATTTCATCGGCGGTGACGGTGGCGGTGTCGGGCAGAAGGCCCATCACCGCCAGCATGGACACCGACTTTCCGGACCCGGATTCGCCGACGATGGCCAGAACCTCGCCCCGGTCCACGGACAGGTCCACCCCGTCCACGGCGGTGAAGCTGCCGGTGGCGGTGGCGAAGCGGACAGTCAGGTTGCGGATGGTCAGCAGGGACATGGCATCAGCTCCGCTTCAGCTTGGGGTCGAGCGCGTCGCGCAGCCCGTCGCCCATCATGTTGATCGCCAGGACCGAAACCAGGATGGCAAGGCCCGGCAGGGTCACGACCCACCAGGCGCGCAGGATGAATTCGCGCGCCTCGGCCAGCATGGTGCCCCATTCCGGCGCGGGCGGCTGCGCGCCCATGCCCAGAAAGCCAAGCGCCGCCGAATCCAGCACGGCCGAGGAGAATGACAGCGTGGCCTGCACGATCAGCGGCCCCAGGCAGTTGGGCAGGATGGTCTTGAACATCAGGCGCAGGTTGCCCGCGCCCGCCACGCGCGCGGCGGTGACATATTCGCGCCGCATTTCCCCCATCACGGCGGCGCGGGTCAGGCGGGCGAAATGGGGCTGGTAGACGATGGCGATGGCGATCATCGCGTTGGTCAGCCCCGGTCCCAGCACGGCCACCAGCACCAAAGCCAGCAGCAGCGAGGGGAAGGCCAGGATCACGTCCATCACCCGCATGATTACGGAATCGACCCAGCCTCCGAAAAAGCCCGCGATCAGGCTGTCAACGGCGGTGCAAAATCCGGCCACGCGGCGGGGTAAAATCAGGCCAGGCGGCGGTGACCGGCACCATGGCGCGCGCGCTCAC
>NZ_JAFNAW010000063.1 GCF_017356265.1 Paracoccus fontiphilus | reverse complement strand
GGCCATCCAGCCCGTCTCTCCGTCCCCGCCAGCGTTCCCGCCTTCGGTGAAGCGGTATTTACGGAGACAGAACAGGAAGGGCAAGAGCGAAAATCGCCAATCTTGGCAAATTTCTTACACCTCGTTGTTTTGCAACGACTATAATTGGGGCCAAGCGCGCAAATCCTGCCGCCGGGCCTGCCTCGGCCCAGTTCGCGCCGCGAATCTTCCGGCCGATCATGTGCCGATTTCGCGCCAGTTTGCCTCGTGGAAGCGATTCAGCAGCCCGGGATCATGCTCATGCACGCCTGAAAGGCAGTCTGACCGCCGCCAGCAACAGCGGGATGACATTTCCACGGCAGTTCGAAAACGAAAAAGGCGCGGCCCTTGCGGACCGCGCCTTTCGATAGACCATTTGCCGAAAATCAGCGCTTCGAGAACTGGAAGCTGCGGCGGGCCTTCGCCTTGCCGTATTTCTTCCGCTCGACGACACGCGAGTCGCGGGTCAGGAAGCCCGCGGCCTTCAGCGCGGCCCGCAGGCTCGGTTCGTGCAGCTGCAGCGCCTGGCTGATGCCGTGCTTCACGGCGCCGGCCTGGCCCGACAGGCCGCCGCCGCTGACCGTCGCCATGACATCATACTGGCCGGCAACACCGGCGACGTCGAACGGCTGGCGCAGGATCATCTGCAGAACGGGGCGGGCGAAGTACTGCGTGTAATCCACGTACTCGCCCTTGTTGTTGCGGATCAGGAACTTGCCGGAACCGGCCTTCACCCAGACGCGGGCAACCGCGTCCTTGCGCTTGCCGGTCGCGTAGGAGCGGCCCTGGCTGTCGCGCTGCGCTTCGCGGCGCATGGGGGTATCGGTCACGGCGGCACTGCCCGACACGACGGACTTCAGATCGTCGAGGGTCTTGATGTCTTCGGCCATAATCACGCGCTCCGGGTGTTCTTGGCGTTCAGGACCTTCACGTCCAGAACTTCGGGCTGCTGCGCTTCGTGCGGGTGCGCGGCACCGGCATAGACGCGCAGATGGGTCATCTGCTGCTTGCCCAGCTTGTTGCGGCTGATCATGCGCTCGACGGCCTTGATCACCACACGCTCGGGATGGGCGCCTTCCAGCACCTGGCGGGCCGTGCGGTGCTTGATGCCGCCCGGGTGGCCGGTGTGCCAGTAGTATTTCTTGTCATCGCGCTTGTTGCCGGTCATCTGCACCTTGTCGGCGTTGATGATGATGACGTTGTCGCCCATGTCCATGTGCGGGGTGAAGGTCGGCTTGTGCTTGCCGCGCAGGCGATTGGCGACGATCGTGGCGAGACGGCCCAGAACGACGCCCTCGGCGTCGATCAGGATCCACTTCTTCTCGATCTCCGCCGGTTTCGCGGTATAGGTTTTCATCTTTCGTCCCTTCAGGGTCGTGAAATTCGAGATGGCGGTATATCCGCGATCGCGACCGATCCGTCAAGCAGGGCAATCGCCGATAAATCAGGCAATATCAGATAGTTGAAATTTAGGTATCACTATACCACATCACAACGTGTTGTTTCCTGGCCGCTTTGGCGGAATCGCGTAGGTCATCGAGCAGCGGGCCACCGGATCGGCACCCCCGTCAGGAAAGATCAGCGCCTCGGCCACGGCAAGGCTGCGGCCCAGCTTGAGGATGCGGCATTCGGCCAGCAGGTCGCGCCCCGCCGCAGGCTTGCGCATGAAGTCGATCGAGGCGTTGGTCGTCACCGCCAGCGCCACCGGCCCGATCCGCGACAGGATTGCGCAATAGATCGCCACATCGGCCAGGGCGAAGATCGACGGACCGCCGACGGTTCCGCCGGGCCGCAGATGCCCCTCGTCCACACGCAGCCGCGCGACCAGCCTGTCCCGTGCCACCAACTCCACGCTGACGCTGCCCGCGACCTGCGGAAAGTCGGACGCCAGAAAGGCGTTCAGCGCCTGCGCGTCCATCAGGATATCCATGCTTTTCCCCTGCCCTGTCCCGGCATAGGCTTGGGGCCAAAGACGGAGGGAGATCAAGATGGCAGACCTGATCCTGCGAAAGGACAGCGGCCACGTCGCACGGCTGGTGCTGAACAGTCCGGCAAACTTCAACGCCCTGTCCGTCGAGATGATCGCCGCCCTGACGGACAGTCTGCGCGACATTT
This sequence comes from Paracoccus fontiphilus, assembly GCF_017356265.1. Taxonomy (GTDB): domain Bacteria; phylum Pseudomonadota; class Alphaproteobacteria; order Rhodobacterales; family Rhodobacteraceae; genus Paracoccus; species Paracoccus fontiphilus. Next base: position 17,374 of record NZ_JAFNAW010000063.1, on the reverse strand, counting down.
CAGAGGACGACCAGGTGCGCGTGGTCGTCCTGGCGGCGAATGGCCGGGCCTTCTGCGCGGGACACGACCTGCGGCAGATGCAGGCCGCACGCAAGAATGCCGATGGCGGCCAGGCGGCCTTCGCCGATCTGTTCGACAGTTGCGCGCGCATGATGCAGATGATCCCCGCCCTGCCCCAGCCCGTGATCGCCGAGGTTCAGGGAATCGCCACGGCTGCGGGATGCCAGCTTGTCGCGTCCTGCGACATGGCCGTGGCGACGGAAGGCGCGCGCTTTGGCGTCAACGGCGTGAACATCGGCCTGTTCTGCTCGACCCCCATGGTGGCACTGACGCGCGCCATTCCGTCCAGGGCCGCGTTCGAGATGCTGGCGACAGGCGAATTCATCGACGCCGCCAGGGCCCTGCATCTTGGCTTGGTCAATCGCGTCACCCCGCCCGACGCACTGAGCGAAGCCACGATGCAACTGGCGGAAACCGTCGCGGCCAAGCTGCCCGCCGCGATCCGCCTTGGCAAGCGCGCCTTCCACGACCAACTCCGGCTTGGCCTGCCGGAGGCCTATGCGGCTTCGGGCGCGGCCATGTGCCGGAACATCCTGCTGCCCGAGGCAGCCGAAGGCATGGCAGCCTTCCTGGAAAAGCGCCCGCCCGCCTGGGCGTGATTTCATCTTGGCACAAATATCCTCGGGGGTAGGACGCCCCTGGGCGTCCGCAGGGGGCAGACAGCCCCCTGTCCTTCTTTCCTTTTAGCGCGCCGCCAAGGCCTTCACCAATTCGGTGAAATGCTCGCCGCGCTTTTCGAAATTCGGGTACTGGTCGAAGCTGGCCGCCGCAGGAGCCAGCAGCACGGTTTCGCCCGGCCGGGCCTCGGACGCGGCGCGGGCAACGGCGGCATCCATCGTCTCGGCAATCTCGTAGGGGGTCTGGCCGATCTCCAGCGCGAAATCGCGGGCCGAATGGCCGATCAGATAGGCCTTGGCAACGCGGCCCAGATGGGGCGCGAGAGCAGCGATGCCGCCTTCCTTGCCCAAGCCCCCGGCGATCCAGCGGATCTTGTCGAAAGCCTGCAGCGCCTTGGCGGCGGCATCGACATTCGTGGCCTTGGAATCGTTGACGTAGCGCACCCCGCCGATCTCGGCCACTGTCTGGCTGCGATGCGGCAGGCCGGCAAAGGTCTGGAACGCGGCCTCGATCTCTCGGGGCGCAAGGCCCACGGCGCGGCAGGCGGCGTAGGCAGCGCAGGCGTTCTGGTGATTGTGCGCGCCCGGAAGGCCCTTGATGCCTCGCAGGTCGATGGAGGCCGCCTGCCGTCCCTTGCGGTATTCGGCGAGGTATCCCTTGCGCGCGAAGACCGACCAGGCGCCGCCTTCCAGCTTTTGCCCGGCCGATATGCGGATCACCCGATCATCCGCCGGTCCCATCGACAGCTGGTCCGCCAGGTAAAGCCCTTCCAGTTCGTCGACGCCGATCACCGCGCGATCCGGCCCGCCTTCGGAAAACAACCGACACTTGGCCGCGAAATAGCCGCCATGCCCGCCGTGACGGTCCAGATGGTCGGGCGAAAGGTTCGTGAAGACCGCCACATCCGGCGTCAGCGCGCGGGCAAGCTCGGTCTGGTAGCTGGAGAGTTCCAGCACCACCACCTCTCCGTCGATGGCCGGTTCCAGCGACAGCACGCCGGTGCCGATATTGCCGCCCATCTGCGTCGGGCGACCCGTTTCCTGAAGGACATGGTGGATCAGCGCGGTCGTGGTGGACTTGCCATTCGATCCGGTGACGGCGATCACGCGGGGGGCGCGGTCGAAGCCCTCCCAGTCCGCCGTGGCATAGCTGCGGAAGAACAGGCCGATGTCGTTGTCCACCGGGACGCCCAGGGCATAGGCCTTGGCGATGACGGGATGCGGCTTGGGATAAAGATGCGGGATGCCGGGGCTGGTGATCAGCGCCGTCACGCCCTTCCAGGCGTCGTCGCGGGTCAGGTCAGTGATGGTCAGGCCATCGGCCACGGCGGCCGCGCGCGTGTCGTTGCCGTCGTCCCAGGCGAGGACATGGGCGCCGCCTGCGGCCAAGGCGGCAGCGGTTGCCCTGCCGGAACGGCCGAGGCCCAGAACGGCAACGGTTTGTCCTTCGACGCCTTGAACCGGGATCATGTGCGTGACCTTTCGAAACAGGCCGGGGGCTGTCTGCCCCCGGACCCCCGAGGATATTTTTGCCAAGATGAAGGCGATGACGCTTTAGCGCAGCTTCAGCGTCGCCAGCCCGATCAGTGCCAGGATCAGCGAGATGATCCAGAAGCGGATGACGATCTGCGGCTCGGCCCAGCCCTTCTTCTCGAAATGGTGGTGGATCGGGGCCATCAGGAAGACGCGGCGGCCGGTGCGCTTGAAATAGGCGACCTGGATGATGACCGACAGCGCCTCGACCACGAACAGGCCGCCGACGATGGCCAGCACGATCTCGTGCTTCGTCACGACGGCAATGGCACCAAGCGCGCCGCCGAGCGCCAGCGATCCGGTGTCGCCCATGAAGACGGCGGCAGGGGGCGCATTGTACCACAGGAAGCCTAGGCCGCCGCCGATCAGGGCCGAGACGAAGATCAGGATCTCGCCCGTGCCGGGGACGTGGTGGACGCCCAGGTAGTCGGTGAAGTCCACGCGGCCCACGGTATAGGCGATGACGCCCAGCGTGCCCGCCGCGATCATCACCGGCATGATCGCCAGCCCGTCCAGACCGTCCGTGAGGTTCACGGCATTGGCCGATCCCACGATCACCAGCATCCCGAAGGGGATGAAGAAATACCACAGATTCACCAGCACGTCCTTGAAGACCGGCAAGGCCACCTGGCCCGACAGGTCCGCCGGATGCAGCCACATTGCCCAGGCCGAGGCTAGGAAGGCCAGCGCCAGTCCCATCGCCATGCGCTTGCGGCCCGACACGCCCTTGCTGCTGTGCTTGCTGACCTTGGCATAGTCGTCGGCAAAGCCGATCGCGGCATAGCCTGCCGTCACCAGCAGCACGATCCAGACATAGCCGTTGTCCAGCCGCGCCCAGAGAAGCGTGGAAAAGAACAGTGCCGACAGGATCAGGATGCCGCCCATCGTGGGGGTGCCGGCCTTGACGAAATGGCCTTCCGGTCCGTCGTCGCGGATCGGCTGGCCCTTCTTCTGCGTGCGGCGCAGGTAATTGATCAACGGCCGCCCGAAGATGAAGCCGAAGATCAACGCCGTGAAAAAGGCCGCGCCCGCGCGGAAGGTAATATAGCGGAACAGGTTGAAGAGGTCGCCCCCTTCGGAAAGGCCGCTCAGCCAATAAAGCATCGGTTATTCTTTCGTATCAGGTGCGGGCGTCTGCGCCGCTTTCCGCAGGGCGTCGACGACGGTCGAAATCTTCGAGGACTTGGAGCCCTTGACCAGCACGATGTCGCCGGGCGCGACCAGATCGGCCAGGCGGCCGGCCAGGTCCGTCGCGCTTTCGGCCCAGATGCCGCGCCTGGTGGGGGGAAGCGCGTCGTGCAGGTAGCGCATCCGGGGGCCGGCGCTGTGGACCAGATCGACCTGCGCCATGGCGGGGTCGTCGGCCATGCCGCGATGCATGGCGATCTCGCCCTCGCCCAGTTCCAGCATGTCGCCCAGGATCGCCACGCGCCGCCCGCCCTGCAAGCCTGCCAGCGTGGCAAGCCCTGCCGACAGCGAGGTCGGGTTGGCGTTGTAGGAATCGTCGATCAGGCGCAGGCCCGCCAGATCCTCGACCGCGCCGCGGCCCTTGGGGGGCAGCCAGTCGCCAAGGCGCTTAGCGGCTTCGCGCAGGTCGGCCCCGGCGGCGGCAAGCGCGGCCAGAACGCCGACCGCGTTCATCGCGAAATGCGCGCCGGTGGTCTGTAGGGTGAAATCGATGGTTTCTCCACCGATTCTGGCGCGGCATCGGATCGCACCGTCCTCGGGCTTGGCCTGGACCAGCTTGGCCTGGCCGTCGCGGCCAAAGCCCATCACCAAGGCACCCGCATCGTCCGCGCAATCGCGCAGGATCTGCGTCACCGGCAGATCCTCGGGAATGATGGCGTGGCCGATGGGTTCCAGGCCTTCGAAGATCGAGCCCTTCTCTCGGGCGATGCCCTCGATGGCGCCGAAGGCCTCCAGATGGGCGGCGGCGACGGTGGTGATCATCGCGACATGGGGGCGGGCCAGGCGCGAGAGCGGCGCGATCTCGCCCGGATGGTTCATGCCGATCTCGATGATGGCAAAGTCGGTGTCCTGCGGCATCCGCGCCAGGGTCAGCGGCACGCCCCAGTGGTTGTTGTAGCTGGCCTCGGCGGCGTGGATGCGGCCCTGGCCTGTCAGCGCCACCCGCGCCATGTCCTTGGTCGAGGTCTTGCCGACCGAGCCGGTGACGGCGATGACCTTGCCCGCCATGCGCTTGCGTCCGGCGCGGCCAAGCGCCTCCAGCGCCACCAGCACGTCGGGCACCACCAGCAGCGGCGCGGTCGGGTCAACGCCTTCGGGGATGCGGCTGACCAGGGCAGCGGCCGCGCCCTTGTCCAGGGCTTGGGCCACGAACTCATGCCCGTCACGTGCGTCCTTCAGCGCCACGAACAGGTCGCCCGGCTGGATCGTGCGGGTGTCGATGGACACGCCGGTTGCGGTCCATTCCCCTTGCGCCCGACCGCCTGTCGCGGCGGCGGCTTCATTCGCTGTCCACAGGCTCATATCTTGCCGTCCAGTGCCGCGACCGCGACGGATGCCTGTTCGGCATCGTCGAAGGGATAGACATCGTTGCCGATGATCTGGCCGGTCTCGTGCCCCTTGCCGCAGATCAGCAGCGCGTCGCCCGGCAGCAGCGCATCGACGCCGCGCAGGATCGCCTCGGCCCGGTCGGCCACCTCGGTCGCGTCGGGGCCGGCGCCCTCCATCACGGCGGCACGGATGGCCGCCGGGTCTTCGGTGCGGGGGTTGTCGTCGGTGACGATCACCACGTCGGCGAACTGGCGCGCGGCCTCGCCCATCAGGGGGCGCTTGCCCCGGTCGCGGTCGCCGCCCGCGCCGATCACGCAGACGATGCGCCCCATGACATGCGGACGCAGCGATTGCAGCGCGGCCACGACCGCGCCGGGCTTGTGGGCGTAATCGACAAAGACCGTCGCGCCATTTTCCCGCTGCGCGACAAGCTGCATCCGCCCGCGCACCGTGTGCAGTTCGGGCAGCGCGCGCAGCGTTGCCTCGGCCGTATCGCCCGCTGCAAGCACCAGACCCGCCGCCGCCAGCACGTTTTCCGCCTGGAAGCCCCCGATCAGCGGCAGGCGGACCATGTGCGGCTGGCCCACGAGCGAGAAGCGCAGGTCCTGGCCCGTCGCGTCATAACGCTGGCCCAGGATGCGCAGCATGGCGTTTTCGCCCGTGCCCACGGTCGTGACGGCCAGCCCGCGATCCGTGGCGATGTCCAGCATCTGCCGCCCGCGTTCGCCGTCAATGTTGATGACGGCGGACGCGCCGTCTTCCAGGATGTGGTTGAACAGCAGCGCCTTGGCCGCGAAGTATTCGTCGAAGCCCGCGTGGTAATCCAGGTGGTCCTGGCTGAAGTTGGTGAAGGCCCCCGCCTCGACCCGCACGCCGTCCAGGCGGCGCTGGTCCAAGCCGTGGCTCGATGCCTCCATCGCGGCATGGGTGACACCTGCGGCGGCGGCCTCGGACAGGATGCGATGCAACGTGAGCGGATCGGGCGTGGTATGGGCCAGCTTTGCCTCGTAATCGCCCTGCACGCCCATGGTGCCCAGGCTGATCGCCTTGTGGCCCAGGTGCTGCCAGATCTGGCGGGTGAAGCTGGCGACGCTGGTCTTGCCCGAGGTGCCGGTGACGGCCACGACATGCTCGGGCTGCGCCGCGAACCACAGGGCGGCGGCGCCGGCCAGGGCGGCGCGGGGATCTTCGGCGACCACCACGGCACAGTTCCAGGCGGACAACGCATCCACCGCCATCTCGGCCCCGGCGCGGTCGGTCAGGACGGCGGCGGCCTGCATCCGCAGCGCATAGGGGATGAACTCGGCCCCATGCGCGGCCGATCCGGGGAGGGCGGCGAACAGGTGACCGGGTTTCACCGTGCGGCTGTCCAGCGACAGCCCGGTGATGACCGGGTCGCGCCCGTCCCTTGCCCGCAGCCCAAGCTGCGCCAGCGTCTTTTCGCCCTGCCTCACAGTCCCACCCGTCATTGGTTTGCGACGACCTTTAGCTCATCGCCCGGCGCGGATTCAACACGGGGGGCGAAGCGCGGCGCGATGACCGGCAGCTTTTCGTCGGTGACGGGTTCCAGCCCGACCAGCGGCGCAAGACGGCGGATGATGGCGGATGCGACCGGCGCGGCGGTGGCCCCTGCCGTGCGGCTTTCCCCGCCCGGCCCGGTCACGGTGGGTTCGTCCAGCGTCACGATCATCACGTATCTGGGCGCGCTTGCCGGAAAGACCGAGGCGAAGGTCGAGACCACCTTGTTGTCGTAATACCCGCCCGAGGGGCGCGGCTTGTCGGCGGTCCCGGTCTTGCCCGCGACCTCGTAGCCCTCGACCTCGGCCTGCTTGGCGGTGCCGCGCGTGACGACCTGGCGCAGCATGTCCACTGCGCGGGCGGCGGCGCGTTCGGACAGCACCTGCTCGCCCTCGGGGCGGGTGCGGCCGTGGATCAGCGTGGGCGTCACCTTGCGGCCGCCATTGGCAACGGTCGCATAGGCAGCGGCCAGGTGCAGCGGGCTTGCGGCAAGGCCGTGGCCGAAGGAGACGGTGGCGGCGGTCACGGCGGGCCAGCGGCTGGGGACCAAGGGCTTGCCGGTCGGGGCCTCGACCATCTCGATGGGCAGCGGGTCGAAGAAGCCCAGCTTCTGCAGGAAGTCCTTTTGCCGTTCCACGCCGATCATCTGCGCGATGCGGACCGTGCCGACGTTCGAGGACTTCACGATCACGTCCGTGGCCGACAGTTGCGGGCCATAGTTGGAAAAGTCGTTGATCCGGTATTTCCCGATCCGCATCGGCGTCGTGGTGTTGATGCCGCTGTTGGGGTTGATGATCTGAAGATCCAGCGCCTGGGCGACGGGGAAGATCTTGAAGGTCGATCCCAGTTCGTACTGGCCCTGCACGGCGCGGTTGAACAGCGGGCTGTCGGACGGATCGCCCTTCAGCAGCGGGCGGGGCCGGTCGTTCGGATCGAAGTCGGGCAAGGACGCCATCGCCAGGATCTCGCCCGAGCCGATCTCCATCAGGATGCCGGTGGCGCCCTTGGCGTTCATCACCTCCATGCCCGAGGCCAGCACCTGCTCCATCGCCGCCTGCACCGGCAGGTCGATGGACAGTTGCAGCGGCGCGCCCTCGTTGGCCGGATCGCGCAGCCAGCCGTCGAAGGCCTTCTCGACGCCCGCGACGCCCAGCACCTCGGCGCTGTGCACGCCCTCGTTGCCGAAGCCGGACCCGCCCAGGATGTGGCTGGCGATGTGGCCGTTGGGATAGACGCGCATCTCCCGCGGGCCGAACAGCAGGCCGGGTTCTCCGATGTCGTGGACGGCCTGCATCTGTTCGGGCGACATCTTGCGCTTGATCCACATGAACTTGCGGCTGCCGGTGAAGTCGCGCAGCAGCTTGTCCCCGTCCAGATCGGGGAAGATGCGCGCCAGCCCCTGGGCCGCGCCGACGGGATCGACCATCTGGTGGGGGTGGGCGTAAAGCGAGTGAGTCAGAAGGTTCGTCGCCAGCACCCGGCCGCTGCGGTCGGTGATGTCCGCGCGCTGAGAGACGATCTGCGCCGACATGACCTCGCTGCGCGGCTCGATCGGGTCGGAGGAGGCCAGCGCGCCCATGCGCACCCCCACGACCCCGAAACCCAGCACGAACAGGCTGGCCATCAGCGCCAGCCGCCCTTCGGCCCGCCGGCGGGACCTGTCCTGGATCGCCTCGTGGCGCAGGCGGCGGTTCTCGGCCTCGATGTCGTCGGGATTGTCGCCCCGCTCTCGGGCGCGGAGGATGCGGGCCAGGGGGCGCAAGGGGGTGCGGATCATGACGGTCACTCCTGCGGGGCGGCGTCGTCGCCGGTGTCGTCAGCTTGGGGTTCGGGCGGCGCAGGCGGCTTGGGATAATCGACGTGGCCCAGGTCCAGCACCTGCCCCGCCTCGCGCGGGATCAGTTGCAGCCGGTCGAAGTTGAGGTCCACCAGCTCGCGCAGGCGTTCGGGCCGGTTGAGAAAGGCCCATTCCGCCCGCAGCACGCCCAGGTCCTCGCGCAGCGCGGCGATCTCGCGCTGGACCTGGCTCATCTCGCCGATGGCGGCCTGTGTGCGGTAATTCTCGCGATAGGCCCAGAAGGCCAGGCCCATGACCAGCAGCGCGCAGAACAGATAGGTGAAGGGGCGCATCAATGGCCGCCTTTCGCCGGCAGGCGCGGCATCGCCAGGGCATCGGCCCCGACCCCGCCGGCCGGGGCATCGGTGCGGACCGCCACCCGCAGCAGGGCCGAGCGGGCGCGGGGATTCGCGGCCTCCTCCTCGGGGTCGGGGCCGATGGCGCGACGGAACGGCATGGTGAAGGCCGGGGGCGCCACGTCCTGCACCGGGGCATAGCGGCTGCCGCCGCCCGCGCTGTTCGACCGCGCCTGCATGAAGCGCTTGACGATGCGGTCCTCCAGCGAATGGAAGCTGACCACGGCCAGCTTGCCACCGGGCTTCAAGGCGCGCTCGGCGGCGGACAGGCCATCGACCAGTTGCCGGAATTCATCGTTCACCCAGATGCGGATCGCCTGGAAGCTGCGGGTGGCGGGATGGCTTTGCCCCGGCTTGGGGCGCGGCAGGCAGGAGGCCACGACCTCGGCCAGCTGCGCGGTGCGCGTCAGGGGACGGGCAGCGACAATGGCGCGGGCGATCCTGCGGGCGGCGCGCTCCTCGCCGTAATGGTAAAGGACGTCGGCGATCACCGCTTCCTCGGCCGTGTTCAGCAGGTCGGCGGCCGACGGCCCCGCCTGTTCCATCCGCATGTCCAGCGGTCCGTCGCGCAGAAAGGAAAAACCGCGTTCCGCCAGATCCAGCTGCATCGAACTGACGCCCAGATCCAGCACCACGCCGTCCAGAAACTCGCCCGCAAGTTGATCCATCTGCGAGAAAGTTCCCTCGACCAGCCGCAGCCTGTCGCCGTATTCCCCTGCCCAGGATGCTGCCATGTCGAAGACCAGCGGGTCGCGGTCCACGCCGATGACCCGGTCCGCCCCCGCCGCCAGCAGGCCGCGCGAATAGCCGCCGGCCCCGAAGGTGCCGTCCAGCCAAGTGCCCGAGACGGGCGCGACCGCGCGCAGCAGCGGCTGCAGCAGGACGGGAACATGCGATTCGCTCATGGCCTAGCCCTCATCCACCTGGTCAAGGAACGAGCGGGGGTCGAACTCCGGGCCATGCTGGGCGGTGAAGTCTTCAAGGGCCGCGACATCCTTGGGGCGCGTCTCGGGGTGATAAACCTGGACATAATCGCCCCGCGATTCGAAGATCGTTTCCGTTCCTTCGGTAAAGCCAAGCTTTTCGCGCAGCTTCAAGGGCAGGACCAGCCTGCCCTCTCGGTCGATTTCCAGATCGGTAGACTGGCCGTTCATCAGCATTTCCAGCCAGCGGCGCTGCGGACTGCCGCGCGTCAGCTTGTCGATCTGCTCGTCGATCTCCTCGATGGCGTCGATGGTGTAGAGTTCGATCCAGTTCCACCAGTCGGGGCCATAGACAGCCACCAATTGCGTGCGTCCTGTGTTCGCGGTGGCAAAGCCCGGGTCCCCGGCATCGAAAACGCGCCGCAGCCGGGCTGGGATCGACATCCGACCCTTGCCATCGACCTTGACGGATTCAGTGCCTCTGAACTTCCGCGCCACCCTTGGCCTGCCTCACTGCCGTTCTTCCGCCCGCCCGAAAGAGAAAGGGCGGATCGGGCCGCTGCCACTGCCCGATCCGCCGCCCTCGTTCCCACGTTCTGGGCCCCTTTGCGGGGTCTCGTCCTGTCACGCGCCACCTGGGGGAGGTGCTGCTCGCGCATGCGGACGCCTTTTTGGAAAACGGATGCCTGTATGAAAGCCTGCTCGCCTGCGGGGTCTTTGGTGCCCCTTTGCTGCCCGTCTTCGTGATCTGGTTGTGACATGGGAATTCATGGGAAGCAACGGTATTCTTCGCCAGCAGACGAAACCAAATGGCGAACGGCGAAATGTCGCAAAGACGCCATGCCCTTGTTACGACTCTGAAATCCTACAAATAGTGGGATTTTGCGCGAAAAGACCCACTAGATCTAGCAGGTTAACTTTTGCTGCTTCTGGTTGAGTGGACGAGATGCGCGGGCGCCGTCCGGCATGGCTGTTGCGAGTTATCCACAGAAAACTCGGAATTGCGAAAAGCGCCATCACGGGACTTCACAAGGTCGGGAGGACAAGGGAAACTCGTCCTTCCGCAACCTAAAAACCCCGCATTCCCGCGCATTCCCAGAAAGGGTCGGCGTCAGGCCACGCCGTCCCGGATCAGCCGGGCGGCAAGCCGCCCATAGGCTTCTGCCGCCGCCCCGTCGCCCAGGGCGATCGGCCTGCCCGAATCGCCCGCCAGCCTGACCTCCAGTTCCAGGGGAAGCTCGCCCAGGAAGGGCAGGTTCATCGCGGCGGCTTCGGCCGCAACGCCGCCATGGCCGAACAGATGCGCCTCGTGGCCGCAATTGGGGCAGACATAGGCGGACATGTTCTCGACAAGGCCCAGCACGGGAGTCTTCAGCTTGTTGAACATGTCGATAGCCCGCCGCGCATCCAGCAGCGCGACATCCTGCGGGGTCGAGACGATGACGGCCCCCGTCACCGCCGCCTTCTGGCACAGGCTCAGCTGCACGTCGCCGGTGCCGGGCGGCAGGTCGATCAGCAGCACGTCCAGCTCTCCCCAGTTCACCTGCTGCAGCATCTGCTGCATCGCACCCATCAGCATCGGCCCGCGCCAGACGACCGCCTCGCCTTCCTTCAGCATCAGGCCGATGGACATGACCGTCACCCCATGCGCGTGCAGCGGCTCGATATGCTGGCCGTCCGGGCTGGCGGGGCGGGCCGACACGCCCATCATGCGCGGCTGCGAGGGACCATAGATGTCGGCATCCAGCAGGCCGACCCTGCGCCCGGCCCGCGCCAGCGCCACCGCGAGATTGGAGGTCACGGTCGATTTCCCGACCCCGCCCTTGCCCGAACCGATGGCGATGATGCTCTTGACCCCGGGGATCGGCTGCGGCCCGGCCTGCGCGGTCGGGTGCCGGCCGATCTGCAGGGACGGGGCCGCCCCCGAACTGCGCACCGGCTGCGGCGGCTGCTTGCCTGCCGCGGGCGCGGTCATGACGATCTGCACACGGGCCACGCCCGGCAGGGCCTCCAGCCGCCGCTTCGCCTCGGCCTCGACCGGCGCGAGCGAGCGGGCCACGGCCGCATCGGCGACCTCCAGCACGAATCTGATCGTGTCGCCATCCACCGTGAAAGCGCGCACGAGATCGGCATTTTCCAGCGTCCGCCCATCCGGAAGAACGATATTGTTGATTTCCCTAAGGGCAGCTTCGCGGTTAACGGACATGTCAGGCCTGTTCCTATGGTATTGCCGCAAACATGGTCCACGCGGCCGACATCATCAACCACCTGCCGCAATCCCGTGCATCCGTACCTCCCTGCAAGGCCGGCAGCGCCTGTTTTTGCGGCGCGGCGTGATCGCTAACGTCATACTTCCGTCACATTCATGCCGTCGAATGTTAACGAAAAAGTCGAGGCTGACGCGCCAGTCATGCGAATGCTGCATGGCAGCAATCCGAAAGCATCTATTGTGCAGATGCAGCATCGGCGCCATCTTGGGTTCATCGAAAGAGCGCAAGGCCAATCCGGGCCACGGCGCAGACGCAAGAACAAAAGACACGCTGAAAAGGATATCGCCATGGCTGCTATCGCCCACACCCACAACGCCGCCGCCACCACTGGCTTCGCTGGCCGTCTGATGGCTGCGATCCAGCACATGCAGGAAAACCGCGCCCGCCGCGCCATCTACCGCCAGACGGTGCGCGAACTCAACGCCCTGACCGCCCGCGACCTCGCGGACCTGGGCATCAACCGCTCGATGATCGGCCGCCTGGCCCACGAAGCGGCCTGGGGCAAGTAAGAACAGACCTTCCCGCCCCTCCTCCTCCCTGGGGCCGGGACTGGTGGCATCCCCTTCTCCTCCTCCCTGGGGGATGCCACCCAAAGACAGCGCCGGAACCCTTTCTCCTCCCTCGGGTTCTGGCGACAGGCGGCGACCCCTTCCTCCTCCCTCGGGGTCGCCGCACACGGATCATAGCCGCCCCATCCCGCGGCACCAGAACACGGCCCGACCCTCCTCCTCCTCCCATCGGGAACGGCCGTCTGCGGTGAAGCCACTCCTCCTCCCCGGCTGAACCGCACCCTACATAGCCGCCCCATCTGCGGCACCCGATGCGACGGACCCCTCCTCCTCCCAATGGTCCGCTCGTTGGCGGCAACGGCCTCTCCTCCTCCCCTGGCCTTGCCGCATCCATACGCGGCCCCTCCCTCCTCCCTGGGCCAGCGTTACGCGGCGGCGCCCTCCTCCTCCCTGGCGCCGCCGCCCCCATATAGCCGCCCCATCTGCGGCACCCGATGCGACGGACCTCTCCTCCTCCCAATGGTCCGCTCGTTGGCGGCAACGGCCTCTCCTCCTCCCTTGGCCTTGCCGCATCCATACGCGGCCCCTCCCTCCTCCCTGGGCCAGCGTTCCGCGGCGGCGCCCCTCCTCCTCCCTGGGCGTCGCCGCTTTTCATTTCAGCCTTCGGAACTGCCCCCGCGACGCGGCGTTGACGCGTCAGCACGGGGGATCGGCCATGACCAGGCACGCCAAGGGCACACAGGTTGAATGGGACTGGGGCAAGGGCACCGGCACCGGCAAGGTCACGGAGTCCTTCACCGGACCGGTCGAGCGCACCATCAAGGGCACCAAGGTCAAGCGCGATGCCGACAAGGACAATCCCGCCTACCTGATCGAGCAGGAAGACGGCGACCGCGTGCTGAAAAGCCATTCCGAACTGCGCAAGGCGACATAGGCCTTTCACCGGCGACGGCTGCGGGCTAAGGGCGGTTCATGCTCAGCTACCAACATGCCTATCATGCGGGCAACCTTGCCGACCTGCACAAGCACGCCCTGCTGGCCTGCGCGCTGGATTACCTGACGCGCAAGGACAAGCCGCTGTCCTACCTGGAAACCCATGCCGGTCGCGGGCTTTATGCCCTGGACACGACCGAATCCATGAAGACGGGCGAGGCGCAGGCCGGCATCCGGCGGGCCGAGGCCGAGGGCTGGCTTCCCCCCGCCCACCCGCTGCTGTCGGCCCTGTCCGCCGTCCGCCGCAGCCACGGCCCGTCCGCCTATCCCGGATCGCCCCTGATCGCCGCGCATTACCTGCGCCGGGGCGATTCCGCCCACCTGGCCGAACTGCATCCTGCCGAATACGACGCCTTGTCAGCCGTGGCGGGCTTCGCCACGCTGCACCGGCAGGACGGGTTCGACATGGCGCAGGCCGTCTGCCCGCCCGTTCCCCGGCGCGGCATGATCCTGATCGATCCCAGCTACGAGGTGAAGGCGGATTATGCTGCCATTCCCCGCCAGATCGGCCTGATTGCGCGCAAGTGGAACGTGGGCGTCATCATGCTGTGGTATCCGATCCTGACCGATCGTCGCCACGGCTCCATGCTGGATTCGCTGATGGCCGCCCATCCCGGCGCCCTGCGATCCGAAGTGGGCTTTGCCCCGGCCCGTCCCGGCCATGCGATGATCGGGTCCGGCATGTGGGTGCTGAACGCCCCCTTCGGCCTGGCCGAGGAAGCCGCGCGAATCGAAGGCATCTTCCGCCGCAAGGCCTGACGAGGGGATTCCCCTGCCTTTCCGGCTGTGGCATGATCCCCCGACCAACGGAATATGGCTTACCCATGTCGCAGCGTCTTTCCCTCAGCGCCACCGTTCTTCTGGCGCTGGCCGTGGCCCTGGGCCTCTACTTTGCCTTTGCCGCCGTCCAGGGCCCCTCGGGCATCCTGCGCCGCATCCAGATCGAGGCCGAGACAGCGGAACTGGCGGTCGAGCGCGACACGCTGAAGGCCCAGGTGCAGGACATGCAGAACCTGACCCGTCGGATGTCGGACGAATACCTGGATCTCGACCTGCTGGACGAACGGGCCCGCGAGGTGCTGGGAATGGTCCGCGCGGACGAGGTGATCCTGCGCTGACGTCCCGTCACGTTCGCGGATTGCACCCCCCATCCTGATGCGATACGGATAGTTTAACGCTGAACTATTCTGACCGCGCTTTGAGGAGGACCCCCCGCATGGCCAGGAAGCCTGCCCCCGCAGCCGAATCCCACTCTCCCGACACACTGCCCAACGTTTCCAAGGACGAGCTGCTGCAGTATTACCGCGACATGCTGCTGATCCGCCGGTTCGAGGAAAAGGCCGGCCAGCTTTACGGCATGGGCCTGATCGGTGGCTTCTGCCATCTGTACATCGGCCAGGAAGCGGTCGTTGTCGGGCTGGAGGCCGCCGCCAAGGAAGGCGACAAGCGCATCACGTCCTATCGCGACCACGGCCACATGCTGGCCTGCGGCATGTCCGCGCGCGGCGTGATGGCCGAACTGACCGGGCGCGAGGGGGGATACTCCAAGGGCAAGGGCGGCTCGATGCACATGTTCAGCCGCGAGAAGCATTTCTACGGCGGCCACGGCATCGTCGCCGCGCAGGTCCCGCTGGGCGCGGGGCTGGCCTTCGCCGACAAGTACCTGGGCAACGACAACGTGACCTTCGCCTATTTCGGCGACGGCGCCTCGAACCAGGGGCAGGTCTACGAGACCTACAACATGGCCGTGCTGTGGGAACTGCCGGTCATCTTCGTGATCGAGAACAACCAGTACGCCATGGGCACGTCCATGAAGCGGTCCACGAAATCGACCACGCTGTTCGGTCGTGGCGAGGCGTTCGGCATCCCCGGCGAGCAGGTCGACGGCATGGACGTGCTGGCGGTGAAGGCCGCGGGCGAGAAGGCCGTGGCCCACTGCCGCGCGGGCAAGGGCCCCTATATCCTGGAAGTGATGACCTATCGGTATCGCGGCCATTCCATGTCCGATCCGGCAAAATACCGCACGCGCGAGGAAGTGCAGAAGATGCGCGACGAACGCGACGCGATCGAACACGTCCGCGACCTGCTGCTGCAGGGCAGCCACGCCTCCGAGGATGACCTGAAGGCCATCGACAAGGAGATCAAGGACATCGTCAACGATTCTGCCGAATTCGCCAAGGAAAGCCCGGAACCCGCGCTGGAAGAGTTGTGGACCGACATTTACGCCGAAGACCTGCCCCAGGGCAGCGCCGAAGAAGTCGCCTGAGGGAGGGCCGAGTACATGGCAACCGAAATCCTGATGCCCGCCCTGTCGCCGACCATGGAGGAAGGCACGCTGGCGAAATGGCTGAAGAAGGAAGGCGACGCGGTGAAATCCGGCGACATCATCGCCGAGATCGAGACTGACAAGGCCACGATGGAATTCGAGGCCGTCGATGAAGGCATCCTGGGCAAGATCCTCGTGTCCGAGGGCTCTCAGGGGGTCAAGGTGAACACCCCCATCGCCGTCCTGGTCGAGGAAGGCGAATCCGCCGACGACGTAAAGGCCCCCGCTGCCCCTGCCGCCCCTGCGGAAGCCAGGTCCGAAGCCCCTGCCGCATCCGCCGTCGAACAGGTCAAGACCCCCCAGCCCGACCGCAGCCCGGACTGGCCGGAAGGCACAAAGATGAAGACCATGACCGTGCGCGAAGCCCTGCGCGAGGCCATGTCCGAGGAAATGGAGCGCGACGAGACCGTCTTCCTGATGGGCGAGGAAGTCGGCGAATACCAGGGCGCCTACAAGATCAGCCAAGGGCTTCTGGACAAGTTCGGCCCGCGCCGCGTGGTGGACACCCCCATCAGCGAGATCGGCTTCGCGGGCATCGGCACCGGCGCAGCACTTGCGGGCCTGCGCCCCATCGTCGAGTTCATGACCTTCAACTTCGCCATGCAGGCGATGGACCACATCATCAACTCGGCCGCCAAGACGTTGTATATGTCCGGCGGGCAGATGGGCTGCCCCATCGTCTTCCGCGGCCCGAACGGCGCCGCCGCCCGCGTGGCCGCCCAGCACAGCCAGGATTATGCGGCCTGGTATGCCTCGGTTCCCGGCCTGAAGGTCGTGATGCCCTATTCGGCGGCCGATGCGAAGGGCCTGATGAAACAGGCGATCCGCGATCCCAACCCGGTGATCTTCCTGGAAAACGAAATCCTCTATGGCCGCAGCTTCGAGGTGCCGGACCTTGAGGACTTCACGATCCCCTTCGGCAAGGCCCGCATCGCGCGCACCGGCCAGGACGTGACGATCATCAGCTTCGGAATCGGCATGGCCCATGCCCTGGAAGCCGCCGACAAGCTGGCCGCCGACGGAATCGAGGCCGAGGTGATCGACCTGCGCACCCTGCGCCCCATCGACTATGCCACCATCATCGACTCGGTGAAGAAGACCAACCGCTGCGTGACGGTCGAGGAAGGCTTCCCCGTGGGCTCCATCGGCAACCACCTGTCGGCCTACATCATGGAAAACGCCTTCGATTACCTAGACGCGCCGGTGATCAACTGCACCGGCAAGGACGTGCCCATGCCCTATGCGGCCAACCTTGAAAAGCACGCCCTGATCACGCCCGCCGAAGTGGTCGAGGCCGTGAAAAAAGTCACCTATCGCTAAGGGGAACGCGTCATGCCGACAGAAATCCTGATGCCCGCGCTGTCCCCCACCATGGAGGAAGGGACGCTGGCCAAATGGCTGGTCAAGGAAGGCGACACCGTCAAGTCCGGCGACATCATCGCCGAGATCGAGACCGACAAGGCCACGATGGAGTTCGAGGCCGTCGATGAAGGCACCATCGGCAAGATCCTGATCGCCGAAGGCGCGCAGGGCGTGAAGGTCAACACCCCCATCGCCGTGCTGCTGGAAGAAGGCGAGGATGCCTCGGCCGCCTCCAGCCCGGCCCCTGCCAAGGCCGCCACCGCGCCTGCCGCCGAGGAAAAGGCGGCAGCCGAGAAAAGCTATGGCAGCCCCATGAACCCCCCGGTCGCGGGTGATGCCGGGGCAGCCAGGGCGGCGCCCCGGTCCGAGGGTGAGCGTGTCTTCGCAAGCCCCCTCGCCCGCCGCATCGCGGCCGAAAAGGGCATCGACCTGTCGGGCATCACCGGCACCGGCCCGCGCGGCCGGATCGTCAAGGCCGACGTGGAAGGCGCGCAGCCCGGCGCGGCCAAGCCTGCGTCGGCGCCCGCCGCCGCAGCGGCTGCCGCTCCCGGCC
>NZ_JAFNAW010000062.1 GCF_017356265.1 Paracoccus fontiphilus | reverse complement strand
GTCGCGGCCCAGCCCGGCGCGGCGGCGGCGGCGGCGTCGACGGCCGCGACGGCATCGGCCTCGTCGCAATCGGCCACGCCCGCGATCACGCTGCCGTCCGAGGGGTTGGTGACGTCGATCAGGCCGCCACGCGCGCCCGGGCGCCATTCGCCGCCGATGAAAAGCTGCGTGGGAAGGGCTTCGAAGCGAAGATCCTCAGGCATGGGCGGCCTTTCCTCGGGGTTCGGGCATGGCCATGTCCAGGATGCCGCGCATGGCGGCGGCGTCCAGCGGCCGGGGGTTGTTCTCGACCAGACGGGTGGCGCCCATCGCCAGCTCGGCCATGCGGCCGAAGCCCGCGGGGTCCACGTTCAGCGCGTCCAGGCCGGCAGGAATGCCAATGCGGGCGAACAGGTCGCGCAGCGCGGCGGCGAAGGCCCGCGCCGCCGCCATGTCGTCGGCCGCATCGGACAGGCCCAGCGCGCGGGCAAGATCGGCATAGGCGCCGGGCGCCTGGATCAGGTTGAAGTCGATCGTGTGGGGCAGCAGGATCGCGATCCCCAGCCCGTGCGCGCTGCCGGTTTCCGCGCCGACCGGATATTGCAGCGCATGGGCCGCCGAGGTGCCGCCGCTGCCGAAGGCAAGGCCCGCCATGGTCGCGCCCAGCATCACGGCCGACCGGGCCTCCAGGTCGCCGCCATCCTCGACGGCGCGCGGCAGGTGGTCGAACAGCAGCCGGATCGCGGACAGGGCCAGATGGTCGCCAAGCGCGTTCTTGCCCACGAAGACGCGCGTCAGCGCCATGGCCGGATCGCCCGCCCGTTCCACGGCGGCAAAGCATTCGACGGCATGGGCCAGCGCATCGGCGCCCGAGATCGCGGTCAGCCCCGCCGGGCAGGTCAGGGTCAGTTCCGGGTCGCAGATGGCCGTGTGCGGGATCAGGTGCGGGCTGGAGATGCCGACCTTGATGGCCCGTGACGGATCGCCCAGGACGGCCACAGGCGTCGCCTCGCTGCCGGTCCCCGAGGTGGTCGGGACCGCGATCACCGGCAGGACCGGGCCGGGCACCTTCATCTCGCCATAGTAATCCGGCAACTGGCCGCCATGGGTCAGAAGCAGCGCCGCCAGCTTGGCCAGGTCAAGGCAGCTTCCCCCGCCCAGGCCGACGACCACCTGCGGGTCGAAGTCGCGGAAACGGGTCGCGCAGTCGACGATGCCCGACAAGGGCAGTTCCGGCTGGGTGCCGTCGAAGACCGCGACGGCCAGGCCGTGGCGTTCAAGATCGTCGCGGATCGCCTGCATCTGGGGGGTGGCCGCGAAGCGGGCGTCCGTGCAGACCAGGACGCGCTGGCCCAGCTCGGCCGCGACGCGGCCCAGGGCTGCGCGTTGGCCGTTGCCGAACAGGATGCGCGCGGGCGCGCGCAGGATGCCGTAGTCAAGGCGCATGGGTCGTCTCCAGCTGATCCCGCCCGGCAAGGGCGCGGATCTGGTTCCAGATGTCGTCAGGCAGGGGCAGGTCGCCGTTCAGCCGGGCCTCGCGGTCCTGCAGCGCGCGGTCGCCCGGGATGCGGACGGGATGCGCGCCATCCAGCGGGGCGCTGTCCCGCAGCGCCTGCAGATAGGCGCCGATGCGCGCCGCCATGCCGTCCTGCGGTGCGAACAGGATGAAGACATCGCCCTTGTTGCAGGCCGTGCCGTCGTCCAGCGTGCCGGAAACGTCGCCCCCGATGGCCGATCCGGCAAGCGCTGTCACCAGCAGTTCGAAGCCCAGGCCCAGCGCATAGCCCTTGGCCCCGCCGAAGGGCGCAAGGGCGCCGTCCCTGGCCGCAGCCGCGTCGGTGGTGGGATTGCCCGCCGCGTCAAGCGCCCAGCCGTCGGGGATCGGCGCGCCGCGATTGGCGTGGTCGTGGATCTTGCCCATCGACACCAGGCTGGTCGCCAGATCCAGCACGAAGGGCTGCGGCTCGGCGGGAACGCCGATGGCGACGGGATTGGTGCCGATCATCGCCCGCCGCCCGCCCCAGGGATGGACAAGCGCCTCGCTGACGGTGAAGCCCAGCAGGACGAAGCCGCGGCGGGCCATCCGTTCGGCATAGAAGCCCAGCATCCCCAAGTGGTTGCAGTTGCGGATCGCGACGGTGACGCTTCCGGTTCGGGCGACCCGGTCCGCCGCGGCCTCCAGCGCGTGCATGGCGACGACGGGGCCCAGTCCGCCCTGCCCGTCCACATGCAGCAAGGCCTGCCCCGCCCAGTCATGCAGGCCCTTCGCCACCGGGTCCGAGACCCCGTTCAAGATCCGCCGCACCACGCGCGGCAGGCGCAGCATCCCGTGCGAGGCGGTGCCGCGCAGCTCGGCCTCCAGCAGCAGTTCGACCTGCAGCGCCGCCTGGTCGGCGGGAACGCCGGCGCGGACCAAGGCCGCGAGGGCCGCGGCCTCGATGTCGCGATGCGTCGGCATCAGAACCCGTCCCTCAGGAACAGCGAAAGCTGGGGCACGTAGGTGATCAGCAGCAACGCGACGATCACGGTCCCGACCGGCATCAGCAGCGGCCGGAACATCCGCTGGACCGGAATGTTGGCGACCGACGCGGCGGCGAACAGGTTCACCCCCAGGGGCGGGGTGATCATGCCCATGGCCAGGTTCACGACGATGATGATCCCGAAATGCACCGGATCGACGCCGAAGCTGACGGCGATGGGCGCCAGGATCGGGCCCAGGACCAGGATCGCCGCCGAGGTCTCGACGAACATGCCGACGACGAACAGCAGCACGTTCACGAACAGCAGGAACGTGACCATCGTGCCGAAGGTCCCCTGCGCCCAGTTGCCGATCTGCGTCGGCAGCCCCGACAGGCTGATCAGGAACGAGAACAGCCCCGCCGTCCCGATGATCAGCATGATCGCCCCCGTCGAGACGACCGAGTGGCGGAAGATCTGCGGCAGGTCGGCCAGCTTCAGTTCGCGATACACGAACATGCCCACCAGCAGCGCATAGACGACCGACACGGCGGCGGCCTCGGTGGGGGTGAAGATGCCGCCGTAGATGCCGCCCAGGATGATCACCGGCAGCATCAGCGCCCAAAGCGCGTTGCGGGTGCTGGCAAGGACCGGCAGCCGCTCGTCGCCGTCGCGCTTGCCGATGCCGGTGGCGCGGCACCAGACCTGCACCATCAGGACCAGCATGGCCGCGATCAGGATGCCCGGCCCGATGCCCGCCATGAACAGCTGCGTGACCGAGGTTTCGGTGGACACGGCATAGACGATCATCGGGACCGAGGGCGGGATGATGACGCCAAGCTCTGCCGACGAGGCCTGGATGGTCGCGGCCATCGGGGTGGGATAGCCGTGGCGCACCATGGCGGGGATCAGGATCGCGCCGATGGCGAAGGTCGTGGCGACCGACGACCCCGAGATCGCCGCGAAGATCATGCAGGTCACGACGCAGGAACTGGCAAGGCCGCCCTGCATCCCGCCGACCAGCGACTTGGCGAAATCGACCAGGCGGCGCGACACGCCGCCATGCGTCATCAGGTTGCCCGCCAGGATGAAGAACGGCACCGCCAGCAGGGGAAAGCTGTCGAGGCTGGTGAAGATCTTCTGCGGCACCACCAGCAGCGGCAGGTTGGAAAAGAAGGTGATGCCGAAGATCGAGGCCAGCCCGATCGAGACCGCGACCGGCACCGACAGGACGAACAGGGCCAGAAGCGCGGCGACAAGGGCGGCGTTCATTCCATCGCCTCCTCGACCGGGCGGTCGATGGGCGCGAAATGCCCCAGCAGGACGCCGGGGATCGCCAGGATGCTGCCGACCGGGATCGCGGCGTAGAACCAGCTCATCGACAGGCCCAGCATGGCGATCTTCTGGTTGGCGACGCGCACCGTCATCTGCCAGCCATACCAGGCCAGCACCAGCAGGAAGACAACCGTCAGGACCGTCACCACCGCCATGACGATCCGCTTGGGTCCGGACGGCAGGACGCTGCGCAGGAAATCCAGCGGGATCATCGCGGCAAGGCGGAAGCCCGCGCCCGCGACCATGAAGACCATCCAGACCACGGCGGCGCGGGCGGCGACCTCGGACCAGCCGGCGGCGTGGCCGATCAGGAAGCGGGTGACGACCTGCCAGAAGACCAGCGCGGTCGCGACCGCAAGCAGGATCGCGGCAAGGTTGTGGGTAAGCGAAATGAGCCGCTCGGCGGCGAGACGGGCCGGCTGTCGCATCGTGACCTCGTGCTGTGGGAAAGGGGCGCCGTTCCGGCGCCCTCTCGGCCTTACTGCTGGGCAGCCTTGATCCGCTCGATCAGCTCGGCGCCGTATTGGGGCGCCAGGTCGTCATAGGTCTTGGCGACCGCGGCCTCGAACGCGGCCTTGTCGACGTCGGTGACGACCTCCATGCCGCCTTCGGTCATCAGGCGGACGCCTTCCTCCTCATTGCGGGACACGACCTCGCGGTTGGCGGCGACGGCGGCCTTGGCGGCCTCGCGGAACCAGCCCTGTTCTTCCTCGCTCAGCTGGTCCCAGTGGATCTTGGACATGGCGATCACGGCGGGCGAATAGACATGGCCGGTCATGCTGGCATGGGGCTGCACGTCCCACAGCCGGTTCGCCACGATGATCGAGGTCGGGTTTTCCTGCGCGTCGATGGTGCCCTGCTGAAGCGCGGTGATGACCTCGGTCCAGCTCATCGGGGTGGGCGCGGCGCCCAGGGCGTTAAAGGCGTTGATGTGGACGTCGTTTTCCATCGTGCGGATCTTCAGCCCGGCGACATCCTGCGGCGTCCGGATCGGGTGCTTGGAATTGGTGATGTGGCGAAAGCCGTTTTCCCCCCAGGCCAGGCCGACCAGATCGACGGTCTCGAACTTGTCCAGCAGTTCCTGGCCGATCTCGCCGTCCAGGACGGCGCGCGCGCTGTCGTAGTCCTTGAACAGGAACGGGAAGTCCAGCGCATAGGTTTCGGGGATGAAGCCGCCCAGCGGCCCGGTCGAGGTGATCGTCAGTTCGATCGTGCCGATCTGCATCCCTTCCAGCACCTCGCGTTCGCCGCCGAGGGCGCCGCCGGGCTTGGGATGGATGGTGATGTCGCCGCCCGAAAGCTCGGCGATCTTTTCGGCAAAGGCATTCGCCGCCGCACCGTAGTGCGAGTCGATCGGCGTGACGACGGCAAAGTTCATATCGCGGGCCTGAGCGGCGAAGGCAGTGCCTGCAAGCAGCGCGGCCAGGCAGAAACGCTGGATCATGACGGGTCCTCTCCCATTGCGGCCCCTCTCCCCAGGGGCGGTCGCGGCGGCCGGGCTTTACACCCAATATCCGATACGATATTTGATGTCTGGCATCTTCGCGATGTTCCGTCAAGCCCAAGGTCCAAGATGAAACCCGCACCCGAGGCCCCCCGGCCGCCAGCGCCCCGCCTGATGCCGCGACCCTCGCTGGGGGACGAGGTCTACGAATTGCTGCTGGCCGAAGTCATCGCGAACCGCATGGCGCCGGGGGACCGGCTGTCGGTCGACGGGCTGGCGCGGCAGTTCGGCGTGTCCCAGACCCCGATCCGCGCCGCCCTGATCCGGCTGGAGGCCGAGGGGCTGGTGGTGAAGAAGCACAACAGCGGCTACAGCGTGGCCGACCAGCTTTCGGCGACGCGGTTCCGCGACACCTATGATTTCCGCCTGCTGGTCGAACCGGCGACCGCGGCCGCGGCCGCGCGCCATGCGACCCCCGCCCAGATCGAGGCGTTGCGGACAGCAACCCTGCGGATGGGCAAGCTCAGCAGCGATACCAAGGCCAATTACAGCCGCTTCGCGGTGGCGGACGCGGAATTCCACGGCCAGATCGCCGAGGCGGCGGGCAACGAGATCGTGCGCGAATCCCTGCACCGGCTTTACACGCACATGCACCTGTTCCGTCTGCGCTATCACGCGACGGTGGCGGTCGATGCCGTCAACGAACACGACGCCATCGTGGCGGCCATCGCCGCTCGCGATGCCCGTGGCGCCGAAACGGCGATGCGCGCCCATATCGAGGCATCGCGCCGCCGCATGGAGCCCTGCTTCAACGAGACATGAGGACCGCCGGCCCGGCGGGAGGAGGAAAGATGACGTTTCAGAAATCCCTGTGGTTCGATCCCACGATGCTGTTCATCGGGGGCGAATGGCGCAAGCCCGGCAACACGGACACGATCGCGGTCGAAAACCCCTCGACCGGGGAGGTCATCGCCCGGATCGGCCGCGGAACGCCGGCGGATATCGACGCGGCCGTAGCGGCGGCCGAAGCGGCGCTGGAAGGCGACTGGGGCCGCACGCCCGCCGTGGAACGGGGACGCATCCTGATGCGGATGCAGCAGCTTGTCCTGCAAAGGGCCGAGGAGCTGGCCTTTCTGGAATCCACCGACGTCGGCAAGCCGATGAAGCAGGCCCGCAACGACAGCGTGGCGCTGGCGCGCTATCTGGAATTCTATGCGGGCGCCGCCGACAAGGTGCACGGCACGACGATCCCCTATCAGGAGGGGTTCACCGTCTACACGCTGCGCGAACCGCATGGCGTGACCGCCCACATCATTCCCTGGAACTATCCGATGCAGATCCTGGGCCGCTCGGTCAGCGCGGCGCTGGCGATGGGCAACGCCTGCGTTCTGAAACCGGCCGAGGACGCGTCCCTGTCGTCGCTGGCCTTTGCCGCCATCGCCGCCGAGGCGGGCCTGCCCGCCGGCGCGCTGAACGTGGTGACGGGCCTTGGATCAGAGGTGGGGCAGGCCCTGGCCGAACATCCGGGCGTGCACCACCTGTCCTTCACCGGATCGGTGGCCACGGGCCGCCGCATCCAGGAAGCGGCGGCCAGGAACGTCGTGCCGGTCACGCTGGAGCTTGGCGGCAAGTCGCCGCACATCGTCTTCGACGACGTGGATCTGGACGCGGCGCTTCCGACGCTGGTGGGGGCCTGCATGCAGGCCGCGGGCCAGACCTGCTCGGCGGCCTCGCGCGTGCTGGTCCAGCGCGGCATCTACGACGAGGTCCGGCGCCGCATGGCCGAGGTCTATTCCACGCTGGAGGTCGGGCCGGCCCCCGACAACCGCGACCTGGGGCCTCTGGTGTCGAAAAGGCAGAAGCAGATCGTGTCGTCCTACATCGAACTGGGCAGGCAGGACCTGACGGTCGCCGCGCAGGGCACCATCCGCGGCGACGCCCCGGCCGGCGGCAACTATGTCGCGCCGACCCTGTTCGCGGATGTGCCCCCCGATCATCGCCTGGCGCAGGAGGAAATCTTCGGCCCCGTCCAGGTGCTGATCCCCTTCGGGGACGAGGCCGAGGCGATCCGCATCGCCAACGGCACCGAATACGGGCTGGTGGCGGGCGTCTGGACACGCGACGGCGCCCGGCAGATGCGGCTGGCGCGCAAGCTGAACGTGGGCCAGGTCTTCATCAACAACTATGGCGCGGGCGGCGGGATCGAACTGCCCTTCGGCGGAACCGGCAAGTCGGGCCATGGCCGGGAAAAGGGCTTCGAGGCCCTTTACGGCTTTTCGCGCGTCAAGACCGTGACGGCGTCCCACGGCTGACAAGGCCTCCGTCGCAGGCGGCGCCGGCCGCCTGCGGCGAAGCGGCTACAGCCGGACCACGTTGCTGATCGCGTCGGGACGCCTTTCCAGCCCTTCGGCCAGTTGCAGGCCCAGGCCCGGCCCTTCAGGCGGACGGATCATGCCGTCCCTGATCGGGGGAAGCCGGTCCACAAGCGTGTGATACCAGCCGTAATAGAAGGCGCGGGTGAATTCCTGTTCCCAGATGTTGGGCGCCGACACGGCAAGATGGGTCGAGACCGCCAGCGTGACCGGCCCCGAGCAGTCGTGAAAGGCGATGCCGCGCCCCGCCGCCTCGGCCAAGCCCGCCGCCTTGCGGGCATAGGTGATGCCGCCGCCCCAGGTCACGTCGATGATCGGGGTCGCGATGGCGCCCTGCTCGACGATCTCGCGGAACTGGCCCAGACCGCCCAGCGTCTCTCCGCCCGCGAAGGGAACCGCGACGTCGCGCGCCAGGTCGGCAAGATCGCAGATCCGGTCCATCCAGATCGGGTCCTCGATCCAGTCCATGCCGATGGGGGCAAGGGCGCGGCCGATCTTGCGCGCGGCCGGAAGGGACCAGAGCCCGTGCAGCTCGGCCTTCAGCCGCATCCTGTCGCCATGGGCGGCGCGGATCGCCTCGAACGGCCTCAGTCCGCGCTTGAGGTCATCGACCGAGATGTCGACCCCGTCCACCGCCCCGGCCGCGAAGTCGAAGGGCCAGATCTTCATCGACGCGATGCCCATCTCCAGCAGTTCCGCCGCGACCTCGGCGGGGCGTTCCATGAAGCCGGTCAGATCCTCGTGCCGGACGGAACCCGCGCCACGGGCCTCCGCCAGCCCGAAGTTGTCCGGCTTGACCGACGAGGATTTCGAGATGTAGTCCGGCCCCGCGCAGGTGTTGTAAAGCTGGATTTCCGGCCGCGTCTTGCCGCCCAGCAGGTCGCAAAGCGGCAGGCCGGCGGCCTTTCCGGCGATATCCCACAGCGCGACATCGACAGCCGACAGGGCGCGGATTTCGGCGCTGGTTCCGAGAAAGCCCACGTAGGGGCGCATCCTGCGGTTCAGCCATTCGATGCGCAGCGGGTCCTCGCCCAGGATCGCGGGCGCAATGCGGTCCAGGACATCGGCCTCTGCGGCGGCGGCACCGAACCACGTCTCGCCAAGCCCGACGATGCCCTCGTCCGTATGGACACGCACCCAGAGAAGGTTGGAATGCCGCTTCAGGCGGAGGGTTTCAATCCCGGTGATCTTCACGCTGCTCTCCCCGTTATCCTATTTATGATCGTATCGGATATTGGAACCTGTCAACCCTGCCTGGGGAAGCGTTGGGAATCCCTTGATCTTGATGCCGAAGACCTCAAGGCGGCTGCCAGCCCAGGGAACACCCAACCAAGGCGTCAGCCTGTCACCCTTGCCATCGACGCCGGATCGTGACGACTGCTCCGGAATGGCCATGTTCGGAAGGACATCGCCGCATCGGTCGTGACAGGGCATGGCGCAATGCCGGTTCTACCGGAGTTCCGGATTGCGGGCCGCAGACAGACCCTGCCCGGCGGCCACCCTTGCCGGGAAACCGGCGCCCTTCCTCAAAGACCTTCCATCCCCCTCTCCAGCCAGACGGCGAAGGCGGCTTCGGTCACATCGCCTGCCGCAAGGTCCTCCATCATGCGGACGCCCTGAACCGGCTCGGGGCGGAAGCCCTGGCCGTTCAGGCGCAGGAAGGTCAGCGCGGTGACAAAGGCGGTGCGCTTGTTGCCGTCGACAAAGGCATGGGCCTTGGCGATGCCATAGGCATAGGCCGCGGCAAGCTGGGGTAGCGAGGGCGTGCCGTAGGCGGCCCGGTTCAGCGGCCGGGCGCAGCCCGCCTCGAGCAGGCTGCGGTCGCGCATTCCCGCGGCACCGCCGTGGCGGGCGATCTGGCGGTCGTGGATGGCGATGATGGCGGCAAGCGGGACCCAGACCGGGCCTGTCACGCCAGGGCTGCCAGCAGATCCCGGTTCTCGTCCATGACGATCTCGGCCGCCTCGAGCGCGGCCATGACCTCGGGGTCGTGGGCGGTGATGCGCAGCGAGCCATCGTCGCCGCGCAGCACGAACAGGCTGTCGCCTTCCTTGACGTCCAGCAGCGCCAGCATCTCGGTCGTCAGCGTCATCACGGCGGAATTGCCGACCTTGCGAACCTTGCTGTGCATCATGGCGGCGCCCCCCTTATCACGTTTATATATACGCAAAGGCCGGGCCTGTGTCAAGGAAAGCGGCACGACTGCCGGCTAGGCGTCGCGTGATACCGGATCGGCCGAAGCCGCGCCCTGGTTGATCTCGTTCCAGTAGGCGTCCTGCGATTCGACCAGATGCTGCTCCATCACGGCCTCGGCCGCGTCGGCGTCGCCGGTGCGGATTGCCTCGAAGATTTCCTCGTGGCGCCGGTAGGCCAGTTCGGCGGCGCCCGACTGCTTGATGGCGATCCTGCGGTGTTCGTCCAGCCATTCGCTGACCGCCGTCAGCAGGGCGTCCACGAAGATGTTGTCGCAGGCCCGCGCGATCTGGACATGGAAGTCCATGTTGGTCCTGACGAACGCGTCGCGATCGCCAAGCGCCGCGCGGTTCTTCTTCAACGCGTCCTCGATCGCGGCAAGCTGGCCGGCAGTCGCGGTGCGGGCGGCCTGGCGGGCCAGCGACTTTTCCAGAAGCCTGCGGGCCTCCTGCAACTGCCGCAGCCGGTCGGGCTTGACCAGCATCTGCCGGGCGGGCGTGGCCAGCTTGTCCATGATCGACTTCGCCTGTTCCACCACCACCGGGCGGCGGCCGGAACTGAGGCTGACCAAGCCGTCGGTCTGGAGCGCGAACAGCGCTTCCCGCACGGCGGTGCGACCGACACCGAAGGCGTCCATGATCTCGCGCTCGGACGGCAGGGGCTCGCCCGCCTTGATGTCGCCTTCGATGATCGCGCGGCTCAGCCGGTCCGCGACATCCTGGTAAAGGCGGCGGCGGCGGATGGGCTCGCCATTCAGCATCTGCAAGATCGAAACCTCCGGATCGGGACAATCTGCACGCTAGCGCAAAGCTGTCGTTGCGTCTACCTTTCAGTTGGTATAACAGGTAGACCATCAGCGCATCCGATGGGTTGCGCCTTCAAGGGGAGCGACGGGATGAGCGAAGAAGCAGGCCCCGGCCACCACAGCACCGGGTTCCCACCGTGCGGGGGCTGACCTTCGCGGGCCGGGTGCTGTTCCTGACGGCCTCGGCCGACCTGCTGCACCGGCAGATCGCGGGCCAGGACATCACGCTGGCCCAGGCCGGGCCGCTGCGCGACGACATCTCGACCGACGAGATCACGCCCCTGCCCACGCTTCTGAACTTCGACGCGACGCTGGGCCGCCATGCCCATACCGGCCTGAAATGCGAAGGCGCGTTTCCCATCGGCGAATGCGCCCTGAGGGATGGCGGGTTCCAGGTCCTGGTCGGCGGCACGCGCTATGGCAAGGGATCGTCCCGCGAGCACAGCCCCCTGGCCGAATACAGCGCCGGCATCCGCCTGGTGATCGCCGAAAGCTTCGAGCGCATCTATCGCCAGAACTGCGACAACATCGGGCTTCTGACCTCGACCGACTTTTCGCTGCTGGACCGCATCCAAGCAGGCGAGCCCATCCTGTTGGACGAGATCGTCGCCGGGCGCGATGCGCTTGCGGAAGCCATCATCCGCGATGGCGGGCTGCTCGCCTATGGGCAGAAGCGGATGAAGGGCGTGACGGTCGGGGCGGTGGCCGACACCGGTCGCCCGATGACGCTGGCCGAAAAGATCATCCGCCGCCATGCCTTGCAGGTTCAGGGCCATGACTGGCCGATGACGCCGGGAACGGGCGGCTTCGTGCGCGCCGATTTCCGCTTCATCCACGAATACTACACCGGCATGGCCGCGCACATGCTGCACGAACGCTTCGGGCAGCCGCTGGACCTGCACGACCCGGACAGGATCATCCTGTTCGAGGATCACAACTCCTACGCCCATCGCAGCCCGACCCATGTGAAGAACAACCTGCTAGGCGGCATCCGGCGCCTGTCGGACGCCCATCGCGCCTTCGCGCGGGCCTACGGGCTGAAGGACCACGGCTATCTGCCGGGCGAGGAAGGGTCCGAGGGTATCTCGCACGCGATGATGGCCGAATCCTATGCCCTGCCGGGGCAGATCCTGGTGGGGACCGATTCGCACACGCCCCATTCCGGCGCGGTCGGCTGCCTTGCCTATGGGGTCGGCACCACCGACATGGCCAATGCCTTCATGACCGGCGCCTGCCGCCTGACCATGCCCGAGACGCTGCTGATCCGGCTGGAGGGCGCGCGCCGCCCCGGCGTCACCGCCAAGGACATCGTGCTGACGTTGCTGGCCGATCCCGCCATCAAGGCCGGCTACGGCGTGGGCAAGGTCTTCGAGTTCGCGGGCCCCGTCATCGCCGCGCTGTCCACCGACGAACGCGCGACCTTCACCAACATGGTCGCCGAACTGGGCGGGCTGACCGGCCTGGTCGAGCCGGACGCGGAAACGGTGCGCTTCATCAAGGAACGGCGCGGCGTCGATGTCGTGCTGGAACCCTGGATGAAAAGCGATCCCGGCGCGGCCTATGCGGGCATCGTCACGGTCGACTGTTCGACGGTCGAGCCGATGGTGGCCCTGCCCGGCGATCCGGGCAACGGCATGGCCCTGTCGGACGTGGCCCTGCGCCCGCGCGTGGACATCGCCTATGGCGGGTCCTGCACCGCCGGCAAGCGCGAGGATTTCGACCACTACCACCAGGTGCTTCGCTGGGCCGCCGACCGGGGGCTGCGGGTGCGGGACGGCGTGACGCTGTATCTGCAATGCGGCACCGTGCAGGTCCGCGACTACTGCATCGCCAAGGGCTACCTGGACACCTTCCGGGCCGTCGGGGCCGAGATGCTGCAACCCGCCTGCGGCGCCTGCGGGCAATGCGGGCCGGGCGTCTCGACCGCGGCCGACCAGGTGACGGTCAGCGCGATCAACCGCAACTTCCCCGGTCGGGGAGGGCCGGGTTCCGTCTGGCTGGCCAGCCCGCCCACGGTCGCGGCAAGCGCCATCGCGGGCGAACTGGTCTCGTTCGAGGAGCTGAAGCAGCGTTTCGGCTGAGGAGACGAAAGGCGGCACCGCGCCGCCGCAACGGGGCAAAGGCCCCATCATCGACAAGGGAGGAGGTCGATACCATGTTCGGACATCTTGTGAGGAAGGCCGGCTGGCCGCTGGTCTTGGGCGCGTCGCTGCTGGCGCTTGGCGGCGCCCCGGTGGTGGCGCAGGACGACTATCCCGCGCGGCCGGTGCAGATCCTGGTGCCGCTGGCGCCCGCGTCCACCGTGGACGTGATCGCGCGCAAGCTGGCCGACGAATTCTCGAAACGGCTGGGCCAGCAGTTCTTCGTGGAAAACCGCCCCGGCGCCGGGGGCGTCATCGGCACGGCGGAACTGTCGGGGTCCGCGCCCGACGGCCATGCCATCGGCATGATCTCGTCGAACCACGTGATCAACCCCAGCATCATGAAGACGGTGCCCTTCGACACGCTGAAGGACATCACGCCGATTTCGGTCATCGGATCGGTGCCCCTGGTGCTGGTGGCCCATCCCGATCACCCCGCGAACTCGGCCAAGGACCTGATCGCCATGGCCAAGGAAAAGCCGGGCGCGCTGGACTATGGCTCGGCCGGGAACGGCACGGCGATCCACCTGGCGGGCGTGCTGCTGACCAGCGAGGCCGGGATCGACCTGCGCCACGTTCCCTACAAGGGCACCGGGCCGCTGACCAACGACCTGGTCGCGGGCCATGTGCAACTGGGCTTCCTGTCCATCACCGCCGCCCTGCCCCAGCTTCAGGCGGGCACGCTGAAGGCTCTGGCCGTGTCCACCACGGACCGCATCGCCTCGCTTCCCGATGTCCCGACCCTGGCCGAGGAAGGGCTGCCCGGCTATGACTTCGACGCCTGGATCGCCATGGTCGGCCCCAAGGACATGCCCGCCGACCTGGTGGACCGCCTGTCTGCCGAAATCAGGGCGGTGCTGGAGGACCCGGCGGTCGCGGAGTACTTCGCGGGCCAGGGCGTCGTGATCGAGGGCACCGACCCCGCGACGACCGCCGCCTTCTTCGAAGCCGAACTCGACAAGCACAGCCGGCTAGTCGCCACGGCCGGCGTCCCGAAGGAATGATCCCCGATGCCGCCCCACGCCGGGGCGGCATGGAACGACCCACTGCGAGGGAGAGGGACGATGAACCCAAGCCGCGGAGACATGGACATCCAGGACAGGGGCCTCGGGGTTCGATCCCCGCAGGATCTGGCGGGCGGGCTGGCGTTGCTGGCCCTTGCCGGGCTGGCCCTGTGGCTGACATGGTCCCTGCCGCAGGGCACGCTGGACGCGACGGGGCCCGCGATGCTGCCCCGCTGGCTGGCGGTCGGCCTTGGCCTTTGCGGGCTGGCCCTGGTCGCCGGCGCCTTTCGATCCCCGGGCGAGGGACTGGGGGACTGGAGCCTGCGCGGGCCCGCGATGGTCACGGCGGGCATCGTCGCCTTTGCCCTGACCATCCGGTCCTTTCCCTTCGGACCCGTCTCGACCCCCGGCCTGGGGCTGATCGCCGCCGGGCCGCTGTCGATCCTGATCTCGGGCTATGCCACCTCTGATGCCAGCTTGCGCGAAAGGCTGTGCCTGGCGCTGGGCCTGACCGGCTTCTGCATGGTGCTGTTCGCCGATGTCCTGAACCTGCCCATCCCGCTGTTCCCGCGATCGGTGCAGGTGCTGTTCCCGGCGGATTGGGGCATGAAGACGCCGCTGCGGCTGGCGGCAGCGATCCTGATCGGCGCGACGGTCCTGCTGGTCCTGTCCGGCCGCAAGCGCAACACCGGCGAGGTGCCCCATGTCTGAGCTTCTGTCGAACCTTGGCCTGGGCCTCGGCGTGGCCCTGCACCTTCAGAACCTCGCGCTGGCCTTTGTCGGCTGCCTCGTGGGCACGCTGATCGGCGTGCTGCCGGGCGTGGGCGCCACCGCCACCATCGCCATGCTGCTGCCCATCACCTTCGGCTTTCCGCCGGTGGGCGCGCTGATCATGCTGGCGGGCATCTATTACGGCGCGCAATACGGCGGCTCGACCACCGCGATCCTGGTCAACATCCCGGGCGAGGGAACCTCGGTCGTCACCGCCGTGGACGGCCACCAGATGGCCCGGCAGGGCCGCGCGGGGATCGCCCTGGGGGTCGCGGCCATCGGGTCATTCGCGGCGGGCACCGTGGCCACGCTGCTGATCGCCGCCCTTGGCGCGCCCCTGACCAGGCTGGCGCTGGTGTTCGGCCCGGCCGAGTACTTCTCGCTGATGCTGATGGGCCTGGTCTTCGCCATGGTGCTGGCGCACGGGTCGCTGCTGAAGGCGGGCGCAATGATCCTGCTGGGGATCCTTTTGTCCACCGTCGGACTGGATCTGGAAACGGGCGACCAGAGGATGACCTTCGGCCTGCCCGTCCTGATGGACGGCATCGACTTCGCCGTGCTTGCCATGGGCCTGTTCGGCATCGCCGAGATCATGCGCAACCTGCAGGGCAACGAACAGCGCGACGTGGTCCGCCAGGCTATCGGCCGCCTGCTGCCCAACCGCGACGACCTGCGGCAATCCTACAAGCCGGTGATGCGCGGCACGGTGATCGGCTCGATCCTGGGGCTTTTGCCCGGCAACGGGGCGGTGCTGGCGCCCTTCGCCTCCTACGCGATGGAGAAGAAGCTGGCGAAGGACCCGTCGCGCTTCGGCAAGGGCGCGATCGAGGGCGTCGCCGGTCCCGAATCCGCCAACAACGCGGGCGCGCAGACCTCGTTCATCCCGCTGCTGACGCTGGGCATTCCGCCGAACGCGGTCATGGCGCTGATGGTGGGGGCGATGACCATCCAGGGCATCATTCCCGGCCCGCAGGTGATGACCACCAACCCCGACCTGTTCTGGGGCATGATCGCCTCCATGTGGATCGGCAACCTGATGCTGCTGGTGATCAACCTGCCGCTGGTGGGGGTCTGGGTCCGGCTGCTGAAGGTGCCCTATCGCCTCATGTTCCCGGCCATCGTCATGTTCTGCTGCATCGGCATCTATTCCATCGGCTCGCTGCCCACGGACGTGCTGTTCATCGCCCTGTTCGGCATCGCGGGCTATGTCCTGATCAAGCTGGGGTTCGAGCCCGCGCCGCTGCTGCTGGGCTTCGTGCTGGGCAAGCTGCTGGAGGAGAACCTGCGCCGCGCCCTGATCCTGTCGCGGGGCGAGATCGCCACCTTCGTCACCCATCCGGTCAGCCTGGGCCTGCTGCTGGCGGCGGCGGCGCTGCTGGCCCTGGCGCTGATCCCCAAGCTGAACAAGGAACGCGACGAGATCTTCACCGAATGAGTGCTTCGAAAGGCTGCCCGGCAATGACGTTCAAGACCGCCGATCTGTGCGACGACCACGCAGGGAACATCCAGATCTGCAGCGCGCCGCTGCGCAGCTTCGGATCACGGCTCCGCTTCTGCGGCCCTATCCAGACGGTCCGCACCCACGAGGATGCCGGCCTGGTCCGGCAATGCCTGCAGATGCCCGGCGAGGGCCGGGTCCTGGTGGTCGATGCCGGCGGGTCCACCCGCGCGGCCGTCCTGGGAGACATGCTGGGGGCTTGCGCCCTGCGCAACGGATGGCAGGCCGTGGTGGTCTTCGGCAGCGTGCGCGATGCCGAGGCGTTGGCCGGCATGGATCTGGGCGTGATCGCGCTGGGCACCACCCCCCGTCGCGGCGCCCTGGACGCAAGGGGAGAGGTCGGGATTGCGGTATCCTTCGGCGACGCGACCTTCGTGCCGGGTCACTACCTTTACTGGGACGCCGATGGGTTGATCGTCAGCCCTGACGCGTTGCACCGGCCGGAAGAAGAACCGGCCTGAGGAAACGCGGCAAGGATATCGCCCCGCGTGCCGGCGCCGATCCGGGCGGCCATTCCGTGCCGCACGGTCCGCGCCCTCAGACCGTTCTGCTTGGCTCTCGCGGGATCAGGGCCATCAGCTCGGCCAGGGCGGGCATCCTGGCGCGGGACTTCCGGGTCAGCACGCCGTAAGGGTCCAGTTCGCGCGACAGGCCCACCGGCAGGATCGCCATCATGCCGCTGGACACGTAGTGCAGCGCCACCGAATGCGGCACGACCGAGATCATGTCGCTGTGTTGCAGCAGCGTCGTCGCGGTCAGGATCGAGGCGGTCTCGATGACATTGGCCGGCGTCTCCATCTCCGCGTCGCGGAACGCGGCCTCGACCATCTGGCGCAGCGGGCTGGTGCGGGGCTGCAGAATCCAGGCCTGGTTCCACAGGGCCGGCAGGGTCAGGTCCGCGCGGTCGCGCAGGGGATTGGCGGCGCCGGTCACCACCGACAGCCGCTCGGGGCCGATCTCGGTGAACTCCAGCTCCGCCGCGCGACTGGAGGGAACGCGCCTGCCGATGACGACATCCAGCCGCCCCTGCTCCAGCATCGGGATCAGGATGTCGCTGGTCTCGACGGTGATCGTGACGTCCAGCCGGGGCCGCCGCTTCTTCAGCTGCGCCACGGCGATCGACAGCGGCCCCGCCGCGGCGGCGGTGATCATGCCGATGGCAAGCCGCCCCTCGGTCCCCGAGGCCAGGCCCGCGATCTCGTCGCGCATCGCGCCCACGTCCGAGATGACAAGATGGGCGTGGCGGATCAGCGCCGCCCCATAGAGGGTGGCCACCATGCCCCGCCTGCCCCGCTGGAACAGCGGCACGCCAAGCGACGCTTCCAGTTCCGCCAGCATCTTCGTGGCGGCAGGCTGGCTGATCCCCACCCGGTCGGCGGCCTTGCGCAGGCTGGTCAGCTCGCCCACTGCCACGACCAGCAGAAGCTGCCGCAGCCGAAGCCTGCCAAGCAGCGCGTGAAGGGGCGGGACGACGGATATGATAGCCATGGGTTATCATGGCATAGCGCAAAGCAAATTGACACCTATCACTCGACTGGCGTCCAATCCGTGATCATCGGAGGAGGATGAGGGTATGGAGAGACTGGGCAGATTGGCCCTGCTGGCGTTGCGCGTCTTCATGGTCGCGGCGCTGACCGCCATGATCGGGCTGGTGTTCCTGAACGTCGTGCTGCGCTATGGCTTCAATTCCGGGATCAGCATCTCCGAGGAGGTGTCGCGGACGCTGTTCGTCTGGCTGATCTTCATGGGCGCCGTGCTGGCGATGTACGACCACGGCCACCTGGGCGTCGACAGCCTGGTCCGCCGCCTGCCCCGCGCCGGACAGATCGGCTGCGCGATCCTGTGCGACGCGCTGATGCTGTTCTGCTCGGGGTTGCTGATGGTGGGCAGCTGGAAGCAGGTCCTGATCAACTGGGGCAACGCGGCGCCCGTGTCGGGCCTGCCGATCGGGCTGACCCATCTTGCGGCCTTCGTGTGCAGCATCGGCCTTGTCCTTGTGATCGGCGCGCATCTGTGGCGCGTCCTGACCGGCCGCGCCGGCAGCCGCGACTTGGTCCAAGTGGTCGAGAGCGAGGACCTGGCCCCCGAAATCCGGCCGGAGGCGGCACGATGACCATCGCGATCTTCCTCGGCTCGCTTCTGGGGTCCATGGCCATCGGCGTGCCCATCGCCTTCGCGCTGATCCTCTGCGGCGTGGCGCTGATGCTGTTCCTGGGCATGTTCGACGCCCAGATCATCTCCCAGAACCTCGTCAGCGGCGCGGACAGCTTCCAGCTTCTGGCGATCCCGTTCTTCCTGGTCGCGGGCGAGTTCATGAACGCGGGCGGCCTGTCGCGCCGCATCGTGGACCTGGCGACGGCCCTGGTCGGCCATTTCCGCGGGGGCCTGGGCTATGTCGCGGTGCTGGCGGCCATCGTCATGGCCAGCATGTCGGGTTCCGCCGTGGCCGACACGGCCGCCGTGGGCGCGATGCTGATCCCGATGATGCGCAAGGCGGGCTATGACGTAAACAGGTCGTCCGGCCTGATCGCGGCGGGCGGCATCATCGCGCCCGTCATCCCGCCGTCCATCCCCTTCATCATCTTCGGCGTGGCCGCGGGCGTCTCGGTCAAGAAGCTGTTCATGGCGGGCATCGCGCCGGGCCTGATGATGGCGCTGTTCCTGGTGGTCGCGTGGTGGCTGGTGTCCCGCAAGGACGCGGTGCCGGTGTCGCCCCGCCAGCCGCTGCGCGTGGTCGGCAAGCGGCTGAAGGACGGCATCTGGGCGCTGATGATCCCCCTTCTGATCATCGTGGGCATCAAGGAAGGCATCTTCACCCCGACCGAGGCGGGCGTGGTCGCCGCCGTCTATTCGCTGTTCGTGGGCATGGTCGTGTATCGCGAACTGACCGTGGCGCAGCTGTTCCCGCTGCTGCTGGCCGCCGGGCGCACGACTGCCGTGGTGATGTTCCTGGTCGCCGCCGCCGGGGTCGCGGCCTGGCTGATCACCATCGCCGACCTGCCCCAGCTTGTCATCGCCGTCCTGGAGCCGCTGATCGACCGGCCGATCCTGCTGATGGCGGTGATCATGGTGCTGGTGGTGATCGTGGGCACCGCGATGGACCTGGTGCCGACCATCCTGATCCTGACGCCGGTGCTGATGCCGGTGGTCAAGCAGGCGGGGATCGACCCGGTCTATTTCGGGGTGCTGTTCATCATGAACAACGCCATCGGCCTGATCACGCCCCCGGTGGGCACCGTCCTGAACGTCATCTGCGGCGTCAGCAGGATCACCATGGACGAGGTGATGAAGGGCATCTGGCCGTTCCTGCTGGCGCATCTTCTTCTGCTGGTGCTGCTGGTCCTGTTTCCGTCGCTGGTGCTGGTGCCGATGACCTGGTTAATGGGCAACTGAGGCGATCGACGTGCACATTCCCCCCGACTTTCCCGTCATCGACGCCCACCAGCATTTCTGGGACCCCCAGGCGAACTACCACCCCTGGCTGTCGGACGAGCCGATGATCCCCTTCCGCTACGGGGATTACGGTCCGATCCGAAGGCGCTACCTGCCGCCGGACTACCTGGCCGAGGCCGCACCGGTCAACGTCGTCGGCAGCGTCTATGT
>NZ_JAFNAW010000061.1 GCF_017356265.1 Paracoccus fontiphilus | reverse complement strand
CTGCGATCTGTTCTCCGACGAGGAATGCTACAACTACTTCAAAGCCGCAGGTTATGAGGTCGATTGAGTGCAACAGGCTCTAGAGCGCCGCTGCCGGGTAACCACCCGGTTTGCACCGCGGCCATGTTGCATTGATAAGCGTTGATGATGTCGTGTCTTGCGCCACGGCTCTCCGTGGTAGGCTCAGTCCATGGAGATTGATCGGGACAAGATCGACGAGGCTGTTCTGGCGCTGCTGTGGTTGACGCTGCATGACGAGGCAAAGTCGGTCATCCTCACCGATGAGGGTCTGAGGCGGGCGGAAGAACTCTTCCGGGCTCTGTTTACGCGGCCTCGGTCTTGACGGTGCCTACTGGCGCCCAGTTCCAGGGCAGCAATTCGCCGAGACGGCTGTTCATGTGGTCGTGGATGCGGTCCAGGACATCGGCAAGATAAGCCTGCGGATCAAGCCCGTTCATCTTTGCCGTTTCAATGACGGTCAGGGCCCGAGCGAGCGTTTCGCCGCCCGCGTCCGAGCCCGCGAACAGCCAGTTCCGTCTGCCGACACCAATCGGTCTCAGGGCACGCTCGGCCGCGTTGTTGTCGATGGCGACGCGCCCATCCTCGAGAAACAGCGTGAGGGCAGACCAGCGGCTCAGCCCATAGCGGAAAGCCTTGGCCAGATCGCTTTTTCCTGGGATGCGCGTCAGCTGCTTTTCGGCCCAGTCCCGGAAGGCGTCGATCTTGGGCCTGGTTTCCTTCTGGCGCACCGCCAGCCGCAGATCGGCAGGCTTGCCGCTGATGGCGCGCTCGATATCGTAGAACCTGCCGATCCGGTCGAGCGCCTCGCGCGCGATTTCGGATTTCGTCGAGGTCCAGACATCATGGAAGTCACGGCGCAGATGTGCCCAGCAGGCGGCCTCGCGGAACCGGCTCTTGCCCTCCAGATCGGTCGCATGGAGCTTGGCATAGCCCTTGTAGCCATCGGCTTGAAGAATGCCACTGGCCTGGCCCAGATGGCCAAGGACATGGTCTTCCTTCCAGTCCGGGGCGAACTGATAGACCGCGCCGGGCGGGGCCTTGC
Source organism: Paracoccus fontiphilus (assembly GCF_017356265.1). Lineage (GTDB taxonomy): Bacteria > Pseudomonadota > Alphaproteobacteria > Rhodobacterales > Rhodobacteraceae > Paracoccus > Paracoccus fontiphilus. The sequence goes on along the minus strand of NZ_JAFNAW010000061.1, from coordinate 18,687 downwards.
CTGCCCAAGGGCGCTGATCGCGGACGTATGCCCAGATCCGGCCCTTCCTGACACCCTTGCCGAGCCCCTTGTCGCTCTTGCTGCGATCGAGGACCCGGATGGGCGTGTCATCGGCATGGAGCAGATCGCTGGCCATGATCTCGGCCTCGATCTTTTCGATCAGCGGCATCAAGGCTTTCATCGCCCCACCACACCAGTCCACAAGCGTCGTGTCGGGAATATCAGCACCCATCCGGGCAAAGATCTCGTTCTGCCTATAGAGCGGCACATGGTCATCGAACTTGGAGGTCAGGACATAGGCGAGCAGGTTCGGTCCCGCCATGCTCCGCGGGATCGGTCGACTGGGTGCCGGGGCCTGGACGATCTTCTCGCAGCGCCGGCAGGACTTCTTGATGCGCGCGATCTCGATGACCTTCAATTGCGCGGCGATCATGTCGATCAGTTCACTGACATCCTCACCGATCACCCGCAGATCGCCGCCGCAATCAGGACAGTTCTCGCCGGGATCATACGTGCGACGTTCGCGCGGCGTGTCCTTCGAGACTTTCGGGCGGCGGCGTTTGGCTTCCTGGGGTTCAGCCGGTTCCTGGACCTGTGCTTCCGTGTCCGGCTCCTCCTCGGCAGCGGGCGACAGGTCATTGGCCTCGGCCAAGGCCAGCTGCAGGTCTTCCAGCGCCAGTTCCAGCTGCTCGATCTCGCGTTCGATCTTTTCCGAACTGGCTCCGAACTTCTGCTTCTGCAATTTGGCAATCCGGACGCGCAGCGCCTGAACCAGCAGATCATGGGCGCGCAAGCTCGCCGCCATCTTCTGATTGTCTGCCTGCAACGCGGCAATGATCGCCTTCAAGGCGGCAGGATCATTGGGCAGTGGCGTGGCCGTTCCGGACATGATGATGGATACCATGTCCCCATGTTGAACACTACAAAAACACGCAATTACAGAAAGATAATCAGCCGATCCGGACTGGTGGCGCACCCCAGTCCGGCCGCCTCCAGTCGATTCCCTCCCACAGCATGGCAAGTTGCGCCGATGTCAGACGCGCAGTTCCGTCCCTGCCGCTCGGCCAGGGAAAGCGCCCGCGCTCCAGCACCTTGTAGTAAAGGCAGAAGCCCTGGCCATCCCAATACAAGAGCTTCAATCTGTCGCCACGCCGACCGCGGAACGCAAACACCGCCCCGCCTGCCGGCTTCTGGCGCAGCTGATCCTGCGCCAGTGCCGCCAAACCCTCGATGCCCTTGCGCATGTCGGTTACCCCGCAGGCCAGATAAACCCGGACACCGGTGCCGGGCCCGATCATGCTGCCTCCACCACCCGGATCAATCGCGTCAGCGCGGCCGCATCCAGCATCGGGTCAAAGCGCAGGCAACGGCCATTGGCCAGCTGAAGCTCGATCAGAGCGGGGCGCTGCGGCACCGGATCTTCAGCCGATGGATGCACTGCCAGTTCGGCGGACGCGCTCAACTCCACAGGCAGGAACAGGGTCTCCGGAAGCGGCGAAAGCAGCCCCTTCTTCCTCAACTCATGCCGCCAGGCATAGAGCTGCTGTCGGGTTACCTCGTGGCGCTGCGCCACCTGCGTCACCGTCGCGCCCTCCATCCCCACCGACAGCACGATCCCGAGCTTCTCCTCGTCGCTCCAGCAACGACGTCGTTCCAGTCCCAAAATGTCACCACGCATCGCAAGCCCCGCATAAGACACGTCGTTAACGACGTCGCTATACACGTGCCTTAGCCGATCACCCCACGCTCAGGCAGGCGGGCGAAATCGGGTGGTTACGCTGCCGGTCCCCGACACTGCTTTTAACGACCGCGTTGTTCACGTGCGCAATTGTCAGAACCTGTGGCCAGACCCAGGGATGACAGGCCGGGACGCTGCCGCGGTCACAGGCTCCCGGCGGTTCAAGCAAGACAGGGTGGACGTGCGCCACCCTGCCGTCCCGAGACCATGGCGAGTGACGATGTACCAATGCACCCTTGCCCTTGATCGAGCAATTTGCGCGTGATCCCTCGGGCAGCAGGTCGCCTGGTCGAAGGCGCGCCTCAGGGCCTTCACGGATGCCGCTGCTCTGCGAGCCGGGCACCAGGATAAATCAGTGATTTGAGCAGGTTTATTTGGTGGAGCCAAGGTCTACCGAACTACCTTCTCTCGTGCTCCATCAATAACTCTACAAGTCCAGCAATAGTTGACTGGAATGTCTGTGGTGCTATCCCTTCGTCTATCTCGTTATCTCATTGTCTGGCTGTTACTGGTGGGACAAATGGCGGGACAGACAGAAGGACAGGACATGCCCAAGCTCTCGGTAAAGTCGATCGCGGCACTTAAGGAGCCGGGCATGTATTCCGATGACGATACGCCAGGCCTTTACCTGCGGATTGGGCCAACAGGTGCCAAGTCGTGGATCCTCCGCACGCTGGTTCACGGCAAGCGCCGAGAGATGGGCTTGGGTTCAGTGAACGTGGTCGGGCTTGCTGAGGCGCGAGACTTAGCGCGCACCCATCGGAAGTCAGCCCGGCAAGGGGGTGATCCTCTTGCAGAACGGAAGCGCTCAAAGGGCATCCCCTCATTTCAGGAGGCGGCAAAGCTCGTTCATGAGGCCTTGTTGCCGACATGGCGGAACAAGAAGCACGCAGATACTTGGCTTGCGACCGTCGAAGCCTACGCTGTCCCGAAGATCGGATCGCGACCGATCGACACCATCAGCAGTGGTGATGTCCTCGAGATCCTTTCCCCGATCTGGACCGCGAAACCTGAGACAGCAAAGCGCCTCAAGCAACGCCTTGGCACTGTCATGGACTGGGCGAAGGGCAAAGGCTACCTGACGGCTGGCAATCCTGTCACCGGCATAGAGAAGGCACTGCCCAGGGTCGAGCGAACCAAGGTCCACATGGCAGCGCTGCCTTGGCGCGAGGTGCCTGAGTTCATGACCGATGTTGCAGGCCGTGAGGGGATCTCTGCTCGCTGTCTCGAATTCATCATCCTCACAGCTTCCCGATCTGGCGAGGCCCGTGGGGCGCGCTGGGATGAAATCGACTTCGCCCAAAAAGTGTGGACCGTGCCAGCCGAACGCATGAAGCGGAAGAAGCCCCATCGCGTGCCGCTCTCAGAGGCTGCGCTGGCCGTGCTTGAGGCAGTGAAGGGTATGGACCCCGTCTATTGCTTTCCGTCGCCCCAGCGCAACCGCACAGCGGGCGGGAAGCCGCTTTCCGACATGGTGTTCAAGTCGCTGTTCGCCCGCATGGATCGCGAGGGTTTCGTGACTCATGGTTTCCGGTCATCCTTCAGGGACTGGGCCAGCGAAAGCGCCCATGCTCCACGAGAAGTTGCCGAGGCTTGCCTGAGCCATGCGACGGGCAACGCGGTCGAGCAATCCTATGCGCGGTCAGACCTTCTCGAACGGCGCCGCGGGCTCATGGATGCTTGGGGGCGGTTTGCCACAGGCACTGCCGGCCAAGTTGTGGAGCTTGTCAGGGCGTGACCAATCATCCCCTTGACGAGGACGAAATCCGGCAAGAGGAGATGCGCCTGCTCCTCAGGGAAATGGCGGAGCTTGAAGAGGAGTTTGAAAGACAACTAGACCTTGAGCGGCTTCGGCTTGAAATGCTGCTTCAAGTTTTAGCGGCGGTGCTGATTGCCAAGCACACTGGCGGTGAACTGAACTTGCCAGACATTGATGTCTTTGCCGATGAAACCATGAAGTGGCTGTCGCTACATGACCCCTTATTCTTCGTTGCGGCGTTAACTTCTGAGGCCGAAGCCTGCCAGGAAGACCTAGCCGACTTGGCATTTGTTGCTCAACTTCTGCTTCGGGCCCGGCACCATCCCAACCGTCGTGCTGTGGCAGGAGATAATCTTGGCCGAGACCTCCTAATTCTTGCGGCCATGGAAGCGCTGGATCATTTGGGGCAAGGACGCGCGAGAGAGAACGACACTTCAGGAAATGCTACTGCCCATTCCTTGGCTGAAGCATTGAGCGATCGACTGAACCAGATAGAGACTCTCAGTCGGTTCACCGATATCGCCCCCAGCGCAGATCGATTTCGGGAAATCTGGTCAAATCGCCAAGCGTTCATTGCCCGCGCAAAGCCTCCGGCGCCAGTCTCGGATATCGGGTGGGGTTGGCGCAGATAAACCCCTCTAGGCGGTGTGAAGCATGCCTGTGGAGGTTTCTGGGGCTTGTGCATGGGGTGAAATATCCACCTGTGAGACTGTCAGGCATCACCATAGACCCACGGAGTTTACGATGCCTCTTCAATCTCAAATGCTCACCGCCCGAGAAAGCGCGCTGATCCTCAATATCGGGGTTTCGACATGGTGGAAGGGCGTAAAGGAGGGCAGGTTCCCCACGCCTATCCGGTTTGGTCGCTCCACTCGCTGGCGCCGCGCCGACATCGAGGCGCTGTTCGCCCCCGCCGAATAAGAAACCCCCGCCTGGGCGGGCGGGGGCAAAGGGACGATTATGCTTGTTCCTTCATACCGCGCCCGCGCTCAGCAAGCAACAGAGCGCAGACATGAAGATCAGTCAGAAGGGCCTGGCCATCCCAGAGCGGCCGAACCAATCACATCGCGAGAGGGACGACACTTACCGCGATGTGATGCTTGAACGTGGATGCTGGCGTTTAATCCGCTGCAAGGATGGCATCCAGTGGATCATCCAGAACCGGGCGCCCGGATGCCTCCGCTCTAACGGCTGGCGCGGCATCTCTTTCCACTTGCACCGGGAAAGTCTGATTAGGGATTGGCGCAGGCTCAGCGGCTGGGATGGTCTTGAGCTTATGGCGCTGCCCGAGGTTTGCAGGCGAGAGGCCAAGTAATGGGCCGCGATCGCAAGAACGAAGATCGGGCGGAGCACTGGACCAAGATGCTTCGCCCGACAATGGAAACCCCGGCATGGCGTGCGCTCTCGCCTACTGCTCAGGCCCTATATCCATGGCTAAAGCTAGAGTGGCGGGGTGATAGGGCCAACAACAACGGCAAGATCAGTCTGTCGGTACGCGATGCAGCAGCGCGGCTAGGCTGCAATGTGAAGACGGCAGCAAAGGCGTTCCATGATCTTCAAGCCAAAGGTTTTCTGCTGTTAATCGACCACGGACGCATGGGAGTGGAGGGCAAGGGCGCACCCCCAACCTATGAGATAACCGAATTGGCAATGCCAGGCAGTGACAGCCACTCAGGCAAGAAGCTGTATCTACATTGGCGGGCCGGACATGATTTTGCTGTGCGCGCGCATGCCCCTGCCAACCCAAGGGGCTTGAACGGGAAAAATAGTATCCCGTCCCAAAATTCGGCACGTGTCGTCCCCTTTTCTGGGACGAAAACGTGACTTCCAGTCCCAAAAAGCGGAACGGCCAGTCCCAGGAATGGGGACGAAAACACCCTGTTGGGCGCATCGTCCAGTCCCGTTTTTCGGCACATCCTTAATCTACCACATAGGGAGAGCTTCCAAATGGAACCCAAAAAACCACATCCAACCTACGATAGCCCGCATGGTCCGGTAAAAGACTTCGTCCGGTTCATTGCCGAGGCCGATAGCCCGGTTTGCGAAGATCCGTTTAACGTTCAGGTCGAACGCGCAAGGCGGAGCCTGCAGGACGGCGAAGATTTTCTTGTCGATATGGGCGATGGATCCGGACCGCGGCTTGCATCGGTGGTCCTTGAGGAAGTCGCTAATCCTGAAACGTGGGCCCTGATGCTTGCCAGGATCAACCGGAATATCGAACGCGCGATGATCGCAGAGGATGGAAACCAATGGCCCAAGCAGCCCTGATTTCAGAAATGGCATCCGCCGGCTTTGGTGCGATGGGTGCCATGGCAGAGGCGCGGGCGCAAAAAGCCCACGCAGAACGCAACGCATTCATCGGCCGGACCCGTGCGATCCAGACGGATACGGCAGAGCGCGCGGGCCTGAACGACGAGTTGTCCACGATCCGTGCCACCCTTGCGGCAAATGGGCAGAGGGGGGGCGCATTCGAGATCATGCGCGCCCTTCGCGAGACACGCGGCCGGGAGCGGCGGGTCGAGGTCGCCAATCGAATGCAGGAGGCGGCAGACTGGCGGATGCAGGGGCGGAATGCCTTGGTGAAGGGTCGGGCCGAGGCACTTACCGAATTGCCTAGGTTCGGCCTGAGCCTGTTCAAACTTTCACAGCTTCGCCCCGGAGGGCCCAATGGCTGAACTTCGCAAGATCACGAAACGGGCTCCCTTGTCGGGTTTCTCCCAGGTGGCGCCGGAGGGCGGTTCAGCGTTCAAGGCATTTGCCGACGTTGCACAGCAGGGATACCAGCTTCTGAAGCCAGCGCTGGACGCTGCAGAGGCGGAATATGGGGCAGAGGTCGCACGGCGCCAGATCGGTCAGAACGCCTATCCCATCGTGCCACAGACGCAGCCGACCACGGCGGCAGGGGGTGGTGACCTCGCATCCTTCTCGCCGGATGATGATGACGCCTTCATCGCGTCTCTGACCGGCACGGAAAGCGGCGGGCGGCTGAACGCGCTGAACAATGAGGTCGGGGCGGGCGGCGTGCGCGGGCATGGCGGGCGGCTGCAGTTCGGGGATGCCCGGCTCTCGGAGGCGGCACAGGCCGGGATCATCGGGCGCATGTCGCCGCAGGAATACGCCCAGCAGCCCCTTTCTGTGCAGAAGGCAGTCGAGACCTGGCACTTCGGGGACATCGACCGGAAAGCGCAGCAGGCGGGTCTGGACTATTACATCGGAAAAACCGTGGGTGGGGCGCCGATTACCCAGAACTCGATCAGGGCGATGGCGCACCTCGGCGGGTTCAACGGCGCTAAGCGGTATCTGGAAAGCGGCGGGGAATACAACCCCGCCGACAGCTTCGGGACCACGCTCAAGGACTATGCCCTGAAGCACGGCAGCGTGCAGACGGCGCGGGCGGCGGGCGTCGATCCCGACAGCGGCATGGCGTTGGTGCAGGACAGTGCAGTTGAAGCCATCGCTCCTGCGGCGCCCCCGACCTTGGTCCGGACGGCAGAGGGCAAGATCGAGCCCCGCATGCATTCACCCATGGCGGAGGGTCTGATGCTGGCCACCAGCGCGGCAGCACAGACCGGCTATCTGTCCGAGATGCTGATGCAGGGCGGCACTGATATCATGGGCCTGTCACAGAACTTCGCAGGCGATCCGGCCGGCTTTCAGCAAGCAGCGCAATCCTACATCGACCAGGCGGTGAAGGCTGCACCCGCGATGATGAAGGGCAATCTTCGTTCCCGCCTCACGCAGGACAGCCAGCGCCGGTATCTCGGCATTATGGAGGAACACCAGCGCGACGTGCGGCAGCGGGCAAACAATTCCTCAACTGCGCTCTACCAGCGATATCAGAGTGACTATGCTGAGGCTCTTGCAGCGGGGAACTTCGATGAAGCCTCAGCGGCGCGGGGTCTTCTCGAAGACATCCTGACCGCGCGGGAAAGCCTGCCTGGCGTAGCGTGGACCCGTGAGCAGTCCGAGAACGTGATCTTGGGGGCGCAGGACACGGCGGCGCGGATCGCGGAGCAGAACCGGACCAAGCTGAAGTCGGAACAGGCCGGGACGCTGCGGACCATCATCGCGGCGGCAGAGGCGGGGCAGACAGCAGCGGACGAGGCGATCCTTGATGATCCAAACGTCCTTGCAGCCAACCCGGAACTGGCGTCAGAGGCGGCGGCAAAGGTCGCGCTGCGCGAAGCCATGCCCGGCTTCTTCCAGCTTTCCCCAGCCGAGATGGACGCAGCGATCAAAGCGGAACGCGGCCGCGCCGTCGAGGACGGATGGGAACTTGATTTGCTAAAGCCGATGGAGGATGCCCGGAACTTGGCAGTGACGGGACTTGCATCAGATCCCATTGGCTATGCTCAGGAGAGACTGTCGCAGAAGCCGCCCGCGATCGATCCGATCAACGTAGAGGACCCGCAACCCTTCATTGCTTCACTGGCTGCGCGGCGGGAATATGCCAGAGGCATGGTTGGTGCAGGGTACGTCGAAACGCCTGCTTTCCTGTCCAAGGCTGAGATTGGCACCCTCTCGGCCGCCTTGTCGAAAACGTCCCCTGTAGAGGTGCGAGTAGCCACAGCCGGCGCGCTGGTCGCGGGCTTTGGTCCTGACGCTGCACAGGTGTTCAAAGCCGTAAATGCGGATCCTGTCATTACCTGGGGCGGGGCGCTGATTGCCCGAGGCGGGCCGGGCAACATCGTTGCGGAGGCGATGCAGGGGCAAGCGATTATCGACCAGCGCCAAGCGCAGATGCCAGCAGAAGAGGACTGGCGGTCAATCGTGCAGAACGACTTCCGTGCCGCGCTGGCCGGGCTACCCACCGACACTGTCCAAGCGGAAGCCGAGTTGATGCAATTCGCGAAGGCGCTTTACGCCAATCGTGCCGCGGCGCCGGGCTTCGATGGCGACGAGGCTGTCATGAGGGACGCCATCCAAGCGGCGCTAGGTCAATCGCGCGATCCACGGGGCAACCTGGTCGGCGGGGTGCAGGATTTCTTTGGACATCAGACGCTCATGCCCCTGGGGGTCAATGCGGATGCGGTTGAGAAGGCCTTCCAAAAAGCCATGGCAGTGGACTGGGGAGTTACGCGTGCCGTTGACGGCGCGCCTCTGAACTTGGACGCGTCATCGAACCTTGAGTTTTGGTCCGATATCAGCATCCAGCGTGCCGCCGATGGATCATTTGTTTCTGGTGGGGCGCCGCGGATCGGCGGGGAATACCTTCCGTTGTCTCTTGTCCGGAACGGCGACGTGCGCTTCGTTCCGATCGGCGGCACCCAGTATCGCATGGAGGTTCAGAGATCAGGGGCCGTTCTGGACGTGCATACCCCCGAGGGTGCGCTCTACATCATCGACCTTGCGCGACTGTAGGCTGCGCCGGGGCCGATCAGGGGGTGGCGGCTATCCTCACCCCCTGAAAAGCTTAGCCCCGCTCAGCGCCGCCTCCCAGCGCCACGCCGGGGCCCTCTGCCTGATCACCTTCGGCTAGGAACTGAGCTCCGCGCTTTTCCAAAGTCAGACGCACAAGCTGAACCGTGGATGCTTTACCTTCGCCCTTGTCCAGCTTGTTGACGGTGTTCCTGTGGAGGCCCGTCATCTCGGCAAGATCGGGATTGCTCAAGCCAAGCATCGCCTTTGCCGCTTTGAACTGTTCAGGGGTCATCATCTATTCCATGTGTCTTTAGCATATTTTCAGTGTTGACAACATGTATCAACAGAACTCATTTTATGCTGGCGACACAAATTGTCCATGCCCTTCACCACCAGCAACTGCGAGGACACCATGACTGCTCACACTGTCGATCTGGCCAACGAAGCCAAAACGGAAATCCTGCGCCTTTTCAGCCGGCACCAGGCTCTGACTGACCAAGCTGACAAGCACATTGAGACAGGGGATCAGGATGAGGACGGCCAGCGCTTCGCCTCTGAAATTGCTGACCTCGAAGAGAAGATGATGGCTCTGCCCAGCACCTGCGCTGCAGACTTCGCAGCAAAGGCCATTGCTGTGAGCGGCCGGGGACAGATTGTTCCTAACTGGGATCAGGATCCGCTCTGGATCGAAGCCCGCGCGCTGGTCGAACAGGGTGCAACACCCACTATTCCCGCCACCCGGCATGAGCGGCTCAAGTTTGCTGCCGCTACCTTGGGCATCGATCTGCCCGACAATCTCACCCCTGATTTGTTGGCAGAGGACGCGGCGCCTCAGACTGAGGTTCTGAAGTTCTGCGCCGCTTCTGGCGTGAGCTTGGACTTCATCTACATGGGCGACATCAGGCCTATGTTGCGGGGTACGTTCGCTCGCAGGTTTGATCACCATCGGCATCAGGCAAAGCCGCGCACCGATGCGGCCGCAGAAGAAATCACCAACTACCTCGATGGTCTTCAGCGTAAGGCAGTAAAGGCCCGCGCCCTGCTGGAAGCAATTGGCGCGCTGGGCGATGAGCCCGATGAGGAAGATACGCTCTTTGAGGTCATCGACACCGCAACCCGGCTCCTGAGCAGCATGGACAGGGAGCTTGATGCCATCAGTCGCCCGGCCGCGCTGGGATCGTGACCTTCTGCCAAACCCTTTGCACAAGCGGCGCGCGGTCCCAATCGCCCGCCGTTTTGTTGCTGAGTGAACTTTCGCCCAGGTAGGGGCATATTCGATGGACGGATCATACTTCGTTAACCGGAACTGGTCAGATCGCTTCATCCCGGAAATCCGGCGAATTGTGGGCGCCCACTTGCTGCAGATCGCGCCCGACCACCAGGACATGCGCCAGGCCACCGATCTGCTGATTTTGAACGGGCGGGATGTGCGGATCGCCGCTCGCGTTCGGCGCCATGGGTATGCCGGTCGTTACCCCTACGATTTCACCATCCGCTCGCGCCTCCCTTCGGGCAACCAGACGGAACTCGCAAAGATCGTGGATGGCGAGGGCGATTGGCTGTTCTATGGCCATGCCAACGCGGCTGAGACAGGCTTTGACCTTTGGTGGCTCTTGGATCTGCGGGCCTTTCGGGCGGGGCTGATCCGCCAAGCTTCGAATGGCTTCCCCATATCGTCGGGAGACCGTCGCAACCCGGATGGCACCTGCTTCAAGTGGTTCGACATCAGGTCTTTCCCTGACGAACCGCCGCTGGTCGTGGCGACATCAGGGCTGGGTCCTGCTGTGATGACAGCCCGCGCTTGCTGATCTCCACGAAGATTGTAGCGCATCTGATGGTCTGGTGGGTGAGGGTTAATATATAGCAATCGGCAATTCTTCGCTTCTGCGAATCAATTATCAGTAGGTAAGTCTGGGATATTCACCAGAGGAGTTTGCCGTGAATTATATGTTTTCCGCAGTTATTATCGCGACAGCGTCTATTTCGTTCTCCGTGACCGATGCATTTGCGCACGGTGGCGGCTGCCGTAAATCTTCCCCTCCGGGCCAATGCTGCCACGCTGACAACAGCAACGGCGGTCGTGTGCACTGTCACTGACGATGGGTCTGCGGTTTAGGAAACGCGTCAAGATCGCGCCAGGTATCAGCCTCAACTTTAGCAAAAGTGGCATTAGCGCCAACGTTGGTCCTCGAGGTGCAAACCTGAGCATCGGCAAGAAGGGCACTTACCTGAACTCCGGCATTCCCGGCACCGGGCTATCTGCGCGCACGCGTCTCACCGGTCCTAAACAACGTGCCGTGCAGCTGGTGCCGGAGCCGCCAAAAGAGCGGTCCGGCATCAGCGCTAGCCAAGTAATCGTCGCCCTCCTGATTGTTGGCGTGATTGTTTTGCTCTCCCGCTAATGTGCCCACGGCTCTGATCTCTCCATGGGTAATCGCCCCACCTTCAAGTGCGTCTGTACCCGCTGCGGCTGGCGATCAGCACGCGGGACTAAGAACATGCATAAGCCCTGCCCGACGTGTGGAGGGCCGGTGACGTTCCAAAGCGCGGAGGATCAGTCGATGGTCCAAATCACCACGATTATCGCCTTGATCCTCTGTAGTGCCTTCGCTCTTCTTCTGACTGTGATCGAAAACCAGCATTAGATTTGCAGATCAAGAACGGTTTTTAGGAGCCGGGGGAAAAGGCATGAGGTTCATCTTATAGAGTGCTCACATCGACTTCACAGAGCCGTTATTCAATACCATAATCAAACTGACGAATCGTTCATTCCTACTTTTACTTGTGCTGGAGTTTAAGATGTTTGGTCGAATCCCTGTCGTCGTTGCCCTTACCACACTCTCCGCCTGCGTTGTTCCTATCCCGGTCCCTCAACCGGCGCCCAATGTCGATCCAGAAAATCGACTAGGTCAGACAACCGCTACCGAAGCGAAACCAAATAGCCCTCAGACCGTCGATGCACCAGGCGTAGCTCGACTGCTGCCAAGCTACTGCAACTATATGATTACTGCAGACGCTGCGGCTAAGCTTATTGCGGTATTTGCGCCAGGCGCTGTAGCTGTGTCTCTTACTGAAGCTACTGCAATAACGAAGCAATACTGCGAAGATTTGAAAAAGCAGCCGAACGTCTGGTCTGGTAAACGCGATGTTACTGTCGTTTACAAAGACAGCGAGGGGCAAGATATAGCTATCACTGCCACCCCTGTATCGCCCGGCAGCACTGGGACAGATCAAGTGTTGGAGTAGTGGTAAAAATGCGAGTAGTGGCAATATTGGCGAATGCGGCTCTGGTTCTGATGGGTCTTTACTTCTTTATTGATGGCGTCTGGCCCCCCTCTCGGCCGGAGCTGCTATTCTTGATATTGCTCGTGCTTGGCCCATGTCTTTCCCTTGCGATGGAACTGCGGCGTAAGCCCTAGAGAAAATTCCTGGCATTGTTGCGTTCCGTCGCGGCGTAAGGCTGGCACGAACCAGAGAGGCCCTTTTATTAGCAGAACGCCCCCGAAGGGGCGCTCACGGCAGAAACTAGCGCGCCAATGCCTACTGAGTACTATCTGCGCCTGCGCCGCCATAGGGATTGCGGTAGAAGATACCGGCTAGTCGTCACTTCGTGGATTAGTGCATACGCTGTCATCTCAATGTCCGAGGCTCGTTCGGGCTGGGCAGCCCGATCAACGGACCCAAAATCACCGAAGGTGCAAGCTTCATGAAAGTTGATCCATTTGTATTCAACTCGCAGGTATGCATCATGCGTCTCGAACAGTTCGGTGCAAAGGGACATTGCAAACTTTAGTCGAGCGACGATTGATGCACTACGTTGCTTTTGATCCGGATCAATTCCGGGCCGGGCCCAGTACTCGACCGCTAGGTCTCTGGTTTCCAGCACAACCTTTTCAAGCTGGATAACTGCCGTATCGCGTCGTGTCTCCCGTGCAGCAATGCCGCTAGTTACTGCCGCAAATGCTGCCTCAGCAACTTTTCCAGCTACGTACGCGCACACTCCGAAAAGTAGCCCCCACGTCGTCGGGGATTCAGCCATTACTGAACCGCTACTCGACCTTCAGGAACCTTAGCTTCCCTCACATACTTCGCGATAAGTCCTACGAATGGTCGAAAACTGGGCTCGTCCGCGACAAACTTGAACGCAGCCAATACCTCATCTTTCGAGTAGCCGTGATTGCGTACCAATCCAGCGAATGCTTCGTCCAGAAAAGAAGACGGGTATCCGGCGGCACCATCCAAAATCACTGTGGCCTGCTCATGTTGCTCAAGAACTGGCAGAAGAAAACGAATACGAAAATCGGTCCCGTTCCCGTCACCGTCCTGAGGATATCTACCCCCAGGAAAGCGTGTGTACTGTTCTGCTATGTTGATCGTTCTTGCCATGATTCTACTACTCCGACGCGAAGACCACAGGGATGGTCCATTCTATAAGTGTTCCGCCTAGATGTAGCGCCCTATCCACATGTGCCGTGGTCTTTCCGCCAGTATGTATGATTGAACCCTTACCACTCAAGATACGCACCTGACCTCTAGCCAGATCCTGCACGGGTGCGATCACATCTTGCAGTCCCTTCCCATGACCCCCGTCCAATGAAGTCCTGTCTACCTCTAACGCCGCTTGGATCATTCTGGATGCGTCACCCAAGTTGTTACCCACTATCGGCGTCTTTGCCAAAAGCGTCCTTGCCTGCTCCCAATATCGCGATCGGGGAAGTGTAGCAGGTATTCCGACTCCCTGATCGTAAACCCAGAACTTGATGACTTCTTCCTTCGGACTCCAACCAGCGGTGGCCCACCAGCCATTTCTTAACGGTGGAAACTCGCACGGCATCCCTTCCGGATAGGCATGCGTAATCGAGTTGTAGACTGCTTCAGTTAACGCTCCGTAAACACGGGGATCTTGCCGCAATACCTTGGCAACTGCCCCCATGATGTTGGTGAGAAGCCTGTAAAGCTCCTCTCGATCAAGTCTCTGGCCAGAGATGAGCGGGAGGAGTGTGACATTGTCCTCGTCGTAGGCGTCGGGATCATACGGCGAGTAGTCAACACCCAGAAGTTCGAAGAAGCCCAGCGAGCGCAGGCGTCGTTTAACTTCCGGATCCCAAAAGTCTATGTCGCGAGGCCGCATCTTTGCTCGTTTCGTGTGCCGCCACCGGTCAATCTCCGCAGCCAAGACCACTGCGCCAGCAAGCGAGATGCGGCGGATTGGCGTAAAGTCGATGTGGACGAAACGCCTCTCCCGTCGTTTGGCGGGGGTGAGCGCGGCAACCTTAAGAGCCCTAAGGCACTCAACTGTTGCGTCATAGTCATCGCTCAGATTGAACTGAGCAGGCGGTATGATGCGGTCACGGATGGTCACTATTCGGTAGTTTCGGTGCTTCCTAGCCAAGGTCTTAACATGTGCACGAAGCGCAGCCCAGGAACGGCGCCTTGCTGTTTCGAGATCAATCTTCTTCAATGGCTGCCACCGCGTGAACTGCCGCCAACGGATATTGTTGGCAGCTTTCAGGGTCAACGCCGCATTTGAGAGCGCAACGCCCCTCTGATCTCCTACGCCAAGGCCAACCTCCCTGCTCGACCCATCAGCGCGTTCGGCTCTGCCGTGCTGTTTAGCCCGTCTAGATAGGCCATCGACAGGGCGCGGATCGTCCCGCGCTCCTATAGGGGGTTTAGGCCGGTAACGGTCTGACCTGACTGCTCTGCTGCGTGATCGCAAGTTTTAGCCTTAGCCCGCATCTGTTCCTCGACTTGCGCGAGTTGACGATCGAGGAACTCTTGCTGCCGTGTAAGGCGCGCTTTCTCCGCTTCCAGAGGATCACCACCCTGGCGAAGCTGCGCGTCCCTCTTGCGCTCGATCTCGAAGCGGCGGCGGCGGGCAGGAAGCTTTTGGCGCGTCATGCTGATCCAGCGCAGCGTTGTAGAAGGCATAGTGGTCGGCACAAGATGAACCTCAACCCCCAGCAGCGCAGCCCATTCCAAGAAGTCGGTAGTGCCAGGCGAGCGGGCTGCGTCGGGGTTTTCATATCGCCGCACCCAGTTGGGCGGTTGCCCAAGTAAGGCAGACAGGTCTTCTGCCGATACGCCTATGGTCTCTCGCTGAGCCGCCAGAAGGGCACAGGCCTCCCGGCCGCTGCTGATACCCTCGCTGACAGCATGGCGATCCAGCGCAGGGATCTCGCCGCCGATCGGAACATAGCAGGTGCCGCCGCAATCATAGCATCCTACCTCGACCCCTGCGGCATCTGCACCGATGATCCACCATCCCGCGGCCTGGGCAGCTTTCATGGTGGCAAGCAGCTTCTCGTCGTTCATTTGGACCCCTGAAATTCCGTGACTGACTGCAGGCGCCCGCAAGGAACTCCACCCCTCAGCCTACTGGACCACAGCAGAGTTTGTGCCAGTGACCAGCATTTGTTGGGCTTGTGGCGGATTGAGGATCAGCGCGGTAGGTTTCCGAACGGCTGACTTGGTCGCAGTCATTTGCACTTTGTCTGCACCTCTCCGCCGCTGCGCGCGCCCAAAGGGGCTCTGTTGTCCTCTCTGTGTGACATATAGGGCGCTCTCAGGCTAGCGGGGCACATCAGAGCGATGCTTGGGCGCGAGAAGCTTTAGCGGGCCTGGGCGCAGCCTTAGGCGTTATCCTCTGGCCCCGTGCTTCCGCCCTCAATGTCCACGATACGCGCGCCCGGCCGGACGAATTCATATCCGCCCCCATGATGGGTGGTGCTGGCATCGACATGGACCGAGACAGCCGGCGCTTTGCCATCTTGGGAAAGGATCTCGATCAGCTTCACCTTAACGCGGTCGTCCGTCTTGTCGCTGTTGAGCATGTCCATAGCGACATCCAGAGCGCGGGCACGGTGAAGCGCACGCTTCGAGTTTACCTCAGCCACGAAGCGCGCCTGGGTCTGGCTGAGCAGATCGGCTACTGCAGGACGCTGCAGCGCCTTGGCAAATCCGGTGCGGGATAGACCGGCCTCCTCGGCCGCCGCAGCGATCGAAAGGCCTTTGCAGACACGTGCTTCAATAGCGTTTCGGACCTTGGGAGATATGCGGGGCGCTTGGCGGGGCTGATCTGTCATGAAGCCATGTAGGCCCGCGGCCAGCGCCTTGAGGATGCACTAAGGTGGCAAGTCGCTAGGCTTTGCGATGCCAGCCGCATAAGCGCCAAAGCTCTGCCATCATCTGGCGCCTTTTGTTATGCGCCTCCCAATACGCTCCGCCCGCGACAATGATCGTCGAACCTATCACCACCCAGTCGCTGATGTAGGCTGCTTCGGTGATGTTCAGCGTAGTAAGCATTAGGAAGGCGGAGCCACCTAGCTTGAACGCGCGGTCGAACGGGGTTGCCGAGAATTTCCGCCCGTGCTGGGCTTCGATCATCATGCGAGCCTCTTTCTCGCCTAATGGTTCTGGCGCTTCATCCCCTACGCTAGACGCATTCGGACCTGGTTGCATTCTCTCACCTTTCAAACCGCGCGCAAACTTCACAGAGGGCCGGTATCTGCCCGGTGGCCAGTGTGCATTATTCTCACAAAAAATAAGAAAATTTCACACGCCCCCCGAGGAAGAGACGAGTAGAGGATCCGCGGTACGTGATTTTACCCCCACCCCCTCCCTGGTCGATGTCCCCGCCCCCTAGTGATACCCCCGCCTCGGTAGCGTGGGTCCGACCAAGCTTGAGATCGCGACCCAGACTGCGCGTCGCGCTGCCTTAGCGCCAATCCCGACCAGTGTTACTCCATGCGCTGTCCAGCATCTCTTTCCAGAAAGACCGACCAAATACCAATCGCGCAGTCATGCCGGGTTGAGGTGAAGCAACTGGCTGTCAAAGAACCTGCTGGTGGGTTTTTTGGCGGGACAGTGGAAATCTGCAGGCAGATTGTCCAAAAAATTCAGAGCACTAAGTGGGTTGATCTGGTGGAGCCAAGGGGAGTCGAACCCCTGACCTCTTGAATGCCATTCAAGCGCTCTACCAACTGAGCTATGGCCCCACCGGAGGTCTGCTTCGTCTTTCGACGTTGCGTGCGGGGTCTATAGGGGGGTGCGTGGCAGGGCGCAAGCGGAAAATTCGCGGTCAGGGGAAAGTTTGTGAAAAATGTGAAAACCGCATTCCAACCCTTTGAAAAGAGCCCGCTGCCGCGCTGCCTCTTTCCGGCCCGGTCTCAGTCCATCCTCATGAATCTTAGACAGTTGACGATCGCGGCGATGCCGCGCCAGCCCTTGGTTGGCCGGATGCTTTTTCGCGCCGACCTTCCATGGGCTGCGCCACGCGAACGCCACCCGGATCACCAACGCGGTCGCCCGTAATCCTGGCGGTGAAAATCCATGCTCGGGCACCTGTCCGGCAAGACGGCCCGGCACTACGCCCGTCGCGCCGAGGTCAAGCGCATGGACGGTGACACGCTGCTGCTGATCCCTTGATCGGGAACACGCCGGACGATGAGATCATGGACCTTTGGAAACGTCAGGAAAATGGTGGGCGGTGAGGGACTGCCCACCACGCAGTCAAGCCGTTGATATTGCTTCCGCTGCTATGTGCGCGGGTTGCGTTGTGTCACACCAGTGTGTCGCACCTGTGGCAGTGCTGCGCAAGTAGCATGCGATCTGCATAGAATTTGCTCGTTCAAATTGTCATGTGGCGCTTTGTGTGATCGAGCTAACTCAATCACTTATGAGGACAGAGCCCTATGCTCAACCTGATTGTCGCGTTCCTGCTGATCTACCCTGCCGCATTGATCGGCGGCATGCTGCACTACAAGGTAGGGCTTCGCTTCAAGGCACTCCGCTGGCCGCTGATCGCGCTGTCCTGGTTCGCACTGCTCACCCTGGTCATGCCTGTCTTAGCCTAGAGACAAGCGCGCGGAGGCACATAAAAATTCGGCACATTTTTTCGTAGGGGCATCTATCCCCTCTACGGCACAGCACTTCCCCCATGCCCCCCTTGCCGCAGATCGGGCAAGCCCTAAGCCGGGCAGTGGCATGCGCATCGGATCGCAGCCAGCGGGACGGGACGGCAGCACCGCAGCTAAGAGCAGCCCGTCCCACAGGGCAAGGTCATGTGAGACAAGCAGGGACATGGCTGATCGTGTCTCACATAAATCCTCTTGACGTTTTGGGACAATCGTATCACTATCTCTAAGACTTCATTGAGAGGACTTAGGTATGATCGTCGGTTACGCACGGACTTCCACCGCTGACCAGAAGGCAGGGCTTGCCGCACAGCTACGCGACCTGGAGCGGGCAGGCTGTGAGAAGGTCTTTCAAGAGGAAGTCTCATCAGTGGACACAGCAGGCCGGGAACAGCTTGCCCTTGCCCTGGACTTCATCAGGGACGGGGATGTCCTAGTCGTCACCAAGCTGGACCGGCTGGCCCGGTCGGTCGCGCATCTCCTAGGGATCGTGGAACAGGTCAGTGCCAAGGGGGCAAGCCTGCGCATCCTTGACGCAGCCATTGACACCGGCACCCCTAACGGTCGGCTCATGCTGAACCTGCTAGGCAGCATCGCGCAGTTCGAACGGGAGATCATGCTGGAGCGGCAGCGCGAAGGCATCGCCAAGGCCAAGGCGGATGGCAAGTACAAGGGCAGGAAGCCGACAGCTAAGGCCAAGGCGGACGATGTGCTGCGCCTGGTTCGGCAGGAAGGCGTATCGGCAGCAGAAACCGCGAAGCAACTCGGCATCGGTCGGGCCAGCGTGTATCGCATCCTTGATGACCACCCTGCCGGATGATGCATGCGGTGTCAACGGCGGTGCAAAATCCGGCCACGCGGCGGGGTAAAATCAGGCCAGGCGGCGGTGACCGGCACCATGGCGCGCGCGCTCA
>NZ_JAFNAW010000060.1 GCF_017356265.1 Paracoccus fontiphilus | reverse complement strand
ATCAACTATGGGCTGCGGTCGGCCAGGTCTGCGATCTGTTCTCCGACGAGGAATGCTACAACTACTTCAAAGCCGCAGGTTATGAGGTAGATTGAGTGCAACAGGCTCTAGTCGGCGCCAGGAAGGATCGCACGATCAGAGCATTACCGGTAGTGATGTCCGCTGTGCGTCGAAGTGCTCGTCCGGCAAAGACCAGCGGCCTGGGCATGGCCAGATCGCGGACCCCGCCGGCAAGGGCTTCAGTGACTGGTGCCATCCGAAAAGCTGATCTTGTTCCAGACGTTGTACTTGCCCGAGGGCTTGCGCATCGTCAGGCGCTTGACTTCCTCAAGCGTGCTTGCGTCATAGACGACAACAGCACCATCGTCTTCCCAGATGGACACCAAGGCGTACTTTCCATCCTTGGTGAATTCGGTATGCGCGACGGTCTTGCCGGGTGCGGGGTTCAGCGTCTTGACGATCTCAAGTGTCTGCTTGTCGATGATATGAACCTCGTCCTTGTGGGGGCCGAAGAACACGTCTGCCCAGACATGCGGCGAGGTCTCGTGGCTGCGCAGGAAAAAGCCGGGGCCGCTGGTGTCAATCTGCTTGACCAGCGTCCAGTCCGCCATGTCGATGACCGACAGCACCCCTTCGTTCAGGTGGGGGGTGGCCATCACCTTTACTCCGTTCCAGTCCCAGGTAATTCCCGAACCCAAATGCGGCATTCCGGGCAAGGGCAGTTCCGCTACCTTGCCGCCGCTGATCAGGTTGATGACGACGCCCTTGGTGCCCTCGCGATTGGTGCCGATCAGGTTCCTGTAATCGGGATCGAAGAAGAAATCATCGAGCGGCTCGTCCACTGGGATGCGGCGTCGGGCGAACAGGCCTTCCTGTGCGCCAAAGGCTTCGACCGCGTCCTTTTCATAGCTATGGACATAGCCGTCGTGGAACGGACCTGCATCAGGATCGGTCGCCACTTCCCAGATTTCGGGGGCGTCTTTCAAGGCAAGGATAAAAGATTTGCGCTGCGGCGCCTGATAGACGGCGCTGACACGGCTGAGCGTGCCGTTGTGCGCCACCACGTCGATTACCTTCACAGGTTCCATCGTGTCTGTTGAAAGGATCGTCAGGGTTTGCGGTAGATAGTTGGCGACGGCCAGCCATTGGCCGTCATGGCTCATCGCGATGTTGCGGCTGTTGAGACCGGCGCGAAGGCGCCCGACCTCCTTCAGCGTCCAGATGTCGTATTTCTGGACCCATCCGTCGCGCGACATGATAAAGACAAATCGCCCGTCCGGAGAGAATTTCGGGCCCCCATGAACGGCGTAGGGCGTGGGAAAGCGGTCCAGGACATCGAAGGTGTCACCGTCCAGCACACTCACGTGATGATCGCCGGTTTCGACCACCAGCGTGATGTTCAGGGGATCGGCCTCGAAGGTTGGCTTCGCGGCTGGGGTATATCCAGAGGCCATATCGCGGCTGGCCTGTATATCGTCCACCGTCCACGCGGGCGTTTCTTCCAGCGGCGTCTGGATATGGGCCACCAGGGCCTCTATCTGGCCGGGCGACAGTTGATCCGAGAACCCCATCATTTGCGTGGCGGGGCGGCCATGAGCGATGATGTCGGACAGGTTCCTGACTCGGCCCAGCGTTTCTGGAATGAGAGCAGGCCCGGTGCCACCCAACCGGTCCTCGCCGTGGCAGGATGCGCAATGGATGGCAAAGTCTTCCGACGGCTCGGCGATGGCAGCGGCAGGGAACAGCAGCGCTGCCATCAGCAATTTCACGATGTGCCGCTGCCTAGAAAAATTGGTGGGCCGGATCATGGCTTTTCCCCCGGAACGACGTGACGGTAAGGCGCTCGAGATCGTGAGCGACTCCGATCTCGGCATTGGATAGATAGCAGGCCGGATCCTCGGCCCAAGGGTCGCCGGTCAGTTGCAGCGCGCGGATGCGAGTGTTGCCGCCGCAGACATCCTTGAAGGCGCAATCTCCGCAGCGGCCCTTCAGCGGGCGGGGGCGGGTGCGCAGCGTGGCCAGCATCGGGTCGTCGCCTGTCCACCATTCGCTGAACGGCTTTTCCTTCACGCTGCCAATGGTGTAATCCGACCAGTAAGTGTCAGGATGGACCTTGCCCTGCGGGTCTATATTGGCGACGCCAAATCCCGACGAATTGCCGCCCCAGGCGACCAGATGGTCGCGGACATGGGTCACGGCATCGGGCGCGAAGTTGCGTTCGGCCCAATGCATGAACCAGACCGCGTCGGCGTCGTTGTTGCCGGTCACGATTTCCAGCGGGCGGCCCTTGGACAGGGCATCCCAGCCGCGTTCGATCAGGATGTCCATGGCGCGGCGGGTATGGGCGTGTTCCTGATCCTCACCCCGGTGCTTGTCGCCGCGACCCGCATAGACCAGATGCGACAGATAAAACTTGTCGACACCTTCGGATTCGCACAGATCCAGCATAACGGGCAGGTGATGAGCGTTGTCGCGGGTGATGGTATAGCGCAGGCCCACCTTGACGCCGCGTGCCTTGCAGGCCCGCACCCCGGCAAGCGCGTTGTCAAAGGCACCCTCGACGCCCCGGAACCAGTCGTTCACGGCGCCGATGCCGTCCAGGCTGATGCCCACGTAATCGAAGCCAAGCGCCGCCACCCGGTCAGCAACGCCGGGATCCCCCAGCTTTGTGCCGTTTGTGGACAGCGACAGGTGGCGAAAATCCAGATGCCGGGCACGTTCGGCCAAATCCCAGAAATCAAACCGCGACAGCGGCTCGCCCCCCGACAGGATCAGGGCGGGAATGCGGAAGGCAGACAGGTCGTCCAGCACGCCCATGGCCTGATCATGGGTCAGTTCGCCCGGAAAGATGTGGTCGCTGCTGACCGTATAGCAATGGCGGCACTTAAGGTTGCAGGTGCGCGTCAGGTTCCAGATCACCACCGGCTTCACCGAACCGGGCGTCCCGCGCCTGCGGACCGGGGTCGGTTCAATCAACTGGTGCATGTATTGGGTCAGACGGAACATGGCATCCCCTTTCAGTCGTCGCGCAGGCGCAGCCCGGTTTTTTTCAGGATGCGGGTGGAATACAGGATATCGTGGCCCCGGCAGGCATTCCCGAGGATCGCGGCGACCTGCGCCTGTTTCTCCTGGACCTCCGACCGGCTTTCGCCGTGCAGCATGGCGAACAGATTATATGGCCATTCAGGCAGCGCGCGCGGGCGCTGATAGCAATGGGTCACAAAGGGCAGCGTGCCGATCTGCGTACCCAGTTCCGATATGCGGTCGTCGTCCACGTCCCACACGCTCATCCCGTTGGCGGTCATCCCCAAGGCGTAATGGTTCGGGGCAAGCGCAATGCGGCGGATCACGCCGCGATCCTGCATTGCCGCCAAGCGGGCGATTACCTCGGACTCGGTCAGGCCCAGGGTGGCCGCGACCTGAGCGTAAGGTTCGGTCACCAGCGGCAGCCCGGCCTGGGTCGCCTGCACGATGCGACGGTCGACAGAATCCAGCGTCATGCCTGCACCCGAAAGCCGATGAAATATTCTTCCAGCTTTGGAAACAGCATGACCTTCAATCCCGTCTCATCCTCGATAGCGCGGGCGGTGCGGTCGATGCCGTCGGGGGTATCTGTGGCAAGGACGAACCACATGTTCAGCGCATGGGTGCGTTCATAATTATGCGCAACTTCGGGATGCGCATTGACTTGGGTCATGACGGCGTCGAAACGGTGGCTGGGGACTGCCATCGCACAAAGGCAGAAGGCCCCGCCCATTTCCGCCGCGTCGAAAAAAGGGCCGAAGCGGGTAATCGCGCCCAGGTCGCGCAGTCGCGCCAGGCGGACAATCAGGTCATCCCCGGTGACCCCCAGGTCTGCGCCGGCGTCATCATAAGGGCGCGGCGTCAGCGGAAAGCCATCCTGAAGGGCATTCAGGATGGCGCGGTCCGTCGAATCTAGGGCGTCAGGTGGCAGGACAGTGCGGAGGGGACGGGTCATGCGGCCTCGATCAATGCGCCGCGCTGCTTGAAGCAGCGGGTGGAGAACAGAGTCTTGTGAGGGACGTTTGTCAGTTCAGGCAAGGCGCGGGCGCGGTCCAGGACAGCCAGGGCCTCGGGGCGGGATCGGGCGTGGATCATGCAGAACAAGGGCCAGTCCCAGACGCCCGGCATGGTGCGCCGTTGATAACAGAGCGTCACACCCGGCACCTGCGACAGCGCGCAGCCCGCAGCCTCGATGGTACAGTCTGGCAATCGCCAGACCACCATCGCATTCGCCGCCCAGCCAAGCGCTCGGTGCCGCACGATCACGCCGACGCGGGTCAGAATACGGGCATCCGCAAGCAGCTTCACGCGGTCCAGAATATTTGCTTCGTCGCGGCCAAGCCGCTGGGCCAGAACGGCGAATGGTTCAGGCACCAGGTCCAGCCCTTCGGACAGGGCTTGCATCAGCGGCCGGTCGTCGCCTTGCAGAACGCTCATGTCCGGGGCGCGGTCCAATCCCAGCGGCTGGCGGGGACCCCGGAGGCGGAAGCCCAGGTCGATGTTGAAGGGCCGCACCAGCGGAAGCGACAGGACCGGCAAGCCGGACGCCCCCTCGATCCGGGCGAGAGAAGCTGCAAGTTCCGTTTCTGATGGCGCAGTGGCAACAAACCACAGGTTCCAAAGATCCTCACGCAGATAGGAATGGTTCACGCCGGGTTCCGCGCCGACAATGGCGGCGACCTGTTCGATCTGGTCTTCGGGGATCGCCAGGGCGGCCAAGGTCGATGCACCTGCGGTATTCGGCCGGCAGGTCGCGCCAACGCGACTGATCCGGCCGCAATCCTGCAGGCGGCGAAGGCGGTCCAGCACATCGGCTTCGCACGTGCCCAGCATTCTGGCCATGGCGGCGAAGGGACGGGGCACCAGCGGCAAGTCCCGCTGAAATTCGTCCAGCAGACGGGTGTCCAGGCAATTGGGTGCCAGTTCCGTCATAGCCCTGTCCTGTGCGCGCGGGCGGTGAAGAAGATGCCGGATGGGCTCTGCGCTTCGATCTCGCCCAGCTTTTGATAGGTGCGGGTGTCATAGATCACCACCTTGTCGTCGTCGCGCGCGGACAGCCAGACCTCGCGCCCGCGCGGGGTGAATTCCATATGCAGGATCCCCGCGCCGGGTTGCAGCGTCTGCTTGATCTGATGGGTCATGCCGTCGATCACCTGCACGGCGCCGTTGTCGGGCGTGGCGAAGTTCACCCACAATTCGCGCCCATCAGGACGGGCGGTGACAAAGATCGGCTGGCCCGCGACATCGGTGCGGCTGGTTTCCGCCCCGCTGGCGGCATCCACCCACAGCACCTGGTGCAGCCCCACGGCTGGCAGGGCATAGGTACTTCCCGCCAAGGTCCAGCCCTGCAGATGCGGCATCTTGTAGACCGGCAGATCGGGCTGGTTCTTGCCATAATCCGGCAGGATGCGGCGCGGCTGGGGCGGGTTCTGCCACAAGTCGAGCGTGGTCAGGCCCTTTTCGCCGAACAGCCCGACGACATAGGTGCGCCCGTCTGCCGTCATCAGCGCGTCGTAAGGGTTCGCACCCACGCCCTCGATCCGGGTGATCTGAGGGTTGGCCGGATCAGCCAGATGATCCAGCACCCAGACCTCGCCTGTGTCCCAAGTCGCCACTACGAAGCGTGATCCCGGGGCGTCCGCCAACCCGACAGTCTTGGAACCCATCGGAATGTCAGCAACCTGCTCCAGCGTGACGGCATCGAAGACCTTTACCCCCCCGGGTTCATAGTTCGACACCGCGACAAGTTTGCCGTCGTCGGAAATCGCGCCGCCGATGGCGTTGCCTGCCTGCACCAGGCGGTTTTCCAGCGTGCAGGTCAGGATATCCACCTTGGACAGCCCGCCGTCGCGGCCGAAGACATAGGCGAAACGTTCGTCCGGCGAAAAGGTCAACGAGGCATGGGACAGGTCCCCCAGTCCCTCGACCCGGCAGAGCGCCGCCCGGTCAGACTGATCCACGACCAGGACCGACCCCGTGGCGCGTTCGATCACGACGCCCAGATCCCCGGTCGCGCGTATCCCGTCGGCCGGTGCGGCAAGGGGCACCGATATAATAAGAGCAGTAAGGCCGGCGCGAATCATTCGGCTCGTTCCCTCTTTAGATAGTCGGCAATCCACAGGGCTTCGGCGTCGGAAATCAACGGCCGCCAAGGTGGCATTGCCGTGCCGGGAATGCCATCAAGGATGATGGTAGCCAGATCCTGCTGGTCGCGGCTTGCCAGATCGTCGGGAGTAATGGCGCTGCCCAGACCTCCCTTCATGGTCAGCCCGTGGCACGAGCCGCAATCCTGGATCACCATGTGCTCCAGTTGTGCCTGCCGCTGGGGATTGATATCTGCAGCGGCCAAGGCGGTTGAGGCAGCAACACTGGCGACAAAGACGATCATGCCGACGCTAGCCATGCCCCACAACCCGAAGATGCGGGCCCCGCAGTTCACGCGGCAAGGGCAAGGCGGCAGTTTCATAAAGTCCGGCAACACGACCAATGACGAACAGGACCGGCGCCTCCATCGGCGTGCGCGCCAGATCGGCGCCGATCTGCGTCAGGTTCGACAGCATCCGCGTCTCGCGCGGAGTTGTTGCATGGGCGACCGCTAGCACCGGCAGATCGACCCGCAGACCCGCTGCGATCAGGCGCGCGGCGATCTCCGCCATGTTCGCAGCGCCCATGTAGACCACAAGCGTCGTGTCGGGATCGGCCAGACTGTCCCAATCAAGGTCCAGCACCGCGTCACGCGCCCGGTGGCCCGTCACATAGCGCACGCCCGTCGCAAGACCGCGATGGGTCAGCGGCACCCCGGTCGACGATGCGGCACCTTGGGCGGCAGTAATGCCAGGAACATAAGTATAGGAAATGCCCGCCGCGGCCAGTTCTCCGGCCTCTTCGCTGCCGCGGCCGAAGATCAACGGATCGCCACCTTTCAAGCGGATGACCGTGTGGCCCTCGACGGCCAGTTTGACTAGAAGGGCGTTGATACCATCTTGGGGTACGGTATGAAAACCGGCTGACTTTCCAACGGAAATGCGGCGGGCCGTCGGGGGCACAAGGTTCATGATTTCCGGGCTGACCAGCCGGTCATGCACGATCACCTCGGCCGATTGCAGCAGCCGCATTGCGCGGACCGTCAGCAGGTCGGGGTCGCCTGGTCCCGCCCCGACAAGATAGACCTTGCCCGCCATGTCCATGATCCCTTGCTGTTGCGGCTGGAGGATTTGAGGTGAACGCGCGGCGGGATGGCCGCGCGTTCCGTGGCAGTCCAGTGGTCAGTAGACGTCGCCCTGGGTGTTCTTGACGTTGAACTTGCCCGTCGGGGTGACCAGCCGCTCGTCCTTGATGACGTGCTTCAGCTCCAGCGTGCTGTCGTCGACCACCACAATCGCCGACTCCTGGTCCGCGCCGTTCCAGACCGAGAACCAGATTTCCGTGCCGTCCTTGTTGAACTCGCCTTGGACGACGCGCGGCTGGCCTTCTGCGATCCCGGCCCATTCGGTGATGGGTAGCTCGATGATTTCAGGATCGGTTCCATCGCCTTTCATCTGGTCGATCTTGAACACCGCGACCGAGCCGGAGATCGAGGGTTCGGGATTCAGCGTCGCATCGACATACAGGTGGTTTGATCCCGGATAGGTCTTCACGAACAGTGATCCGCCGCCCAAGGCCGGGAAGCTGTCAACGATCTTCCAGGCGTTGTCTTCATGCTCCTCCGGGTCGGTGCCGATCAGCGCCACCGAATCGTCGCCCAGGTGCGAAGTCGCCCAAACCGGCCCGAATGTCGGGTGTACGAAGTTCGCGCCCCGGCCCGGATGCGGGGTTTCGCCCCCGGTTTCGGTGATCGCTTCCAGTTCCCCGTCCTTGGTGTCGATGACCACCAGCTTGCCGCGCGCGTTCGCCGCCGTGATGAAATAGCGCTTGGTACTGTCCAGGCCGCCGTCGTGCAGGAAACGTTCAGCCTCGATCTCGGTGATCTTCAGGTTCTTCAGGTCGGTATAGTCCACCAGCTGAATCTTGCCGGTTTCCTTGATGTTGACCAGGAATTCCGGTCGATAATGCGACGACAGAATCGCGGCCACGCGGGGTTCCGGGTGGTAGGTCTGTTCGTCATAGATGTTGCCTCGGGTCGAGACGATCTTCAGCGGCTCCAGGGTCTGGCCGTCCATGATGACGTACTGCGGAGGCCAGTAGGCGCCGGCGATGGCGTACTTGTCCTCCCATCCTTCCATCTTGGACGTCTCGACTGAGCGCGCCTCGGCGCCGATCTTAATGGTAGCGACGATGGACGGATCTTCCATCCACAGGTCTATCATGTCCACCTTGCCGTCGCGGCCGATCACCAACAGATAGCGACCTGACGCCGACATCCGGCTGATATGAACGGCATAGCCGGTATCCAGCACCTTCTTGATCTCATAGGTGCCGCCGTCGATCAGCGCGATCTGGCCTGCGTCGCGCAGCGTGACCGAGAAGATGTTTTCCAGATCCCAGTCGTTCATCTTTTCGGTGGGGCGTTCTTCGGGCGGGACCATGACCTGCCACGAGTTCTTCATCTCTGGCATGCCCCATTCGGGCGGGACGGCCGGATCCTGCAACACGTATCGGGTCATCAGATCGACTTGGCGTTCGTCCATCTGGCCCGAGGTGCCCCAGTTCGGCATCCCGGCAGGAGAGCCGTATTCAATAAAGGTCTTCAGGTAGTCATAGCCGAGTTCCCGCGTCAGGTCGGGCGTCAGCGCCTTGCCAGTCGCCCCCTTGCGCAGCACGCCATGGCAACCGGCGCAGCGTTCGAAATAGATTGTGTTGGCCTCGTCGAATTCCGCCTGTGTCATCGTGGGCACCCCTTCAGGGGCGCCCGGTACGGGTATCTGCTCCTGTGCCAGGGTGGTCAGCGACGGTTCGTACTGGTCCTGGGGCTTGGATGTGTGGTCCTGGACCTCGGATTCGGTCTGGGCCTGTTCCTCTGTTGTCAGCTGCGCCCCTTCCGAACGCGGCAACTCCTGAACCTCGGTTTCCGGACCCGCCTTGGGGCCGGTCACCTGGTTCAGTTCGGAACTGTCCGACGCCGTTGTCTCGGCGGCGGGGGTGGCTGCTTCATCGGCGGGCGCTGTCGCGGCAGGCGATTCGGCAGGGGCGGGATCTGTGGTCTGGGCCGTGGCCATACCGGCGCCGAAGATCAATGCCAGTGCTGCCGAGGCGAGAAGTGATGTTCTAGCTGTCTGCGATGGGTTTCTCATAAACAGTCTCCATCCTGCTTGGGGGCCACCGGAAGATAACAATAGCGTGAGGTGAGTCCTTGATTTCGGTCAAGGCAAGATGAAGTTTATTTCGCAATTTCTTTTGTGGGGTACCCGCGTGACAAACATGTCCAGGCCACCGGGCATTCGGGCCGAATCAGGAATTGCAATGCGCCTGCCCTTTCTCTCCCGTATTCTCCGCGTCGTCGCTGTCACGACGGTAGTGGCGGCAGGCATGGCATCACAGGCGGTCCCTCCTGCCGATGCAGCACCAGCTGCACTGCCTGCCGGACAGGAAACCACCATCCCCACCGAGCCCACTGTCGGGTTGGCCGAAAGTCTGTTTCAACTGCCTCCTGCCAGCTATCCGGCGCTGATCCGTCAGGAAAAACCCGTGCCGGGGTGGAGGGTCGAGACAGATGGTCGTATCCTGGGAGTCATCGGCTCCACCTGGGAACTAGTGGGTTCAGCAGGTTATTCGGGCCGGCCCCTTGACGTGCTGATCGCGGTGTCTCCCGGCGGGCGTATTGTAGGCGCCCAACTGATGCGCCACGCCGAGCCGGTTCTGACCTTGGGTATCTCGGATGCGGCGATTGCCTCCTATGTCCAGGGCTTTCGGGGCTACGACATCCATCGGCCAGACAAAGGCACGGGGGCGCCTGACGTGATCTCGCGCGCAACTGTGACGACAGGTGTCATTCGGGACGGGATTTTGCGCACCGCGCGTATTCTGGCGGGAGCCCAAGGTCAGAACGGCGTGATCGACCGAGTTTCCTATGCCCCTGCTAGCTGGGCCGAACTGGAAGGTATGGGTGCGCTTGTCCATGCGCGCGTCAGCATGGCCGATGCCGCCGCAGCGATGCCCACTGCCCGTCCGGAAATTCTACCATCGGATGGGCCTTGGTTCGAGATGTGGACGGGCATCCTCGACACGCCGACGGTTGGCGCCAACCTGCTGGGCCAGCAACAGCTGACCAAGGTGGCCGCCGATCTTCAACCGGGCGAGGCTTTGCTGGGGATCTTCTCTCGGGGGCTGCAATCCCATCGCGGCACCGAATACCGTCGTGCCGGCCGCTTCGACCGTATCGCCATCACACAAGACGATACACGCCTGGTGCCCGCATCCGACGCCTATATATCGATCCCACGTCTGGCAATCGAGGGCGCCCCCGAGTTGAAGGAGCGCAGCGTCTTCCGCTTCAACGCCGATCCCGCCACAGGCGGCATCGACCTGACCCGGCCCTTCAACGTGACCATCACGACAACACGCGCCGGTCCCGACGGCGCTACTCTGGCCTTGCCCATCAGTGCCGAGGTAACATTGCCGGACGCCTTCCGCGTCGTCGCGCCCGAACCCGAACTGCCCTTGTGGCAAAGGTTCTGGATAGAGAAGCGGCCGCAGATTGCTGTGGTCGGAGCCATGCTGGCCGTCCTGGGCCTGATCCTGTTCGGACAGGAATGGCTGGTCCGCCGGCCCCTGTTGTGGCGGCGTCTGCGGTTGGGCTATCTGACCGCCACGCTGCTGGTCTTGGGATGGGGCCTGAATGCCCAGCTTTCGATCGTGCAGGTGATCGCCTTCCTGCACGCGCTGGTGTTCGGCTTTCAATGGGAGACATTCCTCATAGCCCCGCTGATCTTCGTGCTCTGGTCGGCGGTGGCCCTGGGCATGCTCTTCTGGGGCAGAGGAGTTTTCTGCGGCTGGCTGTGTCCCTTCGGCGCCTTGCAGGAACTGACGAACGCCATTGCCCAACGACTGGGCGTTCGACAGATCGCCGTCCCCCAGGCCCTGCACGAACGGCTGTGGGTGATCAAGTACACGCTGTTCGTCGCGCTTGTGGCCCTATCCTTCTACTCGATGGAGAAGGCTCTGGTCATGGCCGAGGTCGAGCCGTTCAAGACCGCGATCAGCATGCACTTCGTGCGGCCCTGGCCCTTCGTGCTGTTCGTGGCCATCCTGCTCGGCGCGGGCTTGTTCATCGAGCGTTTCTACTGTCGCTATCTGTGCCCGCTGGGGGCGGGGCTGGCGCTGCCCGCCAAGCTGAAAATCTTCGACTGGCTCAAGCGCAGACCGCAATGCGGCCGAGAATGCCGGCTTTGCGAGACCAAATGCCCGGTCGGCGCCATCGATCCCCTGGGTCGGATCAACCCCAACGAATGCGTGCTGTGCCTGCGCTGCCAGGTCATCATGAACGATCCGGGAACCTGCCCTGTTCTCAAGCGCCGTACCCGCGGCGGTGACCGCATTCCTCCGTTGCCGACGGCGCCTGCCACCCCCGCCGCACCGCCGCCGATCATTCCCTCGCAGGTCCCGGCAGGCGCCCATGACGGTGTTGCCAGTGCCCCGCCGCCCGCCTTTCAGTCTCGTCAGGTGAAGCCATGAGCGATATTCATGCCCGCGGGATCCGCATCCCTGTCGTAGATCGTGCGATGATTCTGAACCGCCGCCGGTTCCTTGCGCTGTCCGCCTGTGCCCTTGCGACCCCAGCGGCGGCGGGCGTGCGTCATCGCTGGCAGGGCGTGGCATTGGGCGCGGATGTGACGCTGACCGTTCAGGGCGGCAATGCCGCCGCTGCCCATGCTTTTTTCACCGAGGCCGCACGGGGCCTGCGCAGCGTTGAGCGACAGTTTTCCCTGTTTCTCGGATCGGAACTTCGCAGGCTGAATGCCATCGGGCGGCTTGCCAATCCCTCAGCCGATATGCTGACAGTGCTGAAAGCTGCAGGCCGGGTGCATGAGGCGACGGGCGGCGTTTTCGACCCCACGGTGCAGCCGCTGTGGCAAGCGCGCCGCTTTGGTCAGGATGAGTCGGTTGCCGCATCACTGGTCGGTTGGAGGAACGTGCAGATTGGCCCCTCCGAAGTCCGCCTGACGCGGCCGGGCATGGCGTTGACGCTGAACGGGATCGCTCAAGGATTCGCCGCGGATCGCTTGGCGGAGATCGCTGTTCGGCACCACTTGGCTGATGTTCTGATCGATACAGGCGAGGCGCGTGCTGTTGGCGCCTCCTCGTGGATGGCAAGGATAGAGGCCCCTGATGGGCGGGTGATGCGGAACTTAGGCTTGCGAAATCGGGCGCTTGCGACTTCGGCCGCCTTCGGCACCCAGATCGGACCCGGGGGAAACCTGCCGCATATCATCGGACCGCAAGGACAGGCGCCACGTTGGTCGCTGGTCTCGATCAGCGCCCCACACGCCTTACTGGCCGATGCATTGTCAACTTCCGCCATCCTGATGACGCGCGCCGAAATCGATTCGGCGCTTTTAGCTTTTCCTGGCACGCGGATCGAAGCGATCATTCCGCTATGATCAAGGTATTGGCAAAGCCGGCCTGCTTGCAGGAGGGATCGGGAGGATGATGGTGCACCTGCCGCTAGCGCTTGTCCGCTTCGTCCATCAGATGCCTTGCCCACATCGCTGAGGCCCAGGCGGCGGGAATGCCCAGGGGGATCGACACCAGCACCGTCGTTTCGGGCGACAGCATGGGCAGGCCCAGGGCCTGGCCCAGGAGCCCCAGCATGAACAGGTTGATCGCCACCGCTCCCGCCGCGAAGACATAGAGCATCAGCGCCAGTTTCCAGACCGGCCAGCGATCGTTCATGGTCATCCCCTGATGTGCCTAAGCCACATGTTGCCAGGCTCAAAAAAATCACTTTCTTGACATAAGGCAATATCGGACTGACGCTTCAGGTAATTGTGAACGTTTTTGAAGCAACCATATCTGGAGATCCTCGCCATGCGCGAAGTCCTGACGAAGAGCATGGCCCGGAACATCTTCTACGGCGGGTCGCTGTTCTTTATCCTCATCTTCATCGGCCTGTCGGTTCACAGCCACTGGTATATCGTGAACGTGTCCACGAACGAGGCGCCGCTGACCGCCAGCGTGGCGGGCGGCAAGCACGTCTGGGAAAAGCACGCCTGCGTCAACTGCCATTCGATCCTGGGAGAAGGCGCCTATTTCGCGCCCGAACTGGGCAACGTGATGACCCGCTGGGGCGTCCAGGACGACCCCGAGGCCGCCTTCGAGGTCATGAAGGCCTGGATGGAGGCGCAGCCTTCCGGGATCGAGGGACGCCGCCAGATGCCGCAGTTCAACCTGTCCGACGAAGAGATCCGCGAAGTCACCGACTTCCTGCTGTGGACCAACAAGATCCGCACCCAGGACTGGCCCCCCAACGACGCCGGTTGATTGGAAAGCACCATGAAATATCAATCACAAAGAATCGCCCTGGCCTATATCGCCGTGGCCCTGGCCTTGTTCGCCACGCAGGTGACGATGGGGCTGATCATCGGCTATATCTATGTCCAGCCGAACTTCCTGTCCGAGATCCTGCCCTTCAGCGTGGGCCGGATGGTCCACACCAACGCCCTGGTGGTCTGGCTGCTGTGCGGCTTCTTCGGCGCCGCCTATTTCCTGATCCCCGAGGAAGCGGAACGCGAAATCCATTCCCCCTTCCTGGCCTATCTGCAGCTGTTCATCCTGGTGGTGGGCACCGCCGGGGCGGTCGCCACCTATCTGTTCAACCCCTGGGCAGGCAACTATTTCGTGGGCACCCAGGGGCGCGAGTTCCTGGAACAGCCCACCTGGGTCAAGGTGGGCATCG
Organism: Paracoccus fontiphilus; assembly: GCF_017356265.1. GTDB lineage: Bacteria > Pseudomonadota > Alphaproteobacteria > Rhodobacterales > Rhodobacteraceae > Paracoccus > Paracoccus fontiphilus. Next base: position 7,072 of record NZ_JAFNAW010000060.1, on the reverse strand, counting down.
TCGTGGCCGCGCTGATCTTCCTTTACAACGTGTCGATGACGGTGCTGAAGGGCCGCAAGACCACCATCAGCACGATCCTTCTGATCGGGCTTTGGGGCCTGGCGCTGCTGTTCCTGTTCGCCTTCTACAACCCGGCGAACCTGGGCCTCGACAAGCAATACTGGTGGTTCGTGATCCACCTGTGGGTCGAGGGCGTCTGGGAACTGATCATGGCCTCGATCCTGGGCTTCCTGATGCTGAAGCTGACGGGCGTGGACCGCGAGGTGGTCGAGAAATGGCTGTATGTGATCGTCGCCACCGCGCTGTTTTCCGGCATCCTGGGAACCGGGCACCATTACTTCTGGATCGGGATGCCGGCGTACTGGCAGTGGATCGGCTCGATCTTCTCGTCCTTCGAGGTGGTGCCGTTCTTTGCGATGATGGCATTCGCCTTTGTCATGGTCTGGAAGGGCCGCCGCGATCACCCGAACAAGGCCGCGCTGCTGTGGTCGCTGGGCTGCGCCGTGCTGGCCTTCTTTGGCGCGGGCGTCTGGGGCTTTTTGCACACGCTGCACGGGGTGAACTATTACACCCACGGCACGCAGGTCACCGCCGCCCACGGGCACCTGGCCTTTTATGGCGCCTATGTCTGCCTCAACCTCGCGCTCTTCTCCTATGCCATGCCGATCCTGCGGGGGCGCGACCCCTATAACCAGGTGCTGAACATGGCGTCCTTCTGGCTGATGTCGGGGGGGATGCTGTTCATGACCTTCACCCTGACCTTCGCGGGCACGGTGCAGACCCACCTGCAGCGCGTCCTTGGCATGGGCTACATGGAGGTGCAGGACCAGCTGGCGCTGTTCTACTGGATGCGCTTCGGGTCGGGCGTCGCCGTGGTCCTGGGGGCGCTGCTGTTCATCTATGCGATAGCCTTCCCGCGCCGCGAAGTCGTCCGTCCCGGCCCGGTCGAGCGTGAGCGCCTGGCCAAGAACCCCGACCACATTGCGGCGGAGTGATGACGATGGATGGAACCTTCAACCTGAGGGGGGCGGATGCCCCCTTCTACCTGCCCCAGGCGGATGAATGCGACATCTTCGCCGCCGCCCATGCCAAGAACCTGCCCCTGCTGCTGAAAGGCCCGACCGGCTGCGGCAAGACCCGCTTCGTGGCCCATATGGCAGCGCGTCTGGGGCGGCCGCTTTACACGGTCGCCTGCCATGACGACCTGTCGGCGGCCGACCTGATCGGGCGATACCTGCTGAAGGGCGGCGAAACCGTCTGGGTGGACGGCCCCCTGACCCGCGCGGTGCGCGAAGGCGCGATCTGCTATCTGGACGAGGTGGTCGAGGCCAGGAAGGACGTGGCCGTGGTCCTGCACCCGCTGACCGACGACCGCCGCATCCTGCCCATCGACCGCACCGGAGAGGAGTTGCAGGCAGCCCCCGGCTTCATGCTGGTGGCGTCCTACAACCCCGGCTACCAGAACATCATGAAGACGCTGAAGCCCTCGACCCGGCAGCGCTTCCTGTCAGTCGAATTCACCTTCCCCAAGCCCGAACATGAAATCCCGGTGGTGGTGCGCGAAAGCGGTCTGGATGCCGACCGCGTATCCCTGCTGGTGCGGCTGGCGAACAAGCTGCGCGGGCTGAAGGGCCAGGATCTGGAGGAAGGCGTGTCCACCCGCCTGGTCGTCTATGCCGCCACCCTGATCGCGGGCGGCATGTCGATGGACCGCGCCATCCGCGCCGCCATGATCGAGCCGCTGACCGACGATGCGGATATCCGCGCGGGCCTGATGGACCTGGTCGTCGCGGTGATGGGCTGACGCTATGGGCCATATCGAGATCGCCCCCTGGGAGCCCGAGGAAAGCGTCGGAAAGATCTGGCACTTCCTCGCCTCGCGCATGGACCCGCCGCGCCGCTATCCCGATGCGGCCGTGCGCTTCGACGACATGCGCGGCCGCATTGCCGTGCTGTTTCGCGGGCTTGGCGGGGCGGCCGATGTGGAACTGAAGCCGGTGGCCGACCAGGCCAGCCGGCACCGCATATCCCTGCGCCGCAAGCTGGCCTTCGAGACCGAACACCTGGCGCGCGCCAGCTTCGACGGCGGGTCGCTGCGCCTGCCGATGGAACTGGCGGTCTTTCCCGACAAGGCCGACAACGAGGCGCTGTTCCTGTGGCTGGCCGCCGCATCGGCCCATGCACCGGACTTCGTGGCCGCGGCCGATCCCTTTCTGGCCGACCTGGCCGTGATCCGCGCGGGCCAGGCGATGACCCGCGCCACCCTGCAATCGGCCCCCGGCCTGCGCGCCGTCTGGACGCGGCTTTGCAAGGCCCATCTGGCCGACCGCATCCGCCCGAACCTGTCGGGGGCCGAGGCGGGCGTCGAAGGGCTGGTCCGGCACCTGCTGGGCGATCCGATCCGGGTCCATGCCGGGCTGCTGGCGGGCCTGGACAGCCCCCCCGTCCATTGGCGCGCCCCGCGCGGATACCGGCCGATGCTGCCCGTGCCCATGTGGCCCGACCTGCGCGGGTTGACCAGCGGCATCGCCTCCGACGTGGCAAGCCTGCCCACCGACGGCACGCCCGAGGAATCCGGCGACGGCACCGCCCGCAAGACGCGCCGGATCAAGGCCGACCAGGCCGAACGCAAGGACAGCCTGATCCTTTACAAGTTCGAGGCCATGCTGACCTGGGCCGAGATGCTGAACATCAACCGCCGGGTCGAGGACGACGACCTGGACAACGCCAGGAAGGCCGCAGACGACCACGAGGAAATTGTGCTGGGCCAGATCTCCAAGGCGCCGGCGACCAAGCTGAAGCTGCACCTGGACCTTGCGCCCGAGGATGTGGACCGCGAACGCGTGGCGGGCCGCTTCACCTATCCCGAATGGGACGCGCGGGCGGGCGTCTGGATGCCCGACCATTGCCGCGTGCTGGCCGCGCCGGTCGAACCCGCGCCCGATTACGCGGGCATCACCGACCCCGCCACCCGCCGCCGCATCGACGCGGTGCGCCGCCAGTTCCAGGCCCTGCGCCCGGCGCGGCTGATCCGCCATGCCCAGCCGGATGGCGACGACCTGGACCTGGACGCGACGCTGCGGTCGGTGACCGACCTGCGCGCATCGGGTCGCGGCAGCGACCGCATCTGGCGCCAGGCGCGGCCGGAAAACCGCGACCTTGCCGTGTCGATCCTGCTGGACGTGTCGCGGTCCACGGAAAGCGCCGTGACCGGCCGCCCCGTCATCGACATCGAACGCGAGGCGCTGACCGCGCTTGCCTGGGGGCTCGACGCCTGCGGCGACCGCTTCGCCATCCAGGGCTTTTCCTCGCTCAAGCGCGACCGGGTCTGGATCCACGACTGCAAGTCGTTCGACGAGCCCATGGCCCAGCGGATCGAGGCCCGCATCCACGCCCTGCGGCCCGGCTTCTATACAAGACTGGGCGCGGCGATCCGCCATGCCTCGGCAGGACTTGCCAAGGAAGGCCGGTCGCGGCGGCTGATGATCGTCATCACCGACGGCAAGCCCAACGACCTGGACCATTACGAAGGCCGCCACGGGATCGAGGACAGCGCCATGGCCGTGCGCGAGGCGCGGCGGGCGGGCCATTCGGTCTTCGGCATCACCATCGACAAGGGCGCGCAAAGCTGGTTCCCGCGCATCTTCGGCCAGGGCGGCTTTTCCGTGATCCGCGACCCCGACCGGCTGATCGGCACCCTGCCCCAGATCTATCGCCAGCTGGTGATGTGATGGACCTGGAGGACCTGCCGGGCGAGTTGATCATGTGGATCCTGATCGGGTCCGAGATCCTGGTCTTCGCGGCTGGCATCACCGCCATGTCGGCCATGCGCCTGACCGATCCGACGGGCTTTGCGGATGCGCAGGCCATGCTGGACGGGCGGATGGCGGCGCTGAACACGGTCGTGCTGGTCACGTCCGGGCTGTTCGCTGCCCGCGCCGAACGCGCGGCGGCAGGGGGCGACCGGCGCGGGGCGCGGCGGGGGCTGATGCTGGCGGCGCTTGGCGGCGCGGTCTTCCTGGCCGTGAAGGGCGTGGAATACGCCCATGACCTGTCGGCGGGGATCGGCATCGACGCCCATCCCTTCTTCACCTTCTATTTCCTGCTGACGGGCTTTCACGCGGCCCATGTGGCGGCGGGCGTGGTCTTGCTGGCGACGGTCGCCATCCGCACCACGCCCGATGCGGTGCAGGCAGGGGCGATGTTCTGGCACATGGTCGATCTGGTCTGGGTGCTGATCCTGCCGCCCATCTATCTGCTGGGGTGACGATGCGAGACCGGCTGACCCTGAACTGGCTGATCCTGATTGCGCTTGTCGCGGTGACGGCAGCCCTGTCCACGCAGGACGGCCGCATCGCCGCGGCCGCGCTGCTGGTGCTGGCTTGGGCCAAGGCGCGAGCGATCTTGGGCGGGTTCCTGCACCTGGACCGGGCGCCGGGCTGGCTGGCCGCCTTCGTGGTGCCCCTGGGATTGTGGATGGGCCTGGTCTGGGCCCTGGCCGCTGTCAGATGACCTTGCTCATGGCCCCGAACGCGTCGGCCTGGGCCAGATCCTGAAGCCGCGACACCGAGGCGATGGCGGCGCTTGACTGGTTCACCCGCACGCCCAACTCGCGCAGCTTGGCAAATGCGCGGGACAGGCTTTCGGGCTTCATGCCCAACCGGCCCGCGATCAGCCCCTTGTCATAGGGCAGCACGACCGTCGCGCTTTCCGCGCCCTCGGGGCACAGTTCCAACAGGAATTCGGCGACCCGCTGCGCGCCCGACCGGGCCTTCAGCTGCTCGATCTGCTCGACCAGGCCCTGCAGGTGCAGGAAGGTCGCGGACAGGATGGAAATCGCAGCCTCGGGCCGGGTTTGCAGCATCTCCAGGAAGGCCTGGGCGGGTACGGCGATCAGTTCGCAGGCGGTCGTCGCCTCGGCCGATACGGGATAGGCGGCGCGGCGCAGGGCAATCGGCTCGCCAAAGCTTTGGCCGCGCGTCATCACGCCCACGACAGCCTCGGCCCCGTTGGGGGCGATCCGGTAAAGCTTCATCCAGCCATCCGCGACGATATGGATGTCATGTGCGTCGTCGCCATGCTGGAACAGCACCTGCCCGCGCAGCAGATGGACGACATGGGCCGCGTCCAGCAGCCCGTCGCGCATTTCCGGGGGCAGGGTGGCGAAAAGCCGCGACTGGCAGGCGATCTGGCGGTGCGCGGCAGACAGTTTGGTGCTCATCGAAACGGCCTTTATCAAAAAAGATGAACCCGGGACGCGGTGGCAGCCGCCGCCCGGGATTGGCCATGGGGCGGCCAGTGCCGCCCCGTTGGAAGGACGGTCACTGGACCTGCGCGATCTCGGCGTCCATGCGTTCGCGGGCCTTCTTCGACATCTTGGCGGTCTTGGCGGCCTCAAGGTTGGCGGGCGCGTCACCGACCTGGATCAGGCCGACCATGCCCATCGCGAAATGCGGCGTGCACTTGACGCCGTAAAGGCCCGGCTCGGTCACAGTCAGCGCGTATTCCTCGTTGATCTTGCTTTTGAAGGTCTCGACACCCTCGGGCAGGATCTCCTTGATCGCCTCGACGTTGTGGCTCTTGTCGGTGGGCAAGAAGCGGATCACGTCGCCCGGCTCGGCCTTCACGAAGGCGGGCTCGAACACCATCATCCCGGCCTCGCCCTTGTTGAGCATGTGGACCTCGTGCTCGGCCGCAAAGGCAGTGCCCGACAGCGCCAAGGCAAGGGCGGGGGCGGCAAGGAAGAATGCGCGTTTCATCTTTTTTCTCCTGAGTCTGCGGATTGATTGTTGAACCCGCTGGTCAGGAATTAGCGCCCTGGCCCCTCCTGCACTTTGACATAACGCAAAGAGCCGGACGATTAAGGTCAGGATTCATAACCAATAGATGACGGTTGCTGCGAGGGCGATGGCCGAGAGGAAGACCTTCGGACATCTGTCGTATCGAGTTGCCACGCGCCTCCAGTCCTTGAGCCTGCCGAACATGATCTCGATGCGACTTCGCCGCTTGTAGCGTCGCTTGTCATACCTGACCGGCGTCTTGCGTTGCTTCCGACCGGGGATGCAGGCGCGTATCCCTTTGTCCTGCAACGCCTCTCTCAACCAGTCGGCATCATAACCGCGATCGTCAAGCAGCCATTTGACGTTTGGCAGGCCGCTGAGCAGCGCCCGTGCGCCGATATAGTCGCTCACCTGTCCAGCGGTGATGAACAGGTCGAGCGGTCGTCCCTGGCTGTCGCAAATGGCGTGCAGCTTGGTGTTCATGCCGCCTTTGGTGCGGCCGATCAGGCGCCCACGCCCCCCTTTTTGACGGCCATACTGGTCGCTGTTCGATGTGACTTCAGGTATGTCGCGTCGATCATCACGGTATTCTCTTCACCGTGTTCAGCAGCGAGTCCGGCCATCATCCGAGCGAAAATGCCCTTCCCGCTCCAACGCCTCCAACGGCTGTAAAGCGTCTTGTGAGGCCCATAAGCGGTGGGTGCATCACGCCAACGTAAGCCATTGCGGTTTATAAAGATAATCCCGCTGAGAACGCGCCTGTCATCAACGCGTGGCTTGCCGTGGGACTTCGGGAAAAAGGGGGCAATGCGTGCCATCTGCGCGTCGGTCAGCCAGAAAAGGTCGCTCATGTCACCACTCCGTTTCCGGGCGATGAATCACGCAGCGCAACGGAAATCAATGCATCCTGACCCTAACATTTCAGTTGCATTTTGAGGCGCATATGCGCGAGCCTTGCTGCGGCTTGATGGGCTCTTCTCCAGGTTGACCAGGCGATGATTTGAGTTGCCTGGATCTGACGCTGGGCCATGCGGTTCGCGATGCGCCGGATTTCCTGGATCGACCAGCGGATCAGTTCTGGCGTTCTGCCCTCGTCTTGCGCATCGTTTTTTTGGGCGGCGCGGCATTGGCCTGATGGCGGATGCTGGCCATCATCGCGAAGGCCAGCATGACCAGCGAAACATGCCGGTGCCAGCCATGCCAAGAGCGAGTCTCGTTATGATCGAGGCCGAGCTCATTCTTTGCGGTCTCGAAGCTGTCTTCGATCGCCCATCGATGCCCTTCGACGCGGA
>NZ_JAFNAW010000006.1 GCF_017356265.1 Paracoccus fontiphilus | reverse complement strand
CGCCGCAGCCAGTGCCGAGCGCGAGGCCGAGCGCGCCGCATCCGAGGCTCGCGAAGCTCGCGCCATGCGCGAGGCGCGGGCGGAAGCCGCGCGGGACGGGGAAGCCGCCGCCCGGATGCGCATCCTCGAGGAAACCGAGACGACGCCGCAGGCGCTGCTGGCCTCGCTTGGGCCGACGCCGCCCGACGCGCCCGCCGCCGCGCTGGAGGACCGGATCGCCCGGCTGCGTACGCAGCGCGACGGGCTTGGCGCCGTCAACCTGCGCGCGGACGAGGACAAGCGCGAGCTTGAGGCCGAGCGCGACCGTCTTGCGTCCGAAAAGGCCGACCTGGAGGAGGCCATCCGCAAGCTGCGCGCCGGGATCGCCAGCCTGAACCGCGAAGGACGAGAGCGCCTGCTGGCCGCCTTTGACGCCGTGAACGCCAACTTCACCACCCTGTTCACCACGCTGTTCGGCGGCGGCGAGGCGCGGCTGGTCCTGGTGGAATCCGACGATCCGCTGGATGCCGGCTTGGAAATCCTCTGCCAGCCGCCCGGCAAGAAGCTGTCCACCCTGTCGCTGCTGTCGGGGGGCGAGCAGACGCTGACCGCCATGGCGCTGATCTTCGCGGTGTTCCTGGCCAACCCCGCCCCGATCTGCGTCCTGGACGAGGTGGACGCGCCCCTGGACGACGCCAATGTCAGCCGCTTCTGCGACCTTCTGGACGAGATGACGCGCCGCACCGACACGCGCTTCCTGATCATCACCCACCACGCCGTCACCATGTCGCGCATGGACCGGCTGTTCGGGGTGACGATGGTGGAACAGGGGGTCAGCCAGCTTGTCAGCGTGGATCTGAAGCGCGCCGAGGCTCTGGTCGCCTGACGCGGGCCTTGTTACGGTGCCGCGCGAATCCAAAGCCATGAGGGACACCATGAGCATCGAAGCCACCCTGGCCGAAAAGGGCATCACCCTTCCGGCAGCCCCCGCGCCCGCCGCGAACTATGTGCCCTTCGTGCAGACCGGAAACCTGGTCTTCGTGTCGGGCCAGATCAGCCAGGACGACAGCGGGCTGATCAAGGGCCGCCTAGGCGACGGCATGTCGGTCGACGAGGGCGCCGCCGCCGCGCGCCGCTGCGGGCTGTCGCTGATCGCGCAACTCAAGGCCGCCGTGGGCGATCTGGGCAGGGTGCGGCGCGTGGTCAAGCTGACCGGATTCGTGAACTCGACCCCCGACTTCACGGACCAGCCCAAGGTCATCAACGGCTGCTCGGACCTGATGGTCGAGGTCTTCGGCGAGGCTGGCCGCCACGCCCGTGCCGCCGTCTCGGCCGCCGCGCTGCCCCTGGGCGTCGCGGTCGAGGTGGAAGCGGTCTTCGAGGTCGCCTGATGGTCCTGCCGCAGGACTTCCTGGCCCTGCCGGTCGCGCATCGCGGCCTGCATGGCCCCGGCATTCCCGAAAACAGCCTTGCCGCCGCGCAGGCCGCCATCGACGCGGGCTATGCCATCGAGCTGGACATCCAGCCCGCCAAGGGTGGCGAGGCCATGGTGTTTCACGACTATGACCTGCGCCGCCTGACGGGGGCCGAGGGCCTTGTCGCGGCGCTTGATCCATCGGCGCTGTCGGGATTGCGGCTTCTGGGCACGGACCAGCCGGTTCCGACCCTGCGGCAGTTCCTGGATCTGGTCGATGGCCGCGTGCCCCTGCTGATCGAGATCAAGGATCAGGACATGGGGCTTGGCCCAAGGATCGGCCGCCTGCACGAGCGTGTCGCCGACGTGCTGCAGGGCTATGGCGGCCCCGTCGCGGTCATGTCCTTCAACCCCCATGTGGTCCAGGCCTTCCACCGGATCGCGCCGCATGTGCCGGTCGGGCTGACCACCTGCGGCTATGACGAGGACGACTGGCCCGGCATCCCCGAGGACCGTCGGAGCCATCTGGCCGGCATCAACGATTTCAACGAATCCGGTTCGTGCTTCGTCTCGCATGACAAGCGCGACCTGGCCAATCCGCGCCTTGACGCGCTGAAGGCCCAGGGGGTCCCGATCCTGTGCTGGACCATCCGCAGCCCCGAGGAGGAGGCGCTGGCCCGCCGCGTTGCGGACAACGTCACCTTCGAAGGCTACCCCGCGCCGTTCTGAGATGGGGCCAAAGGAGGGGACTTCGCGTCCCCCATCCGCCCTTCGGGCGGCTTCCCCCTGCGGGATATTTGAACCAAGGCAAAAGCCTGCGTGATTGTGAGCAGGCGGCGGCTGACAAACGCGGCTTGACTGCCTAGCTTTGCCGGCATGAACGCGCTGACCCTGTCCACCCATCCAAGCATCGCCGCCATTCCGCCCGACACCTGGGACGGTCTTGGCGACGGCAATCCCTTCACCACGCACCGCTTCCTGCTGGCGCTGGAGGAATCGGGGTCGGTGGGGCGCGGCACGGGCTGGCAGCCGCTGCATGTCACGCTGGAGGAAGGTGGCACCGTGGTGGCCGCCGCGCCGCTTTACGCCAAGTCGCACAGCCAGGGCGAATACATCTTCGACCATGCCTGGGCCGAGGCCTATGCGCGCGCCGGCGGGCAGTACTATCCCAAGCTGCAGGGCGCGGTGCCCTTTACCCCGGCCACGGGCGCGCGCTTGCTGGCCCGTGATCCGGCCATGCGGCAGTCGCTGCTGGCGGGGATGACGCGGGTTGCGGAGAGGGGCGGGGCCTCGGGTGTCCATGTCACCTTCTGTACCGAGGCCGAGGCCGAGGCGGGCGCCGCCATCGGCTTTCTGCCCCGCGTCACGCAGCAGTTCCATTGGCTGAACCGGGGCTACCGGACCTACGACGATTTCCTGGGCGCGCTGTCCTCGCGCAAGCGCAAGGATCTGCGCAAGGAGCGGGCGCGGGCGCAGGATTTCGGCGGCACGATCCGGCACCTGACGGGTGACGACCTGAAGCCGCATCATTGGGACGCCTTCTGGCGGTTCTACCAGGACACCGGCAGCCGCAAATGGGGGCGGCCCTATCTGACACGGGCCTTCTTCGACTGCCTGCAGCAGACCATGCGCGACGACATCCTGCTGGTCTTGGCCGAGCGCGACGGGCGCCCCATCGCCGGGGCACTGAACTTCCTGGGGCCGGACGCGATCTATGGCCGTTACTGGGGCTGCGTCGAGGACCACCCCTTCCTGCATTTCGAACTGTGCTATCATCAGGCGATCGACGTCGCGATCGCGCGCGGCCTGTCCCGCGTCGAGGCAGGCGCGCAGGGCGAACACAAGCTGGCGCGGGGATACGAGCCGGTCGCCACGCATTCGCTGCACTGGGTGGGCGATGAGGGTTTCCTGCGCGCCCTGGCCGATTACCTGGACCGCGAGCGCGCCGCCATGGGCGAGGAAATCGAGGCGCTGGCGGATTTCACGCCGTTCCGCAAGGAAGGGTAGGACCGGCAGCCGCCTGCCGATCCCCTTGGATCAGGCCTTTTCCAGCAGCGCCTCGCCCGCGCTGACGCTGCACTGGCCGGGGCTGTCCTCGACCTCGAAGGCCTCGAAGACCCCGTTGTTCAGAAGCGCCGCGAAACGCTTGCAGCGGCCCTGCAGGCCGGCGGCCGGGGCGTCGAAGTTCAGGCCCAGGGCGCGGGTCAGGCTGCCGTCGGCATCGGCCAGAACCTCGATCCGGGCGGTATCGGCGCCGGTTGCCTTGGCCCAAACATCGGCCACGAAGGGGTCATTCACGGTCAGGCAGACGATCCGGTCCACGCCCTTGCCACGGAAGGCGTCGGCATTGCGCACGAACGAGGGCATGTGGGCGTTGGTGCAGGTGCCGGTGAAGGCGCCGGGCACGCCGAACAGGGCGACGCGGCCCTGCGCCAGATCGGAGGTGTCCACGGCCTCGGGTCCATTTGCGCCCACGCGCAGCAGCTTGCCCTTGGGCAGCGTGTCTCCGACGGTGATGGTCATCCTGGCTCTCCTCGAATTGCAACGGATTCGCGGCGACTATAGGGTGCGGCGGGATGACAGGCCAGCGGGCGGGGACCGGCATGAGGATCGTGATCGTTGGGGCAGGGCAGGCGGCGGCCTCCATGGCGGCGCGGCTGCGGCACAAGGGCCACGCGGGAGAGATCACCATGATCGGCGCAGAGCCGGTGGCCCCCTACCAGCGCCCGCCGCTGTCCAAGGCCTATCTGCTGGGCCAGATGGGACTGGACCGGCTGACGCTTCGCGTGCCCGACTGGTGGCACGATCAGCGCATCACGCTGCGGCTGGGCGAGGCGGCAACGGCCATCGACCCCGCGCGGCGCGAGGTCGTCACCGACAAGGGCAGGATCGGCTATGACGCCCTGGCCCTGGCCACCGGCGCCCAGGCCCGCCGCCTGCCCGCCGCCATGGGTGGCGATCTGCCGGGCGTCCATGTGATCCGCACCCTGGCGGATGTCGATGCGCTGGCCCCTCAGATGCAGGCCGGCCGGCGGCTGATCGTGATCGGCGGCGGCTATATCGGGCTGGAGGCCGCGGCCGTCGCCCGCAAGCTGAACTTGGATGTCACGGTGATCGAAGCCGCGCCGCGCATCCTGGGCCGGGTCGCGGCAGCGGAAACCGCCGACATGATCCGCGCCCTGCATCGCGCGCATGGCGTGCAAATCCTGGAAGGCACCGGCATCTCGCACATCACCGGCACGGATCACGCGACCGGCGTGGCCTTGACCGACGGGCGCGACCTGCCCGCCGACCTGATCGTCACCGGGATCGGCGTCCTGCCGGAAACGACCCTGGCGCAGACGGCCGGGCTGATGCTGGACAACGGCATCGCCACCGACGCGCTCGGCCGGACCTCGGACCCGGCAATCTGGGCCGCGGGCGATTGCGCCAGCTTCCCCTGGGCGGAAGGACGGCTGCGCCTGGAAAGCGTCGGCAATGCCATCGACATGGCCGAGGCGGTGGCCGACAACATCCTGGGCGCGAACCAGCCATACCATCCGAAACCGTGGTTCTGGTCGGACCAGTTCGATGCCAAGCTGCAGATCGCTGGCCTGGGCGTCGGCCATGACCGTATCGTCACGCGTCCGGGCGACGGCCAGCATGGCGGCTCGGTCTGGTACTTCCGCGACAGTCGTCTGATCGCCGTCGATGCGCTGAACGACGCCCGTGCCTACATGATCGGCAAGCGCCTGATCGAGGCCGGGCGCAGCCCCGATCCCGACGCGGTCGCTTCCGCCCCCGACCTCAAGGCCTTGCTCGCATGACGCTTCTTCGTTGTCCAAATACCCTGGGGGGTGCGGGGGGCGACGCCCCCCGTCATCGCGGGACGCACCCATGAGGATCGTCGGCGGCTCACTGCGCGGGTTGAAGTTGGCCGATGTCGGCACCGGCGACACCGCGGCCCACCTGCGCCCCACGACCGACCGGGTGCGCGAGGCGATCTTCAACCTGCTGGTCAACGGCACGCATGGCAACCCGATCCCAGGGGCGCGGGTGCTGGACCTGTTCGCGGGCACCGGCGCCCTGGGGCTCGAGGCGCTGTCGCGCGGCGCGGCGCAGATCACCCTGGTCGACGACGGCAGCAAGGCGCAGGCGCTGATCCGCAGCAACATCGCCAAGGCCCGCGCCGAGGAGGCGGCGGAACTGCTGCGCCGCGATGCCACCCGGCTGGGCGACAGCCGCGGGGCGCCCCACGGGCTGGTCTTCCTCGATCCGCCCTATGCGCGCGGTCTGGGGGAAAAGGCCGTCGCCTCGGCCCTGCACGGTGGCTGGATCGCCCCCGGCGCCTTGGTGGTGTGGGAGGAAAGCCGCCCGCCCCTTGTTCCCGCGCGCCTCGTCCCCATCGACCAGCGGCGCTATGGCGACACGCTGGTCACGCTGGCGCGCCTGCCGGGGGCGTAGCGCGGATGTGATGGCGCATCCGCTTTCCCCCGCCGGCGGAATGCGCCAGCCTGCCGGGGCAAAGCGCAAAGGAGCGACCGATGACCACATCCACCCGCCGGGGCCTTGCCCTCAGCCCGATCCTGTTTGCCCTGGCCTTCGGCGCCTATGCCCAGGATGCCGCGCATGACCATGCCGGGCACGGCACCCAGGACGACGCCGCCCAAGCCTATGGGGCCGTGATGGAGAAGATGCATTCCGACATGGCCATGGAGTCCAGCGGCGATGCCGACGTGGACTTCGTGCGCGGCATGATCCCGCACCACCAGGGCGCCATCGACATGGCCAAGGTCTTGCTGGAACACGGCGACGATCCCGAGATCCGCAAGCTGGCCGAGGACGTCATCGCCGCGCAGGAGGCCGAGATCAAGACCATGCAGGACTGGCTGAAGGACCACGGCCAAGCCGAATAGGCGCGCCTCAGGCCGGTTCCGCCAGCACCCGTGCCGCCGCATCCAGGCCGCCCGGCCCGTGGGGGATGCCAAGCGCCGCCATGCCTGCCTGCATCGCCCCCAGCGCGGCCAGCATCATGGCCGCGTTGGCATGGCCCATATGCGCCACGCGCAGGGCGTTCTCGGGCTGCTCGGCCCCAAGGCCCACGCCCAGCGTCACGCCGCAATGCGCCGCGACCCAGGCGCGCAGCACGTCCGCGCCCGGCACGCTCATCGCCGTGACCGACGAAGCGCGCGCCGCCGGGTCGTCCACCGACAGCCGGATGCCCGTGCCGCCCTCGCCCCAGGCGTCGGCCGCCGCCCAGACGGCACGGGCCAGTGCCGCGTGGCGCGCCCAGACGGCGAACAGGCCTTCCTCGTCCAGGATCATCCGCAGCGCCTCGTCCAGGGCATAGATCTGCTGGACCGGCGGCGTGCCGCCCCAGAACCGCCACAGCGCCTCGGCGCCCGCGCGCAGGTGCCAGTCCCAGTAGGGCGTCGTCAGCGAGGTGCGCCCGCGCGCCGCGGCCTTGTCCGAAAACCAGACGAAGCTGGTGCCGGGAGGGCACATCATGCCCTTCTGGCTGGCCGAGATCAGCACGTCGACGCCCCAGTCGTCCATCATCATCGGCGCGCAGCCCAGCGAGGCGATGGCATCCACCGCCAGCAGCGCGCCGTGACTGCCCATGGCGTCGCGCAGCGCGGGAATGTCGGCCATGACCCCCGTGGCGGTGTCGATCTGGCAGACCATCACCGCCTTGATGGCGCCCGCCTTGTCCTCGGCCAGGCGGCGGGCCAGCATGTCGGGATCGGCGGGCCCGTTGCCGAAGTCCAGCAGCTCGACCGCGACGCCCATCTGCTCCATCTGCTGCGCCCAGGAGCGTCCGAAATGCCCCGAGGTCAGCGCCAGCGCCCGGTCGCCCCCGTTGAAGATGTTGGCGCCCGCGGCCTCCCAGGCGGCGTGGCCGTTGCCGATATAGGGCGCAAGATGGGCCTGCGTTCCCGCCAGCCGCTTCAACTGGCCCATCACCAGCAGGTTCAGGTCCGCCAGTTCCTCGCCATAGATGTCGGGCGAGGCGCGGTGGGCGGCGGCAAGCACCCGGTCCGGCACGGGCGAGGGGCCGGGAATGGCGATGACGGGGCGACCTGCGGCAAGACTCATGGCGTGTTTCTGTCCTTCACATCCTGCAGGATCGCTAGTGCCGGCACGGGCGAAGGTCAACGGCCCGGCGCGCCAAGCCCGCCTTGCCGCCACGGCCCGCATCGGGCTAAGGCTGTGCCAAGCCAGACCAGACGAAAGACGCAGCCGCCCGTGCCCGATACCTCCCATCCTGCCGCCTCGACCCTGCTGCGCCGGTTCTGGACCGATTACCTGCGCATCCATCGCGGCAGCATGGCCGGCGCCTTCGTGCTGATGACGCTGGAAGGATCGACGCTTGCGCTGATCTCGTGGATGCTGAAGCCCTTGTTCGACCGGGTCTTCGTCGGCAAGGAGGAGGGCGCGATCTGGTGGGTCGGCGGCGCGATCATGGCGATCTTCCTGCTGCGGGCCACCACGCTGATCGCCAGCCGGTCGCTTCTGTCCCGCATCTCGCTGGGCATTTCCACCACCATGCAGCGCGACCTGCTGTCCCATATCATGACGCTGGACGGGCGCTTCTTCCAGCAGAACCCGCCCGGCGCGATGATCGAGCGCATCCAGGGCGACACCATCGCGGTCCAGGGGGTCTGGGCGAACCTCATCACCAGCGCCACGCGGGACGCGATCTCGCTGGTGATGCTGTTCGCGGTGGCGGTGTCGATCGACCCGACCTGGACGCTGGCCGCGCTGATCGGCGCGCCAATCCTGATCGCGCCCGCCGCCCTCGTGCAGCGCTACATCCGCCGCAAGGTGCGCCAGAACCGCGCCGATGCCAGCGCCCGCGCGACGCGCCTGGACGAGGTGATGCACGGCATCGCCTCGATCAAGCTGAACCGCGCCGAGGCCCACCAGACCGAGCGTTTCGCCCGCATCACCGCCCGCATCCAGAAAACCCAGGTCAAGGTGACGGCGATGAGCAGCCTGATCCCCGCGCTGACCGACATCGTGACCGGCATCGGCTTCGTGGCCGTCCTGGCGCTTGGCGGGCGCGAGGTGATGGAGGGCCAGCGCAGCATCGGCGACTTCATGTCCTTCTTCACCGCCCTGGCGCTGGCCTTCCAGCCCATGCGCCGGCTGGGCGGACTGGCCGGCACCTGGCAGACCGCCGCCGCCAGCCTTGAACGGATCTACCAGGTGATCGACACGCGGGCGGGCATCACCTCGGGGCCGCGAACCCAGCCGCCCGAAAGCACGGAAATCCGGCTGGAGGACGTGTGGCTGTCCTATGACGGCAAACCCGTGCTGCAGGGGCTGACCTTCTCGGCCCCGGCGGGCAGGACCACCGCGCTTGTCGGGCCCTCGGGCGCGGGCAAGTCCACGGTCTTCAACCTGCTGACGCGGATGGTCGATCCCGACCGGGGCCGGATCACCCTGGGCGGCGTTCCCGTCCGGGACTTCGACCTGGGCGTGCTGCGCGACCAGTTCTCGACCGTGACGCAGGATTCGGCACTGTTCGATGAAACCCTGCGCGACAACATCCTGATGGGGCGTCCCGACGCGGGCGAGACGGCGCTGGCGCAGGCCATGGACGCCGCCCATGTCAGCGACTTCGTGTCGGCGATGCCCGGCGGCCTCGACAGTCCGGCGGGTCCGCGCGGATCGGCCCTGTCGGGCGGTCAGCGCCAGCGCATCGGCATCGCCCGCGCTATCCTGCGCGACGCGCCCGTGCTGCTGCTGGACGAGGCGACGAGCGCGCTGGACACCGCCAGCGAACGGCTGGTGCAGGGGGCGCTGGAAACCCTGTCGCAGGGGCGCACCACCCTTGTCATCGCGCACCGGCTGTCCACCATCCGCGATGCCGACAAGATCGTCGTCATCGAGCAGGGCAGGGTTGTCGAGGAAGGCAGCCATGCACAGTTGATGGCGCAAGAGGGCGCCTATGCCCGCCTTGTCTCCCTGCAATTCGGAGAAAGCCAATGACCCGCCAGATCATCCGCGTCACCGGAGAGGATCGCGTGGCCTTTCTGCAAGGCCTGGTCAGCAACGACGTGCGCCGCGCTCCCTGCTGGGCCGCCCTGCTGACGCCGCAGGGCAAGTACCTGGCCGATTTCCTGATCGTGCCGGACGGCGATGCGCGGCTGGTCGATGTGGACGCGCGGCTGGCCGATGACCTGATGCGGCGGCTGGGGATGTACAAGCTGCGCTCGAAGGTGGCGGTCGAGGCCACCGGCATGACCGTGGCGCGCGGCACCGGACCCGCGCCGGATGGCGCCATCGCCGACCCGCGCCATCCGGCGCTCGGCTGGCGGCTTTATGGCGGCACCGGCGACGACGGCACCGATTTCGACGCCATCCGGGTCGAGCACGTGATTCCCGAAACCCTGGTCGAGCTGATCCCGAACGAGACCTTCATCCTGGAGGCGGGGTTCGAGCGCCTGCACGGCGTCGATTTCCGCAAGGGCTGCTATGTCGGCCAGGAAGTGACGGCCCGGATGAAGCACAAGACCGAGCTGCGCAAGGGCCTGACCCGGCTGCGGATCGAGGGCGAGGCGCCGGTCGGCACGCCGATCACCGCCGACGGAAAGGACGTCGGCACCCTGTTCACCCAGTCAGGCGGGCGTGCCCTGGCGCATGTGCGCCTTGATCGCGTCGGCCCGGACATGCGGGCCGGGACGGCGCGGCTGTTCGCGGACTAGGCCAGCTTGCGGATGCGGTCGCCCAGGCGCACCTCGCCGTCCTGCTCGATGGAACACAGGATGCCGCGCAGCCGCAGGGGCGGGTGGCCGGGCGCCACGATCCAGTCCTTGGCGGGCTTGCCATAGCGGACCTTCCACTTGACGCAGCCGTCGTTGAATTCGTCCGACACGCGGACAACCGCCGTTCCGACCTGAAGCAGGCTGCCCACGGGCAGGTTCGCCTCGCTGGTATCCAGGTCGCAGACGATCGTGTCGCCGGGATGGGGCGTGTTCTCGCGGTCCAGCCAGACGGCATCCATGACCCGGCGCGGCAGGATCGAGACCTGGATGCGCGGGTCGGGCGATCCGTCCGGCAGCTTCAGCCAGGGCGCCTTGAGCCAGCGTTCGCCGGGAATGCCCTGCTCGCGCGTCAGGGTCAGGCGGTCGGGAAAGGTCCGCTGGTTGAAGCCGGGGCGGAAGCACAGGATCTCGACCGGCGCGTCGTTCCCGGGCGCGGCCAGGACATGGGGCAGGATGCGGGCCAGATCCTCGGCCGTGGCCTGGCGCAGCGTCGTCGTGGTCATGGGCGGAGATCCCGGCTTGTCATGAAAAACGCCCCGGAAGGCCGGGGCGCCAGGTTTCCTGCAGGAAAGGGCTCAGGCCCGTTCGCTGTATTCGAACAGTTCGGTGTTCACGATGATCTTCTCGCCCTCGCCGACGAAGGGCGGGATCATGATGCGGACGCCGTTGTCCAGGATCGCGGGCTTGTAGCTGTTGGCGGCCGTCTGGCCCTTCACCACCGGCTCGGTCTCGTTGACGGTGCAGGTCACCTTCTGCGGGATCGAGACGGACAGGGCTTCCTCGCCGTAGTATTCGATGGTGGCGGTCATGCCGTCCTGCAGGAAGGGGCGGCGGTCGCCCAGCAGGTCGGCGTCCAGTTCGGTCTGCTCGAAGGTCTCGCTGTCCATGAAGACCAGCTTGCCGTCGCTTTCATACAGGAACTGCTGGTCCTTCTGTTCCAGGCGGACCTGTTCCACCTTGTCCTCGCTGCGGAAGCGTTCGTTCAGCTTGCGGCCGTCGCGCAGGTTCTTCAGTTCCACTTGGGCAAAGGCGCCGCCCTTGCCGGGCTTGACGTGGTTGACCTTCACGGCGGCCCACAGGCCTCCGTCATGCTCCAGCACGTTGCCGGGGCGGATTTCGTTGCCGTTGATCTTGGGCATGGGAAACCTTTTGGGGTTCTTCGGGTTCTGGAAATAACTGCTGTTCGTCGTTGAACGGCGCTGTGGCGCCCCTATATCGGGGCCTTGTGGCCGAGGCAACCAAAAGGGTTTTGCGGTGTTGTCAAGGCGCAGACCGGCGCTGGGTTACATGAAAAGCAAGGTGTAATTAAAGATTTCACCTGTTTTTTACACGACATGCAGTAAGTGCATGGGTGATATGCAGGCAAGGGAATAACGAATCGGCGGGCATCTGGGCTAAGCAGCAGCACCGTCAGAGAAACGGAAACAATAATGATGGGCTGGCATGCTGCCGCCCACGCGGCCGCTTTTGCTTCGTGGCCTAGAAGATGGACGAATGGTATGCGCGATTTTGTCGACGGATCGGCTTTCAATTTCGAACAGGGCCAGCGGGCCCGCAAGCTTTTTGCAGCCGTGGTCCTGGCCGCGCTGGATGATGCGATTGCCGATGACAAGAAATATGGCAACGGAGCCGAGCAGATCGCCCGCTGGGCGCGGTCGCGCGACGGCCGCGAAGTTCTGTCCTGCGCCGGCATCGACCCGAACGAGCGGGTGGTGAAGGGCCTCATGGAATTTGTCTCGAAGGGCGTGCGCACGTCGGTCGCGCTGTCGCGCGAGGAAAGCGAACGCCGCATGGCCGCCGAGGCCGAAGAGGCCGAAGCCGCGTAGGCAGGCCGCGACGCATCCCGCGAAAGCCGCCCCCTTTGGGCGGCTTTTCTGTTTCGGGGTCCGCCGGTCGCAGCGCCGGGAAGGGCCGCTAAAGGCGGGTGATGACCCGTTCGGCGTAGAACCGCTCGACATCCTCGGCACGGCACAGGTCGGTCGCGGGGGTCATCACGGCGGCCGAGGCCGCGGCGGCGCCAAGCGCCAAGGCTTCCTGGACCGGCCACTCGCGCGCCATCGCCAGCACGAAGCCCGCCACGAAGCTGTCGCCCGCGCCCACCGCGCTGACCACCTTGACCGGGGCCGAGGCCGCGTGCCAGGCGCCGTCGGCGCTTGCGATCACCGATCCGTCGGCGCCGCGCGCCACGATCACCGAACGGGCCGCGCCATCCTTCACAAGGCCCGCCGCGAAGGCCGCGCTGTCCTCGCGCCCGGGCAGGGGCCGGGCCGCCAGTTCCTCGGCCTCGTGGCTGTCCATGCGCAGCACATCGACGGGGGTGGACGATCCCGCCAGCACCCGCAGCGCCTCGCCCGAGGTGTCGACCAGAAGCTTCGCGCCGCTGTTCTTCAGCCGCACCGTCAGCATCTGTTCGAAGCCCGCCGGAACGCCGGGCGGGTTCGATCCCGACACGACCACCCAGCCCCCGGCGCGGGCGGCCTCGGCGATGGCCTGGGTCATGTCGGCCACATGGGCCTTGTGCCATTCGGGGCCCGGCAGGACGAAACGGTACTGCCCGCCGGTGGACCGGTCGGTCACGGCCAGCGACTGCCGCGTCTCGCCGGGGGCGGTCAGGCGCACGACCGACAGTCCGTCGGCCTTCAGCAGTTCGGCGATGCGCGTCCCCGTGGCCCCGCCAAGCGCCACCATGGCGGTCGACCGCCCGCCCATGTGCTTGATCGCGCGGCTGACATTGATGCCGCCGCCGCCGGGATCGACCTCGGGCTTGTCGCAGCGCAGCTTCAGTTCGGGCCGCACCTCGTCCGTGGCGGTGGACAGATCCAGCGCGGGGTTCAGCGTGACCGTCAGGATCGGCGCCTGCACCCGCGCGGTCATTCCCACCACCTGTCGATGCTGGCGATGTCGTCGTCCGACCAGCCGAAGTGATGGGCCATCTCGTGCGTGACGACATGGCCGACTAGTTCGGCCAGCGTGACGTTGCCGCGCGCGGCCCATTCGTCCAGCAGCGGGCGGCGATACAGCCAGATGATGTCGGGCTGGCCCGGCTGGTCGGACACCGACTTCTCGGTCAGCGGAATGCCGTCATAGATGCCCGTCAGCTCGAACGGGTCGTCGATCTGCAACTCGTCCAGGACATCCTCGGGGGCGAACTCGGCCACGCGGATCGCGATGGCCCCCGCATGGGTCGCGAATTCGGGGGGCAGGGCGGCCATTGCGTCGCGCGCCATCGCTTCGATCCGGGCCGCGTCGGGGGCGGTCAGGTCCTTCCAGTCGGTCATCCGCGTCTCCTGCATGTCGTCCCCGATATGGACAAGAATCGCGGCGTGTGAAAGAGCAAGGCGAACAGGAGACGTGCCATGACCACCACCCGCTTCGCCCCGTCGCCCACGGGCCACATCCATGTCGGCAACCTGCGGACCGCGCTGTTCAACTATCTGATCGCGCGAAAGGCCGGCGGAACCTTCATCCTGCGGCTGGACGACACCGACCAGGAACGGTCCAAGGAAGAATATGCCGACGGCATCAAGCGCGATCTGGACTGGCTGGGCCTGCACTGGGACCGGGTCGAACGCCAGTCTTGGCGCCTCGACCGCTATGCCGAGGCGGCGGACCAGTTGCGCGGCGCGGGCCGCCTGTACGAGGTGTTCGAGACCCCGACCGAGCTGGACCTGAAGCGCAAGAAGCAGCTGAACATGGGCAAGCCCCCGGTCTATGACCGCGCCGGACTGGCCCTGTCCGAGGCCGATCGCGACCGCCTGCGGGCCGAAGGGCGCGAAGGCTACTGGCGCTTCAAGCTGGACCAGGAGCGGATCGAGTGGACCGACGGCATCCTGGGCGACATTTCCATCGACGCCGCCAGCGTGTCCGACCCGGTGCTGATCCGTCACGACGGGCAGGTGCTTTACACCTTCGCGTCCTCGGTCGATGACACGGACATGGCGGTCACGCATATCGTGCGCGGCGCGGACCATGTGACCAACACCGCGACCCAGATCCAGATCATCCGCGCCCTTGGCGGCACGCCGCCGGCCTTCGCCCATCACAGCCTGCTGACGGGCGCCAAGGGCGAGGAACTGTCCAAGCGCATCGGCGCCCTGTCCATCCGCGACCTGCGCGAGGCGGGCGTCGCCCCCGAGGCGCTGCTGTCGATGATGGCGCGGCTCGGCTCCAGCCAGCCGGTCGAGCTGAAGATGACGCTGGACGACCTGGCCGAGGGGTTCGACCTGTCGCAGTTCGGCGCCTCGCCCACGAAGTTCGACGCCGAGGATCTGTGGCCGCTGACGCGCGAGCGGAACCAGGCCTTGCCCTTCGACACCGTGCGCGACCGGATCGCGGCGCTTGGCGTTCCGGGTGACCTGGCAGAACGCTTCTGGGCCGTGGCCTCGCAGAACATCACCAGGCTGGACGATCTGGCCGACTGGTGGACGATCTTTTCCCAGGGCGCCGAGCCGCAGATCGACCCCGAGGATGCCGACTTCATCGCCCAGGCCATGCCGCTGCTGCCGCCGCCGCCCTATACGGACGCGACCTGGGGCGAATGGACGGCAGCCGTGAAGGAGGCCACCGGCCGCAAGGGCAAGGGCCTGTTCATGCCGCTGCGCAAGGCCGTCACTGGCCAGGCCCACGGTCCCGACATGGCGCAGGTGATGCCGCTGCTGCAGGTGGTCAAGGCGCGCGGCTGACCCGCGTGCATGCCGGGAACCCGAACGCCGTCCTGACCTAGGGCGGCGTTTTTCATTTGTCCGTCCAGCGTCGTGAAATCTGTCGAAAAACCGCTTGACGCCCCCCACGCCCTCCCTTACATCGCCCCCACCCGTGGCGGAGTAGCTCAGCTGGTTAGAGCAGAGGAATCATAATCCTTGTGTCGGGGGTTCAAATCCCTCCTCCGCTACCACGGTTTCCCACTTTCCGTAAAAACCGGCCGAATGGTGCAGAAGCCCGATGAAGTCGAGCGTTTTGCTATTCTGGCAACACCATGCGACCTTTCCCGGAAGGCAGCAGGGTAGCGCGGCGTCGTCGAAGGTCGTTGCAACAGCATTCGGATCGGCGCCCACCATCGCTTGGCAGGTCGGATCGTAAGCGAGTGCAACGATGGCATGATCGATATCGGCAGCAGCGACAACCATTCGATCATCGACGTGGCGTCGGGAAAACGCATCAATCGTTGCAAGCCTATCTCCATCGGGGATCACGTCTGGATCGGGCGGCAGGCAACGATCCTGAAGGGCACCGTCATCGGCAGCCACTCCATCATCGGGGCAGGGTCCATTGTCAGGGGGACCATCCCCGACCACAGCCTTGCCGCGGGATCGCCTGCCAAGGTCATCCGGAGTGGCGTCACTTGGGATCGCCGCAGGCTGCCCGTCTAGCGTCTGTCGCTGGTTGTTCCCTGCAGCCTCTGGGTCTGGATCGACAGCCCGATCTGAAAGGTTCGTCGCACAGGGTGCCAAGGCTTGAACGGCGCCTCGACAGCCGCTCCGTGATCGACACGAGGCAACGCCTGCGGGCATTTTCTCGTTTATGCTCAAGGCCGATCACTTTTACAGTAGCGTTACAAACATGCAACAGATCTTGCATTCCGTGCAAGTTGTCTCTGGCAACGGCGGGTGGCGGGCCTATCTAGACCGCACTGACTAGAAGGAGACTACCCTCATGAAATTCGTTGCGCTTACGGTTGCTGCCACGCTGGCGGCCTCGGCCTCGTTCGCCGGCGGCTATGTCGCCCCCGTGGTCGAGACCGCTCCGGTGGTGGCGCCTGTCGTCCCGGTCGAGGCCGGCACGGACTGGACCGGCTTCTATGCCGGTCTGCAGTATGGCCAGGGCAGCGCCGAGGTTTCGGACAATGGCGGCGAAAGCGATTTCGACGGCTACGGTGCGCATGTCGGCTATCTGCGCGACTTCGGCAAGGTGATCGCCGGCGCCGAACTGGACTACAACAAGGCCGACCTGGACGAAGCCGACGAGGACGCCGACCTGTGGCGCCTGCGCGCGCGGGCGGGCTATGACATGGGCCGCTTCCAGCCCTATGTGACCCTGGGCGCCGCCCATGTCTCGCTCGACACGATCGCGGGCGACATCTCGGAAACCGGCATCACCTATGGCGTGGGTGCGGAATACCTTGTGACCGAGAAGTTCTCGGTCGGCGCCGAATACAGCCGCAGCGACTTCTCGGACGTGATCGCCGACGGCGTCGACCTGGATACCGACCTGGTGCAGGTCCGGGCTTCGTACCGCTTCTGATCGCGGCAAAGTTCGCAACAAGGCGCGGCCCCTCGGGGCCGCGTTTTTCAATCGTCCACCACGCTGAGGATTTGCGGCAGCGCCGGGCAGGGCAGCAACTGGTTCTTGGCGACGTCCGCCAGCGAATGGTTGTGCAGAAAGACGTAGACATGCGCCGACAGGCTTTCCCACAGCCGGTTGGACAGCGTCTGCGCCCGCGAACCCGATACCCCGCCCGAGGCCCCCGCGCCCACATGCATGGCGCTGACGGTCTCGTCCACGGCCTCCAGGATCTCGGCGATGCGGATCGTCTCGGGGGCGCGGGCCAGGCGGTAGCCGCCACCGGGACCGCGGACCGAGGCGACAAGGCCCGCGCGCCGCAGCCTGACGAACAACTGTTCCAGATAGGGCAGCGAGATGTCCTGGCGCGCCGAAATCTCGGCCAGAGAGGTCAGGTCGTCGCCCTTGGCGGTGGCCAGATCGACAAGGGCGATGATCGCATAGCGCCCCTTGGTGGACAGTTTCATCGGCTGGCTCCTTCCAGTCAGGCGGCGTCGGTTGACGACGCGCGCACTGCCGCGCTATGCCGCCAAGGTCCGTTTCTTGCGCAATCCGCGCCGGCATCCCAGATAGCGGTCTAAAAGCGCCATGACGATGCGTCAAGAAACCCGTAACTTCGAAGGAAGACGATGCCAGAGCTGATTTTCCCCGGCCCCGAAGGGCGGCTCGAGGGCCGCTATCACCCGCAACCGGGCAAGCCCGACGCCCCCCTTGCCATCGTCCTGCACCCGCACCCGCAATACGGGGGCACGATGAACAACCGCGTCGTCTATAACCTGCACTATGCGTTCCACAAGCTGGGCTTCACCGTCATGCGGTTCAACTTCCGGGGCGTGGGGCGCAGCCAGGGCGAGTTCGACCAGGGCATCGGCGAATTGTCGGATGCGGCCTCGGCGCTGGATTACCTGCAGGCGATGAACCCCAACAGCAAGCATTGCTGGGTGGCGGGCTTCAGCTTCGGAGCCTGGATCGGGATGCAGCTTCTGATGCGCCGCCCCGAGATCACCGGCTTCATCAGCGTGGCCCCGCCCGCCAACATGTACGACTTCAGCTTCCTGGCACCATGCCCGTCCTCGGGCCTGATCGTGAACGGCACCGCCGACCGCGTGGCGCCGCCCAAGGATACGCACGCCCTGGTCGGCAAGTTGCGCGAGCAGAAGGGCATCACCATCACCCACGAGGAGATCGAGGGCGCGGACCACTTCTTCCGCGACGACGAACTGCACATGAAGCCGATGATCGACCTTGTGCAAAGCTATGTCCGCCGGCGTTTGACGGAAAGCACGCGTTGAGCGAAAGCCCGGACAGGCCCAGTCCGTCTCGGACCTAACTGGGCCGGATCGTCCTTGGGGGAGACGACGGCATCGTGACGACCTTCGCGATCGTCTTCAGCTTTGCCGGGGCGAGGGCAGAGGGCGCGGCGCAGGTCGGGACGATCGCCGTGCTGCTGTTCGGGCTTGCCAACCTGTTCGCCGATGCTGTCGCCATGGGGCTGGGGACCTATCTGTCCAACCGGTCCCAGCGTGAGGTGTTCTGCCGCCAGCGTCACGTCGCGATGGACCGCATCAACCGCGATCCGTGCGCGACCTGTGCTCGCTTCTTGTGCGGCATGGCGTCGGCGACAGCAACGCCCGGGACAGGGCGGGCATTCCGGGGCGCAATCCGGCGATGATGGCGGATCTGAGCCTGCGCTATGACCTGGGCGCCACCGATCCCGGCGCGGGCAGTCCGGCGGCACGGGCCCTCGTGACGTTTCTGTCGTTCCTGGCGCTGGGCTCAATCCCGATCATTCCCTTCATGCTGAACGCACCCTCGGCAAGCGTCTTCGGCGTTTCGGTCGCCGGGACTCTCGGCGCCCTTGTTCTGCTGGGGGTCACGCGCTGGCGGGCCACCCAGGAACCCTTTGCGCAGGCGATGGGCGAAACGCTGGCCGTGGGCTAACCTGTGCGGGGGTCGCCTATCTTGTCGGCATGGTCGTCGGGGGATAGCCCGGGCGGGCCATGATTACCGGAGCCCCGGCCTCCGGCCCCCCGGTCCGGGCCTTTCCCCTGGTCAGCCGGCCAGCGGCTTGCCGTTCGCGACGTGGCGCGCCGCCAGGTGCCGCGCCTTCCTTCCCGGCACGAAGGGACGGGCGCCCGGAAACTCGTCGGGACTGTCGCGAAGCTGCGGAAACAGGGTGAAGATTTCCTCGGCAGCCTCGCCCAGGGCCAGCAAGGCCTGGGGGCCGGGATAAAGCGATTCCGTCTGAGCGCCGTTCGACGTGACGATTTCATGCGCGGCAAACATCAGGTGGACATAGGTGACGCCGTCGATGTCGGCGGCGATCCCGATGCCGTCGATTTCGCTCAGGTGCTTGGCGGCGACCAGCAATTCGGCCGTGCCGAACATCCGCTGGGCAATCGCGGAGCGGACCAGAATGCGATGCTGCTGCGACACGAGGAGATCCTGCGCGGGCAGACCGGACCCCAGCGCCCCCGCGGCGATCCGCACGGGCGCCAGGGCGGGGACTGCCGCGATCTCGGCCGCCGTGACATGGCGGCAGCCGACCCAGCCGACCGGCTGCGGGCCGTTGTCCCGGGTCGTGACCAGATCGCCGACCCGGATATCCTCGACCGGACGTTGCCCGTCAGGCGTCGCGATCAGCGTGCCGCTGGTGAAGCAGTTGATCGGCAGGTCATGGATCGTCGGCTTGAACGAGATGACGGCCACGTACATGTTCCTGTCGTAGGGATCGGCCGACAGGATCGTGACCGAACGCAGGGCCGTGATGCCGTCCCACATCGGCAAGGCGTCCTTTGACGGGCGAAAGAACATGTCGCCGTTCCGCATCTGGATCAGCACGCCGTCCTGTTCCGTCATTCGGCCATCGGGGAAGGTCAGTTGGTAACGCACCGACAGAAATCCGGTGATGGTTGCCTTGACCAGCTCGCCCGACTGCGGCGAGACATAGCTCATGCACGAGTCCCCGACGTCTCTGCCCCGGCCATCGGTGTTGTAGCTGGTGGCGAAGGCCTGGACCTGCTTGCCGTCGACGGTGATCGTTCGGGTGTCCCCCTGCAGCGTCACCGCCTTGATGTTGTGGGTGCCGGCCGCGCCGTAGCCCGCCATGCGATCAGCCTCGGCACGGGTCGAGGTTGTGGCGCTTGTGGCGTTCACCTGTGCCTGATTGCCAAACCACATCCAATCGACGCTCGCCATGAAGATCACCCGGTATACTTGTTACGTGACAGGCACCCTCATACCGGCCATTCGTTAAGAAACCGTTCGCATGGATTGCATACCGCGGCATACATTCTTTTCATCGCGGCCCATCCCGGCTATAGCCGCACACGACCCACAACGCCGAAAGGGACTGCCCATGTCAAAGATCAAGGTCGCCAACCCCGTCGTCGAGCTTGACGGCGACGAAATGACCCGGATCATCTGGGACTTCATCAAGCAGAAGCTGATCCTGCCGTACCTAGACGTGGACCTGAAATACTACGACCTGGGCATCGAGGAACGCGACCGGACCGAGGACCAGATCACCATCGACGCGGCCAACGCCATCAAGCAGTACGGCGTGGGCGTCAAATGCGCGACCATCACCCCCGATGAGCAGCGCGTCGAGGAGTTCGGCCTGAAGAAGATGTGGAAGTCGCCCAACGGCACCATCCGCAACATCCTGGGCGGCGTGATCTTCCGCGAGCCGATCATCTGCCAGAACGTCCCGCGCCTGGTGCCGCACTGGACCAAGCCCGTGATCGTCGGCCGGCACGCCTTCGGCGACCAGTACAAGGCCACCGATTTCCGCTTCCCCGGCAAGGGCAAGCTGACCATCAAGTTCGTCGGCGAGGATGGCGAGACGATCGAGCACGAGGTCTTCCAGGCCCCGTCTTCCGGCGTGGCGATGGCCATGTACAACCTGGACGACTCGATCCGCGACTTTGCCCGCGCGTCCTTCAACTATGGCCTGCAGCGCGGCTATCCGGTCTATCTGTCGACCAAGAACACCATCCTGAAGGCCTATGACGGCCGCTTCAAGGATCTGTTCCAGGAGGTGTTCGACGCCGAGTTCGCCGACCAGTTCAAGAAGGCCGGGATCATCTATGAACACCGGCTGATCGACGACATGGTGGCCTCGAACCTGAAATGGTCGGGCGGCTATGTCTGGGCTTGCAAGAACTACGACGGCGACGTGCAGTCCGACACCGTCGCGCAGGGTTTCGGCTCGCTTGGCCTGATGACCAGCGTGCTGATGACGCCGGACGGAAAGACGGTCGAGGCCGAGGCGGCACACGGCACCGTGACGCGCCACTATCGCGAACACCAGAAGGGCAACCAGACCTCGACCAATTCGATCGCGTCGATCTTTGCCTGGACGGGCGGGCTGAAGCACCGCGCGAAACTGGACGACAACGCGGCGCTGCTGAACTTTGCGCAGACGTTGGAAAAGGTGACGGTCCAGGCGGTCGAGGACGGCTTCATGACCAAGGACCTGGCGCTGCTGGTCGGGCCGGACCAGAAGTGGCTGACCACCATGGGCTACCTGGAAAAGGTGGACGAGTACCTGAACAAGGCCCTTGGCTGACAGGAAGAAGGCCGGGCATTCGCCCGGCCTTTTGCCTCCGGCGGGGATATTTGACACCAAGATGAAGCGACGACCCTTCATCTTGGCTGCAAGTATCCTGCGGGGGAGTCCCCGCCAAGGGGACGGGGGCGCAAAGCCCCCCTCTTTCAACATTCGCGGCTTTGCGCTATGGCCTTCCTGTCCCGCGACATGGAGCCTGCGCCGATGAAAGCCGCCGTCATTACCTTTCCCGGATCGAATTGCGACCGCGACCTGGCCGTGGCGCTGGAACGGGCAGGCGCCCAGGTGACGCGAGTCTGGCACAAGGACGACGCCTTGCCCGAGGGCACCGACCTAGTCGGCGTGCCCGGGGGCTTTTCCTTCGGCGACTACCTGCGCTGCGGCGCGATCGCGGCGCACTCGCCCATCGCGGGCGCCCTGCGGACCCATGCGCAGCGGGGCGGTTATGTGCTGGGAATCTGCAACGGCTTCCAGGTGCTGACCGAGTTGGGCCTTCTGCCCGGTGCCCTGATGCGCAATACCGGGCTGACCTTCCTGTGCAAGCCCGCGGTGCTGAACGTCGTGACAGCCGACAGCGACTTCACCGCCGGCTATGACCGCGGCCAGCAGATCACCATCCCGGTCGCCCATCACGACGGCAACTATCAGATCACGGCCGAGGGGCTGGCCCGGTTGCAGGACGGGGACCGCATCGCCTTCAGCTATGCCCCGGCGATCAACGGGTCGGTCGGCGACATCGCGGGCGTTCTGTCCGAAAACCGCCGGGTGCTGGGCATGATGCCCCATCCCGAACGCGCGGCCGATCCGGCCACGGGCGGCACCGACGGGGCGGCGCTGTTCCGCGCGCTTGTGAACGGTGTTGTCAACGCCTGACTTGAGCGTCGGGACGTCTGCGCCTAATGTGCGGCAGTTGTGCAACATGGCCGGGCTTCTTAGGTGATCGAGGACAAGGATAGCGCCAGCGAGCCAGACCGTGTTCGACCGCGGCTGGCGCAGCCCGGCAATCCGTGGTGGCTGCGCCTTGCCGTCGCGCTGATCTTTGGCGTCGCGATCGTCTCGATCTGGATGACCAATGCCTGGCTGACGGCGCGGTTTTCCGAAAACACCCGCGTCAGGTCGGAACTGCGGCTGGCGCTTTATACCGGCAACCTCTTGTCGGAACTGCAGCGCACGGCCGTGGTGCCCCTGCTGCTGGCCCGCGATCCGGCGCTGATCGGGTCGCTGAACAGCAACGACTTCTCGACCACATCGGCCCGTCTGATCGCCGCGCAAAAGGAAATCGGCGCCGCGTCCATCCGGCTGCTGGACGCCTCGGGGCGCACGGTGGGATCGACCGACCGTTACCAGATCGGCACCAACAACGTGCTGTCGCCCTATTACGTCGAGGCGCTCCGGTCGCGCGAGACGGTGTTTACCGTCACCAACCGCGGCGGAGGCGCCTATGAGTTCACCTATTCCCGCGCGGTGGTGGCCGATGGCCGCACCCTGGGGGTCATCGTGGTCGGCACCGACCTGTCGCGGCTGGAACGGTCCTGGGCAGGCATTTCCGATGCGGTCGCCGTCACCGACAGCGAGGGGTTCATCATCCTGGCGACGGAACCGCGCTGGCGCGGCCTGACCATGCCCGAGGCCCTGGCGGTGCGCGACGCCCCCTCGGCCATCCAGCGGGCCTTCCAGGTGACCGCCGACTGGACCGCGCTGCCCATCGACGGCTATGTCCAGGGCCGCGCCGTCCTGCAGGCCGAGGCCCGCATCCCGTTCCGCGGCTGGCGGATGACCAGCTTCACCACCTATGCCTCGGTCCGCGAGCAGGTGAACGCGGTCCTTGCGCTGGAGATCATGGGCTTCGCGATCCTTCTGGCCGGCACCTTCTATGTCCTGTCGCGCCGGGCGCGCAGCCAGTCGGTCGCCTATATGCGCGAATCGGCCGACCTGCGCGCGCTGAACATGCGCCTGACGCGCGAGATCGCCGAACGCGAGCGGATGCAGAAGGAGTTGCGCGTCGCCGAGCAGACCGTGCAGCAAAGCTCCAAGCTGGCCGCCCTGGGCGAGATGTCGGCGGGTGTCAGCCATGAACTCAATCAACCGCTGGCCGCGATGAAGACCTATCTGGCCGGGGCGCGGCTGCTGCTGCAGCGCGGCCGGGCCGAGGAGGCGCTGTCCAGTTTCCAGCGCATCGACGACCTGATCGAGCGCATGGGCGCGATCACCCGGCAACTGAAGTCATACGCCCGCAAGGGCGGCGAGGCGGTGGAGCCCGTCGATCTGCGCGCCGCCGTCAGCAGCGCCCTGACCATGATGGAGCCGCAGCTGCGCAACCGCACCATCCGCGTCACCCGCAACCTGCCGCGCGGCATGGTCATGGTCATGGCCGACCGCATCCGGCTGGAGCAGGTGATCATCAACCTGCTGCGCAATGCCGTCGATGCGGTGCGCGAGCGCCGCGATGCGCGGATCGAGATCACGGTCGAGGCCGCGACCAATGCCTATGTCATCGTGCGCGACAACGGGCCCGGCATCTCGGACTTGGAAAAACTGTTCGAACCCTTCTGGACGACAAAGAAACCGGGCGAGGGGACGGGCCTTGGCCTTGCCATATCCTCGTCCATCGTGGCCGATTTCGGCGGTCGCCTGACTGCCCATAACGAAGATGAAGGCGGCGCTGTCTTTGCCGTGGAACTGCCCCTGCACAGGCCGGGGCAGGCCCAGCAGACGCTTGCCGCCGAATAAGGAAAGGAAGACGCTCATGTCCCGGAAGTTAAAGATTGCGATTGTGGACGACGAACCCGACATGCGGGAATCGATCAGCCAATGGCTGGTCCTGTCCGGCTTCGAGACCGAGACCTATCCCAGCGCCGAGGACGCGCTGAAGGTCATCGGCGCGGACTGGCCAGGCATCGTGGTCAGCGACATCCGGATGCCCGGCATGGACGGCATCGCCTTCCTCAAGCGGCTGATGGGGCTGGATTCGGGGCTGCCCGTGATCCTGATCACCGGGCATGGCGACGTGCCCATGGCGGTCGAGGCGATGCGCATCGGGGCCATGGACTTCATGGAAAAGCCCTTCAATCCCGACAAGATGACGGCGCTGGCCAAGAAGGCCACGCAGATGCGGCGCATGACGCTGGACAACCGGGCACTGCGGCGCGACCTGTCCGAAGGCCAGCAGGTCATGTCCAAGCTGATCGGCTCCAGCCCGGTGATGGACCGCCTGCGCGAGGACATCCTGGACCTGGGCCAGGCCGACGGCCATGTCCTGATCGACGGCGAGACCGGCACCGGCAAGACGCTGGTGGCCCATGCATTGCACGCGGTCGGTCCCCGCGCGTCCAAGAAGTTCGTGCCCGTGTCCTGCGCGGCCTACAACGACGAGGCCCTGTCGGCCCGCCTGTTCGGCCCGCTCGAGGACGGCATCCCCGCCGTCGAGGAGGCGCGCGGCGGCACCCTGTGCCTGGAGGATATCGAGGCGCTGTCCGAACCCCTGCAGGCGCGCCTGCTGGCCTTCATCAGCGACCAGGGCACGCCGGCCGAAACGCGCATCATCGCCATCTCGAATGCCCGGGGCGAGGGTCGCCGGGCCGAGGATTCGCTGCGCCCCGACCTGTTCTATCGCCTGTCCGCGTTGAAGATCACCCTTCCGCCGCTGCGCGCGCGGGGCGAGGACATCCTGTCGCTGTTCACCCGCATGACCGAGCAGTTCTCCGAGGAATACGGTTGCGAGCCGCCGCAGGTCAGCGCCCAGGAAGCGGCCCAGTTGCTGCAGGCGCCCTGGCCTGGCAATATCCGGCAACTGATCAACGTGGCCGAGCGCGCCGTGCTTCAGAACCGGCGCGGGTCGGGGTCCATCGCGTCCCTTCTGATGGCGGACGGAGAGGACAACCAGCAGGCCACCACGACCGAGGGAAAGCCGCTCAAGGAATATGTCGAAAGCTTCGAGAAGATGCTGATCGACAACACCATGCGCCGCCACAAGGGCAGCATCGCCAGCGTGATGGAGGAGTTGTGCCTGCCGCGCCGGACGCTGAACGAGAAGATGGCCAAATACGGCCTGCAGCGCGGCGATTACCTGTGAACGGAACAGGGGGCGGATTTCTCCGCCCCCGATGCTGATGTTCGGGCCGTTACATGAAACGAAACTGGTGACTTGGCCCTTGTAGGAACCGATCGGAACAATGATCGGTCAGACTGGCAGATCCTCACACAAACACGCGGCCGTTTCATCCATCCGCCGGTTCCTCACCGGATCGGCCGTGGATGCGCGGCCCAACACAAAATTGGACATGCCGTCCCGTTCGATCAAAACCGCCCCCGAACGCCGAGCGCGGCCGGAAAGCCCGTCCCCTTCGGATTGCCGTGACAGGACGTCAGGATATTCGTTCGCATAGTCCAGCGTCATGTCCGCATTCCAGCTTGGGGCCGCTCTTTCCTGCGCGGCCTGATCTTCTTGACCGCCCAGTCAACTTACTGGCGTGCCATGGGCGGCTCAACCTGTCCATTTGGACAATAACCTTGAGTTAAACATCAATTGCTTGTTTGGTAATGATAAATCCGAGCACCACGAAGTTGCCGGTGCGCGGGCGTGGCGGATCTCTCAACCCGAACGCGAACTCCGCCGCGCCGCCCTGCGGGACCGGGCCGGGCCTTGTCCCTTGCGCCAGAAGGCCCGGGGCGCTAACCCCCTTTGCGTCAGCAAGGGGCATTCGAATGAGCGACAGTTCGGCCAAGGGCCTTCACCCGCGCACGCAAGCCGTCCACCACGGCATCCGCCGCAGCCAATACGGCGAGATGGCCGAGGCGATCTTCCTGACGCAGGGCTTCGTCTATGACAGCGCCGAACAGGCCGAGGCCCGCTTCAAGGGCACCGGTCCGGACGAGTTCATCTATGCCCGCTACGGCAACCCCACCTCGCGCATGTTCGAGGACCGCATCGCCGCGCTGGAAGGGACCGAGGACGCCTTCGCCACCGCCAGCGGCATGGCAGCGGTGAACGGCGCGCTGTTTTCCATGCTGAAGCCCGGCGACCATGTCGTCGCGGCCCGTGCGCTGTTCGGGTCCTGCCTTTACGTTCTGGACCTGCTGGCGAAATTCGGGGTCGAGGTCAGCTATGTGGACGGCACCGACCTGGACCAGTGGCAGGCCGCGCTGCGTCCCGGCACCAAGGCCGTGTTCTTCGAAAGCCTGTCGAACCCCACGCTCGAGGTGATCGACATCCAGGGCGTCGCGCGTCTGGCGCACGCCGTCGGTGCGCTGGTGGTCGTGGACAACGTCTTCGCCACGCCGGTCTTTTCGCGCGCGGTGGATCTGGGCGCCGATGTGGTGGTCTATTCCGCGACCAAGCATATCGACGGCGGCGGTCGCGCCCTTGCGGGCGTGATCTGCGGCACCCGCCAGTTCGTGCGCGAGGTGGCCGAGCCCTACCTGAAGCATACCGGCGGCGCGATCAGCCCGTTCCATAGCTGGATCATGCTGAACGGGTTGACGACGATGGACCTGCGAGTCCGCGCCCAGGCCGACGCCGCGCTGAAGGTGGCGCAGGCCTTGCAGGGCCATCCGGCGCTGTCCCGCGTGATCTATCCGGGCCTGGCCGATCATCCGCAGCACGACCTGGCGATGCGGTCCATGGGCTCGGGCGGCACGATGATCGCGTTCGAGGTCGCGGGCGGCAAGGAAGCCGCCTTTGCCGCCCTGAACCGGCTTGGGATCATCAAGATCTCGAACAACCTGGGTGACGCGAAATCCATCGTCACGCATCCCGCCACGACCACGCACCAGCGCCTGTCCGACGAGGACCGCGCCTATCTGGGCATCACGCCGGGCCTTTTGCGCCTGTCGATTGGGCTCGAGGATGCGCAGGATCTGATCGACGACCTGATGCGGGCGCTGGCTGCCTGATGCCCTTCGGGTCGCGAAAGCGGCCCGTCCCGCCGGATTTGTTCTTTGGATTTCCGCCTCCGGCCCCCATATTGTGCCGCGATCCGACAAGGGATGTCCCGATGACCGAAGCCCGCCCGATGATCCCTGCCTATCCGGCCCTCGTGCGCCAGTACGATGCCGGTTTCCGGGTGGACGACGCCTACAAGGCCGGGCTGCCCGACCTGCAGAACGGCCCCGCCAGCCTGATCGTCGGCGCCCGCGCGCCCATCCAGCATGTCGGCATTTCCAATTTCCGCCTGCCGATCCGCTATCAGCGGCGCGATGGCGGAGAAATCACCCTGGAAACCAGCGTCACCGGCACCGTCAGCCTGGAGGCCGACCGCAAGGGCATCAACATGTCCCGGATCATGCGGTCCTTCTACGCCCATTCCGAACATGCCTTCAGCCTCAAGGTGCTGGAAGCCGCGTTGGACGACTACCAGGCGGATCTGGACGCCTATGACGCCCGCATCCAGATGAAGTTCTCCTATCCGATCCGCGTCGACTCGCTGCGGTCCGGCCTGTCGGGCTGGCAGTATTACGACATCGCGATGGAGATCCTGGATTTTCACGGCCAGCGGCTGCGGATCATGCATTTCGACTATGTCTATTCCTCGACCTGCCCGTGTTCGCTGGAACTGTCCGAACATGCCCGCGAGACGCGGTCGCGGCTGGCGACGCCCCATTCGCAGCGGTCGATCGCGCGGATCTCGGCGGTGATGC
Organism: Paracoccus fontiphilus; assembly: GCF_017356265.1. Classification (GTDB taxonomy): domain Bacteria; phylum Pseudomonadota; class Alphaproteobacteria; order Rhodobacterales; family Rhodobacteraceae; genus Paracoccus; species Paracoccus fontiphilus. Next base: position 74,512 of record NZ_JAFNAW010000006.1, on the reverse strand, counting down.
ACGGCCCGGACAAGATCTGGTTCGAGGACATGGTCGAGCTTTGCCGCCGCGCCGTGCCCACGGAAACGCAGGTGATGGTCAAGCGAGAGGACGAGCAGGCCTTTGCCGAACTGAACGCCGCGAACCCGATCTTCGTCGAGGATGCGGTGCGCGCCTTCGCAGGGCAGTTGATGGCCGACCCGCGCTTCGGCGATTTCCGGGTGGTCGCCAGCCACCAGGAATCGCTGCATTCGCATGACGCGGTCAGCCTGATGACCAGCGGGCCGACCTTTGCCCAGGCCTCGCTGGACCCGATGACCTTCGCGGGCCTGCGCGCCTAGTAGGCGGCAGACCCCGTGCCTTCGGGCAGGGCGCCATAGGGCAGCCAGATCGTCTTGGTCTGCGTGGCATGGCGCAGGAAGACCTCTCCCTGCGCCTGCGGGCCGGTCCAGTCGCGATGCGCGGGCGCCCAGACGGGCTTGAGGTTGCCGCCTGCCACCTTTTCCACTGCCGCCAGGTCGCCGCCGACGGTCCACATCGCCGCGACCTCGTCATGCGCGGCGAGGGTTTTCGCCAGTTCATCGCGTGGGCCGGTGATGATGTTGATCACGCCCCCCGGCAGATCCGAGGTGTCGAAGACCTGATATAGGTCCAGCACCGGCAGAGGATCGTCGGGCGCGGGGATGGCTATCACGCGGTTGCCCATGGCGATGGCGGGCATGACCAGCGACATGAAGCCCGCCAGCGGCTGCGCGTTGGGGCAACCGATCCCCATGACGCCGAAGGGTTCGTTGACCACGTTCAGCAGATGGCCGGGCTTGGCCTGCACGTTCGCGCCGTCGAACTTGTCGGCCCAGGCGGCGTAATGGAAGGCGCGGGCGATGGCCGCATCGACCTCGGCCCGGCTTGTGCGAGCGGCGAACTCGTCCGCGCGGGCCGACAGGTTCTCGGCGATGTAATACAGCACCTGCGCGCGGGCGTGGCTGCCCATGGCCGTCCACTTGCCCGCCTTTGCCGCCGCCTCGACGGCGTTGCGGATGTCCTTGCGACTGCCCAAGGGCGCCAGCCCGCCCGGCACGGCGTATGATGCGCCCCCATCGGGTCGCTTCTGCGTCCCGCCGATGTAGAGTTTGGCGGTCCGGTCCAGACCCGCGGCCTGACCTTCGCCAGTGGTCGTAGCAACGGGCGCAGCGGGGGCCGGTTCTTGGATAGTATCGACCGGCGGTTCCGCCAGATAATCCAGCATCCCCACGCGCCCGCCTTCGCGTCCGAAGCCGCTTTCGCGATACCCGCCAAAGGGCGCCGCGCCATCAAACAGGTTGGCGCAGTTGAGCCAGACCACGCCCGCCTTGATCCGGGCCGCGAGATCCGTCGCCACCGCCGCGCTTTCCGACCAGACCGAGGCGGCGAGGCCATAGCGCGTGTTGTTCGCCAACTCCACCGCCTCGTCCGCGGTGCGGAAGGTGGACAGCGTGGCGATGGGGCCGAAGATTTCCTGCTCGAAGCCCGGATTGGCGGGGCTGATGTTGCGCAGATAGCCCGGCGCGATGAAGCAGCCGTCCTCTGCCCCACCGCCGACCAGTTCCGCCCCTGCATCGGTCGCGGCCTTGCAAATCGTCAGGATGCGGTCCTTCTGGATCGGATCGACAATGGCGCCGACATCGGTGGACTTGTCCAGCGGCGGGCCGACCCGCAGCCGGGCCATGCGCACGTTCAGCAGCGACTCGAACCGATCCGCCACCGCCTCGGCCACAAGGATGCGCGAGCCGGCGCAGCAGACCTGGCCCCCGTTGAACCAGATCGAGTCCACCACGCCTTCCACCGCCGCGTCCAGGTCGGCATCGGGCATGACCACAAAGGGCGACTTGCCGCCCAGTTCCAGCGTCAGGCGCTTGGCCGTCCCGGCAAGCTTGCCGGCAATCGCGCGCCCCACCTCGGTCGAGCCGGTGAAGGCGATCTTGTCCACATCCGCCGCGACCAGCGCCGCGCCGGTGTCGCCGTCGCCGGTGACGATGTTCACGACGCCCGCAGGCAGGCCGGTCTCCTGGCAGATCTCGGCGAAGGCGAGCGCGGTCAGGGGCGTGTATTCGGCAGGCTTCAGCACCACCGTGTTCCCCGCCGCAAGCGCGGGCGCGATCTTCCAGGCCAGCATCAGCAGCGGAAAGTTCCACGGGATGATCTGGCCGCAGACACCAAGCGGTTGATGCCCCGGCAGCACAGTGTCGCGCAGTTCCGCCCATCCGGCATGGTGATAAAAGTGCCGCGCGACCAGCGGCACGTCGATGTCGCGCGCTTCCCGGATGGGCTTGCCGTTGTCCAGCGTCTCCAGCACCGACAGGAAGCGTTCGCGTTTCTGCACATGCCGCGCCATGGCATAGAGATGCCGCGCCCGCTGCGTCCCCGACAGGGCCGCCCATGCGGGCTGCGCCTTGCGTGCCGCCTCGACCGCCGCTGCCACGTCATCGGCGCTGCCCTGCGTCACCTGCGCCAGCACCTCGCCCGTCGCGGGATCGCGCGTATCGAACAGCGTGCCCGGTTCGGTGAAGCTGCCGCCGATGAAATGCCCGAACGCCCCCCGCCGCGTCAGCCAGTCGCGCACTGCCGCGCTGTCCTCGACCGAGGGGCCGTATTCCAGTGTTTCCATCAATTCGCTCACGCTGGTCATGCGGTCCTCAGGCAAGAGCTTGGCGATGGGCGGCCCCGTAGCGGCCCGTCACATGGTGGCTGATCTGGCGCTCGATGTCGCCCAGAAGGGAGGAGGCACCGATGCGGAACAGGTCCGGGCGCAGCCAGTCGCGGCCCAGTTCCTCGGCCATCAGCACCTGCCAGTTCAGCGCGTCCTTGGCGGTGCGCAACCCGCCCGCAGGCTTGAAGCCCACGACATGGCCCGTCTGGTCGCGATAATCGCGGATCGCCCGGCACATCACCAGCGACACGGGCAGGGTGGCGTTCACGCCTTCCTTCCCGGTCGAGGTCTTGATCCAGTCGGCCCCTGTTTGCATGGCGACATGGCTGGCGCGGGCGACATTCTCCAGCGACTTCAGGTCGCCCGTCGCCAGGATCGCCTTCATCTTCGCGTCCCCGCAGGCCTCGCGCATGGCGCAGAGTTCGTCGTAAAGCGCCGCCCACTCCCCGCGCAGGACATGGGCGCGCGTGATGACGATGTCGATCTCGTCCGCGCCGTGTTCGACGGCATACAGGATCTCGGCAAGTCGCAGGTTCAGGGGCATCAGCCCGGCCGGAAAGCCGGTGGCGACGCTGGCGACGGGAATGCCGGAATTGCCCAGCGCGCGCTTGGCGGGCGCCACCATGGTCGGATAGACGCAGACCGCGCCGGTGGTGAGGTGGGATACCCCCATCGCCTCCAGCAGGTCGGGCGCGATGGGCTGGCGGGCCTTGGCGCAGAGCCGCGCCACCCGGTCGGGCGTGTCGTCGCCCGCCAGCGTGGTCAGATCGATACAGCGCACGGCGTTCAGAAGCCAGGCCGCCTGATGGTCCTTCTTCAGGCTGCGCCGGGCGGGCAGGGTGGCGGCACGGCGTTCGACGGCGGGCGTGTTGATGCGGATGTCCGCGAAGCCGTCGGTGCGCAGCGCGGTGCCGGGGTTGCGGGTCATGCCTTCCTCCGCCAGCCGAAGCCGCGTTCCTGGAACTGCGCCCACATCCGCCAGATCAGCGCCAGCAAGGCCAGCAACCCGATGCAGACGATGGAAGCGGCCCAGTTGCGCGGGCGTTCGTCCGGGCCCGACAGGGTGTCGATGCTGACGGCATTGGGATAGGTGGACAGGAACGCCAGCCGCCAGCCATAGGCCGTGATGCTGACCCATTGCGGATTGTCGCGGCCCGATTGCAGGTTCGTCGCCTCGGCCTGGAGGTTGGCGCTGTCGTACTTGAAGTAGGGCGGCCAGATCCAGCCGGTATCCTCGTTGCGGTAGACGAAGACTTTGCCGTTCGGGCGCACAGTCTCGATGAAGCGGACGTCGCGCTGGCCTGCCGCGTTTTCCACCGTGCCGGTGTTGTCGGACGCAAAGAAGATCGCGTTCGAGGGCGTGACCGAGGTCAGCCGGTTATAGGTGTTGGTGATCCGCACCGTGTTCTTGGACGGCAGCGCATAGTCCAGGAACAGGAACACCACGACGCCGAACAGCACGCCGACCGCGACCTTGAGGTAATGCATGGAAAGCGGTCCTTACTGCCAGTTGATCCAATAGATGATGCCCATGACCGCTAGATTGGGCAGAACGAAGACCAGAAGCAACAGCCGTGATTTCAGCGTCCTGTCAAAGCCGATCATGGACCTGCGGACGAACGCGCGCCGGGCGGGGGTGTTCCCCGGCATGGCGGGGTGGCGGGTGTCCCAGATCTCCTCCAGCCGTTCGGTCCGCAAGGAACGCAGATAGGTCCGCAGCAGCAGATAGAACGCCCATTCGGCGATCAGTAGGAACAGGATCAGGCGGAAGAAGGCGGCCAAGGGCGGTCCCGACGGTTTCCCGGCAGGTTAGCACCGCACCCGGCAGGGAACCAGCCGTCAGAACGGCCGGATCTTAGAACGGAACGTCGTCATCCCCGCCAATCGGCTGGACATAGGCCGCCTTGATGTTCTTGAAGCCCGCCGCGAATTGCACGGTCAGCGTGTCCTCGGCAATGCCCATGACCGTGCCCTCGCCAAACTTGGCATGGGTCACGCGGTCGCCCACAGTGAATTTCGCGGCGGGTTCGGCGTCGATGATGATGGGCGCGCGGTGGACCGGTGCCTTGCGTTCCGACGCCCGCGCCTGCATCCGCTTCCAGCCGGGCGAGTTGTAGACGTCCGCCTTGGCCGCGCGTTCGTGCAGCGCGCTGACCGGCCCGCCCGCGGCAAAGGCCATCGCCGCGCCATAGCCGCCGCCGTAGAGGCCGGGCGGGGTTAGAACCTCCACATGCTCGGGCGGCAGCTCGTCGACGAAGCGCGAGGGCATGGAACTTTGCCATTGCCCGTAAAGCCGCCGGTTGCCCGCGAAGCTGATCGTGGCCAGCCGTTCGGCGCGGGTGATGCCCACGTAGGCCAGGCGGCGTTCCTCCTCCAGCCCCTTGGTGCCGTTCTCGTCCATGGCGCGCTGGCTGGGAAACAGCCCGTCCTCCCATCCCGGCAGGAAGACCACCGGAAACTCCAACCCCTTGGCGGCGTGCAGGGTCATGATGCTGACCTGTTCGGCGGCGTCCCCGTCGTCGCGGTCCATGACAAGGGCGACGTGTTCCAGGAACCCTTGCAGGTTCTCGAACTCCTCCAGCGCCTTGACCAGTTCCTTGAGGTTGTCCAGCCGCCCCGGCGCGTCGGGCGACTTGTCGGCCTGCCACATGGCGGTATAGCCGGATTCGTCCAGGATCCGCTCGGCCAGTTCGACGTGGTTGACGCGGTCGTCCAGGGTGTCGGCGTGCCAGCGGCCCATGCTTTCCGCGAACTGGCGCATGTTGGCCGCGGCCTTGCCCGACAGGTCGCCCGCCGTCAGCGCGGCAACGGTGCCTTCCAGCAGCGAGATCTTTCGCGCCCGGGCCATGGATTGAATGGCCTGCAAGCCCTTCTCGCCCAAGCCCCGCTTGGGGGTGTTGGCGATGCGTTCGAAGGCCAGGTCGTCGGCGGGGCTGACCGCCAGCCGGAAATAGGCCATCGCGTCGCGGATTTCCTGCCGTTCATAAAAGCGCGGCCCGCCGATCACGCGATAGGGTAGGCCGATGGACATGAAGCGATCCTCGAAGGCCCGCATCTGGTGGGACGCGCGGACCAGGATGGCGATGTCGTTCAGGCTGGTGCGGCCGACGCTGGCGCGATGGCCGCCGTGGAAGGCCTCGATCTCCTCGCCGATCCAGCGGGCCTCGGCCTCGCTGTCCCAATGGCCGATCAGGCGGACCGGCTCGCCCGCCTCGGCATCGGTCCACAGGGTCTTGCCCAGGCGGCCCTGGTTGGCGGCGATCAGGCCCGAGGCGGCGGCCAGGATCTGCGGGGTGGACCGATAGTTCTGTTCCAGCCGAACCACCTGCGCGCCGGGGAAATCCTGCTCGAAGCGCAGGATGTTGCCGACCTCGGCGCCGCGCCAGCCATAGATCGACTGGTCGTCGTCGCCCACGCAGCAGATGTTGCGATGCGCCTGGGCCAGCAGCCGCAGCCACATGTATTGCGCCACGTTGGTGTCCTGGTATTCGTCCACCAGGATATAGCGGAAGCGGTCCTGCCAGCCGCCCAGCACATCCGGGTGCGCCTGGAACAGCGTCACGCAATGCATCAAGAGGTCGCCGAAATCGACGGCGTTCAGCGTCAGCAGCCGGTCCTGATAGGCCTTGTAGAGCTTTCCGCCCCAGCCGTCGAAGCTGGCCATCTCACCCTTGGGCAGATTTGCGGGCGTCAGGCAGCGGTTCTTCCAGCCGTCGATCAGGCCCGCAAGCTGCCGGGCGGGCCAGCGTTTCTCATCCAGGTTCTCGGCCTGGATCAATTGCTTCAGCAGGCGGATCTGGTCGTCGGTGTCCAGGATCGTGAAGCTGGGCTTCAGGTGCAGTTCGCCATTGCCGATCAACTCGGCATGGCGGCGCAGGATTTTCACGCTGATCGAATGGAAGGTGCCCAGCCAGGGCATCCCCTCGACCGTTTCGCCCAGCAGGCGGGCGATGCGGTTCTTCATCTCGCGCGCGGCCTTGTTGGTAAAGGTCACGGCCAGGATCTGCCCCGGCCGTGCTTTGCCCAGCATCAGCAGATGCGCGATCCGCGTGGTCAGCGCCCGTGTCTTGCCGGTGCCCGCGCCCGCCAGCATCAGGACCGGCCCGTCCAGCGTTTCCACCGCCGCGCGCTGCGCGGGGTTCAGCCCGTCCAGATAAGGGGCAGGGCGCGCGGCCATCGCGCGTTGTGACAGCGGCACGCCGCCCATGTCGTCGGAATCGTCCAAAAGCTCCATCCCGCCAACATAGGCGCAAGGGCGGATCATGGAAAGCCCGTGTTCCGCCTTCGTTCACATTCCTCGCGAATTACCGTCCCCGGATGCGCGGGTCCATCGCGTCACGCAGCCCGTCGCCGATGTAGTTCACGCACAGCACCGTCAAGGATATGAACAGCCCCGGCAGGATCACCCGCCACGGATACATGATCATCTGGTCCACCGCGTCGTACAGCAACCGCCCCCAGGTCGGGAAATCCGGCGGGAAACCAAGTCCCAGGAAGGACAGCGCGCTTTCGGTGATGATCGCCGTGGCGATGCCCAGGGTCGCGGCGACCATGATGGGCGAGAGCACGTTCGGCAGCACATGGCGCAGGATCATGCGGTGGGCGGGCGTGCCGATGGATTTAGCGGCCAGGATGAACTCTCGTTCCTTCAGGCCCAGCACGTCGCCGCGCACGATCCGCGCCGCCTGCATCCAGCTTGTCGCCCCGATGGCCGAGACGATCAGGATGAAGGTGCCCATGGCCGGGCCGAAGGATTGCGACAAGGGCTCGCGGAACAGCGTCACCATCAGCAGCAGCAGGGGCAGCAGGGGCAGGGCCAGGAACAGCTCCGTCATCCGCATCAGGGGCGCGTCCAGCCTGCGGAAATAGCCCGAGACGACGCCGATCAGGCTGCCCAGCGTGATCGCGATGATCATGGCCGTCAGGCCCACGGCGATGGAGACGCGTCCCCCGGCCATCAGCCGCGCCAGCATGTCGCGGCCCAGTTGGTCGGTGCCCAGGGGATGCGCGGCGGAAAAGCCCGAATTGCGGGCGCGGATGTCCACATAGGTCGGGTCGATGGTCCAGATGTAGGGACCGGCGACCACGAACAGGATCGTCAGGACGAACAGCACCAGCGCCACCATGGCGCCGCGATGGCTGCGGAACTGCCGCCAGACCTCGCGCCACTGGCTGCGCGTCTCGCCGGCGTGGTGGGGATCGTCGGGGGGCAGGCCCGCCACCACTCCGGCGGATGCCGCCGTGGCGTCCACCGCCTCGGCGATGTCCAGGTCGTGCTGGCGCTGCTTGTCAGTCATAGCGAATCCTCGGGTCGAGAATGCCGTAGAGGATGTCGGCAATCAGGGTGAACAGCACGATCAGGATCGCGAAGATGAAGGTCAGCGTCAGCACCATGGGGATGTCGTTGCCGTGGATCGCGGTGATCAGCAACTGGCCCAGGCCGTTCACCTTGAACACCTGTTCCGTGATGATCGCGCCGCCGAAGACGGCGGGCAGGCCAAGCGCGATCACGGTGATGACCGGGATCAGGCTGTTGCGCAGCACGTGCTTCAGCACCACGGTCCTTTCCGACAGCCCCTTGGCCCGCGCCGTGCGGACATAGTCCTGGCCCAGGTTGTCCAGCATGGATGCGCGCATGAAGCGGCTGATCTGCGCCGCGTTGTACAAGGCCAGGACCGTCACCGGCATGACCATCTGCCGCACCTGCGCCCAAAAGCTGCCCCAGTCCCGCACCTGCAAGGTCGTGTCATAGACCGAGGGGAACCATTGCAGCTTCACCCCGAAGATGATGATCAGCACCACGCCGGTGAAGAAGGTGGGCATCGAAAAGCCGATCATCGACACGAAGGTGCCGAGCTGGTCGAACCAGCTATACTGCTTGTAGGCCGAGATGATGCCGATCGGCAGCGCGATCAGCACGCCCACCAGATAGCTGAAGCCTACCACCGTCAGCGTCTGCGGCACGCGCTGCGCGATCACATCGAAGACCGGGCTGCGCGACTGGAAGCTGATGATGCGCTGCATCCCGGCGCTGAACTGCGTGCCGAAGACCTGGTCGAACCAGAACAGCGGCTCGACCCAGAAGAACTGCTTCAGCCACAGGACATAGCGGACATACCAGGGCGAGCCCAGGCCCAGCGCCTCGCGCATCCGTTCCTTCACCTCGGGGGGGACGGTCAGGGGCACGTCGCCCAGGGGATCGCCGGGCGATGCCTCCAGCAGCAGGAAGATCACCAGCGAGATGAACAGCAATGTCGGGATGGCCAGCAGCAGACGCCGGATGGTGAATGTCAGCATCGTATGCCTCGGTCAGGGCGCTTCGTTCGGCGCGGCTTCGATCGTCGATGGACCGGCACGGGACCGGCCCCGCGACGGATCGCGGGGCCGGAACGGGATCACTGCTGCACGCGGGTCCAGTCGGCCACGTTCCACAGTTCCGAGTCCCAGGCGTTCAACTGCACGCCGCCCAGGGTGTTCGAATGGGCCGAGGCCGTGCCGCGATAGATCAGCGGGATGATCGCGTTGCTTTCCTTGGTCAGCATCTCGTTCAGCTTCTGGCCGATCTTGCCGCGTTCCGCCGGATCGACGGTCTTGGACAGTTCCACCATCATCGCGTCATAGGCGGGATCGCAATAGCGGCTGATGTTCTCGCCCTGCCACTGGTTCTTGGGGCTGGGCGCCTTGTCGCAGGTCCATTTCGCCAGATAGGGCGCGGGGTTCCCGCCCTCGAAGTTGTCGGCATACATTTCGACATCCGCATAGAACTTCTGCAGCGTGTCGGGCGAGCCGGGGTCGGTCCCGAAGAAGACCGAGGCATCGACGGTCTTCAACTCGGTCTCGATGCCGATTTCCGACCACCACTGCTTGATCAGCGCCTGGAAGTCCTGCCGCACCGCGTTGACCGAGGTCTGGAAGACCATCTTCAACTGGACGCCGTCCTTTTCGCGCACGCCGCTGCCGCCGACCGTCCAGCCGGCCTGGTCCAGCAGCGCCTTGGCGCCCTCGATGTCCTGGGTCAGGCATTCCTGGTTGGGCGAGGCCCAGGCCTCGGGGGCGGGGACATAGTTGCAGGTGGGCTGGCCCGCCGAGCCATAGCCGATTTCCGTCAGAAGCTGGCGGTCGATGGCCATGGACAGCGCCTTGCGCACCGCCGGGTCGGACAGGAACGGATGGGGATGGGCCTCGGTCGACCGCTCGCCTTCCCGCAGCGACGGCGAGGGGTCGGTCAGGTTCACGTGGATGCGTTCCACCAGGCTGCCGAAGGCGGCGCTGACCTTGCCCTTGCCCATCTGCTCCATCCCGGCGATCACGTCGGGGGCAAGCTGGGTGTTCCAGGCGTAATCGTATTCGCCGGTTTCCAGCACCGCGCGCGCCGCCGCCGCCGCATCCCCGCCGCCCTTCATGGTCGCGGTCGCGAAGGCGGGCTTCGCCGGGTCGCGGTATTCGGGATTGGCCTCGAAGGTGATGACGTCGTTGGTCAGGAACTGGGTCACCCGGAAGGGGCCGGTGCCGATCGGGTTGAAGTTCTGGTCCGTGCAGGTCGGCGCGTTGGCGCCCAGGCACTGTTCGAACTGGGCCTTCTGGATGATGGGCGAGTTCGAGCCGACAAAGGCCGAATAGGGATCGGGCATCGGGTTCGCGAAGGTGATCTTGACGGTCAGGTCATCGACCGCCTCGATCTTCTCGATCCCCTCGAACTTGGCAAGCTGGGAACAGCCGCCCTCGGGATGCATGCAGTATTCGCCCGAGAACACCACGTCGGCCGACGTCACGGGCGTGCCGTCCGACCATTTCAGGCCGTCCTGCAGCTTCCAGGTGACGGACTTCAGATCCTCGGAGATGCCGCCGTTTTCCAGCGTCGGGATTTCGGCCGCAAGGCGGGTGTAATGCTCGCCCTCGGGCGTCATGCCGGCCAAGGGCTCCAGCGTCATCGACGACGAGATCAGCTCCTTCGTGCCCCCCGAAAGGTAGGGGTTCATCGTGGACGGCGCCTGCCACATGATGATGTTCAGCGCGCCGTCGCTGCCCCGTTCGGCCATCGCGGCAGGCGCCAGCGCCAGGGTGGCGGCCGCGCCCATCAGCAGTGTCTTCAGCTTCATCAATCTCTCCTGTCGGAAGTTGCGACCCGCGGGTCGGGCCAGAACGGCTTGGCCCTTGGCGGGCTTATGTTCTTGTTTCCCTTGGTTCATTCGGGCGTCGTACTGTCCTGCAGTCCCCGCGGAATGGGATCAGTTTCAATCGAAGCCCATTTGGAAAGCAAGCCTTATCACGCAACGTCCCGCCGGTTCTTTCAGCTTTGACATTTCGGTCCTGCCCGCTAGCCTTCGGGAAAGGCAAAGCCGGGGGCCGCAGGATGCTGGACGACAATCCGCTTGTTTCCATTGAAAAACTCCGGGTCGAGTTCGAGACCGGCGATGGCGTCGTCGTTGGCGTCAAGGATGTCAGCTTTTCCATCAATCCGGGCGAATGCGTCTGCGTGGTGGGTGAATCCGGGTCGGGCAAGTCGGTCAGCTCGCTGTCGCTGATGCGGCTGGTGGAGTTCGGCGGCGGCACCATCGCGGGCGGGCGGCTGATGTTCGATGGAGGCGACGGGCGGGCCATCGACCTGGCGCAGCAGCCTCGCGCCGCGATGCGCGACATCCGCGGCAACCAGATCGGCATGATCTTCCAGGAACCGATGACCGCGCTGAACCCGGTCTTCACCGTGGGCGACCAGCTGACCGAAGGGCTGATGGTCCATCGCGGCATGACCAAGGCCCAAGCCCGCGCCCGCGCGCTGGAGATCCTGCGCCAGGTCCGCATCCCCGAGCCCGAGCGCCGCATGGACCAGTATCCGCACGAACTGTCGGGCGGGATGCGCCAGCGCGTCGTGATCGCCATCGCCATGGCCTGCGAGCCGCGCCTGCTGATCTGCGACGAACCCACGACCGCGCTGGACGTGACCATCCAGGCCGAGATCCTGGCGCTGATCGACCGGCTGAAGCGCGAAAAGCGGATCGCGGTCCTGTTCATCACGCATGACATGGCCGTGGTGGCCCAGATGGCCGACCGCGTGGTCGTCATGTATCGCGGCAACAAGGTCGAGGAAGGCCCGGTCGAGCAGGTTTTCGAAAACCCGCGCGAGGATTACACCAAGATGCTGCTGGCCGCCGTGCCGCGCCTGGGCGAGATGACCGGCAAGCCCGCCCCCGAACGGATGCGCCTGATGCGCGACGGCACCGTCGGCGCGCCGGAACCGATCATCGTCGCCGATCCCAAGCCCTTGCTGACGGTGGAGGGCCTGACCACCCGCTTCGCGGTCAAGGGGGGCCTGCTGCGCCGCACGGTCGCGCGCGTCCACGCCGTCGAGGATGTCAGCTTCACCATCAACGCGGGCGAGACCCTGTCGCTGGTGGGCGAATCCGGCTGCGGGAAATCCACCTGCGGGCGGTCGATCCTGCGGCTAGTGGAGCCGGAATCCGGCAAGGTCAACCTGGGCGGGACCGACATCCTGGCCCTGTCGCCCGGCGAGTTGCGCCGCGCGCGCCGCGACATGCAGATGATCTTCCAGGACCCCTTCGCCAGCCTCGACCCGCACATGAAGCTGTATGACCAGGTGGCCGAGCCGATGGAGAACTTTGGCATCGGCAGCCGGTCGGAACGCCGCGACCGCATCGCCGCGCTGTTCGACCGGGTGGAACTGCCCCGCAGCTTCATGCGCCGCTATCCGCACGAGATGTCGGGCGGCCAGCGACAGCGCATCGCCATCGCCCGCGCGCTGGCCCTGAACCCCAAGCTGATCATCGCGGACGAGGCGGTGTCGGCGCTGGACGTGTCGGTCCAGGCGCAGGTCTTGAACCTGCTGATGGAACTGCAGGGGGACCTTGGCATTTCCATGCTGTTCATCAGCCACGACATGGCCGTGGTCGAACGCGTCAGCCACCATGTCGGCGTCATGTATCTGGGCCGCATCGTGGAAATCGGCACCCGCCGGCAGGTGTTCGAGAATCCGCAGCATGGCTATACCCGGCAGTTGATGGCCGCCGTGCCCGTGGCCGATCCCCGGCAGAAGAAGATCAGCGAGGATCTGAACTTCAAGCCGATCCCCTCGCCGATCCATCCGGTGGACTATCGGGCCCTGCCCTCGGTCTATCGCGAGGTCGCGCCGGGCCACAAGGTTCTGGTCGAACCGGCGACGCATCACTGATGCAGGGCCGCCGATTGCCGCCGATGCGGCACCGCAGTTCCGCGCGCCCTTGCCGGACGCCGCCGACGTGGTGGTGATCGGCGGCGGCATCGCCTTGGCCGGCATGATCGACACCACGCCCGACCAGGTGCCGGTGCTGGACGAAAGGCGATTCCCGGGTTCTTCATCGCGCCGGGCCTGTCGGACCACGGCTCCGGCATCGGGCCGGGCGCGGGCCATGTCATGTCGCGGCTGATCCAGGGTCGTGAACCCGGACATGACCAGATGCGGTTCGGCCAGGACCGGTTCTCGGACGGTTCGCCCGTCGTGCTGGGGCCTGGCCTTTAGCCTCATCGGACGACTTGCGCAGTCTGCACAAAGGGTCCACCCTGCGTCCGCGAAGGAGATGAACCATGCCCGTCAAGAACCGCTTTGCCGAACTGCTGCCCGAGATCACCGCCTGGCGCCGCGATTTCCACGAACATCCCGAACTGCTTTATGACGTTCACCGCACCGCGGGCCGCGTGGCCGAGCTGCTGCGCGGCTTCGGCTGCGACGAGGTGGTCGAGGGGGTGGGGCAAACCGGGGTCGTGGGCGTCATCAGGGGCAAGACCGACAGCAAGGGCCGCGTGGTGGGCTTGCGCGCCGACATGGACGCCCTGCCGATCATCGAGCAGACGGGCCTGGACTATGCGTCCAGAACGCCGGGCAAGATGCACGCCTGCGGGCATGACGGCCATACCGCCATGCTGCTGGGCGCCGCCAAATACCTGGCCGAGACGCGCAATTTCGACGGCACCGCCGTGGTGATCTTCCAGCCGGCCGAGGAAGGCGGCGGGGGCGGCGACGCGATGGTCCGCGACGGTCTCGTGACCCGCTGGAACATCCAGGAATTCTACGGGATGCACAACATGCCCGGAATGCCGGTCGGCAGCTTCTCGATCAAGCCGGGGGCGATGATGGCCGCCGCCGACCAGTTCGACATCATCGTGACCGGCAAGGGCGGGCACGCCGCCAAGCCCCACGAATGCATCGACACCACGCTGACGGCGGCGCAGATCATCGTGGCCCTGCAGTCCATCGTGTCGCGCAACATCGACCCGCTGAAGAACGCCGTGGTCTCGGTCTGCGTCGTGTCCACGGATTCGACCGCGCATAACGTGATCCCGCAGGTCGTCAAGCTGAAGGGCACGGCCCGCAGCCTTGACCCCGCCGTGCGCGACCAGCTTCAGGAAGGCATCACCCGCGTCGCCACCAACATCGCCGCCGCCATGGGCGCCACCGCGCAGGTCGATTACCAGCGCGGCTATCCGGTCACCATGAACGACGAGGAAGCGACCGTCTGGGCCGCCGACGTGGCGCGCGACATTGCGGGAGACGTGAACCTGTCCATGCAGCCGATGATGGGTGGCGAGGATTTCAGCTATATGCTGAACGAAAAGCCCGGCGCCTACATCTTCGTGGGCAACGGCGACACGGCGATGGTCCATCACCCGGCCTACAACTTCAACGACGACGCGATCCCGGCGGGGTCAAGCTGGTATGCCGGCATGGTCGAGGCTCGGATGCCCGCCGCCTGAGTGCCTTGCCGCCGGGGGATGTCGCTGCGTCCCCCGGCGGTGTCGGAAACAGGATTGTCATTGTCCGCCAATCGTCCGAAATGCTGTCGAACCCGGACAGCCAAGGAAGCGGAACCCACATGAAAAGCTACACGCTGCGCGTCACCTGCGCCTCGACCCGCGGGATCGTGGCCGCCATTTCCGGCTATCTGGCGGGGCACGACTGCAACATCACCGACAGCGCGCAGTTCGACGACAGCGAGACCGGCCGCTTCTTCATGCGCGTCAGCTTCCGGTCCGAAGGCGGGGCGACGCTGGAGACGTTGCAGCAGGGCATCACCCCCATCGCCGAACGCTTCGGGATGGAGGCCGATTTCAGCGACGACGCGGTCAAGAAAAAGGTCATCATCATGGTCAGCCGCTTCGGGCATTGCCTGAACGACCTGCTGTACCGCTGGCGGATCGGCGCGCTGCCCATCGACATCGTGGCGGTGATTTCCAACCACATGGATTATCAGAAGGTCGTCGTGAACCACGACCTGCCCTATTACTGCATCCGCGTCACCAAGGAGAACAAGGCCCAGGCCGAGGCCGAGCAGATGCGCATCGTCCGCGACACCGGCGCGGAACTGATCGTTCTGGCGCGCTACATGCAGGTGCTGTCGGACGAGATGTGCCAGGCCATGTCGGGCCGGATCATCAACATCCACCATTCGTTCCTGCCGTCCTTCAAGGGCGCCAACCCCTACAAGCAGGCCTACGAGCGCGGGGTGAAGCTGATCGGCGCGACCAGCCACTACGTCACCGCCGACCTGGACGAAGGCCCGATCATCGAACAGGACACGGTGCGCGTGACGCATTCGCAATCCCCTGGCGACTATGTGTCCCTTGGCCGGGATGTCGAGGCGCAGGTTCTGGCCCGCGCGATCCATGCCCATATCCACGGCCGCGTGTTCCTGAACGGTGAGAAGACCGTGGTGTTCCCGCCGTCGCCCGGGAGCTATGTCAGCGAACGCATGGGATAACCCGCAGCCGGGCAGGGGGGCTTTGCGCCCCCGCCGCGCGTGCCGCGCGTTCGTCGCTGAAAAAGGTCCACTGGACCTTTTTCCGGGCGCTCCGCACCCCGCAGGATATTTTCCGCCAAGGCAAAGGGCGAAACGTTCTCTTAGCCTTTACCCGCCATGTTGAACGAGCGGTATAGGCGGGGACGCCGATGACCGTCCAAGGCAAAGCGCCCCGTTTCCGGTTGGAAGCGGGGCGTCGTCGTCTTTGCCTTGGAGAAAATATCCCGGGGGTACGGGGGCAGCGCCCCCGTCTTCTTCCTGCTATTGCGGAAGTTCGGCCGAAATCCCTTCGACGAAGAAGTTCATGCCCGACAGATCCTGATCGGTCGCGGTCTGGCCTTCCGCCAGCCAGACGCTGCCGTCGGCCTTGTTCAGCGGGCCCGTGAAGGGATGGTATTCGCCCGCGCCGATCCTGTCGCGCAGGGCCTCGGCCTCGGCCTTGACCTCGGCGGGGACGGCGTCGGTGATGTCGCCGATCACGACCTCTCCGTCGCCGATGCCGGCCCAAGTGGCCTCCGAGGTCCAGGTGCCGTCAAGAACCTGGCCCACGCGCTTGATGTAGTAGGGTGCCCAGTTGTCGACAATGGACGACACGCGCGGCGTGGGGGCGAAGGCCGCCATGTCGCTGGCCTGACCGAAGCCGATGGCGCCTGCTTCCTGGGCCTTGGCCAGCGGGGCGGTCGAATCGGTGTGCTGCAGGATCACGTCAACGCCTTCGGCCAGCAGGGCGGCGGCGGCGTCGGCCTCTTTCGCCGGGTCGAACCAGCTATAGGCCCAGACGACCTTCATTTCCACGTCCGGGTTCACCTTGCGGGCGTGGATGAAGCTGCTGTTGATGCCCTGGATCACCTCGGGGATCGGGAACGACCCGATATAGCCGATCTTGTTCGACTTGGTCATTCGGCCCGCGATGGTGCCGATCACCGCGCGGCCTTCGTAGAAGCGCGCGTCGTAGGTCGCGACGTTCTCGGCCCGCTTGTAGCCGGTGGCGTGTTCGAACTTGATGTCCGGGAACTTGGCCGCGACGTTGATGGTCGGGTCCATGAAGCCGAAGCTGGTCGTGAAGATCAGCTTGTTTCCGGCCAATGCCAGTTGGGTGATGGCGCGTTCGGCGTCCGCCCCTTCGGGCACGCTTTCGATGAAGGTGGTTTCCACGCGGTCGCCGTATTCCGCCTCGACCGCAAGGCGGCCCTGGTCGTGCTGATAGGTCCAGCCGCCGTCGCCCACGGGGCCGACATAGATGAAGCCGACCTTCAGCGGCTCGTCCTGTGCCCAGGTGGGCGCGGCAAGGCTGATCGTCGTCAGGGCGGCGACGCTGGCGATAAGCTGTCTGCGGTTCATTCGGTCCTCTCTGATAAGCCCGGCTTCAGCGCAGGGCGTGGAAATCCTGTCCCAGCGATCCGGGCGCGGTGCCGCCCGCGCGGCGGCTGAACTTCTGCCGGGCGGAGATCGCCACCAGCACGATGATCGTCGCGAGGTATGGCGCCATCGACAGCAGTTGCACCGGCACCCGGACGCCCGCCGCCTGCAGGCGCAGTTGCAGCACGGTGACGCCGCCGAACAGCCATGCCCCCGCCAGCACGCCCGGCGCGGTCCAGTTGGAAAAGACCACGATGGCCAGCGCGATCCAGCCCGCGCCCGCCGTCATCCCCTCGGTCCATTGCAGTACCGTGGAAATGGAGATGAACGCCCCGCCAATGCCCGCCATCGCCCCGCCGAAGGCGATGGCCGCGATGCGCACGCGCCGCACGTCATAGCCAAGCGCATGGGCCGCGTCGTGGTTCTCGCCCACGCCGCGCAGGATCAGCCCCGCGCGGGACCGGTTCAGGAACCACCAGATCGCGGGCACCATCAGCAGGCCCAGCCAGACGATCCAGTTCAGGCCCAGCGGACCGGGCGACATGGCGGGCGCCTTGACCCCCTCCATGGGCTTGCCGAACAGCGCGGCAAGGCCCAGGCCGAACAGGGTCAGGGCAAGGCCGGAGGCGACCTGGTTGGACAGCAGGAACTGCGTCAGCACGGCGAAGGGCAGGGCGATCAGCGCGCCCGCGAGGGCGGCGCCGGCAAAGCCCAGGAAAGGGTTGCCCGTGTGATAGGCGGCGGCGAACCCGGCCAGGGCGCCGGTGATCATCATCCCCTCGACCCCCAGGTTCAGGACGCCAGCGCGTTCGACGACCAACTCGCCCAGGGCGGCGAACAGGATGGGTGTGGAGGCTGACAGAAGCAGCAGAAACAGGGCAACGGGGTCGATCATGCCGTGACCCTCCGGGTGATGCGGAAGCGGGTCAGCAGGTCAAAACCCAACAGGAAGAACAGAAGCATCCCCTGGAACACCTGCACGGTCGCGGCGGGCAGGTTCAGCGTCAGTTGCGCCAGTTCGCCGCCGATATAGGTCAGGGCCAGCAGCAGCCCCGCCAGCAGGATGCCGACCGGATGCAGACGGCCCAGGAAGGCCACGATGATGGCGGTGAAGCCGTAACCCACGCCCACCTGGTCGGTGATCTGGCCTGCGGGGCCTGCGACCTCGAACAGGCCCGCCATGCCGGCAAGCGCGCCCGACAGGCCCAGGCAGAAGGCCACCAGGGTTTCCGGCTTCACGCCGGCGAAACGGGCCGCGCGGGGGGCGATGCCTGCCGCACGGATGTGGAAGCCGCGGATGTGGCGCGACATCAGGAACCAGGTCGCCAGGATCGCGACAAGGGCAGCGACCACGCCCCAATGCGCGCCGGTCCCGGCGATCAGTTCGGGGTTCGAGGCCGCCGGATACTGTTGCAGGTTGCGCGAGCCGGGCATTCCGAAACCCTCGGGGTTCTTCATGGGGCCGAAGGCCATCCAGGCGGCGATGCGCTGCGCGACATAGACCAGCATCAGCGACACGAGGATTTCCGACGCGCCGAACCAGTTGCGCAAAAGCGCCGGGATCATGCCCCAGGCCCAGCCGCCCGCCGCGCCCGCAATGACCATGGCGGGGAAGATCCACATTTCGGGCGCGGGATAGGCGGCAAGGGCCACTGCCGCGCCGGCAATGGCGCCGATGATGTACTGCCCCTCGGCCCCGATGTTCCAGATGCCGGCGCGAAATCCCACGGCCAGGCCCGAGGCGATCAGGATCAGCGGCGCCGCCTTGACCAGAAGCTGCGGGCGCGAATAGCCGGAGGCGGGGCCGAACAGCGGGTCCCAGAAGATCGTGCGGATTGCCGCCACGGGGTCATAGCCCATGATCGCGAACAGGATGCCGCCCGCCAGCATCGTCGCCAGCACCGCCATGACGGGCGTGGCGACCTGCAACAGGGCAGCGGTGTCGGTGCGGGGGACAAGGCGGATCATAGATGCGCGACCTCCATCCCGTGCGCGCCGCCCAGCATCAGGCCGATCTGGTCCAGGGTCAGGCCCTCGGTCGGGCGGGGATCGGACAGGCGGCCTTCGTTCAGCGCGCAGAAGCGGTCGGAGAGTTCCAAGAGTTCGTCCAGATCCTGTGAAATGACAATGACGCCCGCCCCCGACCGCGCCAGATCCAGCAGCGACTGGCGCACGGCGGCGGCGGCGCCGGCGTCCACCCCCCAGGTCGGCTGGTTCACCACCAGCACGCGGGGGGCCTGCATGACCTCTCGGCCGATGACGAACTTCTGCAGGTTGCCGCCCGACAGCGCCTTGGCGGCGGTCCCCGGGCCGGGGGTGCGCACGTCGAAGGCGCGGATCACCGCCTCGGCATAGGCGCGGGCGGCGGGGCGGTCGATCAGGCCCCGGCGGACCAGTCCCTTGCGCGCGCCCGCCGTCAGCAGCGTGTTGTCGGTCAGGCTGAAGTCGGGCACGGCGGCATGGCCCAGCCGATCCTCGGGCGCGGCCAGCAGGCCGGCGCTGCGGCGCGCCTCGGGGCCCTGGCGGGACAGGTCGGCGCCCTCAAGCAGGATCGTGCCGGCGGCGCTGCGGATTTCGCCCGACAGCGCCGCCAGAAGTTCGTCCTGGCCATTGCCGGCGACGCCGCCGATGCCCAGGATCTCGCCCGCCCGCAGGGTCAGGGCGATGCCTTTCAGCGCCGTGCCCTCGGCCGCGGGGGCGGCTTGGGACAGGGCGCGGACCTGCAACAGAACCTCGCCCGACTGCCGTCCGCTGCGGTCGATGGGGCGCATCTCTCCGCCGACCATCATCGCCGCCAGGGTGCGGGCGGAATGGTCGCGCGGGTCGCAACTGTCCACCACGACACCGCCGCGCAGGATCGTCGCGCGGTCGCAATGGGTGCGGATCTCCTCCAACTTGTGGCTGATATACAGGATCGCGGTTCCCCCGTCGGCCAGCTTGCGCAGGGTGGCGAACAGCAGGTCCGCTTCCTGTGGAGTCAGGACGCTGGTGGGTTCGTCCATGATCAGCAGGCGCGGGTTCTGCAAAAGGCAGCGGATGATCTCGACCCGCTGGCGTTCGCCCGCCGACAGGGTGGCGACCCGGCGGGCGGGGTTCAGCGGCAGGCCGAAATCCTGGCTGACCTGCGCGATCCGCACCGACAGCGCCCGGCGGGGGGGCGGGTTTTCCATGCCAAGCGCGATGTTTTCGGCAACCGTCAGCGCGTCGAACAGGCTGAAATGCTGGAACACCATCGCCACGCCCGCCGCCCGCGCGGCACGGGGATCGGCGGGCTGGTGCGGCTGGCCGTTCAGCAGCATCTGCCCTTGGTCCGGGCGGACAAGGCCATAGATCATCTTGACCAGCGTGGACTTGCCCGCGCCGTTCTCGCCCAGCAGGGCATGGATTTCGCCCGGTTCGACGGCAAAGGACACATCGTCGTTGGCGCGGACGCCGGGATAGGATTTGCCGATCCCCCTGGCCCTGAAAACTGCCGCGTCGGTCAAACTTTGTCCCCTTGGTCAAACCTTCGGCCTGCTTAGCGCGCAATTGACGCCGGGGGCAATTGCGCTGTTTCGACAGGCTGCGTTACAAGCCTGACTATGGCCGTAAAATCCCCCCGATTCATCCATCTTCGCACACATTCCGAGCATTCTTTGCTGGAAGGTGCCATTCCCGTGGGCAAGCTGCCCGGACTTGCGGCAGATGCCGGGATGCCCGCCGTGGCGCTGACCGACACCAACGCCATGTTCGCGGCGCTGGAATTCAGCGTGAAGGCGATGGACAAGGGCGTCCAGCCGATCGTCGGCTGCCAGATCACCCTGCAGGACGGCGCCACCGGGCCGGTGGTCCTGCTGGCGCAGAACGCGGCGGGCTGGCTGAACCTGATGGCGCTGTCCTCGTGCCTTTACCTGCGCGACGGGGGGGCGCCGCTGCATGTGACGGTCGATGAGCTGCTGGCCCATGCCGAGGGGTTGATCTGCCTGACCGGCGGCGCCACGGGCCCGCTGGGCTGCCTGATCGCCCAGGGGCAGCGCGACAAGGCCGATGCCCTGGCCGACCGGCTGGCCGCCGCCTTTCCGACCCGGCTTTACGTCGAACTGCAGCGCCATCCGGGCGAGAACGGCCAGTTGATGCCTGCCGAGGTGGCGTCCGAGGCCGGGCTGATCGACCTCGCCTATGCCAAGGGCCTGCCGCTGGTCGCCACGAATGATGTCTATTTCCCCAAGGCCGCGATGTTCGAGGCCCATGACGCCCTGATCTGCATCGCGGAAAAGGCCTATGTGGACCAGTCGCAGCCCCGCCGCCGCCTGACGCCGCAGCATTACTTCAAGTCGGCCGAGGAAATGGCGGTGCTGTTCGCCGACCTGCCCGAGGCGCTGGAGAACACCGTCGAGATCGCCCGCCGCTGCGCCTTTGCGGTCAGCAAGCACAAGCCGATCCTGCCGCGCTTCGCCGAAAACGAGGTCGAGGAACTGCGCCGCCAAGCCCGCGCGGGGCTGGAGGCACGGCTGCGCGTCATCCCCCACGCCGTCCCGGTCGCCGAATACCAGGCCCGGCTGGAGTTCGAATTGGGCATCATCGAGCAGATGGGCTTTCCCGGCTATTTCCTGATTGTGGCCGATTTCATCAAGTGGGCCAAGGACCATGACATTCCGGTGGGGCCGGGCCGGGGGTCGGGCGCGGGGTCGCTGGTGGCCTATGCGCTGACGATCACCGACCTGGATCCGCTGCGCTACAACCTTCTGTTCGAACGCTTCCTGAACCCGGAACGCGTGTCCATGCCGGACTTCGACATCGACTTCTGCATGGACCGGCGCGAGGAGGTGATCCGCTATGTCCAGGACCGCTATGGCAAGGACAAGGTGGGCCAGATCATCACCTTCGGCGCGCTTTTGTCCAAGGCCGCCGTGCGCGACGTGGGCCGCGTGTTGCAGATGCCCTTCGGCCAGGTGGACCGCCTGTCCAAGATGATCCCGCTGGAAGGCGTGAAGCCCGTCAGCATCGCCAAGGCCCGCGCCGACGAGCCGCGCCTGCGCGAAGCCGCCAAGGAGGAGGTCGTCAAGCGCCTGCTGGACTATGCCGAGCAGTTGGAAGGGCTTTACCGCAACGCATCCACCCATGCGGCGGGCGTGGTGATCGGCGACCGGCCGCTGGATCGGCTGGTGCCGCTGTACCGCGATCCGGCGTCCGACATGCCGGCCACGCAGTTCAACATGAAATGGGTCGAACAGGCCGGGCTGGTGAAGTTCGACTTCCTGGGCCTCAAGACGCTGACGGTGATCCAGAACGCCGTGGACCTGATCAACGACGGCGGGCGCCCGCTGCATGTCGCCGCCGACGGGCGCAAGCTCTATGATCCCACGCCCGGCACGGAAAACCAGATCAACCTGATCCCGCTGGACGACAAGGCGACCTATGACCTGTTCGCCAGCGCCAAGACGGTGGCGGTGTTCCAGGTGGAATCCAGCGGCATGATGGACGCGCTGCGCCGGATGCGGACCACCTGCATCGAGGACATCGTGGCGCTTGTGGCCCTTTACCGTCCCGGCCCGATGGAGAACATCCCGACCTACTGCGAGGTCAAGAACGGGCTGCGGGAACTGGAGTCGCTGCACCCCAGCATCGACCCGATCCTGGCGGAAACGCAGGGCATCATCGTCTATCAGGAACAGGTGATGCAGATTGCGCAGGTCATGGCGGGCTACAGCCTTGGCGGCGCCGACCTGCTGCGCCGCGCGATGGGCAAGAAGATCGCCTCCGAGATGGCCAAGGAGCGTCCGAAATTCGTCGATGGCGCGGTGGCGAACGGCGTCGATGCCAAGAAGGCGGGCGAGGTCTTCGACCTGCTGGAAAAATTCGCCAATTACGGCTTCAACAAGTCGCACGCGGCGGCCTATGCCGTGGTCAGCTATCAGACCGCCTGGCTGAAGGCGAACCATCCGGTCGAGTTCATGGCCGCAGTGATGAACTGCGACATCCACCTGACCGACAAGCTGGCGATCTACAAGCGCGAATGCGACCGCATGGGCATTGCCATCGTGCCGCCCTGCGTGAACCGGTCCGCCCCTACCTTCAGCGTGCGCGAAGGCCGCATCCATTACGCCTTGGGCGCGCTGAAGGGCGTCGGCGTGGACGCCATGACGCTGATCCACGAGGCGCGCAGGGACCAGCCCTTCCGCGACATCCATGACTTCGCCCGTCGCATGGACATGAAGCGCGTGGGCAAGCGCCCGCTGGAGATGCTGGCCCGCGCCGGGGCCTTCGACAGCTTGGACGACAACCGTGCCCGCGTGGTCAAGGGGCTGGACGCGCTGTGCGCCTGGTCGGCGGCGGTGCAGGAACAGGCGGCGTCCAGCCAGACGTCGCTGTTCGGCGGGGGCGAGGATCTGCCGCCGCCGCGCGCGCCCATCGCCGGGGTCTGGCTGCCCACCGAAAAGCTGGGCGAGGAGCACAAGGCCGTCGGCTTCTACCTGTCCGGCCATCCGCTGGACGATTACCTGCCCGCCCTGAAGCGCAAGAAGGTCCAGACCCTGGCCGAGATCTGCACCGAGGCCCTGGATGGCCCTCTGGTCGCCAGCATCGCCGGAACCGTGGCCGCGCGGATGGAGCGCAAGTCGGCCAAGGGCACGCCCTATGCCTTTGTCAGCCTGTCCGACCCGACCGGGCTTTACGAGGTCACGGTGTTTTCCGACCTGCTGACCGCCAGCCGCGACCGGCTGGAGCCGGGGCAGAACGTGGTCCTGCAGGTCAAGGTCGAACCCTCGGGCGATCAGGTGAAGATGCTGGCGAACTCGGTCGCGACGCTGGACGAGGTGGTGGCGGATGCCGGGGCAGGCTGCCTTGCCGTGGAGATGCAGGGCACCGACACCATCCCGCGCCTGGCCGAGACGCTGAGCCGCATCAGGACCGAAATCACCGTGCCCGCCCGTTCGCGCGGTCCCGTCCTGCTGCGCATCCGCGAGGGCGACGAGGTGATCGAGATCGAGGTCGCGAACGACGCCCCCCTGACCACGCCCGCCCGGCAGGCGCTGCGCGCGGTGCCCGGCGTTCTGGACGTGCTGGAGGAATAGGGGATTGTCCCCTAGGCAAATGTTCGCCTTTCGTGCTAGGCCTTTGAAAACGGAAAAGAGGCGGGCATGAGGGTTCTGGGCATCGACCCGGGTTTGCGGAACATGGGCTGGGGCGTGATCCTGGTCGAGGGATCGCGCCTGCGCCACGTGGCCAATGGGGTGATCCAGACAGAGGCGGGCGATCTGGGCGTGCGTCTCTTGCAGCTTTATCGCGGGCTGACGGCGGTGATCGCGGCCCATGCGCCGGACGCGGCAGCCGTGGAACAGACCTTCGTGAACAAGGACGCGGTCGGCACGCTGAAGCTGGGCCAGGCGCGCGGCATCGCCCTGCTGGCCCCGGCCGAGGCGGGGCTGGCGATCGGCGAATACGCCCCGAACGCGGTCAAGAAGACCGTGGTGGGCGTGGGCCACGCGGGTAAGGAGCAGGTGCAGCACATGGTCAAGGTCCAACTGCCCGGCGTCAGCTTCGACAGCGCCGACGCGGCGGACGCGCTGGCCATCGCCATCTGTCATGCCCGTCATTTGCAGGGCCGGACCCTGCGGATCGCGAGGACCGCATGATCGGCCGCATCGCCGGGATCATCCTGCACCGCGCCCGCGATCACGTCCTGATCGACGTGCGGGGCGTGGGCTATATCGTCCATGTCAGCGAACGCACCGCCGCCAGCCTGCCCCCGGTGGGGCAGGCGACAGCCCTTTATACCGACCTGATGGTGCGCGAGGATCTGCTGCAGTTGTTCGGCTTTCCCTCCATGCTGGAAAAGGAATGGCACCGGCTGCTGACCAGCGTGCAGGGCGTGGGGGCCAAGGTCTCGCTGGCGATCCTGGGCACCTTGGGGGCCGAAGGACTGGGGCGCGCCATTGCGCTTGGCGACTGGGCCTCGGTCCGCAAGGCCAACGGCGTCGGCCCGAAGCTGGCGCAGCGGGTGGTGCTGGAGCTGAAGGACAAGGCGCCCTCGGTCATGGCGCTTGGGGCGACGTTCACCGTGGACATGGGCGTGTCGGCGGTCGAGCCGGACACCGCCGTCATCGAAACCGCCGTAACCCCCGCCAAGCCCGCCGCTCCGTCCGACGCCATGCTGGCTGCACGCGCCACGTCCGACGCGCTGTCCGCTCTGACCAATCTGGGCTATGCTGCCAGCGAGGCCGCGCAAGCCGTGGCCGAGGCACAGGCGCGGGAACCCACCGCCCAAACCCCCGCGTTGATCCGCGCGGCGCTGCGCCTGCTGGCGCCGAAGGAATAGGGGGAACACCGATGCACGGGAACGTCAAGGTCTTCATCCTCATGGCCGCCATGACCGCCTTGGTCATGGCGCTTGGCTGGATGCTGGGCGGGCGAGGCGGCGCGATGATCGCGTTGCTTCTGGCGGGCGGCATGAACGTCTTTTCCTGGTGGAACAGCGACAAGATGGTCCTGCGTCAGCAGGGCGCGGTCGAACTGTCGCCGCAGCAGGGCGCCGACCTTTACGCGCTGACCACGGAACTGGCACGGCGGGCGGATCTGCCGATGCCCAAACTGTATCTGCTTCCGACCGAACAGCCAAATGCCTTTGCCACCGGGCGCAATCCCCAGAACTCGGCCGTGGCTGTGACGCAGGGTCTGGTCCGCGCCCTGTCGCGCGACGAGATCGCGGGCGTGATCGCCCACGAACTGGCCCATATCAAGCACCGCGACACGCTGACCATGACCGTCACCGCGACCATGGCCGGGGCGATTGCCATGATGGGCAACATGATGATGTTCACCGGCGGGCGCGACGATCGGGGTGGCGGCCTTGGCGCGACCCTGGCGATGATCTTCGCGCCGCTGGCCGCGATGATGGTGCAGATGGCCATCTCGCGCGCGCGCGAATACGAGGCCGATGCGACCGGCGCCCGGATCAGCGGGCAGCCCCGGGCGCTGGCCTCGGCGCTGGCGAGGATCTCGCAGATGGCGGGTCGCACGCTGAACATCCCGGCGGAACGCAATCCGGCCGCGGCCTCCATGTTCATCGTCAATCCGCTGAACGGGTTGCGCATGGACCGCCTGTTCGCGACCCATCCCGCGACCGAGGAGCGGATCGCCCGGCTGATGGCGATGGACGCCGGGCGCCCGATGGTCGAACGCGCCTCGCCCATCCCGCGCAGCGGGCGCGGTGACGGTCCGTGGGGGCCTGCATGATCCAGCCCGATCCGACCCTGCGTCCCGAACCGATGGACGGCGAATCCGAAGACCGCGCCCTGCGCCCGCAGGCCCTGTCGGAATTCGTCGGTCAGGCCGAGGCGCGGGCGAACCTGCGCGTCTTCATCGAAAGCGCCCGGATGCGCGGCAAGGCGATGGACCACACGCTGTTCTTCGGCCCGCCGGGCTTGGGCAAGACCACGCTGGCGCAGATCATGGCGCGCGAACTGGGCGTGAACTTTCGAATGACCTCGGGCCCGGTGCTGGCGCGTGCGGGCGATCTGGCGGCGATCCTGACCAACCTGGAAGCCCGCGACGTCCTGTTCATCGACGAGATCCACCGCATGAACCCGGCGGTCGAGGAGATCCTGTATCCCGCGATGGAGGATTTCGAGCTGGATCTGGTCATCGGCGAAGGCCCCGCCGCGCGGACCGTGCGGATCGAATTGCAGCCCTTTACCCTTGTCGGTGCCACGACCCGGCTTGGCCTGCTGACGACGCCCCTGCGTGACCGCTTCGGTATCCCGACCCGTCTGGAGTTCTATACCATCGCCGAACTGGACCTGATCGTTCAGCGCGGCGCGCGCCTGATGGGGATCGACGCTGACCAGGACGGAACGCGCGAAATCGCCCGCCGCGCCCGTGGCACCCCCCGGATCGCCGGACGGCTGCTGCGCCGCGTCGTGGATTTCGCCCTGGTCGAGGGCGACGGCCGGTTGACCCGGCAGATCGCGGATACGGCGCTGACGCGCCTTGGCGTGGATGACATGGGTCTGGACGGGGCCGACCGGCGCTATCTGTTGCAGATGGCGGAACATTACGGCGGCGGCCCGGTGGGGGTGGAAACGCTGTCGGCCGCCCTGTCCGAAAGCCGCGACGCGATCGAGGAAGTGATCGAACCCTATCTGCTGCAGCAGGGCCTGGTTGCCCGCACCCCGCGCGGGCGGCAGTTGACGGCAGGTGCCTGGCGCCATCTCGGGCTTGCCGCGCCGACGGTGCCTTCCCAGGGCAGCCTTTTCGACGGCTAGTACCAGCGGCATGAACCATCGCCTCTGAAGGTTGTCTGCTTTGCGGCCGACTTTTGATTCACTCCACTGCAAGGCGGAAGAGGATCAGGATGGCGGTGGACATCAAACGCACGGACCTTTCGGCATCGGATCTGCGGCGGGAGGCGGCTCAAGTGAAGAACGCGCGGGCGTCGCGCCGGATGCTTGCGCTGGCGCCTGTGCTTGACGGGAAAACCCGGACAGAAGCGGCACAAAGCTGCGGATGGATCGGCAGACGCTGCGTGTCCGGGTTCACCGTTACCGTGCCGAAGGGTTGGCCGGCCTTGTCGACCGGCCGCTTTCAGGGCGGCTCGGTGCCGAGCAGATGCGCCAACTTGCCGTGATCGTCGAGACGGGGCCGGTCCCGTCAATGGATGGGGTTGTACATCGGCGTCGGATTGACCTCTGCGACGTGGTTGAGCAGCGGTTCGGCATTTGCGTGGCGGAGCGGACCATGGGCGCGATCCTTCACCGGCTCGGCCTTGCGCGTCTTTCGGCCCGGCCGCGCCTTCCGCAGTGCGACGCCGACACGCAAGCGGTCTATAAAAACACTGCCGAGTTGGCGCGCGCGGCCGTGCCCCACGAAGCGCGGGCCAACCCTTTGGAGATCCGGTTCCAGGATGAGGTCAGGGCGGGCCAGCAGGGAACCTTGACACGCATGTGGGCGAGAAAGGGAACACGCCCGCGGGCGCCAAAACACTGCCGCTGGGCCTGGGCCTACATCTTCGGTGCGGTCTGCCCGGCCTGCAGGATCGGTGCAGCGCTCGTCATACCCTATGCGAACACGGAGGCGATGAACGCCCACCTGCCCGAAATCACCGGGCAGGTGTCGCCCCGTGCGCACGCACTCCCCGTTCTCGATGGTGCCAGCTGGCACAGCTCTACAGGCCTCGTCATTCCGCCCAACATTAGCCTGCTGCCGCTGCCGCCTTGCAGTCCGGACCTGGATCCGGTCGAGAACCTCTGCCAGTTCCTCCGTCAGAACGTCCTCGCGAACCGGGTCTTCGACAGCTACGAGGCCATCGTCGACGTCTGCTGCCATGCCCGGAACACGCTCCTCGCCATGCCGGAACGTGTCGCTTCCATCACCTCGCGCGATTGGGCGAAGGCAGGCGTCAATGCCTTTGATGTGACATGGGAGGGGGCGCTGCCCCCGTCGCGCTTCGCGCGCCTCCCCCGGGATGTTTGTGGTCCAATGCAGGAGCGAAGAACGCCCCATCCCGCGAAGGATGAGGCGCCTGCTTCGGACACGGTCATCGGCGTCCCCGCCTGTACCGTAGTGCCGACAATGCCAGTGGAATGTTGATGAAACATTAACGACCCTGCCTTGGACTTCAAATATCCCACGGGGGTTCCGGGGGTGTGAAACCCCCGGCGGTTGCCTCAGGGGGTCAGGCCTTCGGGGTCCGGCAGGCCATTGACGCGGACCGTCGCAGTGAGAGTATTGGCCAGGAGGCAGGCGATCGTCATCGGACCGACCCCGCCAGGCACCGGCGTGATCGCACCCGCGGTCTGCTTGGCGGCGTCGAAGTCGACATCACCCACCAGACCGTCATCGGTGCGATTGATGCCGACGTCGATCACCGTGGCGCCCGGCTTGATCCAATCGCCTTTCACGAAGCGGGCAAGGCCAACGGCGGCAACCACGATGTCGGCCTGCCGGCACAGGTCTGGCAGGTTGGTGGTGCGCGAATGGGCGATCGTCACCGTCGCGCTGTCGCGCAGCAGAAGCTGGGCCATCGGTTTGCCGACGATGTTGCTGCGGCCGATCACCAGGGCGTTCTTGCCGGACAGGCTTCCCAGGTGGTTGCGCAGCAGCATCAGGCAACCCAGCGGGGTGCAGGGCACCATCGCCTTCTGACCGGTCGCCAGGCGCCCGACATTCAGGATGTGGAAGCCGTCCACGTCCTTGGCCGGGTCGATGGCGTTGATAACCGCCGCCTCGTCCATGTGCCGGGGCAGGGGAAGCTGCACAAGAATGCCGTTGATCGCCGGGTCGGCGTTCAGCCTGTCGATCAGCGCCAGCAGATCGGCCTGCGGAGTTTCGGCAGGCAGGCGGTGTTCATGGGAGTTCATGCCGACTTCGCGCGTCATCCGGCCCTTCGACCGCACATAAACTTGGCTGGCGGGGTCCTCGCCCACCAGCACGACGGCCAGACCGGGTGTGATGCCTTGCGCTTTCATCGCCTCGACCTCGGTCGCGATGCGGGCGCGGAGGTCGGCGGCAAAGGCCTTGCCGTCGATCAGGGTGGCGGTCATGGGCAGTGTCGCTGTCACGGGCGGTCTCCGTTCAGGTGGCGGTCTTCCTGCGCGATGGCAGCTTCGACCAGTTGCCGCCAAATATTCTCGATCAGCGCCCGGTCCAGCCCGTGCGATGCGGCGTGACGCCCCGCATTTGCGACAACTTCCTCGACGCGTTCGTCGATCCGGGCGGGCAGGCCGATCTGCTGCTTGATCTGCGCGGCGCGGGCGATCAGCGCGTGGCGCTGCGCCAGAAGGGCGACCAACTGTTCATCGACCGCATCGATATGGGCGCGCAGCGTCGCCATGTCCGGGATGTCGTCGATCTGCATCGGACCCTCCATTCGCTGGCAGGGGGATGCACCGGACCGTCCGCAGGTGCAAGCCGTAAAGAAAACCCCGGCGCGAGGGCCGGGGTCCTTTCCGTCATGCCGGGGCGGGATCGCCGCCGGGGGCGGGCTTGCCCGCCTTCGGGATCGCCGTGACCGCCGGGATCAGGCTGCCCGGCGTGTCGTCGTCGCCGCCCAGCGGCTCGCCGCGCAGGACCTTGCCGATCTCCTCGCCGGTCAGGGTCTCGTATTCCAGCAACCCTTGGGCCAGCCGCTCGAACTCGGCTTCCTTTTCGATCAGGATGCGGCGGGCTTCCTGGTAGCCCTGTTCGATCAGGTCGTGGACTTCCTGCTCGATCAGTTCCTTGGTCGCGGCCGAGATCGAGAAGCCGCCGGTCGACCCGCTATAGCCCTCGTGCGCCTCGGCATAGTCGATGTTGCCGACCTTGTCGGACATGCCCCAGCGCATCACCATGGCGCGGGCCAGCTGGCTGGCCTGCTGGATGTCACCGGCGGGACCGTTCGACACGCCTTCCTCGCCATACTTGATGATCTCGGCGGCCTTGCCGGCCATGGTCATGGCCAGCTTCTGCTTGGCCTCGTCCTTGTGGAAGTTCAGACGGTCCATTTCCGGCAGGGACACCACCATGCCAAGCGCGCCGCCGCGCGGAATGATCGTGGCCTTGTAGACCGGGTCGCATTTGGGCAGCGACAGGCCGACGACGGCATGGCCCGCCTCGTGGTAGGCGGTCTTTTCCTTCTGCTCGGGCGTCAGGACCATGCTGCGGCGTTCCACGCCCAGCATGACCTTGTCCTTGGCGTTCTCGAAGTCTTCCATGCTGACGAAGCGGCGGCCGATGCGGGCGGCCATCAGCGCGGCCTCGTTCACCAGGTTCATCAGGTCCGCGCCAGAGAAGCCGGGCGTGCCGCGCGCGATGATTCGCAGGTCCACGTCGGGACCGACCGGCACCTTGCGGGCATGGACCGACAGGATCTTCTCGCGCCCCTTGATGTCGGGGTTCGGCACATGGATCTGGCGGTCGAAGCGGCCGGGGCGCAGCAGGGCGGGGTCCAGCACGTCGCGGCGGTTGGTGGCGGCGACGATGATGATGCCCTCGTTGGCCTCGAAGCCGTCCATTTCGACCAGAAGCTGGTTCAGCGTCTGCTCGCGTTCGTCGTTGCCGCCGCCGATGCCCACGCCGCGCGCGCGGCCCACGGCGTCGATCTCGTCGATGAAGACGATGCAAGGGGCGGATTTCTTGGCCTGCTCGAACATGTCGCGGACGCGGGATGCGCCGACGCCCACGAACATTTCCACGAAGTCCGAACCCGAGATGGTGAAGAAGGGCACGCCCGCCTCACCGGCGATGGCGCGGGCCAGCAGGGTCTTGCCGGTGCCCGGAGGGCCGACCAGCAGCGCGCCTTTCGGGATCTTGCCGCCCAGGCGGCTGAATTTCTGCGGATTGCGCAGGAATTCGACGATCTCCTCCAGTTCTTCCTTGGCCTCGTCGATGCCCGCCACGTCGTCGAATGTCACGCGGCCGTGCTTTTCGGTCAGCAGCTTGGCGCGCGACTTGCCAAAGCCCATCGCGCCGCCTTTGCCGCCGCCCTGCATCCGGTTCATGAAGAAGATCCAGACGCCGATCAGCAGGATGAAGGGCAGCCAGACGCCCAGCAGGGACATGAAGCCCGACTGCTGCTGGCGCACCACCTTCACGTCGACGTTCTTGGCGATCAGCCTGTCCGAGATGTCCTCGCCCTGGGGGCGGACGGTGGCATACTGGTTGCCGTCGGTGCCGGTGATCGCCAGATCCTCTCCGTCGATGGTGACGGCGGAAACCTGGTCATTGTCCACGCGTTGGATGAAATCGGAATAGCTGATCTGCCGGCTGTTCATGGTCGTGGCGCCGTCGCTGAACAAATTGAACAGCGCCAGGATCATCAGGAACAGGACGACCCAAAAGGCGAGGTTTCGTGCGTTGCCCAAAGCGGGACCTCCGGCGGAAAATCGGTTGCCCTGAAAATAGGGATTATCGGCGCAGGTTCAATGCGCCATCACCAGCCTGTGGAAATCCGCCGCCCCGCGCAGCGGACGAACGTCGTAAGGCGCGGCCGCCCGGATCAGCGGGGCGGCGATCAGCCGGTCCCCTTCCCAGATGGCGGGGGTGGCGGCGGCTTCGTCCCGCCCCAGCCCCGACAGGCGCCATTTGACCCGCGCGACCTGGCCCATGCCAAGCGCGGCGACATGTTGATCTGACTTCAAGCCAATGATCTTCCAGCGGTTATCCCATGTCTCGCCTTGCGAATCAGGCGCCCGCAGGGCGGCGGCGGCTTCGCGCATCAGGCGGATGCGATCGCCCGCAGGTTCGATCAGGGCGCCGTCCAGGGTGACACGGTGGCCGGTCGCGATCGCGTTCAAGGCGTGCAGCACCGTGTTGCGGCGCGGAGGATAGTCGGCGCCGGTGATCCAGCGACAGGCTGCGACGATCAGCCGCCGGCGAATCTCGGGCGGGGCATCGCCATAGGCGCGCCGGGGCAGGGTCACGCTGCCATTGTGGATGATCGCATCCCGCGCGGCATGGGCGGCGTAATGGGACAGCGCGTCCCGCGCCTCTCCGATGTGGTTGGCGGCGCGGGCAAGGGCCGCGACGTCCAGGCCCATGGCGCCGATGGCCTTGCGGATGCGGATGCGGTCGAAATCCTCGTTCTCGTTGCTGGGATCGTCTGCCCAGGCGATCCCGCGCATCCGTAGCCAGTCGCGCAACTCCTGGCGCCCGGCACCCAGCATGGGGCGCAGCCACCGGGTGCCAAAGGCTTCCCGCCATTCGGCCATCGAGGCAAGGCCGTCGATCCCCGAGCCGCGCGCCAGCCGCATCAGCAGCGTTTCCGCCTGGTCGTCGGCGGTATGGCCCAGCAGGACGGCGGACAGGCCGTTTCGCTGCGCCCATCCCGCCAGCAGCCGCAGCCGCGCATCGCGCGCATTGGCCATGAGGTTGCCCGCCTCGGTTTCCCGCTGCCACAGCAGGGTCGCATGGGACAGGCCAAGGGCGCGGGCCGCGCGCCCGACCTGCCGCGCCTCGGCGGCGCTTTCGGGGCGCAGGCCGTGATCGACGGTGGCGACCATGATCCTGCGGCCGCGCCCCCATTCCGCCGCCATGTGCATCAGCGCGACCGAATCGCCGCCGCCTGACACGGCCACGCCAATCGCGGGCATATCGGCGGCCAGCCGATCCAGCGCGGCATGGATGCGAAGGGCCGGTCCGGGGGCGGGCAGGGTCATCGCGCTACTGGTGTTCGGACAGGTCGGCTTCGGCTTCCGAGTCGGCAAAGGCGCTGTCGACAGCCATGCCCAGGTCGTTGCTGCTGCAGGCAAGGCGGCTGAGCCGCGTTTCCGCCTCGGCCGCCGGGGGCGTCCCGGGAAAGCGGGCCGGGATCTCGGCCAGATAAAGGCAGGCGGCGGTCGCGTCGCCATCCTGCTCGACCACGCGGGCGATGCCAAGCAGGCTTTCGGCGGCTCGCGGACCGTCAGGGTCGGCCGCGAAGCCTTCAAGCCATGCGGCGGCCGCGCCTTTCGCGTCGCCAGCGCTGTCCAGCGCCGCGCCGCGCAGAAACAGCGCCTCGGCCGTCAGGGCGCCGCCGGCATGGGCCTCGGCCATGGCGCCGAACATCTCGGACGCGCGGCGGAAATCGCCGCTGGCCATGACCTGCCGCGCGGCTTCGAAATCGGCCTTCTCGCCCGCGCCTACGGGTTTGCCGCCCGTGCCGGCCTGAGGCGCCGCGGGCCCAAGGTTCGGCACCGGGCTGCCGGTCCGGCCCAGATCCTGCATGGTCAGGGCCGCCAAGTCGCAGGTTTCATCCATCTCGCACAGCCGGAACTCGATATCGGCGATGCGGCGGCTGCCATCGGCCACGATCCGGTCGATGCGGTTTCCCAACTGCTCGGTCCGGTCGGTCAGGCGGGCAAGGCGCTGCTCCATGGCGTTCATGCGGTCGATGGCGGCGTCTCCGCCCGCCGCCTGGAACCCCTCCGCGCCCGAGGCCACAAGCTCGGATCGCAGCGCCTGCAACTGGCCGCGCAAGTCCGTCAGGTCAGCGCGAAGATCGGCCAGCGTCGGTTCCTGCTGCGCCGTGGCGGGCAGGGCCACCGTCACCGCCAGAACGGCTGCGGCGATGGCGCGGCGGATCATGACCCGGCCCCGGCCGGGCTGACCACCGTCACCGCGCGGCGGTTCTTGGCATAGCAGGCCTCGTCCGAGCAGACCTCGCGCGGGCGTTCCTTGCCGAAGCTGAGCGTGCGCACCCGGTCCGAGCCCACGCCCTGTGCGATCAGGTATTCCTGGACCGCGCTGGCCCGGCGCGCACCCAGGGCAAGGTTGTATTCGCGGGTGCCGGTTTCCTCGGCATGGCCTTGGACCACGGCGTTGAAGTTCGCATGGGTGTTCAGCCATTGCGCCTGCCGCGCAAGGATTCCCCGCGCCTCGGCCGTCAGGGTCGTCTGGTTCGCCGCAAACAGAACGGTGTTGCCCACGGTGTCATTGAAATACTGCGCCGTCGCCTCGGTCCCCAGGGTGCCGCCCGCAAGGTCGCCCTGGTAAAGCGCACCGCCGCCCGCGCTGGCATAGGGATCGATCACCGCAGGCTGGGTAACCGGCGGCGCGGGCTGCGCACAGGCGGCAAGGGCCAGCAACAGGGCGGCGGCAGCGGGCTTCTTCCAGGCGATCATCGGGCTATCCTTCCGGTCGTTGTCCCGGCGCGGGGCTTCAGGGCATCAGGGGACCCCAAGAGGGGTCCGAGGCGGCAAAGTCAAGGCTCAGGGGTCGCATATTGCGCCCGGTGATGTCCACCGAATGCAACCGCGGCTGGCCATTCCCGCCCGGGGTCACCCGCGTGAACATCACCACGCGGCCATTGGGGGCCCAGGTCGGGGACTCGTCAAGGAAAGATTCGGTCAACGTCTTTTCGGCAGAACCGTCCGTGCGCATCGTCGCGATATGGAAGCGGTCGCCCACCTGCTTGGTGAAGGCGATCAGATCGCCCTTGGGCGACCATGCGGGCGATCCGTAGCGACCGTCGCCAAAGCTGATCCGGGTCGGCTCACCGCCGTTCACGCCAACGATGTACAGCTGCGGATTGCCCGAGCGGTCGGATTCGAACACGATCCGCTGCCCGTCCGGGCTGAACGAGGGTGCCGTGTCGATGGCGGGCGACTGCACCAGCGGGCGCTGCGCGCCGGATGCCGCGTCCATCAGCCAGATGTCGGTGTTGCCGCCCTGTTCGCGCGAAAACACGATGGAGCGTCCATCCGGGCTGAAGCGGGGCGAGAACGCCATGCTGTTCGTGTCCTGCGTCAAGGCGCGGGACGCCACTGTCGCGACCTCCATCACCCGGATCTGGGGAAAGCCGCTGTCGAAGCTGGTGTAAACCAGCCGCCGCCCGTCGCGGGAAAACTGCGGGGCCAGCACCAGGGACGAACTGTCGGTCATCCACAGGATGTTCTGGCCGTCATAGTCCATCACGCCGATGCGCTTGATCCGGGCGTCCTTCGGGCCGGTTTCCTGCACAAAGGCCACCCGGCTGTCGAAATAGGGCTGCTCGCCGGTCAGCCGGGCGTAGATCTGGTCTGCGATCTTGTGGGCCGCGCGGCGCCAGTCGGATGCGCGGGCGTCGAACTGCATCCTGTCGCCCTGCGCCTGGCCCGCGTAGACGTCGAACAGGCGGAACTTGACGCTGATCGCGTCGCCCGACTGCGTGACCTCGGCCGAGACAAGCGCCTGGGCATCGACCGCGCGCCAGTCCTCATAGGCGATCGCCTCGCCAAAGCTGCCGGGGCGGGCGACCTGGGCGTCTCGGGGGATCTCGCGGAACAGGCCCGTGCCCGTCAGGTCGGCGGCCACCACGTCGCGGATGCGGCCCGCGACCTCGGCATCGCCATGGAAGGCGGGCAGGGTGATGGCCATCGGCTCGGACACGCCGTCCGTCAGCTCGATCTTCAGGGGGCCGTCCTGCGCCAGCGCGGGCAGGGCGGTCGCCGTGGCGGCGGCCAGGGTCATCGACAGGGTCAAGGTCAGCGTGCGAAGCATCAAATCCTCATTGTCCTTGCAACAGGGCCGGGCCGGGGGCCGGCCTCAGTCAAATCCGATCCCGTCCGGGCGAAACTCGACCACGACGTCGCGCCAACGGCTGTATTTGTCAAAGGGCAGCGGAAAGCCCGCGCCGCCGCACATCATGATCGCGCGGCGCGCGACCTCGAAGGCGTGCTGCGCGCCGCCTTCCGAACCCCCCCGGTAATCGGCGATCCGCAGGCTGGCCTCGATGGGCCTGCCGTCGGCGGTCATGCTGAACCCGACCGAGACGGACATCCGCGATGCCTCGACCGACAGGGCGCCTTCGTTCCAGCACCGGCGCAGGGCCGCGCGGAAGGCGTCCTTCTCGGCCAGAGACAACGGCTCGGCCCCGGACAGGCTGGACATGTCGATGCCGTCCAGCGGCGTGGGGCGAATGGCCGAAGGCGCAAGCTGCATCGGTTCCAGGCCGCCTTGGGCCGCGTCCGCATCGTCCGCCGCACCCGCACCAGACATGGCCCCTGCCAGGGCTGCCGCAAGCGGGTCCTGCGCCGCCGAGGCGCCCGATCCGCCCTCGATCATCTGGCTGTCGCCGCCCGCCGCATCCCCGGTCGAGGCCGTGTCCGTGCTCTCCGCCCCGGCGCTGCCGTCCTGCGCCTCGCGCAGCGCATCTTCCAGCGCCTGCTGGCGCGCGGCTTCGGCGCGTTCAGCTGCGGCACGTTCCTCGGCCTCGCGCTCGGCAGCGATGCGGCGCTCCTCGGCTTCACGCTCGGCGGCCTCGGCCGCACGACGCTCCTCCTCGGCCTGCCGCTCGGCGGCTCGGCGCTCTTCCTCGGCACGACGCTCGGCCTCGGCACGGCGTTCCTCCTCGGCTTCCCGCTCGGCTTCGGCCTGACGTTCTTCTTCGGCCCGGCGCTCTGCTTCACGGGCTTCCGCCTCGCGGCGCTCGGCCTCGGCACGCTCGCGCTCTGCGGCTTCGGCGGCGCGGCGCTCTTCCTCGGCCTCGCGTTCAGCCTCGGCCGCCCGGTGTTCTTCCTCGGCGCGAGCTTCGGCCTCCCGGCGCTCGGCGGCCTCGCGCTCCGCCCGTTCAGCGGCTTCGCGCCGTGCCTGTGCCTCGCGGCGTTCCTCGGCAGCCTGCCTGTCGGCTTCGGCTTGCCGCTCGGCTTCGGCTTGCCTGTCGGCCTCCGCCTGCCGTTTTGCCTCGGCCTGCCGCTCCGCCTCGGCGGCAGCGGCCCGTTCGGCCCGGCGGGCTTCCTCGGCCGCTTCGCGTTCAGCGGTCAGGCGACGCTCGGCGACTTCAGCCGCTGCGGCTTCGGCTGCCGCACGCGCGGCTTCGGCGGCGGCCTGGCGTTCGGCCTCTTGCCGGGCCAGACGCGCGTTGCGGCGCTCCACCAATCCGTCGGGACGCAGCCGGGGCAGGGCCGAGCGATCCAGCGCCAGTTCCGACCTCGGCGCCACGGGCTCTGCCGCCTGATCAGCCAAGGGCGCGTCGGGCCGGCTTGGCCACGCGTCCGCCGGGGGCGAGCCGGCGTCAGCGGGGGCCACCGGACTGGCGTCCTCGTTCGTCTGGTTCCCGGCGGGGGCGCCAAGATCCGTCGCCACGGCAACGGGATCGGGGCGCGAGAAATCGGTCAGATCGGGCCCTGCGTCGGACGTGACCGGCTGGCCCAGATCCTGCGCCGCGTCCTGGGCGTCGGGCAGGCTAGCCGCGGCAGGCGCCTGAGCCGTATCCTCCTGCGCCGAGGGTTCCGGCATCGTCGCCACGGCGGATGCCTCGGGGCCGACCGGACCGGCCCCGCGCGATGCGGCGGCAAGCGCCTCGAACTCGGCCCCGCTGATGGTCGCGACCTCGGTGGTGCGCAGGGGCGTGGACGGCTGCGGGCGGAAGAACACGCCGCCCAGGATCGCCCACAGGATCAGCGCCCCATGCGCCGATCCCGAAACCCACCACCCGATGCGGCCCTCGCGGTCCTCCATGGCGTCAGCCGTCCATCCTCGGGCCGCCGGTATCCGTCACCAGCACGATGTCGGACAGGCCGGCCGCGTTCAGCGCACCCATTACCTGCACCACGCGGGCATAGGGGATCGCACCGTCGGCGCGCAGGAACACCCGCTGGCTTTCCCGCTGGGCCAGGATCTCGCGCAGGCGGGTCACGATCTGGTCGGGCGCCACCGGCGCGTCCATCAGCGTCACGTCGCCATCGGCGGGGATCGAGATGACCAGCGGCTCCTCGGGTTCGGTGGGCACGGCGGTGGCGGCGGTCTGAGGCAGGTTCAGGGGCACGCCCGCCGTCATCAGGGGCGCGGCCACCATGAAGATCACCAGCAGGACCAGCATCACGTCCACGAAGGGCGTCACGTTGATTTCCGACATCGGCGCGTTGCGGCGCCTGCCCCGGCCCTTGCGGCTGACCCGCTTGACGACAGCGGCGGACATCTCAGGCCTCGTCCATCTGGCGCGACAGCAGGGTCGAGAACTCGTCGGCAAACGATTCCCAGTTGCCGGTCACACGCTCGGCGTCGCCCGACAGCTTGTTGTAGAAGACCACCGCCGGGATGGCGGCCAGCAGGCCCAGGGCCGTGGCCAGCAGCGCCTCGGCAATGCCCGGCGCCACGACGGCCAGGCTGGTGTCCTGCGACATGGCGATCCCCTCGAAGGCGGTCTTGATGCCCCAGACGGTGCCGAACAGGCCGATGAAGGGCGCGGTAGACCCGACCGTCGCCAGGAACGACAGGCCCCGGAACAGGCGCGATTCCTCGCGCTGGATGGCGACGTTCATGGCCCGGTCGATGCGCGCGGGACCGCCGGGGATCAGCCCGCCGTCGTCGCGGTGGCTGCGGCGCCATTCGGTCATCCCTGCCGCGAAGATGCGTTCTGACGCGCCCGAGGGACGTTCCCCCAGCCTGTCATACAGGTCGTCCAGCGGCTCGCCCGACCAGAACGAGCGGTCGAAGCGGGCGGCTTCCTTGCGGGCCTGCGCGAAGACCAGGAATTTCTGGATGATGATCGCCCAGGCCCAGGCCGAGGCGACGATCAGCAGCACCATCACCACCTGCACCGTCAGCGAGGCGCGCGCAAACAGCGCCATCAGCGAGAAATCAAGGGCCTGCGCGGCCTGGATCGGTTCCATCGTCACTGCCTTTTCGTCGTGATCCATCACGGACCTGACCGGTTCGCGGTCGGTTTGCGGGCCTTCTAGCGCCTTCCTAGCAAAGGTTGCAGCCCCTTGCCGCAACACAATGCCGTCACTTTTCAGCAATATCCGAATGCGTCTCCAGAACATCGGTCAAGGCACGAGGCAGCCGCACCGGACGCCCCGCGCCGTCCAGGCAGGCCAGCGTCACGGCTGCGGTGAACAAGGAAACGCCGTCGCGACGGACGGTCTGGTCCACGACGATCCGCGCGGCGGTCAGGTGCGCCAGGCTTGTCTCGACCGACAGCAGGTCGTCGAATCGCGCGGGGCGCAGGTAGTCGGCCTCGATCCGGCGGACGGCAAAGACATGGCCGCTGTCGGCCTTGAGCCGCGCCTGGTCGATGCCCAGCGCGCGCAGCCATTCGGACCTGCCGCGCTCGATGAATTTCAGGTAGTTCGCGTAATACACGATCCCGGCCAGATCGGTGTCTTCGTAATAAACGCGGATGGGCAGCGAATGCATCAGGCGGCCCTCATCCGTGCCGCCAGCCGCAGGGCATGGGCGGGGTCCGTCGCCGCGACCGGCAGGACGGGGTCATAGGCCGCGCGGATCAGCGCCGCCATCGCGGCCGAGGGCGCAATGTCCTGCGCGAAGGTCAGGGCGCAGCGCATGAACAGCGCCTCGGCCAGTTGCGCGGGGTGGCTGTCGGCCAATGCACCTCCCATCCGCAGGAAACCCAAGCAGGCGCGGATGCCGCCATCGGCGTCAAAGCGGAACATGCGGTATTGATCGGCGCCGGACCGTTCCAGCCGCTCGCCCAGGCCCGGCGCATCCGTCAGCCGGTCGAGGTCGGGGATATCCGCCAGATCCGACCAGTCGCGGACGAAGAACAGCATCAGGTTCGCGCCCATCTCCGGGTCGGTCTCGGCCAGGGGATGGCCCGCATGGGCAAAGCCCGCCCGGATCGCGCCGCGAAAGATGTCCAGGCTTTCATCGGCCAGGCCGAAGATGACCGGCGCCACCGGGCGTCCCCAGCGGGCGCACAGGAACGTCCCGTCGGCGCGGGTGAACAATGCGGTGATCCGATCCGGCGTCATGCAGGGGCCTTTCACGTTGGCTCAAATATCCTGGGGGGAGTCGCCGAAACGGCGACGGGGGGCAAGGCCCCCCGCCGACATCTCACCATGCGGAACGCGTCACCCGACGATCGTTGCCTCTGTCGCGGCGCGCAGCTCCTCCTCGGTCACGCCCTCGGCGCACTCGACGATCCTCAGCCCGCCCGGCACCACGTCCAGAACGCCCAGGTTGGTGATGATGCGGTCCACCACGCCCTTGCCGGTCAGCGGCAGGGTGCATTTGCGCAGCACCTTCGACTCGCCCGCCTTGTTGGTGTGGTCCATGACCACGATCACGCGGCCCACGCCCGCGACCAGATCCATCGCGCCGCCCATGCCCTTGACCAGCTTGCCGGGGATCATCCAGTTGGCCAGGTCGCCGTTCTCGGCCACCTCCATGGCGCCCAGGATGGCGGCGGCGATCTTGCCGCCCCGGATCATCCCGAAGCTGGTCGCGCTGTCGAAATAGGCGGTGCGGTTCAGTTCCGTGATGGTCTGCTTGCCCGCGTTGATCAGGTCGGGGTCTTCCTCGCCCTCGAACGGGAAGGGTCCCATCCCCAGCATTCCGTTCTCGGATTGCAAGGTGATGTCCTTGTCGCCCACGTAGTTCGCCACCAGCGTCGGGATGCCGATGCCGAGGTTCACATACATCCCGTCTTCCAGTTCCTGCGCCGCCCGCGCGGCCATCTGGTTCCTGTCCCAAGCCATCAGGCGGTCTCCCTCTTGCGAACCGTGCGCTGTTCGATGCGCTTCTCGTGCTGTCCCTGCACGATCCGGTGGACATAGATGCCGGGCAGGTGGATCATGTCGGGGTCCAGAGACCCGCGCGGCACAATCTCCTCGACCTCGGCCACGCAGACCTTGCCGCACATCGCGGCGGGCGGGTTGAAGTTGCGGGCGGTCTTGCGGAACACCAGGTTGCCGGTGTCGTCGGCCTTCCAGGCCTTGACGATCGAGAGGTCCGCCACGATGCCGCGTTCCAGGATATAGTCCTGACCGTCGAAGGTCTTGACCTCCTTGCCCTCGGCGATGACGGTGCCCACGCCGGTCTTGGTGTAGAAGCCCGGAATGCCGCAGCCGCCCGCCCGCATCCGCTCGGCCAGCGTGCCCTGGGGGTTGAACTCCAGCTCCAGCTCGCCCGAGAGATACTGGCGCATGAACTCGGCGTTTTCGCCCACGTAGGAGGAGATCATCTTCCGGATCTGGCGCGTGTCCAGCAGCTTGCCCAGACCGAAGCCATCGACCCCGCAGTTGTTGGACGCGATGGTCAAGTCCTTGACCCCGCTTTTCACCAACGCATCGATTAGCAGTTCGGGGATGCCGCACAGGCCGAACCCCCCCGCCGCGATCAGCATCCCGTCATGCAGAAGTCCCTCAAGCGCTGCATCCGCGTCGGCGTAAACCTTTTTCGATCCTGTCATTCATCCGCCCCGATGGAATTGATGGCCCGGACGGTCCCGAATGTTTGCGCCGCCGTGTCATGGGAAATCCTGTCGCATGGGACAGGAATGCTCTATCCGTAAAAATACGTATGAGACTAAGTAGCGGTGCGACCATGCCCCAGCCTCGAACCCACGCCCTGACGCGGGACTACGACTCCCTCGGCTTTCGGAACGCCCCCGATGCCACCCTGATCCTGGCCGACCGGGTGATCGTCCGGGCCAGCCTGATGGTGGAAACGGTGTTCGGCTGGTCGCCAGCGGAGCTGGAGGGCCAATCCATGCGCGTCCTTTATCCCGGCCAGACCGACTTCCGGCTGGTGGGCGAACGCGCGCGCAGGGCCATGCAGGAAAACCCGTTCTACCAGGACGAGCGCTTCATGCGGCGCAAGAACGAACAGATCGTCTGGATGGAGGGCAGGGGCCGGACCCTGGGCCAGGACGACCCGCACCGCCTCGCGGTCTGGACCTATCGGCCCCTGGATGCCCCCGTCGCGGGCGGCGGCCCGCTGACGCCCACGGAAAAGCGCATCGCGCGCTATCTGGTCAACGGGTTCACCAGCAAGGAGATCGCCAAGTCGCTGGCCTGTTCGCACCGCACGGTCGAGGTGCATCGTGCCAACATGATCCGCAAGATGGGCGTGCGCAACAGTTCGGAACTGGTGGGACGGCTGCTGGATGCAGGCGCGGGCGGCGCATGAACCTGGGATCGCGGACTGCCGGGGCGGCGGATCGCGCCGCCCCGAGGATCACGCCTTGCCCGCCGCCTTTGGCGCGGCTTTCTTCGGTGCAGGCTTCTTGGCTGCGGGCTTTTTCGCAGCCTTGGCCTTGGGCGCGGCCTTCTTCCTGGCTGGCGACTTTCCCGCCTTGGCAGCGATCAGCTCCAACGCCTGCTCGACGGTCAGATCCTCGGGCGCGACATCGCGGGGCAGGGTGGCGTTGACCTTTTCCCATTTGACATAAGGACCATAGCGGCCGTTCATCACCTGGATCGCACCGCCGTCCGGGTGGTCCCCCATCTCGCGCAGGGGGGCCGCAGCCGCAGCCCGGCCACGCGTCTGCTTGGCGGCAAGGACCTCGACCGCGCGGTTCATGCCGATGGTGAAGACCTCGTCCACGTCGGGCAGGTTCGCGTATTTCGACCCATGCTTCACATAAGGACCGAAGCGGCCGAGCCCCGCCTCGATCAGTTCGCCGTCCTCAGGGTGGTTGCCCACCGGGCGGGGCAGCGACAGAAGCTGCACCGCCTTTTCCAGATCCAGCGTGGCCGGGTTCCAGCCCTTCGGGATGGACGACCGGGGCGGCTTGGGGTTGTCCTCGGTCGCCTCGCCCCGCTGGACATAGGGGCCGAAGCGCCCGGTCTTGAGGCTGATCGGATCGCCGTTGTCCTCGCCCAGGATGCGGTCGCCCACGGCTTCCTCGCCATCCGGCGCGGAGATCGGGCGCGTATAGCGGCATTCGGGATAGTTCGTGCAGCCGATGAAGGCCCCGCCCGACCGCGCGGTCTTGAGGTTCAGCCGCCCCTTGCCGCATAGCGGGCATTCGCGCGGGTCGCCTCCATCGGCGCGCGGCGGATACAGATGCGGGGCAAGCGCGTCGTCGATGGCGTCCAGAACCTCGGTGATGCGCAGTTCGGACGTGCCTTCAAGCGCCCGTGAAAAATCCTTCCAGAACCGCGCCAGAACCTCGCGCCAGACCAGGTCGCCCGCGCTGATCTCGTCCAGCTCGTTTTCCAGATCCGCCGTGAAGTCATAGCTGACATAGCGCGGGAAATACTTGGTCAGGAAGATCGTGACCAGGCGGCCCTTGTCTTCGGGGATCAGGCGGTTCTTGTCCTTGCGGACGTATTCGCGGTCCTGGATCGTGGTGACGATGCTGGCATAGGTGGACGGACGCCCGATGCCCAGTTCCTCCATCCGCTTGACCAATGTGGCCTCGGTATAGCGCGGGGGCGGCTGCGTGAAATGCTGGCGCGCGGCCACGGCGGCGCTGTCGTTCAGCAAGAGGCCCGGCGCGGCGCGCTGGCCCGAGGGGGCTGACGGGACCGGGTCGTCCTTTTCGCGCGCTTTGGCGAACTCGGCCTCGAAGGCGCGGCCGACCAGTTTCGCGGCTTCGCCCTGCTGGATGGCGGGCAGGCGGGCGCCGTCCTCTCCGTCGTCGTCGTCGCGGCCCTGGTCATAGACGCGCAGGAAGCCGTCGAACAGGATCACCTGGCCGGTCGCGCGCAGGCCCACCTGGTTGTCGGGGCTGGCGATCTCGACCGTGGTGCGCTCCATTCGGGCGGCTTCCATCTGGCTGGCAATGGTGCGCTTCCAGATCAGGTCATAGAGCTTGCGCTGATCGTCCGCCGTGACCTTCAGCCGGTCGGGCGACAGCATCATGTCGGTGGGGCGGATACATTCGTGGGCTTCCTGCGCGTTCTTGGCCTTGTTCTTGTACATCCGCGGGCTGGAGGGGACGTACTTGTCGCCGAACTTGGCCTTGATCGCATCGCGCGCGGCATGGACCGCCTCGGGCGCCATGTCGATGCCGTCGGTCCGCATGTAGGTGATCAGCCCGGCCTCATACAGGCGCTGCGCCGCCGACATGCAGGCCTTGGCGCCCATGCCCAGCTTGCGCGACGCCTCTTGTTGCAGGGTCGAGGTCATGAAGGGGGGCCAGGGATTGCGGGTCGCGGGCTTGGCGGCGACCGAGGTCACGCGCAGGTCGCGGCTGGCCACCGCGCTGACTGCCATGGCAGCCTTTTCCGCCGTCGGCAGGTCGAAGCGGTCCAGCTTGGACCCGGCCAGCGAGACCAGGGTCGCGTCGTATTCTGCGCCGCCCGGCGTTGCCAGGCGGGCATGGACCGACCAGTATTCGCGGGCCTTGAAGGCCTCGATCTCCATTTCCCGGTCCACGATCAGGCGCAGGCAGACGGACTGCACCCGGCCCGCCGACTTGGCGCCCGGCAGCTTGCGCCACAGGACCGGCGAAAGGTTGAAGCCGACAAGATAATCCAGCGCGCGCCGGGCCAGATAGGCATCGACCAGCGGCT
Source organism: Paracoccus fontiphilus (assembly GCF_017356265.1). GTDB lineage: Bacteria > Pseudomonadota > Alphaproteobacteria > Rhodobacterales > Rhodobacteraceae > Paracoccus > Paracoccus fontiphilus. The sequence continues at coordinate 30,086 of NZ_JAFNAW010000006.1, read as the reverse complement.
GGTCGATCTGGCGGGGGTTCGCCATGGCCTCGGTCACGGCGGTCTTGGTGATGGCGTTGAAGGTGACGCGGTTGACGGCCGCACCCTTCTTCAGGGCCGGGGACAGGGCTTCCAGCAGATGCCAGGAGATCGCCTCGCCCTCGCGGTCGGGGTCGGTGGCCAGGATCAGGTTCTGGTCGTCCTTCAGCGCATCCTTGATGGCCTTGAGGTGCTTGCGGCTGTCGGCCGCGACCTCCCATTTCATGGCGAAGTCGGCGTCGGGATCGACGCTGCCGTCCTTGGGGGGCAGGTCGCGGACATGGCCAAAGGATGCCAGCACGCGATAGTCGCCGCCGAGGTACTTCTCGATGGTCTTGGCCTTGGCCGGGGATTCGACGACGACGACTGGCATTTCAAACCTCGAGGCGCACCTTTGCGATGGGCCGGGAACATGGGTCGGGGGCCTGCCAGTGTCAACCGGGGGAAATCATCCGGTGCCCGCGCCTGCCGTCAGCCAAGCGCCAGCCGGCCGCCCGGCACGCGCAGCAGCCGGCCCTGCAGTTCCAGCGACAGGATCGCCGCGCTGGCTGCGGCGGCAGGCAGGCCCAGGTCGCGGATCACGTCGTTTTCGTCCGAAGGCGAGGGGCCGAGGCGCGACAGGATCTTCGCCTCGATCTGCCCCGGCTCGGCGGGCTCGGGGTGCGGGGCGGGCGCGGGCGCCGTCTCCATGCCGGCAGGCTCCGCCTCGCGGCCCAGCGCCGCGCAGACATCGGCCGAATTGCGCACCAGCAGCGCGCCGTCGCGGATCAACTGGTTGCAGCCCGAGGCCCGGGCATCCATGGGGTGGCCCGGCACGGCCATCACCTCGCGGCCCTGGTCCAGCGCGTTCTTGGCGGTGATCAGCGTGCCGGACCGATGCGCGGCCTCGATCACGACGACGGCCAGCGACAGGCCCGACACGATGCGGTTGCGGGTCGGGAAATGACGGGCCTGTGGCTCGGTCCCGGGCGGCTGCTCGGACACCAGCACGCCCTTTTCGGCGATCTGCGCGGCCAGGATGACGTTTTCGGCGGGGTAGATCACGTCGACGCCCCCCGCCATCACGGCGACGGTGCCCGTGGGCAGGGCCGCGGTGTGGGCGGCCGTGTCGATGCCGCGCGCAAGGCCCGCGACGACCGTATGCCCGGCCTCGCCCAGACCCGCCGCCATGCCGCGCGCCATGCGCAGGCCCAATGAGGATGCGTTGCGCGCCCCGATCACCGCGACCGGGTTCCTTGACAGCCAGGCGGGATCGCCGCGCACCCACAGGACCGGCGGCGCCCCGTCGATGTCGCGCAGCGCGGCGGGATAAAGCGGCGAATCGCAGCGGACCAGCCGGGCGCCGACCTTGCGGCCCGCCGCCAGTTCCGCCGCCGCCACGCCTTCGGGGCAGGCCTCGTAATCGCTGATGCCCGCCGCCGCCGCGATGGCGGGCAGGGCATCCAGTGCCGCCCGCGCGCTGCCGTGTTCGGCCACAAGCCGGTGATAGGTCGCCGGCCCGACACGGCGAGAGCGGATGAGACGGAGAACGGACAGGTCATCGTCCCCAGCAGTCGTGGGGTTGCTGGGTCGTGTAAAGGGAAGATGCCCGGTATCCATGCTGCCTCCGCCTCATCCGGGAATCATCCTTACCGGCGAGGCATTAACAACTGGTTAGCGCCCTCAGGCGGCCGAGCCGCCCACCGTCAGGCCTCCGATCAGCAGTGTCGGCTGGCCGACTCCGACCGGCACCCATTGACCCTGCTTGCCGCAGTTGCCGATGCCCGGGTCCAGCGTCATGTCGTTGCCGATGGCGCGCACGTGCTGCAACGCGGTCGCGCCGTCGCCGATCAGCGTGGCGCCGCGAATCGGATCGCCGACGACGCCGTTCCTGACGCGATAGGCCTCGGTGCAGGAAAAGACGAACTTGCCGTTGGTGATGTCCACCTGGCCCCCGCCGAAACCCACGGCATAGATGCCGTCCCTCAGGTCCGCCAGGATCGCCGCCGGATCGGCGTCGCCGCCGGGCATGTAGGTGTTGGTCATCCGCGGCATCGGCGCATGGGAGAAGCTTTGGCGGCGCCCGTTGCCGGTCGGCTCGACACCCATCAGCCGCGCGTTCTGGCGGTCCTGCATGTAGCCCACCAGGATGCCGTCCTCGATCAGGACGTTGCGGGCGGGGGGCATCCCCTCGTCGTCGACGCCGATGCTGCCGCGGCGGTCGGGAATGGTTCCGTCATCGACCACGGTGACGCCCGGTGCCGCGACCCGCTGGCCCATCAAACCGGCGAAGGCCGAGGCCTTCTTGCGGTTGAAGTCGCCTTCCAGGCCGTGACCCACCGCCTCGTGCAGCAGGATGCCGGGCCAGCCGGGGCCAAGCACCACGTCCATCACCCCTGCCGGCGCGGGAACGGACCGCAGGTTGACCAGCGCGATGCGCAGGGCCTCGTCCACGGCGGGCTGCCAGTGGGCCGGGTCCATCAGGCCGGCCAGGGACACGCGCCCGCCGCCGCCATGGCCGCCGGATTCACGGCGGTCGTTGTTTTCCACGATGACGCTGACATTCAGCCGCGCCATCGGGCGGATGTCGGTGACAAGCCCGCCCTCGGGCCGCAGGATCGCGACCTCTTGCAGCGAGGAGGCCAGCGACACCGTCACCTGCACCACGCGGGGATCGCGCGAGCGGGCGTAGTCGTCGATCCGGCGCAGAAGCTCGATCCGGGTGGCGAAGGGGATGCCCTCGGCGGGGTCGGCGGCCATGTACATGGGCTGGACCTGCATGGGCGGGGCGGGGGCCAGGATGCCGCCGCCTTGGCCCACGGCCAGCCGCGCCGTCTCGGCCGCTCGGCGCAGGGCGGGTTCGGAGATCTCGGTCCCGTGGGCATAGCCCGTGACCTTGCCCCGAACGGCGCGCAGGCCGAATCCCTGCTCGGCGGTATAGCCGGAATTGCGCAGCCGCCCGTCGTCGAAGACCAGCGATTCCCCCACCGACCGTTCCAGGAACAGCTCTCCGTCGTCGGCGCCCGCGACGGCATCGCGCAGGATGGCAAGGGCGCGGTCGCGGTCCAGGTGGGTGGCAAAGGGATCGAAGGGGGAACGGCTCATGGCGGGATCGTCTTTCGCAGCAGCGGGGGACCAGGCGGCGCAATGCCGGTATTTTGCACGGACAGGCTTATGTATCGCTTGCCCGTAGGGTCGAGATATGGTCATAGAACAGGGATTGTTAAAGGAAAAGGGTGCCTTCGGGCGCCTGCGGTCGCGCGGCCGCGTCAGGATAACGGGATGGAATGATGGCAATAGCGATGATTCGCCGTGGGGTCGCGGCAGCGTCCGGGCTTGCGACAGCGGGAATGATGGCCAGCTCTGCCTTGGCGCAGGACGTTCTGGGAGAGCTGCCGGTGATCGGCAAGCCCGAGCCGAGGGGCGTGAACTTCCAGCCCGCCGCCACGGAACTGGCGCGCGACCAGCAATGGCTGGACCACTTCGTGCTGATCATCATCACCGTCATCACGATCTTCGTCTGCCTGCTGCTGCTGGCCGTCATCCTGCGCTACAACAGCCGCTCGAACCCGGTTCCGGCGAAGTTCACGCACAACACCCCGCTGGAGATCGGCTGGACGCTGGTGCCGGTGCTGATCCTCGTGACGATCGGCGCGTTCTCGCTGCCCGCGCTGTTCCGCAGCCAGGAAATGCCCGCCGATCCCGACGTCGTCATCAAGGCCATCGGCAACCAGTGGTACTGGTCCTACGAATACCCTGAAAACGGCATCAGCTTCGACGCGATCATGCTGACGAAGGAAGAACTGGCCGCGAACGGCTATGCCGAGGACGAATATCTGCTGGCGACCGACAATGCCGTCGTCGTGCCCGTCGGCCAGACCGTGCTGCTGCAGGTGACCGCCAACGACGTGATCCACAGCTGGACCATCCCGGCCTTTGCCGTGAAGCAGGACGCCGTTCCCGGCCGGATCGCGCAGGCCTGGTTCAACGTCGAGCAGGAAGGCGTCTACTTCGGCCAGTGCAGCGAGCTTTGCGGCATCAACCACGCCTACATGCCGATCGTCGTGAAGGCGGTCAGCCCCGAGGTCTATGCCCAGTGGGTCGCCGAACAGGGCGGCACCCCGGCGGGCGAGGCCGCAACCGCTGCCGCTGAAAGCCCGGCGGCCAATCTCCAGGTGGCCAAGGCCGACTGATTGTCGGCCAGACCAGCCTTATTAGCAAGACGATCCGAAGACGACATGATCGACATCAACGCATATGAAGGCACCCCCGAGGCCGAGTTCCGCGATTTCGTCGCGCTGCTGAAGCCGCGGGTGATGTCGCTGGTCGTCTTCACGGCCTTCGTGGGCCTGTGGGTCGCGCCGGTGGACGTGCATCCCTTCATCGCCTTCTGCTCGGTCCTGTTCATCGCGCTGGGGGGCGGGGCCTCGGGCGCGCTGAACATGTGGTATGACGCCGACATCGACGCGGTGATGCGGCGCACGCAAGGCCGGCCGATCCCGTCGGGCCGGATCGACGGCAGTTCGGCCCTGGCGCTGGGGCTGATCCTGGCGGGCTTTTCCGTGATGATGCTGGGGCTGGCGGCGAACTGGTTCGCGGCGGGCTTCCTGGCCTTCACGATCTTCTTCTATGCCGTGGTCTACACGATCTGGCTGAAGCGCTGGACGCCGCAGAACATCGTCATCGGCGGCGCGGCGGGGGCCTTTCCGCCGATGATCGGCTGGGCCTGCGCCACTGGCGGGATCAGCCTCGAATCCTTGCTGATGTTCGCGCTGGTCTTCTTCTGGACGCCGCCGCATTTCTGGGCGCTCGCGCTGTTCATGAAGTCGGACTATCACGCGGCCAAGGTGCCGATGCTGACGGTCACGCATGGCCGCCCGGCGACCCGCCGCCACATCTTCGCCTATACGCTGGTGCTGGCGCCCTTCGCGATCTGGCTGGGGCTGACGTCGGTCGGCGGACCGGTCTACCTGGCGGCCTCGGTGGTGCTGAACGCGCTGTTCATCCATGGCGGCTGGCAGATCCTGCGCCGGTCCGAGGATGCGGCCATCGCCGACGGCTATGCGGTGGAGAAGCGCGTCTTCAAGCTGTCGCTGAACTATCTGTTCCTGCATTTCGTTGCGCTTCTGGTGCAAAATTGGCTGGGGGCTTGGTGATGCCGCTGAACGCCGAGCACGAAATCCACCGCCGCCGCCGGTCGCGCAATGTCGGACTGGGCATCGTCCTTGTCGCCTTTGTCGCGCTGGTCTTCGGCCTCACGGTCGTCAAGGTCCAGCAGGGCGACATGATGGAGGCTTTCGATCACCAGCCCCGCGTCTCGGTCCTGCCGTCCGAACAGCCGGAGCCCGCCCGATGAGCCGCCGGATGTCGCCCGAGGCGAAGACCGTCACCGCCCTGGTGGGCGTCGTCGTGACCATGGGAGCCCTGGCCTGGGCCGCCGTGCCCTTCTACGACTGGTTCTGCCGCGTCACCGGCTATGGCGGCACCACGCAGGTGTCGCAGGCCGGATCGGACACGGTTTTGGACGAGGTGATCCGCGTGCGCTTCGACGCCAACGTGGACCCGAACCTCGACTGGACGTTCCGGCCCATGCAAAGCAGCATGGAACTGAAGATCGGCGAGAACGGGCTGGCTTTCTACGAGGCGATCAACAATTCGGATGTGCCGATCACCGGCACCGCCAGCTACAACGTCGCGCCGGAAGTGGCGGGCTATTACTTCAGCAAGATCGAATGCTTCTGCTTCACGGAACAGGTCCTGCAGCCGGGCGAGCGGATCGAGATGCCGGTCAGCTTCTTCGTCGATCCCGAGCTTGTGGGCGACCGCGACGCGTCTTGGGTCAGGGACATCACCCTGTCCTACACCTTCCACCGGACCGAGCCGAAGCAGGCGGCGCTTGACGCCGCCCCGGCCGATAACGTCAACTGAACACTCAAGGAGCCGACGGGGACAGCTCATGGCGCACGCAAAGAACCACGATTACCATATCCTTCCGCCGTCGATCTGGCCCTTTATCTCAGCGATCTCGGCCTTCCTGATGCTGTATGGCGCGGTCGGCTGGATGCACGCGGACGAGGTGCACCTGCTGGGCATTCCGGTCAGCGGTCCCTGGCTGTTCCTGATCGGCTTCGTCGGCGTGCTTTACGTGATGTACAGCTGGTGGGCCGACGTGATCCGCGAAAGCCAGGCGGGCGACCATACCCCCGTGGTGCGCATCGGCCTGCAATACGGCTTCATCCTGTTCATCATCTCCGAGGTGATGTTCTTCGTCGCGTGGTTCTGGAACTTCATCAAGCAGGCCATGTATCCGATGGGGCCGGAAAGCCCGATCAAGGACGGCGTCTGGCCGCCCGAGGGGATCACGACCTTCGACCCATGGCACCTGCCCTTCATCAACACGCTGATCCTGCTGCTGTCGGGCGTGGCCGTGACCTGGGCGCACCATGCGCTGGTCCACGACAACGACCGCAAGACCACCATCAACGGCCTGATCATCGCGGTGGTCCTGGGCGTCGTGTTCTCGATCCTGCAGGCCTACGAATACAGCCACGCCGCCTTCGGCCTGGCCGACACCGCCTATGCGGGCGCCTTCTACCTGGCGACCGGCTTCCACGGCTTCCATGTCATCATCGGCACGATCTTCCTGGCCGTGTGCCTGCTGCGCCTGATGAACGGCCAGATGGATCAGGAAAAGCACATCGGCTTCGAAGCGGCCGCCTGGTACTGGCACTTCGTCGATGTCGTCTGGCTGTTCCTGTTCGCCGTGGTGTATGTCTGGGGCAGCTGACAGGCCCCACACTGAAATGCGACGCGCGGGGCCGATCCTCGCGCGTTTTTCTTTAGCCGGACCCTTTTCATGCGCCGCATCCTGTTTCCCCTGATCCTCGGCATCGTCGGCTGCGCGATCCTGATCCAGCTTGGCTTGTGGCAGTTGCGCCGGATGGAGTGGAAGGAAGGGATGCTGGCCCAGATCCAGGCCAGCATCGAGGCGGCGCCCGTGCCCTTGCCGGCATCGGTCGATCCGTCGATGAAATACCTGCCCGTGACCGTCAGCGGCACCACCACCGGGGCCGAGATCGACGTGCTGTCCCACACCCGCGAACAGGGCGGCGGCTATCAGGTCGTGTCGCGCTTCGTCACCGATGATGGCCGGGCGATCCTGCTGGACCGGGGCTTCGTTCCCCAGGAACTGCGCCATGTCGAACGCGGCCCCACGCGCCTGACCGTCCGGGGCAACCTGCACTGGCCCGACGAGAAGGGCAGCGCCACGCCCGAGCCGAACCTGGACGAGAACATCTGGTTCGCCCGCGACGTGCCCGCCATGGCGAAGGCCCTGGACACCCAGCCGATCCTGGTCGTCGCCAGCTTCGTCGAGGGCGAGACGCAAGGGGTCGAGCCGATCCCCGTCGCGGTCGAGGGAATTCCCAACAACCACCTGTCCTATGCCGTCCAGTGGTTCCTGATCGCGGCGACCTGGGCGGGGATGACAGTTGCCCTGATCTGGCGTATCAGGCAGCGGAAATACTGAGGGAATACGGATGCGCTACGTCTCGACGCGGGGAAAGGCCCCGGTTCTGAACTTCGAAGGGGCGATGCTGTCGGGCCTGGCCCGCGACGGCGGCTTGTACCTGCCCGAGACGATCCCGGCGTTTTCCGGTTTGAACGACCTCGACGGCCTGCCCTACGAGGAAGTGGCCTTCCGCGTCATCCGTCCCTTCACCGGCGACAGCTTCTCGGATGCCGAGTTGCGCGGCGCCATCGACCGGGCCTATGCCCGGATCGAACACACCGCCAAGGCGCCGCTGCGCCAGCTTGCCCCCGGCCATCACCTGCTGGAACTGTTCCACGGGCCCACGCTGGCCTTCAAGGACTTCGCGATGCAGTTGATCGCGCAGCTGTTCGAGATCGCGCTGAAGCGGTCCGGCCAGCGGATCACCATCGTCGGCGCGACCTCGGGCGATACCGGGTCGGCGGCCATCGAGGCCTTCAAGGGCATCGACAACGTGGACGTGTTCATCATGTTTCCCCATGGCCGCGTGTCCGAGGTGCAGCGCCGCCAGATGACCACGCCCGAGGCGGCGAATGTCCATGCGCTGGCCGTGACGGGCCATTTCGACGACTGCCAGGCGCGGCTGAAGGATCTGTTCAACGACCACGCCTTCCGCGACGGGGTGGGGCTGGCGGGCGTCAACAGCATCAACTGGGCGCGCGTGGTGGCGCAGATCGTCTATTACTTCACCGCCTGCGCGTCCCTGGGGATGCGGGACACCGACTTCACCGTTCCCACCGGCAATTTCGGCGACATCTTCGCGGGGTCCATCGCGCGCGCCATGGGCCTGCCGATCCGCCGCCTGATCGTGGCGACGAACCAGAACGACATCCTGCACCGCGCGCTGACCACCGGCGAATACCGGGTCGGCACGGTCGAGCCGTCCATCAGCCCGTCCATGGACATCCAGGTCAGTTCGAACTTCGAACGTGCGCTCTATCTGGCCTATGGCGGCGACACGGCGGCGATTGCGCAACTGATGGACGAACTGAAACAGGGCGGCTTCACCATCAGTCAGGGCGCGCTTCATGCCTTGCGCGAGCAATACCTGTCGGGCCGCGTCAGCGAGGATGAGACACTGGCGATGATCCGCACCATCCGCGCGGAAACCGGGGAAATCCTCTGCCCGCACAGCGCCGTGGGCGTCGCCGTCGCGCGCCGGCATGTCGAGCCGGGCGTGCCGATGGTGACGCTGGCCACCGCCCATCCGGCCAAGTTTCCCGATGCGGTTGAAGCCGCCATCGGCATCCGGCCCCCGTTGCCGCCGCATATGCAAACGCTGTTCGACCTGCCGGAACGGGTGACGCGGGTTGAAAACGACGTGCAGGCGCTTAAATCGCTGATCCTTGACCGGAGAACCCAGTGAACAAAGACCCCAACCTGCACGTCACGACCCTGCCCAACGGTTTGCGCATCGCCACGCGCCTGATGCCGGGCCTGCATTCCACCGCCCTGGGGATCTGGGTCAATGCGGGGGGGCGCAACGAACGCCCGGAACAGAACGGCATCGCGCATTTCCTGGAGCACATGGCCTTCAAGGGCACCGCGACCCGCACGGCCCTGCAGATCGCCGAGGCGATCGAGGATGTGGGCGGCTATATCAACGCCTATACCTCGCGCGATGCGACGGCCTATTACGTCCGCGTGCTGGAGGATGACGTCGATCTGGCCTTCGACGTGATGTCCGACATCGTGCTGAACCCGGTCTTCGACGAACACGAGATCGAGGTCGAGCGCGGCGTGATCCTGCAGGAAATCGGGCAGTCGATGGACACGCCCGACGACATCATCTTCGACTGGCTGCAAGAGGCCGCCTATCCGAACCAGCCGATGGGCCGCACCATCCTTGGCCCCGCCGAACGGGTCAGCAGCTTTGGCCGCGCCGACCTGGCAGGCTTTGTCGCGGAAAACTACGGCCCCGGACAGATGATCGTGGCGGCGGCGGGTGCCGTCGACCACGACCGTATCGTGCGGCTGGCCGAACGCGCCTTCGGGCATCTCGCGCCCGTCACGCAGGCCCCCCGAGAGGCCGCGCGCTGGCATGGGCTGGAAACCCGCAAGGTCAAGCGGCTGGAACAGGCCCATTTCGCGCTGGCGCTGGAAGGGCCGGGCTATCTGGCATCGGATTTCTATGCCGCGCAGATCTTTTCCTCGGCGCTTGGCGGGGGCATGTCCTCGCGCCTGTTCCAGAAGATCCGCGAGGAACGGGGCCTGTGCTACACGATCTTCGCGCAGTCGGGCTTCCACGACGACACCGGGATGCTGACCATCTATGCGGGCACGGGGGCCGAGGATCTGGCGGACCTCTCCACCCTGACCATCGACGAGATGAAGCGCGCCGCCGAAGACATGTCCGAGGCCGAGGTCGCCCGCGCCAAGGCGCAGTTGCGTGCAAGCCTGCTGATGTCGCTGGAAAGCCCGTCTGCGCAGGCGGAACGCATGGCGCGGACGCTGGCGATCTGGGGCCGGGTGCCCGACGCGGCCGAGGTCGCCGACCGCATCGCGGCGGTGTCGGTGGCCGAGGTGCGCGCCCATGCCGAGGGCCTGATCTCGCAGGCGCGGCCCGCGCTGGCGCTTTATGGTCCCGTGAAGGCCGCGCCTGACCTTGGCACCTTGACCGACCGGCTTGCCGCCTGATGTTCCTGCGCCGCCGACCCGTAAGGCTGGAAACCGAACGGATCGTGCTGCGCCTGCCGGTTCATGCCGATTTCCACGCATGGTCCGCGCTGCGCCAGGCCAGCCGCGATTTCCTGAGCCCGTGGGAACCCGTGTGGTCGCCCGACCATCTGACCCGCAAGAGCTTCGTCAACCGCGTCTACTGGGCGGCCCGCGCCAGCCGGGGCGGCACCGCGCTGCCCTTGTTCCTGGTGCGCCGGGACGGCGTGCTGCTGGGCGCGATCACCCTTGACAACATCCGCCGCGGCCCGGCCCAGTCGGGCACCATCGGCTATTGGATCGGCCAGCCATATGCGCGGCAGGGCTACATGCGCGAGGCGATCGGCCTGCTGGTCCACCATGCCTTCGCCACCCTGGACCTGAGCCGGGTCGAGGCCGCCTGCCTGCCGGAAAACGCGGCCTCGCGCGGCGTGCTTGAACAGTCGGGCTTCAAGTACGAGGGCGTCGCGCAAAGCTATCTGCAGATCGACGGGCGGTGGCGGAACCATGTGCTTTACGCCAACCTGCGCAGCGACCGGCGCGGTCGCAGCGATGCCCGCTGAAGGGGGAACGATGCTGAACGACGCCACCGACGCGCTGGGGCGCCTGCTGCCCTCCGGCGTGCTGCGCGACGCCGCGCCTGCCTATTTCGATGAACCGCGTGGCCGCTACAAGGGGCGTGCCGGTCTGATCGCCGCCCCTCGCACGGTCGAGGAGGTCGCGGCCGTCGTCCGTGCCTGTGTCGAGGCGGGCGTGCCCATCGTCCCGCGCGGCGGCGGCACCGGGCTTGTGGGCGGCCAGGTCATGGCCGAAGGCGCCGTGCCGCTTCTGCTGTCGCTGGAACGGATGAACGCCATCCGCGCCATCTACCCCGAAGAGGGCGTGATCGTGGCCGAGGCGGGCGCGACCCTGCAGCAGGTCCGCGATGCCGCCGCCGGCGTGGGCCGGCAGTTTCCCCTGGCGCTTGCGTCCGGCGGAACGGCGCAGATCGGCGGCGTGCTGGGCACCAATGCGGGCGGGGTGAACGTGCTGCGCTATGGCAATGCCCGCGCCCTGTGCCTGGGGGTCGAGGCCGTGCTGCCGCAGGGCCAGATCATGCATGACCTGAAGCGGCTGCGGAAGGACAACACCGGCTATGACATCCGCGACCTGCTGATCGGGGCCGAGGGCACGCTGGGCATCATCACCGCCGCATCCCTGGTGCTGGCGCCCGTGCCCGCCGAAATCGGCGTCGCCATGCTGGTGGTCGAATCGCCCGAGGCCGCGCTGACCCTGCTGTCGCTGGCGCAGGGCCGGATGGCGGGCGGCGTGACCGCGTTCGAGCTGATCGCGGGGCAGGGGCTGCGCTTCCTGGACGCGGCCTTCCCCGACCTGCGCCAGCCCTTCGCCGACCGCCCCGACTGGCTGGTCCTGATCGAGGTCGGGTTGCCCTCAGGCCTCTCGGCCGACGGGGCGCTGGAGGGCCTGTTCACCGAGGCCGCCGAGGCCGGCCTGGTCAGCGACGGCGTGATCGCCCAGTCGGGCCAGCAGGCCGCTGGCCTGTGGGCCATCCGCGAGACGATCCCCGAGGCCAACCGCCACATTGGCGCCATCGCCAGCCACGACATCAGCCTGCCCTTGTCGGAAATCGCCCGCTTCATCCGCGATGCCAAGGCCATGCTGACGGACATGGCCGACCTGCGGATCAACTGCTTCGGCCATCTGGGCGACGGCAACCTGCACTTCAACCTGTTCCCGGCCGAGGGGAAGACCCGCGACGCCTATGACGACATTCGCCGCGCCCTGTCCCGCACGGTGCACGAGATGGTCGTGGCGCGCGGCGGGTCGTTCTCGGCGGAACACGGGGTGGGGCGGCTGAAGGCGGCGGATCTGGCCGAATGGGGCGACCCGGCCCGGCTGGCCGCCATGCGCGCGATCAAGGACGCGCTGGACCCGGCGGGGATCATGAATCCGGGGGTGATCCTGGCAAAGGGCGCGTGATTTCACGCGCCCCGCGCCTCAGTCTCCGTCAAAGGCAGTCAGCGCGTGAACCTCGTGCCCCAGGCCTTCCAGCAGCCGCCGCCCGCCCAGATCCGGCAGGTCGATCACGAAGGCGCAGCCGACGACCTTCGCACCCAGCCTTTCGCACAGCGTGATCCCTGCGGCCGCCGTGCCGCCGGTGGCCAGCAGATCGTCCACGATCAGAACCCGTTCGCCCGGCTTCAAGGCGTCGTCATGGACTTCGACCACGGCCTCGCCATATTCCAGCTGGTAGGCCTGGGAGATCACCGCGCCCGGCAGCTTGCCCTTCTTGCGGATCGGCACGAAGCCGGTGGACAGCTGATGCGCCACCGCGCCGCCCAGGATGAAGCCGCGCGCCTCCAGCCCCACGACCTTGTCGATCCGCGCGCCCGCATAGGGGGCCAGCAACTGGTCGATGGCGATGCGAAAGCCCCGCGCATCCGCGAACAGCGTGGTCACGTCGCGGAACAGGATCCCCTCATGGGGAAAGTCGGCGATGGTGCGGATGTAATCCTTGACGTTCAGGCTCATGCGGGGCGTTCCATTTCGAACAGGTCCTGCACCGCGGCATAATCGCGATAGCCCAGCCGCGCAATCCAGCCGCCCGCCGCGCGGGGGTCGAAGCGGCCCTCGACCACGCAATCGTCGCGGATATGGACGCCCGTGACCACGCCGAAGACGACGAAGTTCGCCTCGCCTGCCAAGGGGACGATGCGGGTCATCCGGCATTCCAGCGCCGCGGCGGCGCCTGCCACGCGCGGGCAGGCGATGGTGTCGCATTCCGCGGCGGCGATCCCGGCGGCCTCGAACTCGCTGGTGCCGGCGGGCATGGGGGCAGACGAGGCGTTCACCTGGTCGCGCAGGTCGCCGGTCGCGATGTTCACGCAGAACACGCCGGATTCGATGATCTGCGCCACGCTGTCCTTGGTGCCCTTGCGGTCCGGCTTGGCGCTGGTGGACGCGAACATCACCTGCGGCGGAACATAGGCCACCGCGTTGAAGAACGAATAGGGCGCCAGGTTGTCGCCAGCAGACCCGCGGGTCGAGATCCAGCCGATGGGCCGGGGCGCGACGATGGCGTTGAAGGGGTTGTGTGGCAGCCCGTGGCCGTTTTCGGGGCGGTAGAACATCGCGGGCCTCCTTGTCATGTGCCGGGCCAACCTGCCACCGACCGCGTGGACCCGCAATGCCGCCCCGCGTGTTTCATCACCGGCAGGCCCGTGCTAAGGGGCCGCCAGGACCGACAGGAGGCGCGATGTACGAAATCTGCCCCGAGACAGCCGCCGACGAACCCGAGGTCGAGGCTCTCTATGACCTGTGCTTCGCGCCGGGCCGGACAGCGCTGTCCTCGTACCGCCTGCGCGACGGTGTGCCCCGGGTCGCCGACCTGTGCCTGGTGCTGCGCGCCGACGACGTCCTGCTGGCCGCCATCCGCTTCTGGCCGGTGCGGGTGGCGCGCAGGCCGGTGCTGCTGCTGGGACCGATCGCCGTGCATCCGACCGCGCAGGGCGAAGGCCTGGGCGGCATGTTGATGCGCGACAGCCTGAACCGGGCACGCAAGCTGGGCTGGAGCCGGGTCCTGCTGGTGGGGGACGCCCCCTATTACAGCCGCTTCGGCTTTCAGCGGCTTGACGACGTGGTCATGCCGCCGCCCACGAACCCGGACCGGGTGCTGGGACTGGAACTCTGGCCCGACGCCTGGGTTGGGGTGTCGGGGCCGGTCATGCGTGAGACCTCGCCGGGCGTGACGGAGATGCTGGCGCAATATACGCGCAGCCCGAAGATCGGCTCGGCCTGTGTCACCGTTGTTCCGCCCGACGCGCAGGTTTCGCAAGAGGATACAGATGGCGACCAATCAGCAGCTGGTGCTTCCGCCGATCAATGACCCGTCCGTCCACGCCCAGATCGACCGTCTGGCGCGGCGTTACCTGGATGCGGGCGGGTTGGGGATGGAGGTCATGTCGGTCGTCGGCAACAGCGCCGAAGGGCTGATCGAGAAGTTGCCGGGCTTCGTGCGCAACCGGATGGACCACATCACGCGCGCGGCGCTGAACCGGGCCTTCGCCGCCGCCAGCAACTCCCGGCGGATGGTGCGCGACCGGGGGGACTGGTTCAACCGCATGGCCTCGACCGTCAGCGGCGCGGCGGGGGGCATGGGCGGCTTCGCGGGCGCGATGATCGAACTGCCGGTGACGATCACCCTGCTGCTGCGCGCGATGCTGGACATCGCCGCCGAACACGGCCTCGACCCCGCCAGCGAGGAGGTGCGCATGGAATGCCTGCGCATCTTCGCCGCCGCAGGCCCCATGGCCGAGGATGACACGACCGACATGGGCCTGCTGGCGGCGCGGCTGTCGGTGACGGGGCAGACGGTGCAGGGGCTGATCAGCCGCGTGGCGCCGCGCCTGTCGGTGTCGATGGGCCAGAAGCTGGCCGCGCAGGCCGCCCCGATTTTCGGTGCCGTGGTGGGGGCCTCGATCAACTATACCTTTGCGCGCTATTACCAGGAACTGGCCCGCGTCCATTTCGGCATCATGCGCCTGTCCCGCGAAACCGGCATCCCCAAGGAAGCCTTGATCGAGGCGCTGCGCCTGTCCATCGAACGCCTGGACCACCGCAAGGCCGCGCGCTGAGGGGCCTTTCATCTTGGCCCCGGTATCCCGGGGCTTCGAAGCGCCCGGAGAAAGGTCCGCTGGACCTTTTTTCAGCGGAGAAGGGGCCGGCAGGCCCGAGCGGGGGCTGGCCCCCGGCTGTCGCGGGACGCTATTCCTCCTCGGCCGCCAGGGCCAGGTCCGCGACCGGGGTGTCCAGATCGTCTGTCCCCAGCGGCGCCGAGGGCCTGGCCAGGCGCGCCTTCGTCACCCAGAACAGCCGTTCCTGCGCCCGGGTGATGGCGACATAGGTCAGGCGCTTCCACAAGGGAATGCCGGCCTCGTTTCGGCTCGACCAGGCGGCGGCGCTGATGTCAGGGGCGAAGACCTGCACGGCGGGCCATTGGCTGCCCTGCGACTTGTGGATCGTCACCGCCGCGCCGTGCAGGAAGGTCGCGCCCATGCGGGCGGCATAGGGGATGAAGGGCTCTTCCTCGTCCGGCAGTTCGATCTTGACGATGCTGGCGGCCGACAGGCGCGGCTCCTCGGCGCCGATGACGTGCAGCCGCGAAAAGCCGGGCTTGCGGCCCGGACCCAGATAGACGACCTGCGCGCCCTTGATCAGGCCTCGCGCCTCAAGGTCGATGCGCTTCTTGCGGTGCTTCAGGGGCAATTCCAGCCCGTCGCAGATCAGCGGCTCACCCGGCAGCAGCGCGTCGCCCGGCGCGCCATAGGCCGCGCGGAACGCATGGATCAGGCGAATGCGCGTGGCATTGCGCCAGACCAGGACCGGGCTGCGGGCCATCAGGTCGCTTTCCACCCGTTCCGCCCAGACCACGCGATCGTCGCGCCGCGCCGCCGCGCGGACCATGCTTTCGAAGCCATCGAAGGTCAGCGCGTCATCGGCAAGGGCATGGGCCAGGTCCAGGATGGGGCTGTCGTCGGCCTGCCGGTGGATGCGGTTCAGGACCAGCCGCTGGCTGGCTGCCAGCTTGTCGAAGACCATCTCGCCCGACTGGCCCACGGGGGCAAGCTGCGCCGGGTCGCCGAACAGCACCAGGACCGGGAAGATCTCGCGCAAGTCCTCGAGCTGCTTCTCGTCCAGCATCGAGGCCTCGTCGACAAGGCCGACATCCAGCGCGTCCTCGCGCCGTTTCCAGCCGCGGATGAAGTCCGACCCGCGCAGGCCCGCCGCGGCCAGGGCGCCGGGGATCGAGGCGTGCTGGTCGAAGAAGACCTTGGCCCGGTCCAGCGCGGCATCCGTCATGCCCTCGACCGCGGGTCGGTCGCCGGTGCCGGTCAGCCATTCCGCCAGCTTTTCGTATTCCGGGTCGTAGACAGGCGTATAAAGAATGCGGTGGATCGTCGTCGCCGGCACGCCGCGCATCCGCAGCACGAAGGCCGCCTTGTTGGTCGGTGCCAGGATCGCCACGCTGCGCCGGTCCTTGCGGCGCCGCCCCTCGTAGTCGCCGCTGACGACCTCGACCCCCGCGCCGCGCAGGGCCTTGGTGATCTGCGACAAAAGCAGCGTCTTGCCCGAGCCCGCCTTGCCGATCACCGCCATGACCCGGCCCTTGCCGGGCTGCGGGGGCTGCACTTCCTCGGCGATCAGGTCGATGCCGGCCGCGCCGAAGGCTTCGGCCAGGGCATCCCAGGCATCGGCCTGGTCGGGGGACAGAGTAGGGGCGGGGGTGTTCATGCGACCCGTCTAGCGCGGGCCGTGACGAAAGCCCATGCAACTTTTTCGCCGCTGGCGCGTGTATGAGGGATCGTCGAAAGGAACGCGCGATGATCGAACTGTTCTTCGTCACCTGCCTGATCAGCGACCCCCAGCATTGCACCGAACACAGCCTGCTGTTCGAGCAGCGAAACGGCCTGTTCACGTGCATGTTGGAGGGTCAGAACGAACTGGCCCGGTGGGTCGCGGCCCATCCCGACGATCAGGTCCGGGAATGGAAGTGCCGCCGCCCCGAGGCCGCGGAGACCGACATCTGAACCGGGCCTCGTCCTGTCGCTGCCCAGCCGCGCACCATCGATCCCGATCCCGTGCCGCCCTCTGGGCAGCCACGGCATTCGGTTCGTCGTTTCACGCCATGATCACGCTTCTCTGCGAATCATACCTTAGTCTTAGATCCCGAGTGAGACCGGCAGAACGGAGCGTGAGCCCATGATCGAATTGCTGTTTGTCAGTTGCCTTTTGACCGAACCCGAACATTGCCAGCAGCGAAGCCTGATCTTTGTCGAGGAAAGCCTGATGGCCTGCATGATCCATGGCCAGCAGCAACTGGCAATGTGGCTGGACAGTCATCCACGGGAAGCCGTGCGCGAATGGAAATGCCGCAGCGCCGCCTTGCGAGAGGTCGAAGCCTGAGGGCCATCCGCCGCCCGGCAGGGCACCAGGGGGCAACCTGCCGAATGACTTGCTGCGGCTTACGACCGGCGCGCTTCCAGCGCGTCCTCGAAGGTGCGCAGGCCCGTCGTGGGCGCCTGGACCAGCACCGCCATGTTGCCGGGCTTGTGCTGGTTCCTCATCATCTTCACATGCGCCGCCGGGATTTCGGCCCAGGGAAAGACCTCGGACATGCAGGGGTCGAGGCGGCGTTCCAGCATCAGCTTGTTGGCCGCCGAGGCCTGCTTCAGATGCGCGAAGTGGCTGCCCTGGATGCGCTTCTGGTGCATCCACAGGTAGCGCACGTCGAAGGTGCAGTTGAAGCCGGTCGTGCCCGCGCAGATCACCACCATGCCGCCCTTCTTGCAGACGAAGGTGCTAACGGGGAAGGTTGCCTCACCCGGATGCTCGAAGACGATATCGACGTTGTTGCCCTTGCCGGTGATGTCCCAGATGGCCTTGCCGAACTTGCGGACCTCGTTGAACCAGTCCTTGTATTCAGGCGTGTTCACGGTGGGCAGTTGCCCCCAGCAGTTGAATTCCTTGCGGTTGATGACGCCCTTGGCGCCCAGGCCCAGGACGAAGTCGCGCTTGTCTTCCTCGCTGATGACGCCGATGGCGTTGCCACCCGCCGCGTTGATCAACTGGATCGCATAGGAACCCAGCCCGCCCGAGGCGCCCCAGACCAGCACGTTCATGCCGGGCTTCAATTCATGCGGCTCGTGCCCGAACAGCATCCGATACGCGGTGGCAAGCGTCAGCGTGTAGCAGGCCGATTCCTCCCATGTCAGGTGGCGCGGCCGGGGCATCAGCTGCTGGGACTGGACGCGCGTGAACTGGGCGAAACTGCCGTCCGGCGTCTCGTAGCCCCAGATGCGCTGGGTCGGCGAAAACATCGGGTCGCCACCGTTGCATTCCTCGTCGTCGCCGTCGTCCTGGTTGCAGTGGATGACGACCTCGTCCCCCACCTTCCAGCGGCGGACCTTGTCGCCCACGGCCCAGACGATCCCCGAGGCGTCGGACCCGGCGATGTGATAGGGCTGCTTGTGCACGTCGAACATGCTGATCGGCACGCCAAGGCCCGCCCAGATGCCGTTGTAGTTGACGCCCGCCGCCATCACCAGGACCAGCACCTCGTTGCTGTCGATGGCCGGGGTGTCCACGACCTCGAGCTGCATGGCCTTGTCGGGCTCGCCCTGGCGCTCGCGGCGGATCGACCAGGCGTGCATCCTGGGTGGAACGTGACCCAGGGGCGGCATCTCGCCCACGTCATACAGATCCTTCACGGGCGCATCGTAAGGAGCGATCGGAGTGGGGGAGTCGAGGGCCATCAGCTTCTCCTGCACATCTGCTGCGGCGCAGAATCGCCGCTTGCCTCGACATCATTGGTATGAAGAGATGCGCAACAATGCAACTGTTGTGGATGCTTTACAGCAATAAAATGTCCGAAAGTCGAAGCCGTGCGCCGCGACGCGGCGAATTGACGTGGTTTGTTTGTTTCGATAACGATTCCCGTGTTGGAACATTGTTGCGAGGTGCCGCATGGCCGAGAAGGACAAACCCTGGCTGTTCCGCACCTACGCGGGTCATTCCACCGCCGCCAAATCCAATGCGCTGTATCGCGGCAACTTGGCCAAGGGGCAGACCGGCCTGTCGGTGGCCTTCGACCTGCCCACGCAGACCGGATACGACAGTGATCACGTGCTGGCGCGGGGCGAGGTCGGCAAGGTCGGCGTGCCGATCTGCCACCTGGGCGACATGCGGGCGTTGTTCGACCAGATTCCGCTGGAACAGATGAACACCTCGATGACGATCAACGCGACGGCGCCCTGGCTGCTGTCGCTGTATATCGCCGTGGCCGAGGAGCAGGGCGCGGACATCAAGGCACTGCAAGGGACGGTCCAGAACGACCTGATCAAGGAGTACCTGTCGCGCGGCACCTATATCTGCCCGCCGAAGCCGTCGCTCGCGATGATCACGGACGTGGCGGCCTATACGCGGGAACACCTGCCCAAGTGGAACCCGATGAACGTCTGTTCCTATCACCTGCAAGAGGCGGGCGCGACGCCGCAGCAGGAACTGGCCTATGCGCTGGCCACCGCCATTGCCGTGTTGGACGACCTGAAGGGCAAGGTTCCGCCCGAGGGTTTCCCCGAGATGGTGGGCCGCATCAGCTTCTTCGTGAACGCGGGCATCCGCTTCGTGACCGAGATGTGCAAGATGCGCGCCTTCACCGAGTTGTGGGACGAGATCACGCGGGATCGCTATGGGATCACGGACGAACGCTATCGCCGGTTCCGCTATGGCGTGCAGGTCAACAGCCTGGGGCTGACGGAACAGCAGCCTGAAAACAACGTGTATCGCATCCTGCTGGAGATGCTGGCCGTCACGCTGTCGAAGAACGCGCGGGCGCGGGCGGTGCAGCTTCCGGCCTGGAACGAGGCGCTTGGCCTGCCGCGTCCCTGGGACCAGCAATGGTCGCTGCGGATGCAGCAGATCCTGGCCTACGAAACCGACCTGCTGGAATATGGCGACCTGTTCGACGGCAACCCGGTGATTGCAGCGAAGGTCGAGGAATTGAAGCAGGGCGCCCGCGACGAGTTGCGCCTGCTGGACCAGATGGGCGGGGCGATCGCCGCGATCGACACCATGAAGGCGCGGCTGGTCGAGTCCAACGCGGAACGGCTGGGACGGATCGAGACGCACGAAACCGTCGTGGTCGGCGTGAACCGCTGGCAGGGGGGCGAACCGTCGCCGCTGACGGCGGGCGACGGCGGGATCATGGTGGTCGATCCGGCGGTGGAGCAGGATCAGATCGCCCGGCTGCAAGCCTGGCGCGCGGCGCGGGACGAGGGCGCGGTGCAGCTTGCGCTTGGCGCGCTGCGGGATGCGGCAGGGCGGGGTGAGAACGTGATGCCCTGGTCCATCGCGGCGGCCAAGGCGGGGGCAACGACCGGCGAATGGGCGGGCATCATGCGGCAGGTCCATGGCGAATATCGCGGGCCGACCGGGGTATCCGCCAGCCCGTCGAACCGGACCGAGGGGCTGGAGGAGATCCGCGAGGCCGTCGATGCCGTCAGTGCGCGCCTCGGGCGCCGGTTGAAGTTCGTGGTCGGCAAGCCGGGCCTCGACGGCCATTCCAACGGGGCAGAGCAGATCGCCTTCCGCGCGCGGGACTGCGGGATGGACATCACCTATGAAGGCATCCGCCTGACGCCCGAGCAGATCGTGGCCCGCGCGCAGGAGGAGGACGCCCATGTCGTCGGGCTGTCGATCCTCTCGGGCAGCCATCTGCCGCTGATCGCCGATCTGATGGATCGTATCCGCGCGGCGGGGCTGGACCATGTGCCGGTGATCGTCGGCGGCATCATCCCTGACGACGACGCGGCCCGGCTGCAGGCGATGGGCGTGGCGCGCGTCTATACGCCCAAGGATTTCCAGCTGAACGCGATCATGATGGACATCGTGGCGCTGGTGGAGCCAAGCGTCGAGGCAGCATGAGTGCGTCCCGCGGCGACCGGGGGACTGCGCGTCCCCCGGACCCCCGGCGGGGTATTTCCGCAACGAAGAAGCGGCGGGAGGCATGAATGGAAAACGCCGCCCGGGTGGGGCGGCGTTCCGTAATTCCGGGAGGAGCGATCAGAAGCCCAGGCCGGCGTATTTCGACTTGAACTTCGACACGCGGCCGCCGGTGTCCATCAGCTTGGCCGAACCGCCGGTCCAGGCAGGATGCACCGTGGGGTCGATGTCCAGCGTCATGGTCTGACCTTCCGAACCCCAGGTCGAGCGGGTCTGGTAGGTGGTGCCATCGGTCATCTTGATCTCGATGGTGTGGTAATCGGGGTGGATGTCTTTTTTCATCGGATGAACCCTCAGGCTTTCGCGTCGGACAGCGGACGGTAGTTGGTTTTCTCGACGATCCGGGCCGACTTGCCGCGACGGTCGCGCAGGTAATACAGCTTGGCGCGGCGGACCTTGCCGCGGCGCACGACCTCGATCGAGTCGATGTTGGTCGAATAGAGCGGGAACACGCGTTCCACGCCTTCGCCGAAGCTGATCTTGCGCACGGTGAAGCTGGCGGCCAGGGTCGCGCCGCCCCGGCGGGAAATGCAGACGCCTTCATACATCTGCACGCGGGTGCGGGTGCCCTCGGTCACCTTGTAGCCGACGCGCACGGTGTCGCCCGACTTGAAGTCCGGGATGGTCTTGCCGAGGGCAGCGATCTGCTCGGCTTCGAGTTCTGCGATCAGGTTCATCGCCTGGGTTCCTTGTCATGCTCGGGGCGGTTCCCCGATTGGTCTGATGCGCCCGAGAGCTGTCGGTCCTTTGCCGGGTCCATACCGTCCTGGTATGCCCGCCACAGGTCGGGGCGGCGTTGCTTTGTCAGCCTTTCGGCCTCACCGGCCCTCCAACGATGAATGGCCGCGTGATTGCCCGACAGCAGAACCTCGGGTATCTCGCGGCCTTCCCATTGGGCGGGCTTTGTGAACTGGGGGGCCTCCAGCAGCCCCCTGTTGCCGATGGAAAAGGATTCCTCGGCCAGAGAGTCGTGATTCCCCAGCACGCGCGGTATAAGGCGAACCGTCGCGTCGATCAAGACCTGAGCGGCGATCTCTCCGCCCGTCAGGACATAGTCGCCGATGCTGATCTCCTCAACGGCGTGGGCATCCAGGACGCGCTGGTCCACGCCTTCGAATCGGCCGCAGATCAGGGTGACGCCGTTGCCCTGCGCCAGATCGCGGGCGCGGGACTGCGTCAGCGGCGCCCCGCGCGGGGACATGTAGATCACCGGGCGGGGCGGGCCCTGGCGGGCCTCGCGCAATGCTGCGTCCATCACGTCGGCGCGGATCACCATGCCCGCGCCGCCGCCCGCAGGCGTGTCATCGACATTGCGGTGTCTGCCGATGCCGAAGTCGCGCAGGGGAATGGTGCGCAGGTTCCACAGACCCTGAGCAAGCGCCTTGCCGGTCAGGGACAGGCCCAGGATGCCGGGAAAGGCTTCGGGGAACAGGGTAACGATGCTGGCGGTCCAGGCGCCCTGCACCTGCGGTTCGGCCATCAACTCGCGCGGCCGCAGGCTGGCGGTGATGGACAGGCGGCCATGGGACTTGGGCTGGTCACTCATCGGTGGCGGGGGGATCGGCAACGATGCGCTTCGCCGTCAGATCGACAGTCGGGACCGCTTCGCGGGTGAAGGGCAGAAGCAGGACGTCCTTGCCGCCCACGACCTCGAGGATGTCGCCCGCGCCATGGTCGAAAATCGCGCGGACCCGGCCGAGGACGGCGCCGCCGGTATCGACGACCTCCAGCCCGATCAGGTCGGCGTGGTAGAATTCATCATCGGGAAGCGAGGGCAGGGCGGATCGCGGCGCCCAGAGGGTGACGCCCTTGAGGGCTTCCGCGTCCTCGCGGGTGGCGACGCCCGACAGGCGCGCGCCAAGGCCGCCGGTGACGGGGCGGGTCAGCTTGACGGAAAAGCTGCGCTTGCCGTCCTCGGTGGTCAGGGGAGTGTATCTGGCGATGTCCGCAGGCTCGGTGCAGAAGCTTTTCAGCCGCACCTCGCCCCCAACCCCGAAGGCCCCGGCGATCGCGCCCACGCAGATGCGGTCTTGTGACATGCGGCCCCCTTGGGACGAAAAGGGCGGGGTTGCCCCCGCCCGTCTTGATTATTCCGCGTCGGCCGGGGCAGCGGCTTTTGCGGCCTTTTCGGCGGCGCGGGCCGTGGCTTTCTTGCCCGGCTCGGCCTTCTTCATGTTGGCGCGGGTGGCCTTTTCGCGGACCCCTGCGGCTTCCAGGAAGCGGGCCACGCGGTCGGTCGGCTGCGCGCCCTGGTCCAGCCAATGCTTGGCGCGGTCCAGATCCAGCTTGATGCGGTCTTCGCTGTCCTTGGCCAGCAGCGGGTTGTAGGTGCCCAGCTTTTCCAGGAAGCGGCCGTCGCGCGGCATCCGCGAATCGGACACGACGATGGCGTAATGCGGGCGCTTCTTGCTGCCGCCACGGGCCAGACGGATTTTCGTTGCCATTGGTATTCTCCTTGTAATGGCGTGGAGGGGCTGCGCCCCTAGGATTGAAAGGTTTCGTGATGCCGGATCACTTCGGCGATCACGAAGTTCAGGAATTTGCGCGCGAATTCCGGGTCCAGGTCGGCCTCGCGCGCGAGGCGTTCCAGCCGTTCGATCTGCTGCGCTTCGCGGGCGGGATCGGACGGCGGAAGATCGTGTTCGGCCTTGAGGCGGCCGACGGCTTGGGTGTGCTTGAAGCGTTCGGCCAGCGTATAGACCAGGATCGCGTCCAGCCGGTCGATGCTGGCGCGGTGGTCGCGCAGCAGGGCCGCGGCGCGGGCGGTGGGATCGGGTGCGGTGTCCATCATTTCTTCCCGAACAGCCCCGACAAGCCGCCCGGCAGCCCGGCCTTGCCCAACTGGCCGCCGAGGCCCTTGGGATCGGACAGCATCTTCTGCGCCTCGGCCATCTTGGCGGGATCGAAATTCTCTAGGTCGGGCAGCCCGCCGCCCTTGCCGGTCATGGCGCGCATGGCCTGCTTCAGCATCCCGCCCTTGCCCATCTTGCCCAGCTTCTTCATCGTGTCGGCCATCTGCTTCTGCATCTTCAGAAGCTTGTTCAGTTCCGACACGTCCATGCCCGCGCCCGCCGCGATCCGCTTCTTGCGGCTGGCCTGCAGCATGTCGGGGTTGGCGCGTTCCTTTTTCGTCATGGAATTGATCAGCGCGATCTGGCGGCTGATCGCCTTGTCGTCCATGCCTGCGGCTTCGGCCTGCTTGGCCATTTTCTGCATGCCGGGCATCATGCCCATGATGGACTGCATCCCGCCCATCTTCTGCATCTGCTCAAGCTGGCCCTTGAGGTCGTTCATGTTGAACAGACCCTTCTGGAAGCGCTTCATCATGCGCTCGGCCTGCTCGACCTCCAGCACCTGCTGGGCCTTCTCGACCAGGGCCACGATGTCGCCCATGCCCAGGATGCGGCCCGCGACACGCTGCGCGTCAAAGGTTTCCAGCGCGTCCATCTTTTCGCCAAGACCCACGAAGCGGATCGGCTTCCCGGTGATCGCGCGCATCGACAGCGCGGCACCGCCGCGCCCGTCGCCATCCATCCGCGTCAGCACCACGCCCGAGACGCCGACCTTGGCGTCGAACTCGGTCGCGACGTTCACCGCGTCCTGGCCGGTCAGGCCGTCGACCACCAGCAGCGTCTCGCGCGGCTGGGCGATGTCGCGGACGGCCTGGACCTCGTCCATCAACTGCTGGTCGATGTGCAGCCGGCCGGCGGTATCCAGCATCACCACGTCATAGCCGCCAAGCGATGCCTGCTGCTTGGCGCGGCTGGCGATCTGCGTGGCGGACTGGCCCGGAACGATGGGCAGGGTATCGACGCCGATCTGGCTGCCCAAGATCGCCAACTGCTCCATCGCCGCCGGGCGGTTGGTGTCGAGCGAGGCCATTAGCACGCGCTTCTTCTCGCGGTCCTTCAGGCGCAGGGCCAGCTTGGCCGTGGTGGTGGTTTTCCCCGAGCCCTGGAGGCCGACCATCAGGATCGGCGCGGGCGGATTGTCGATGCGCAGGGCGTCGGGCGCATCCTCGCCCTGCAGGACCTTGATCAGCTCGTCATGGACGATCTTGACGACCTGCTGGCCGGGGGTGATCGACTTGGTGACGGCCGATCCGGTGGCCTTGGACGTGACCGCCTTGACGAAGTTGCGCGCCACCGGCAGCGAGACGTCGGCTTCCAGCAGCGCCACGCGGACCTCGCGCATGGCGGCGGTGACGTCGTCCTCGGTCAGGGCGCCCTGCTTGGTCAGCCGGTCGAAGACGCCGCCCAAACGGTCGGAAAGGTTCTCGAACATCGCCGGGCCTCCTTGGGTCCAAAACAGTGCGGCCCCCGTGGGCGCGACGCGCTGACGGGGGGCGATCCCCGCAATGGACGGGGACCGGAAGGCCAATCCTTCCGGGAATCCGGGGGCTGATACGAAAAAACGGCCCGCGAGTCAACGCGGGCCGTCACACTCATTACAATAACGGGATCAGGCGGCCAGCTTTTCCAGCGCCTCCTGGGCGCGGGCAAGGCCCGCCTCGCGGTCCATGGCCAGGCGGTCGGCGGCCACGAACTCGACATCGGTGATGCCGATGAAGCCCAGCATGTGGCGCAGATAGCTTGACGCGAAATCGATATCCGATCCGAAGGGCGTGCCCGCGGCGGCATAGCCGATGATGGCGCGCTTGCCCTTCAGCAGGCCCTCGGGGCCTTCGGCGGTATAGCGGAAGCTTTTGCCCGCGCGGGCGATCTGGTCCAGCCAGTTCTTCAACTGCGCGGTCAGCGTGAAGTTGTAGATGGGCAGGCCGATCACCAGCACATCCGCTGCCTGAACCTCGGCCAGGTAGGCGTCCGAGGTGGCGACGATGGCCTGCTGTTCCGGCGTCGGGTTCGCGGGTGCCATGCGGACGGCGGCGAACCAGTCGGTGTCGATGGCGGGCACCCCCTCGTTCAGGTCGCGATAGGTGACGGTGGCGTCGGGGTTGGTGGCGGTCAGCTTGGCCACGATGTCGGCGGTCAGCTTGCGCGACACCGAGGCGTCGCCGGTGATCGCGCTGTCGATATGCAGGATGTTCATGGTCGAAGTCCGTTCGGAATGGGGCGTTGCGCATGATTTAGGCCTATGCCTCGCCGAACATAATGGCGATAAGCGCGCATCATCTGTGCGGAGATGCACATGAGCATCGAGAGTTGGGACGACCTTCGCATCGCGCTTGCCGTGGCGCGATCCGGCACCGTCAGCGCGGCGGCCGAGACGCTGGGCGTCCACCACGCCACCGTCATCCGCCGCATCGACGGGCTGGAAGGGCAGCTTGGCGTCAAGCTGTTCCAGCGCCATCCCCGCGGCTATGCCCTGACCGAGGCCGGGCAGGCCATGCTGAAGGTCGCGGGTGATGCCGACGAACGCTTCGCCCAACTGGCCGCGCAGATCGTGGGCGGCAGCGACCGGATCGAGGGGGAGCTGGTCGTGACCTCGCTGCCGGAACTCTCGGACGTGGTCATGCCCCGGCTGGTCCGGCTGATGCGCCAGCATCCGGGATTGCGGCTGAACTATGTCACCGACGTGCGCCTGTTCCGCCTGGACGCGGGCGAGGCGCATGTGGCGATCCGCGCGGGCAGCCAGCCGACCGAGCCCGACTATGTCGTCCGGCCCATGGGCACGGTGCGCCATCCGATCTATGCCTCGCCCGCCTATATCGCCGCCCATGGGCCGGTATCGGGCATTGACGGGCACAGGCTGGCGCTGCTGGGGCCGCAGGCCCGCAACGCGCCGCTGATGGTCTGGATGCGCGAACGGGTCGATCCGACGCAGATCGTCCTGACCGCCAATGACGAAGCCGCGCGCGAGGCCGTCATCCGCGCGGGCCTCGCCATCGGCCCCCTGTCGCCATCCCGCGCCGAAGGCTTGGTCGAGGTGATGGCCCTGCCCGAATGGGAATCGCGGCTGTGGCTGGTCACGCATGTCGATCTGCACCGCACGCCCAAGGTGCAGGCCGTCGTGGCCGCGCTGCGGGGCGAATGACCCCCTTCACTCCGTGCACACGGTCGGCCAATCTGCGCCGCAGGAGGACCCGTCATGACCCATCCCATCAGCCGCTTCGCGGTGCCCGATCTTGAAACCCTGCCGCAGGACATGCAGGACGCCATCGCCAAGGTGGCCGAGAAATCCGGCTTCGTGCCGAACGTGTTCCTGGCCCTGGCCCACCGCCCCGACGAATTCCGTGCCTTCTTCGCCTATCATCAGGCGCTGATGGACAAGGACGAGGGCCTGTCCAAGGCCGAGCGCGAGATGATCGTGGTCGCGGTCAGCGGGCTCAACAACTGCCAGTATTGCGTGGTGGCCCATGGCGCCATCCTGCGCATCCGGGCCAAGAACGCGCTGATCGCGGACCAGGTGGCGGTCAACTGGCGCAAGGCCGACCTGACGGACAGGCAGCGCGCCATGCTGGCCTATGCGGAAAAGGTCACGCTGGAGGCCCATCGGATCGGCGATGCCGACCACCAGGCCCTGCGCGACGCGGGCTTCAACATCAACGAGATCTGGGACATCGGCGCGATCGCAGCCTTTTTCGGCATGTCGAACCGCATGGCGAATGCCGGGGACTTCCGGGCCAACGACGAATTCTACATGCTGGGCCGCCAGGTGCCGGGCTTGCAGTGAACCGAACCGAGGCGCTGCGCGGCCATGCGGCGATGGGGCTGTTCTCGGCCCTGGTCGCGGGATCGTTTTCGCTGGGCGTGCGGGCCGCGAACCTGATCGACCCGGCCGCGATCACGGTTGCCCGCTTTGTCATCGCGGCGGGCGTGCTGGCGGGGATCGCGCTTCTGGCGCCGTCGCGCGGCAGGCCGCGGGCGCTGTTGCAGGCGCCTTGGCGATACCTTCTGCTGGGCGCGGCCTTTGCCGGATATTTCGTGCTGATGTTCGAAGGGCTGAAGACCGCCCCGGCCGTTGCCGCCAGCGCGGTCTTCACCTTGACGCCAATCATGGCGGCGGGGTTCGGCTGGCTGCTTCTGCGCCAGCGCATGACGGGCCATCTGGCGGCGGCGCTGGCGCTTGGCGGGGCCGGGGCGCTGTGGGTGATCTTTCGCGGCGATCTCGGCGCCCTGGCGGGGATGGAGATCGGGCGGGGCGAGGCGATCTATTTCGTCGGCTGCGCGCTGCACGCGCTTTACACGCCGCTGGTCCGCAGGCTGAACCGGGGCGAGGGGCCGCTGATCTCCAGCCTGGGGACGCTGGTTGCGGGCGGGATGCTGACAGCGGCCTGGGGCTGGGGCGCGCTGACGGCAACCGCATGGGGGACGCTGCCCGCCATCGTCTGGATCACGATCTTCTATGTCGCGATCTTCGCCAGCGCCTTCACCACCATGCTGGTGCAATATGCCGCACTGCGCCTGCCCTCGGCCAAGGTCATGGCCTATACCTACCTGACCCCGCTCTGGGTGATCGCGCTGGAAGCCGCGCTGGGCCGGGGAATGCCCGGCCCGGTCCTGCTGCCGGGCATCCTTGCCACGCTTGGCGCCCTGGCGCTGCTGCTGAAGTCGGACGAGCCCGCGCGCTAGGCCGGCCGCCCGCTGATCCGTGCCCAAAGGCTGCGGGCGGCGGGCCTTGGCGTCACCCGGTGGCCGGTCAGGATGCGACCGCCCGCCTCGATGCTGACGCGGCCGTCGCGCAGGTGCTGGACAACCGGCCCCTGTGCCTGCTGGCGCGCGCCGATGGTGATGGTGGCATAGGCGGGCTGGTGGACGGGCAGGTCGTCCATCCAAAGGGCGGCCGGGCCGATGCTGGCGGCGGGCGTGGACAGCACAAGGCCGGTGATGAAGTTCGGTGTCATGTCTGCGTCCTCCCTGGTCGGCTGAAGGGCATTAGCGCAGAGCCGGGCTTTCCGCGCAAGAAAAATCTAGCTGCACAGTCGTGATTAAATCCCTTGTCCAAGGGGCGCGGCTTTGGCGCATCAACGGCGCCCCGTCCTTGTGCAGGCGCTTTCCTTCGCGCCGCGACCTCAGTAGCGTTCGCGCGGACAAGGACCGGCAAGGGGCGGCTTCGTGGCGCATATCATCGTTGTGGGCAACGAAAAGGGTGGCAGCGGCAAGTCCACCACCTCGATGCATGTGGCGACCGCCCTGGTCCGCATGGGCCACCGCGTCGGCGGGCTGGATCTGGACGTGCGGCAGCGCAGCTTCGGCCGCTACCTGGAAAACCGCGAGGCCTTTGCCCGGCGCGAGGGGCTGGACCTGCCCATGCCCGTGATCGGCGCCATGGGCGACGGCGGCGACCCGCTGACCCCGGCCCTGACCCAGCTGGAAAGAACCTGCGACTTCATCCTGCTGGACTGCCCCGGATCGCATACGAAGCTCAGCCAGATGGCGCACACGCTGGCCGACACGCTGGTCACGCCGATGAACGACAGCTTCGTGGATTTCGACCTGCTGGCCCGCCTGTCGCCCGAGGGCAAGATCCTGGGACCGTCCATCTATGCCGAGATGGTCTGGTCCGCGCGGCAGATGCGGGCGCAGGCGGGGGCGGGGCCGATCGACTGGCTGGTGCTGCGCAACCGCCTGGGCACCCAGGCGATGCACAACAAGCGCAAGGTCGGCGGCGCGCTGGAGACGCTGTCGAAACGCATCGGCTTTCGCGTCGCGCCGGGCTTTTCCGAACGCGTCATCTTCCGCGAACTGTTCCCGCGCGGCCTGACCCTGCTGGACCTGAAGGACATCGGCACCGAACAGTTGTCCATGTCCAACATCGCCGCGCGGCAGGAACTGCGCGACCTGGTTGCAGAACTGAACCTGCCGGGCGTCGCGGTCAACTTCTAGGCACGACGTCACGCGCGCGTTGTTGCCCATGGCTTCAGCACCTATGTTGCCGGACAGGTCATCATGGCAGGCTGTCCCATGCGCTTCCTTTCCGTTCTTCTTCTCGTCCTTGCCCTGCCGCTGGCCGTGTCGGCCGACGAATCCGCCACCGCATCCGAGGCGCCGGTCCGCAGCCTGCCCTCTGTCACCGTCGAATCCGCCACCCGGTCCGAGGTCCAGGCCCGCATCCCCGTGTCCGGCACCATCGTCGCCCGGCAGGAGGTGCAGGTCTTTCCGCAGGTCTCGGGCTACGAGATCACCGAGATCCTGGCCGAGGCGGGCGACACTGTCGCCAAGGGGCAGGTGCTGGCCCGGCTGTCCACCGACACGCTGTCGGCGCAGCTTGAACAGGCGCGGGCGGAATACCTGCGGGCCGAGGCGGGCATCGGCCAGGCGCAAAGCACCATCGACAGCGCCGAAGCCGCGCTGACGCAGGCGCAGACCACCCTGCAGCGCGTGCGGCAGTTGCGCGAAGGCGGCACGGCGGCGCAGTCCGCCCT
>NZ_JAFNAW010000059.1 GCF_017356265.1 Paracoccus fontiphilus | reverse complement strand
GCAATGGCCTCCCACAGATCATCGGATACAAGGGGCTTGCTCATGGCCTCTCAACGCATGAGCAGCGGTTTTGTTAGGCGCTCTTAGTGGACCCTAGGCTCCAGACCCATTGATTTCACACGCCTTGCGTGATTCAGGCTCCGCAAGGAGACCTGATCATTGAGCAACTTGTTCTGGCTAACTGAAGCGCAGATGGCGCGTTTGCGGCCGTTCTTTCCGAAAAGCCATGGCAAGCCGAGGGTCGATGACCGGCGCGTCCTGAGCGGGATCATTTTCATCAATCGCAATGGGTTGCGGTGGTCAGATGCGCCCGGCGAGTATGGGCCGCCGAAGACGCTCTACAATCGCTGGAAGCGGTGGAGCGACATGGGGGTATTCGCACGGATCATGGAGGGGCTGGCCTCCGACGGCACCGAACAGAAGACCATCATGATTGATGCAACCTATTTGAAAGCTCACCGCACGGCTTCGAGCCTGCGGTTGAAAAAGGGGGGCGTGGCAGGCTGATTGGCCGAACAAAAGGCGGCATGAACACCAAGTTGCATGCTGTCACTGACGTCAAGGGCCGCCCGATCAAGTTCTTCATGACAGCCGGCCAGGTCAGTGATTACATTGGTGCAGCTGCATTGCTGAGCAGTCTGCCTGGAGCCGACTGGCTGCTGGCAGATCGGGGATATGACGCCGACTGGTATCGTGAAGCCTTGCAAGACAAGGGTATCACGCCCTGCATTCCGGGCCGGAAGTCACGCGGCACGCCCGTCAAACACGACAAGCGCCGCTACAAGCGGCGCAATCGCATCGAGATTATGTTCGGCAGGCTCAAGGACTGGCGGCGCGTTGCAACCCGCTACGACAGATGCCCGAGGGTCTTCCTCTCCGCCATCGCCCTTGCTGCAACCGTCATCTTCTGGCTGTGAAAATCAATGGGTCTGGAGCCTAAACGGATTTTTCTTGCGCGCCGAAAACAGCGCGCCATATCGAACCAAGCGCAGATTGAAGCGTTACTGCATCCCTTGGGCTATAGCACTGTTTATCCCGAGGATCTGCCCATTTCTGATCAGTTCCGGCTGTTCAATACTGCTGAACAGATCGTTGCCGTCCATGGAGCGGGACTAGCCCCGCTTCTTTATCGGCATTTGGAGTCGCCTTTGCGTTACCTCGTTGAAATCTTGCCCTGCGGGCATATGACAGATTTTTTTCGTTTAATGGCCCAGCAGGTAGGCTGTTCTTGGATTGGGGTCCGTGGGAGACTGAAGCCGGAATATATTCAATGCTCTTATAAGCGACAGGGCATCTTCAATCAGTATTCACTAGACAGTTTTGAAGTGGATCCCGTTTCCTTGGAGCGGGCAATTAAACAGATTTCTATCAATTCCGCCTCGTACGGATGAAGTCCAGAAAAGCTGCAGCTCCAAAAGATAGGGAGCTCACTTATATTCGATTAGCCTTTCGTCGCGGCCTACCAGCCGCTTGGCCCAGTATTCTAGGATCCCTAGGGCCTCGGGGAGCTTTCCCAACGTTAGGAATGCCGCTCGGACTAGATCGCCATCACGGTGCCATAGGCGTATGATCTGCAACGGCCAAGCCAGCAGCAGAATTACCAATATAGGATGGGCAAAAACCGCACCCAAGATCGCAGCCAGCGGAATGCCTAGGCCCCAAGCAAGCGCCCGCCGGGTTTGGGCCACATTGTGGCGTTCAGGCGCCTTTCCATGCAGAGCCGCTCCCAATGCATAAGAGTAGCCCGCCCGCTTGCTTCGTCGCCACCACTGATCAAACCGGTGCATGGCCGCATCGTGCAGCGCCATTTCTGTCTCTAGCCGCCAGATCTGCCAGCCTAATTGGCGCAGACGCAGACAAAGCTCGGGCTCCTCGCCGGCGATCAGGGCCGAGTTGAAGCCGCCTGCCGCCACAAAGGCTTTTGTTCTGATTAGGGCAATACCGCCGCAGGCTTTGGTCTGACCTGTTGGCGTATTCCACTCCTCATCGATCAGACGATTGTAAAGCGATGCATCTGGGGCAATCTCTCGCAACCGGCCACAAGCAACCGCCGCATGGGGGTTTTCTGTTAGGAACCCCGAGGCTTGCGGCAACCAGTCAGGATTTAGCATGCAATCCCCGTCGATGAACTGGATATGCTCGGCAGGAACGCCGGGCAAGGCCGCTACCCCAGCATTGCGGGCCCGCGCGGCCGTAAAGGGCGTTGACATGTCCAGTTGCACCACTTTTATGCCTCGTGTTTCGGCGGCTTGGACACTGCCGTCAGTGGAACAGGAATCAACGTAAACGATCTGCCGAAAGCCCGCAGCCAGAAGGCTATCTAAGCAGCGGATC
The DNA here is from genome assembly GCF_017356265.1 of Paracoccus fontiphilus. Classification (GTDB taxonomy): domain Bacteria; phylum Pseudomonadota; class Alphaproteobacteria; order Rhodobacterales; family Rhodobacteraceae; genus Paracoccus; species Paracoccus fontiphilus. The sequence goes on along the minus strand of NZ_JAFNAW010000059.1, from coordinate 18,632 downwards.
AGCCGCTGGCCTTCGTTGCGCCCGATGGCCACGGCATCGATCACCGGAATGTGGGTCATGGGCGTCTCCTAAACTTTAGCGGACTGTCAGACCGGCGGGGTGGCGCTGCGTTTGCCGGGTGTAGGATATCCTGCCTGGCAGGACGATTGCAGGCATGTCCTTCTTTTCGGCCACGCGGCCCAGTTCCAGCCTTCCCGCCAAGGCTCCTGCCAGCAGCCAAGTCACCGGGGTCAGTGTTGCATTGGGAATGAGGTCGATCAGGTTTGCCGTCATCGCTAGTGCAAGGCCAGCCGTAGCCGGCGTCAGTTCCAAAATACGCCATCTTAGCGCCATGAAAATCAATGGAATAGTTAGCAATCCGAATTCCGCCAGATAGCCGATCCATCCTCCCATTCCAATTGACATCACCCAATAGCCGTCGGTTACGCTGATATCCTGCCCTTGGGCATCAAAGATCCGGTTACGCCCCCAAGTTCCCCAGCCGAACATCGGCCTTTGGTTTGCTTTTTCCAGCAAGATATCCTCGTTGTCCAAGCGGTAAAGAAGCGAGCCAGCCCGTTCTGTATCAACCCGCTCCGACAGCCTAACTACCATGTCTGTTGGAACTAGTCCCGCTCCGCGGAGCATTGGATAGACCAGCACACAAGCCGCGAACCCAGCTGCCAGCAGCACTTGCAAGCGAAGAGGTACGAACAAGATTACCGCCCCGAGAAGCAGCCCAATACCCAGTGCTCCGACGCCCTTGGACAGGACAAGTGTCATGAACAACCAGACCGCAGCCCCCAGCCAGCGCGTGCGCATGACCCCCGTTCCGCTGCGCCACATCGACAAGGCTGCCATGAAGGCGCAGCAGAAGAAGATCGCCAGCCACAGGCCGTGATGCAAGAACACCACCGGCCTGAACCCTCCCGCGCGGATATGCTGCGCCCAATCATGCGGAAAATACCCATAGATCATCCGGCTGATCTGCGGCGACATGCGCACTTCGTAAAGCGCAGGCAGGGTATAAAGCAGCCCCGCCATTGCAAGCCCGACTAGAAGCGACCGCTGCGCCTCAGGATGGGCTAGGTACTTGCGACCCAGAAAGAAGGGCAAGAGCGCAAATAGCAGGCCTCCCAGCGTGGAGGCTAGGTCATAGGGGCGCATGCCAGGCAGGACACGGTGGCCGTAGTAAAGGGCATTGCCATTGGTCAGCACGGTTCCGACCGTTCCCACCACCATCATTGCCAGCAGGATGCGAACCGCCCGGCTGCGCGGCAGGGCACCAGACAGGATCATGCCAGGCGCTAGTTGCCTGAGCCGCGGTTCCTTGATCAGCATCGCCGCGGCTAACACCGTACAAAGGGCAGGGATCGAGGCCTTGTCGAGGCTGGGGACCGCTGGCAGTTCAAGGGAAAAGTTACTGGGCAGCAGGAGATAGGCGCCGATGATCGCCCAAGTGACAGCTGTGGCAGGTGTCCGATTGGCTAGCAGCCAGAAGACTACAAAGGGCCAAGAAAGAACTGCCAAGGTAGAAATCAATATCTGCTCCTTCAGCCCTGCCTTATGGGCACTGGACCAGGATGTATCCTGACAAGTCCAAGCAGGCCAAGTCCTCTTTCGGCTTCCTGTAAGACTGTCCGTACAAGACTAAAGGCGACAAACCCTATTCCAATGAGGCAGGAAATGAAAAAGTTATTGTTAATGCTTTATCTGCCTTGGTTGTCCTCATGTTGCCGCACTTTGCACCGGCTCAATAGATAACAGGGTTAGATGATCGCCAAGTTCCCCATTACCACAGCCGCAGCGAAGACGATCAGATTCGCCACCCCGTGGGCAACGACGGCATCGGTGATCCGGCCGCTGCGGCGTAGGACTAGGGAAAAGACGACCCCCGCCACGAAGGCCTCGGCCCAGCGGTCATGCAGGGCGGCAAACAGCCCGGCCGTGACGGCAATAGCCATGACGTTGCGCCACAAGGGGGCCGGGGTATCGGACGGGGCGCCGCGCAGCCGGGTTTCCAAGTAGTCGCGGAAGAACAACTCCTCGACCAAGGGAACAAGGACCACGGTGCCGATGCCGCGAAAGACGAACCACAGCCCCAGCATCGCGCCGCTCAAGGCGCCATAAGGGGGCGGGGCGTCGGAGGGGGCGACGGGGATCGCCACCCACATGAGCCCGACGGCCGTGCCCGCCGCCCAGGCCAGCGGTGACATCCGCCAGGCGATGCTTCGCAGCGCGGGCCAGACCAAGGCCACGGCCGCGGCCAGAAGGATCACCCGGATCGGGTAGAACATCGCCGGGTTCTGGCTGATCGCGGGAACCACAACGGCGGTCAGCATGAAGACCGCGAAGGGCAGGATGCGACCCGCCACGGGATCATGGCGCAGCGGCGGCAAGGGCGCGGCGGGGCGCGCATCGGCGATAACAGGGGCACGGTTGAACCAGGCAACCCGCCGCGCCACGGCGATAATGCCAAGCGCCACCGCGGTGAACATCACCCAGCCCGCATGGCTGTGGAAGCCGCCCACGGCCAGTTCGGGCTGCCCCTCTATCCCCAGGATCAGCAGCGCGGCGATGCGCACCACGTTAAGCGCGGCGCTTGCCGCGATCCCCAGAGGATAAAGCAGCAGGGCGCGGGGAAAGCGCAGCTCGGACCGGAAAAGCCACAGGTAGAGGGTCACGAAGATCGTCACGAGGGCGATCCCCTCGATCCCCGAGCAGACCGGCGCCACCGAGATCACGAAGCCGTCGGCGCCGATATGCTTCTGCACCGGATCGGCGATCACCTGATAGCCAAGGGCGCCCACCAGCCAGCGGACGGCGGAAAAGGTCGTGCCCGCGATCGTGTCCAGCTGCCAGATCGGCTGCAGCCTCATGGCCAGCGCCGGGGCGGCGGCGCCCGCCGCCATCACCACGGCCAGGGACATGCCCGCCTGGCGCAGGAACCATTCCCACAGGGCGCGGGGCGCCAGCCAGCCGGTGATGCCCGCAAGGATCAGCGCCATGCCCCCCGTCCAGGCGGCAAAGGCCGGAACCAACATCGCAGCGCCCTGGCCCTGCCGCATGAACAGGACCGGCAGCATCGCCAGCGCAAAGCCCGCAAGGTTCAGCGCCAGGGGCCGCGCGTCATGGCCCGCCCGCGCCAGAAGGTCGCGGAACAGGGCGGGGCGCAGCAGGGCGAACAGCCCGGTCGCGGCGATCACGCAGTAAAGCCCGGCCAGGGACCGGCTGGCTGCGCCGCAGGCGCGGGGCGGCCAGTTGTCCAGGCAGCGGAACTCGATCCCGTGCTTGAAGGTCAGGCCGATGACCAGAAGCTCGGCCACAAGCAGCAGGGCCGCCAAGGCCAGGGGCGCGACGGGCAGGCGGGGGGCAAGGGCGCGGCTGTCGCTCATTGCGGATAAACCATGCAAAAGGCGAGTGGATCAGGCCCGCTGAAGGGCGGGCCTGTCAATCGTCAGATCGTAACAATCCGACCGATCAATGCGCGCGGCGGCGGCGTTCCCAAGTCAGCAGCACGATGGCGGCCAGGGCGGCAATGGCCGCGGTGCCTTCCAGGGCGCTGATTTCCGGAACGGGCTTGACGGGGCAGCGCACCGCGCAGGCATAGGCGGCGCTGGTGGTCAGCGATGCCGCAGCAGCGGAAACAGCGCTGAAGGCGGCGCTGGCGAAAGCAAATTTCTTCATAACTTTATACCTCTTGACAGACGGCGCTCCAGGTCGCCGATGCACCACATGCGGGATCATTATCATTATGATCCCAATCCGGTCCCTGGATGACCGGAAAGGATGCGATAGCGGCCCAAGGAACGCCATCGCCGGTTTATCAGTAGCAAAGGCAGTCTTGGGCCAGGTCGTCCCAGTCGACGCCGATGATGAAGGGCTGCTTGTTGCCCGCCGCTTCGGCATCAGCGGTCGGATCCAGGATCAGGCCGATGATGTCGCCCTCGCTTATCGTGAAACCCTGTCCATGGACCATGGCCAGGTCGTAGATTTCCTGGGCATTGGCCGTGGTGCCGCCAGCCGGATCCACAAAGACGATGTCGTCGGTCAGGCCCCAGATGGCGCCCTGGATCTCGTCCTCCGTATAGGTCTGGCCGGTGCCGTCGCCGTTGTCTATCGCTCCGAAATCCTGGTTCAGGATCCAGTTGACCATGTCCAGATTTTCCGGATTGGCGATAATGCCAGTCGGAACCGAATCCTCGGTCGCCAGATACATGGCAAATGGAACAGCCTCGTTGAGGTTGATCGGCTCATAGGCGGACACGCAATAGGCGATGTCGAAGGAATGGCCGTCGAAGCGGTCGTCCCCCGTGCCCGAGATCGTCGCCGTGTAGTAGCTTCCGCCGTAGGACAGGTCGCCGTTCAGCATCAGCGTCCCGCTTTCCGGCAAGCTGGCCTTGATCGTTTCCAGCGTGTTGACCGCCCCGCAAAAATCGAGGTCGATCGTGGCGGTATCGGTGCCGCCGTTGCCGTCCGAGATCTCGTAGCTGTAGGTCGCGCTGGCCTTCTGGCCGATCAGCAGGTCGGCGTAGTCGGAATGGGCGCTGTCGAAGACCAGCTTGCCCGCCACCAGCGAGACGATCATGCCGTCGGCGGTGGTGATCGACTGGCCGTCGGCGATCGCCTGGCCATCCACCTTGGTGATGGTCAGCTGGTCGCCGTCGGCGTCGCCGTCGTTGGCCAGCACGTCCAGGGTCTTCTCGTCGCCCGCGCAAAGGCCCGCGGCGTCGTCGGCGGCATGCGGTCCCCTGTTGGGATCGACAAGGCCCGCATCCACGTCCGTCACGGTCTCACCCGCGACAACGGTGTAGTGGCCGGTCTTGCCGGTCGCGACATTGGCGTCGCTGTCGATGGTGTCGTCGCCGCCGATATCCTGGCCGGTCAGCAGGCGGCCGTCCACGCTGGTCGGGAAGGCCACCGAATAATTGCCGGGCTGCAGGTTGGCGAAGGCATATGCGCCATTGGCGCCGGTGATGGCCGTGGCCACGACGACGCCTGCCGCGTTCAGCAGTTGCACCGCCACGCCGGACACGCCGGCCTCGCTGTTGTCCACGCCGTCCTTGTTCGCGTCGTGGAAGACCCGGCCTTCCAGGGCGCCGAGCTTCACCTCGGGCGCGGACGGGCAGAGCTTGAGCTTGTCGATGATCGCGGATTCGCAGCCGCGGCCGTCGCCCTTCAGGGTGATCACGTCGCCCTTCTTCAGGCCCAGGTCCTCCAGGGTGACCTCGTGCCAGGCGCCGTCATTGGCGTTCAGGCGGACGGTGTCCACCAGCTTGCCGTTGACATAGATCTTGATGCTGCCGTCGCCCGAGGTGTCCCAGTAGCGCAGCGACAGGTCGTATGCGCCCGCGGTCCCGCCGAAGGTGGTCGAGGCGCTGCCGCTGCCGCCGGTCAGGGCGATGTATTCTCCGCCCGAGGCCGAAGACGCGCATTTCACCGTATAGCAGGACAGCTTCATGTCCTCGGCCTCTATGACGGTGCATTTCGGCGCCGTCTCGGCTACGTCCTTGACGTTGACGGTCAGTTCCTTGTTGGACACCCCGCCCTTGCCGTCGCTGACGGCCACGATCACCTTGTAGCTGTTGTTGCCGTCGGCATCAGCGGGCTTTTCGAAGTCGGGCGCGGTCTTGAAGGACAAGACGCCGGTCTTGGCGTCGATGGAGAAGGCGCCGCCGTCGGCCCCGCCCACGATCGAGAAGCCCAGGCTGTCGCCATCCTTGTCGGTCGCGTTCAGGTCCACCACCAGCTTGGTGTTCTCGTTAACGCAGAAGACTCCGTCCGAGGGGACGTTGGTAAAGGTGGGCGGCGTGTTCGGGGGCGCGATCTTGCCCGCGCCGATGCAGGAATAATCGACCCAGCAGCCGCTGACGTTGCAGGTGCCGGTCACGGTCAGCCAGGTGCCTGCCGGGGGCTGCGCGCCATAGAAGGTGAAATAGCCGTTACCCGCGCCGGCAGAGTCGTGACCCTCGATCTTGATCTCGATCAGGTAATAGGTCTTGCCGTCCGAGCCCTTCAGCGTGTGGTATTGCTCGGCATACATCTTGCAGCCGACCTGCACGCCGTTGACATACCCGTCCTGGCCGCTGCGGTCGCCGGAATAGCCGTCGCGAGCGGAATCGCCCGCCAGGCTGCCGTCGTTGTCCCAGGTCGCCATCTTCGTGGTGGCCGAACCCATGACGAAGCTGTCGCCCTTGCCGAAATCGTTGCCGTTCTTGCCGTTGGCCAGAAGGTCGGCCTCGGTGAAGGCGGTCCATTCATATTTCTTGAAGTAATAACTCATGACTCTTTACCCGCTTTGCCCCACTGGGGCGGCACACACACGACACGCGTTCCGGGAAGGCGGTGGCGCATCCCTGCGCCCCGCCGCCTGCCTTTCGGCAGGACCTTTCCAAAGATATGCGGCCTTGGAGCCGTCATATCGCTAAAATTTTATCGGTTCCACGAAATCTTATGAATCGGGCAATAATTTGGACTGTAAAAACGTCACGTTACCTGAATTCCGGCCGCCCTCTCGCGTCTTGGTTGAGCCGGCGGAAAGGCGGTTCGCTTTTGAAATGCAGAATCCTCGGGTGTTTCAATTTCCGGTTGAGGAATTGTCATTTGTCTGCACGAATCATTTTGCCTTTGCCGGGTAAAGTCCGGACTGTCTTTCTTCCGCAAGATGATTTATAACAAATGTTTCAAGACCCAGAGACATCCCGGCCCCGGCCCTGCCCCCCAGGGGCATGCGCCGCATCCCGGGTCCGATAGGCCGCGCCATGCTGATCGTCTTGCTGATCCTGATCCTTGCCGGATCCCTTGCCGGGGCGACGATCCTGTGGCTGGGGGAAGCATCGATCCTGGGAATCGTGCTGGGCTATGTAGCGGGCGGCTGGGCGGGGCTGATCCTGGGCCTGCCGCTGATCTTGCTTGTGCGTATCCTTGCGCCTTCCCGGCCAGTCTCCCTGCGGTCGCCACCTGCCCGCAAGCAGTCCTGCCAGCATCAATAGCGGCCGCAACCGCAAAACCGTGCGGGCGGTGTCACGACCAGGCGGAAAGCGCGGCCAGTTGATAGGCGTAAAGCGCCAGCACCCCCAGAACGGTGACCACGTCGTAGCGCCACCTGAGGATGCCCTCGCGCCTTGCGAACCAGGCGGACACGGCCAGGGGCAGCAGGCCGTTGCCCAGCCCCATCCCGAAGATCATCCCGTAGACGCCGAAGACATGCATCCCCACCAGCATCAGGCTGACGGTGGAAGCCGCGCTTGTTCCCATGACGATGGCATGGCCGCGGCTGTTTCCCGCGGCCAGCATGGCGTTCTGGTAGGGCATGGACAGGGTCCCCAGGGCCCCGTTCAGCGCCAGAATGCTCAGGAAGCTGCCGGCCAGGGCGTAGCGGGGATCATAAAGCAGGTCGATGATCCACTGGCTCAGCAGGGAAAGCGCGACAAAGCCGGGAAGCACCAGAAGAAAGATCAGCTTCTTGATGCGGTCGACGGTGCCCACGAAGTCCTGCCCCTCGCGATAGGCGCGCGATATGATCGGAAAGGCCACCTGCCCCAGGATCCGCTGGATCAGGTCGGACAGCGCGAAGGCGATCGTGGTCGCGATGGTGATCAGGCCCAGCACTTCGACGGAAACCTCGAAGCCCATGATCGCGGTCGATCCCTGGCCCCCGAAATAGGTGAACAGGGTGGCCAGCAGGACCCAGCGGCCGAACGACACAATCTCGGCCATCACGTCGCGGTCGAAGCGCAGGCGTGGGCGATAGGGCGGCAACCAGGCATAGGCGGCGATCACCCCCAGAAGGGTGCCCAGCACCGATCCCAGGACCAGCGCCCAGACCGATTGCAGCCACCAGGCGAACAGAAGGTTGAGCAGCGTCGTCAGGAGCTGCGTTCCCAGGTTCAAGACGGTCAGCCGCCCCAGATGCATGTGCCGGGCGCAGACCGCCCCCGACATCGACGCCACCCCCTGGATGATCGGGATCACGGACACGGCGGACAGGATCGGGAACAGCGCCGGTTCCTCGTAAAGCCAGGCGACGGGCCAGGCCAGAAGCAGGGTGATGGCCCCGACCCACACGCCGCGGACCGCCTGGATGCTCCAGGCCGTGTCCAGGAACTCGGGATTGTCGCCGCGCGGACTGCGGATCACCGACGGGGTGGTGCCGACATCGCAAACCATCTCTAGCGCCATCAGAAGGACCCAGGCCAGGCTCATCAGGCCGAACACCTCGGGCTCCAGAAGCCGCGTCAGGATCAGGGTGGACAGCAGGCGGATCGCATAGCTGGATGCAAAGCCGATCATCGTCCAGCTTATGCCCCGCCCACCCGTCGAGCGAAGGAATTTCATCAACATGGTGACATCATGGGAAGAACAGGACCGTTTGCGCCATTGACCGCTGGCATCGTGTGCGTTTCCCGCCTTCTGCCAAATCTGCGTTTCCTTGACCAGACAGGAACCGTCCCGGTCCACGGGGCGGCCGCCTTTCCCGGCGCGGGCCGGACCATCGGCCTTGCGTCCCGCCCCCGATTGGGGCAACCCGGCCCAGGGGCGGACGAAACCGCAAGGACGAACGGATGACCGGCAATACCGCTGCGGGCGCGGCAATCAGCTTCGAAGGGGTCGGCAAGGCCTTCGCCGGGCCGGGCGGCACACGCGTCCACGCGCTCGAGGACGTGACGCTGGCGGTGGAACCCGGCGCGATCTGCGGCATCATCGGCCGGTCGGGCGCGGGAAAATCGACGCTGCTGCGTATGGTCAACGGGCTGGAACGCCCGACAAGCGGCACCGTCACCGTGGCGGGCCGCGACGTGGGCCGCGCGGGCGGGGCGGGTTTGCGGACCATCCGGCGCGGGGTCGGGATGATCTTCCAGCACTTCAACCTGCTGTCCTCGCGCACCGTGGCCGGCAACATCGCCCTGCCGCTGGAGATCGCGGGCACGCCCGCCCCCGACATCCGCGCGCGGGTCGCGGACCTGATCGCCCGCGTGGGGCTTGACGGCCTGGCCGGGCGCTATCCGGCGGAACTCTCGGGCGGGCAGAAGCAGCGCGTGGGCATCGCCCGGGCGCTTGCCACGCAGCCCAGGGTGCTTTTGTCGGATGAAGCAACAAGCGCGCTGGACCCCGAGACCACGCAAACGGTGCTGCGGCTTCTGGCCGACATCAACCGCGACCTGGGCCTGACGGTGCTGCTCATCACCCACGAGATGGCCGTGGTCCGCGACATCGCCAGCCACATGGCGGTGATCGAAGGGGGCCGGATCGTGGAAAGCGGCCCCACCTACGACATCTTCGCCCGGCCCACCCATCCGACCACCCGGTCCTTCCTGGGCGGCGTCACCGGGCTGACCCTGCCGGGCTTCATCGCCGGCCGGATGGAGGAGGCCCGTCCTGACGGCCCGTCCGACGAGGTGATCCGCGTGACCTTCGCCGGAACCCACGCCACCGACCCGATGCTGTCGAAGTTGGCGACGGAACTGGGCATCGCCTCGAACATCCTGGCCGGCGCCATCGAGGAGGTGGGCCCCCATCCCTTCGGCAACCTGCTGATCTCCGTGGACGCCCAGCGGGGGGCCGAGGCGCGGGCCTATCTGGAACGACACGGACTGCTGACAAAGGTGCTGGGCTATGTCCGCTAACCTGATCTGGCTTCTCTGGGAAGCGACGCTGCAGACGCTCTACATGGTTGCGGCCTCGACCGTGATCGGCACCGCCTTCGGCCTGCCGCTGGGGGTGTTCCTGGCGACCTCGCAACGCGGCGAGCTGTTGTCGGCCCCCTGGGCGAACAAGGTGCTGGGGCTGGTGGTGAACGCCACCCGGTCCGTGCCCTTCATCATCCTGGTGGTGGCGATCATCCCGCTGACCCGCGCGCTTGTCGGCACCTCGATCGGCACGGATGCCGCCATCGTGCCGCTGACCCTGGCCGCCATCCCCTTCATCGCCCGCCTGGTGGAAAACGCCATCCGCGAGGTCGATGCCGGGTTGATCGAGGCCGCGCGCGCCATGGGCGCCACGCCCTTCCAGATCATCCGCAAGGTGCTGATCCGCGAGGCGCGGCCGGGCATCGCGCTGGGCCTGACGCTGGCCGTGGTCAGCCTGATCGGCTATTCCGCCATGGTCGGCGCCGTCGGCGGCGAGGGTCTGGGCGACCTGGGCATCCGCTACGGCTACCAGCGCTTCATGCCCGAGGTGATGCTGGCGGTCGTGGTCGTCCTGATCGTGCTGGTGCAACTGGTGCAGTCGCTGGGCGAATGGATCGCCGCCCGCTTCGACAAGCGCGCCCCCCGCAACCGGGGCCGCTGACGTTTTCCTCGCAGACAAGAAAGGAACCTATCCGATGCTGCGCCTTGCCACTTTCGCTTCCGCCCTTGCTTTGTCGGCCGCCGCCGGCTGGACCCCCGCCATGGCCCAAGACATCAAGGTCGGCGTCTCGCCCGGCGAGCATGCCGAGATCATGGAAGAGGTCGCCACCGTCGCCGAACCCATGGGCCTGAACATCGAGGTGGTCGAGTTTTCGGACTACGTGATCCCGAACACTGCGCTTGCCGACGGCGACATCCAGGCCAACAGCTTCCAGCACCGCCCCTATCTGGAAAACCAGATCAAGGACCGCAGCTTCGACCTGGTGGAAATCGGCACCACCATCACCACGCCGATGGGCGTCTATTCCGACAAGCTGAAGGACATCGCGGACCTGCCGGACGGCGCCCGGATCGGCATTCCGAACGATCCGACCAATGGCGGCCGCGCCCTGCTGATCCTGCAGGACCTGGGCCTGATCACCCTGGCCGAGGGCACCGGGCTGGTGCCGACTCCGCTGGACGTGACGGAAAATGCCAAGAACCTGACCTTCCTGGAACTGGACGCGGCGCAGCTGCCCCGGTCGCTGGCCGATACCGAGGCCTCGGTCATCAACACCAACTATGCGCTGGCGGCGGGCCTGAACCCCAACACCGACACCATCGCCACCGAAAAGGCCGACAGCCCCTATGTGAACATCCTCGTGGTCCGCAAGGGCGACGAGGAACAGGACTGGGCGAAAAAGCTGGTCGAGGCCTATCACAGTCCCGAGGTGAAGGCCTTCATCGACGAGAAATACGAAGGCTCGGTCCTGACCAGCTGGTAAGAACAGGAAGGGCCGCGGTCGATCCCGCGGTCCTTTCCCGCCCTCATGGCTTGATGAAGATCGGCGTGCCGGGCGGGACGAGGTCGAAGATCTCGGCCATCTCGCGGTCGGTGACGGCGGCGCAGCCGCGGGTCCAGTCGCGGGGCGGATTCTGGACGCGGGCGCCGCGCCCGTGGATGAAGATGTCGCCGCCCGGATCGCGGCCAAGCGCGCGGGCCCGGGCGCGGTCCCGGTCGTTGGGATAGGAAATCCCCAGCGACAGGAAGAAGTTCGAATGGGGATTCCTGTGGGTGATGTGGTAAAGCCCCTCGGGCGTGCGGCCGTCGCTCTGGAACTGCTTGGGCCCTGCCGGGTTCGACCCCAGGTCGACCTGGTATGACCGCACCGCCTTTTTGCCGTTCAGCAGGTAGAGCCGCCGCGACGACTTGTCCAGAAGCAGCTGGGTGATCTGCAGCCGGGCCTCCGGCCCCGACGGATCCACATTCGCCGCCGCAGGAGATCCCAAGGATGCGGCCAGCAGAATGAATGCGCAAAACGCCCGTTTCATGGTGTCCCTCGTTCCGTTTTTCTGAAGGCCGGCTTCTGCCGCCGGTCAAAAGGGATACGAGGAAAGGGTTAAGGTTATTCCCTGCTTTCAGGAAAATGTGCTACCGGGAAACATGGGCGTCAGGCCAGACCCAGCGTCCTGCGCCCGCGCGCGACCAGTCCGGCCAGATCGGCGCGGCTTTGTTCGCCGAAGATCGCCTCGTCGCCGGCGATGAAGGTGGGCGTGCCCATCAGGCCCATGTGCTCGGCCAATTGGAAGGACAGCTGGATGTGGCGGTCCACGGCCTCTGCCTCCATCCCCCGGCGCAGGGCGGCCTCGTCCAGGCCGATGCGTCGGGCCACGCGCATCACGCTGGCTTCAGCCGCGCGGTCCTTCATGGCCATCAGGGCCGTGTGGAACTGCCAGTATCTTTCCATCGGCAAGGATGCCAGCGAGGCACGGGCGGCGAAATCCGACCCTTCGCCGAAGACCGGCCATTCGCGATAGGTGATGCGCAGCCGCGGATCCGAGGAAATCAGTTCCCGGATTGGCGCGACCATCTTGCGGCAATGGGGACAGTTGTAGTCGAAGAAGACCGACAGGGTGATGTCGCCGTCCGGATTTCCCAAGGTCGGCGCGGTCGGATCGCGTTCCAGCGCCTGGCGCAATTCCTCGGGCATCGGATTGGGGCGGTCGGCGGCGCCGGCGGGCAGGGCCGCCGCGATCCCGCAGGCGGCGGCGCTGGTCAGGACAAGGCGGCGGGGCATCATGGCGGAAAACCTTTCGCAGGGTGGACTGTCCCCACCTAAGCCGCAGCGGGGACGGAATGGAACGGCTTGCCGGTCACGATGACGAAAGTTGAAATCCCGTGCCGGGTGGACTAAGTTGACCGGACCAAGGAGGCCGCCCATGAAGACCGTGAACATGCACGAGGCCAAGACCCACCTGTCGAAGCTGGTCGAGGACGCGGTGCGCGGGCAGCCCTTCGTGATCGCGCGGGCCGGAAAGCCCCTGGTCAAGGTTTCCATGATCGAGGACGCGGCCCCGCGCCGCCTGGGCTTCCTGGCGGGCCAGGCCGAGATCCCCGCGGATTTCGACACCATGGGGGCCGACGACATCCGCGCCCTGTTCGAGGGCGATGCCCCCGCCCCCCGCCCGGTCCCGTGAACCTGCTTCTCGACACGCATCTGCTGCTCTGGGCCGCGTTCCGCCCCGACCGGCTGTCGTCCGGCGCCGCGGCGATGATCGCCGATCCGGGCAACAGCCTGTGGTTCTCGGCCGCCTCGATCTGGGAAGTGGCGATCAAGCGCGCGCTGGACCGGCCCGATTTCCGCGTCGATCCGGGCGTCCTGCGCGCGGGGCTTCTGGCCAACGACTACGCCGAACTGCCGATCGCCGGACGCCATTGCCTTGGGCTTGCGGGCCTGCCTGCCATCCACGGCGATCCCTTCGACCGCATCCTGATCGCCCAGGCCCTGGCCGAGGGGATGATGCTTCTGACCGCCGACAGTCGCGTCGCCGCCTATCCCGGCCCGATCCGGGCGGTTTGAGACAGTCCCTTACAAACTTCACATGTCCGGGATTCCGTCGATATGGGTTGTCCCGGCAGGCACAATCGGGAACTCTGGACCCGACCCAGGAAACGCCCGAGGGAGACATGCATGCGCGCGGTGAAGGCCGTCCTTGGATTGGTCGCGATCCTGGCCGCGGGCGCGGGCGGTCTTTACCTGACCGAACGGCTGCTGGCGGCATCCGAACCGGCGGCCGAGACCGCCGGGGCCGATAGCGCCCCCCTGCGGGTCGAGACGATCACCCCCGAGACCGTCACCTTTGCCGATGCCGTGACCGCCGTGGGCACGGCGCGCGCGCGCCAGGCCGTCGACCTGCTGCCCGAATCCAGCGGCCGCATCGCCCGGATCGCCTTCCAGCCCGGCGACCGGGTCGAGGCGGGGGCGGTCCTGGTCGAACTGGACAGCCGCGCCGAGCAGGCCGACCTGAAGGCCGCCCAAGCCACCCTGGCCGAGGCCGAGGCCGCCTTCGGGCGCCAGGAAAGCCTGAACCGCTCGGGCAGCGCGTCGGACGCCGCCTTTCAGACCGCCCGCGCCGCCCTTCTGCGCGCCGAGGCCGAGCGTGATCGCGCCGAGGTCGCGCTGGAGGACCGCAGCCTGCGCGCCCCCTTTGCCGGCATCATCGGCCTGACCGACCTGGTGGAAGGCCAGGTGATCGACACCGCGACCCCCATCGCCACCCTGGACGACCTTTCGGTGATCGAGGTCGATTTCAGCGTGCCCGAAACCCTGCTGCCGCGCCTGGCCCGCGGGCAGCGGGTCGAACTGACCTCGGCCGCCTGGCCGGGCCGGGTGTTCGGCGGCGGCATCAGCCGCATCGACAGCCGCGTCGATGCGGGAACCCGAAGCCTGGCCCTGCGCGCGGAAATTCCCAATGACGATCGCGCGCTTGCGGGCGGCATGTTCCTGCAGGTGCGGCTGGTCCTGGACGAACAGCGGCGCCTGGCGATCCCGGAAAACGCGCAAACGGTCGAAGGCGACCGGGTGCTGGTTATGCTGGCCGAGGGCAACACCGCCCGGCAGGCGGAGATCGTCACCGGCCAGCAGCAGGACGGCCTGGTCGAGGTCGTCTCGGGCTTGTCGCCCTCGTCCCGGATCATCGTAACGAACCTGCACCGCCTGTCCGAGGGCAGCACCATCGAGCCCGTGGCGCGCGAACGCCGGGTCGAGGCCGCGCCCGTTCCCGCCACGGCCCCCGCCCCGGCGGAGGGCGGGGGATGAGCCTGCCCGATCTTTCGCTGCGCCGGCCGGTGATGGCCACGGTCCTGAACCTGCTGATCGTGCTGATCGGCGCCGTCGCGATGAGCAGGCTTCCGATCCGCGAACTGCCCCAGGTCGAGGCGGCCGAGGTCACCGTCCGCGTGGACTATACCGGCGCCGCCCCCGACGTGGTGGACAGTCAGGTCGCCTCCGTGATCGAGGGCGCGCTGGCAGGCGTCAGCGGCGTGTCCGCGATGGAAACGGAATCCGAGCGCGGGCGGATGCGCACGGTCCTGACCTTTGAAAGCAGCCGCGACATCGACGCCGCCGCCAACGACGTCAGGAACGCCGTCGAGCGCGTGGTGGGCCGCCTGCCCGAGGAAGCCGAGCGCCCCCGCGTGGACAAGAACGACAGCGAGGGCGATCCCGTCATCCGCATGTCGCTGTCCAGCCCCGACATGACACCCTTGCAGTTGTCGGACTATGCCACGCGCTTCCTGGTGGACCGCTTCGCCCGCCTGCCCGGCGTGGCGAACACCGCGACCTTCGGCGCGCGATCCCCCGCCATGCGGATCTGGCTGGACCAGTCGCGCATGGCCGCCTACGGCATCACCACGGGCGACATCATCGCCGCGCTTGAATCCAACAACATCGAACTGCCCGCCGGAGAGATCGAGACCGGCGCCCGGCAGCTGCAGGTGCTGGCGCAGACCCGGTTTTCCAGCCCCGACACCTTCCGCCAGGTGGTGATCCGGCAGGATGCGACCGGCCGCCCGCTGCGTCTTGGCGACGTGGCGCGGATCGAGGAAGGCCCCGAGCAGCGGGAATCGATCTTCCGCGCCAACGGGGTGATCTCGCTGGGCCTGGGCGTCCAGCCGCAGGCCCAAGCCAACACGGTCGCCATCTCAGACGCGGTGAAGGCGGAACTGGACCGGATCCGCCCCACCCTGCCCCCCGGCATGCGCCTGGACATCACCGCCGACGAGGCGGTGTTCATCGAAAGCTCGATCGAGCAGGTGCTGAAGGTCTTTGCCGAGGCCGTGGCCCTAGTGATCGCGGTGATCTTCCTGTTCCTGGGATCGCTGCGCCTGTCGATGATCCCGGTGGTGACCATCCCGGTTTCCGCGCTTGGCGCGGGGCTGGCGATGCTGGCCCTAGGGTTCTCTATCAACATCCTGACGCTGTTCGCGCTGATCCTAGCCATCGGCCTGGTCGTGGACGACGCCATCGTGGTCCTGGAAAACATCCAGCGCCACCGCGCCATGGGCAAGTCGCGGCTGGAGGCGGCGCGTGACGGATCGGCCCAGGTCAGCTTCGCCGTGATCGCGACCACCGTCGTGCTGATCGCGGTCTTCGTTCCCGTCAGCTTCATGGAAGGCGAGATCGGCAAGCTGTTCGCCGAATTCGGTATCGTGCTGGCGGTGGCGGTGGCCGTGTCCGCCCTGGTCGCCCTGACCCTGTCGCCGGTCTTGGCCGCGAAGATCATGCCCCGAGAGGAACGGCCGAACTGGCTGACCCGCACCGTCAACCAGCTGATCGGCGGGCTGGAGCGGGTTTATGGCGCGATCCTCGACCGGCTGATCGCCGGGCCGGTGCCGATCCTGGCCGTGACCGCCTTCGCCATGGCGGCCGCCTTCGCCATCTACGGGCACCTGCCGCGCGAACTGACCCCCGACGAGGATCGCGGCCAGATCCGCATCACCGTGACCGCGCCGCAGGGGTCGAACCTGGCCTATACCGATGCCGCCACCCGCAAGGTCGAGGCGCTTCTGGAACCGCTGCGCCAGGACGGCACCATCACCAATGTCACCACCATCGTCGGCACCTGGGGCGAACTGCGCCGGTCGCTGCTGAACGTGAACCTTGCCCCCTGGAAGGATCGCGACGCCAGCGTCCAGGAGGTCATCGACAGCCTGCGCCCCGAACTGGCCCGCATCACCGAGGCCGAGACCTTCATCCGCGCCGCCGGCGGCCTGGGTCTGTCCAGCGGGCAGGGCAACATCCGCTGGATGCTGGGCGGGCCGGACATGGCGCGCACCGCGGAATGGGCGGGCAATCTGGCCGCAAGGCTGGAGGCCGACCCGCGCCTCGCCTCGGTCGAGATCAGCTATTCCGCCAACCAGCCGGGGGCGAACCTGTCCATCGACCGCACCCGCGCGCAGGATCTGGGGCTTTCGGCGGACACCATCGCCCAGACCCTGCAGGTGCTGTTCGCATCCCGCAGCGTGGGCGAATATACCCGCGACGGGCGGCAATACCCGGTGATCCTGCAGGCATCCCCCGACGACCGCGATTCCGTCCAGGACATGCTGGGGGTGTTCCTGCGCAACGACCGGGGCGACCTGATCCCCTTGTCGGCCTTCGCCTCCGTTGCGACGGGGGCCACGGCGCCCTCGGTCAACCGTTATGACCGGCTGATCTCGGTCGCGATGGAGGCCGACATCGCCTCGGGCACCGACCTGGCCGGGGCCATGGCGGCGGTGGACGCGGCGGCGACGGACCTGCCCGCCGGGGCGGTGCTGGCCTGGGACGGCCAGGCCAAGGATTACCTGGAAAGCGCGGGCGGGATCGCCACGGTCTTCGCCATGTCCCTTGTGATCGTCTTTCTGGTGCTTGCCGCGCAGTTCGAAAGCTTCCGCACGCCGCTGACGATCATGCTGACCGTGCCCCTGGGACTGGCCGGGGCGGCGGGAACGCTGCTGATCACGGGGGGAACGGTCAACATCTTCTCGCAGGTGGGGATGATCCTGCTGATCGGGATCATGGCCAAGAACGGCATCCTGATCGTGGAATTCGCCAACCAGCTGCGCGAGGAAGGCAAGCCCCTGCGCGAGGCCGCGCGCGAGGGCGCCGTCACCCGCCTGCGCCCGGTGATGATGACCACCATCGCCACCGTCCTTGGCGCGGTGCCGCTGGCCATCGCCACGGGCGCGGGATCGGAAAGCCGCCGGGCCATCGGCGCGGTGATCGTGGGCGGGCTGTCGCTCGCCTTCGTGCTGACGCTGCTGATCACCCCGGTGATCTATGTGCTGATCGAGGGGTTGCGCCGCGACCCCGAGGCAGAGCCCGTGGCGGCGGAATAGCTGGAACTCCGACGGATCTTCGCTATGGTGCGGATATGCGTGGATCCGATCTGACATGGCAAGGCCTTGGCGAAGGCGACCATCCCTCCCTGCCCCGTCCAGCCGACTGGCTGGCGGCACAATCCGGCCTGGCCGTCGAACTGGCGGGGGCGGCGCTTGCGGCGGGGCGCCTGGAAGCGCGGCTTCTGGTCATGGACGACAAGGCCCGCGCCGGCGCCACCCGCCGCCTGGCCCTGATCGAGATCGAGGAGATGCTGCGCGCCCAGGGAACCCCCCTGTCGCGCGAGGAGATCGGCCTTGATGCCATGTCGGCCCGCGCCGGCACGGATTTGGCGGCCATGGCGCAGGCCCGCTGGGCGCTGCGGCGGCTGGAAGGCCAGTCCGATCCGGCCAGACTGCGCGATTTCCTGGCCCTTCACCGCAACCCTGACCGGGCCGAGGCGACCTGGTCCGAACGCCCCGTGGGCGACGCCTTCGATGCGGCGGCCACGGATTTCCTGGACGCCATGGCGGGGCTGTCGGGTCTCCATCCCCTGGGTCGCGCGCCCGCGGCCCGGATGCTGTGGCGTCTGGCGGACCTGTCGCCCGACGGCGCCGCGATCGAGGGCGCCGTCTGGACTGCCCGGGAAATGGCCCGCGCCACGCCGGGCCTGGCCTTCCTGCCCCTTGGCCGCCACGGCCGGGCGATCTGGGCCGATGGCGGCCCGCCCACGCAGCGCCTGTCGCGGCACCTGTCCGCGGTGACGCAGGGCACGGGCGATGCCTGCCGGCTGCTGGACCGGATCGCCGACTGGTCGGAAGCCGCGCGCCAGGCCACCACCTCGATCAAGGGCCAGAACCCCGCCCGCATCGTCGCCGCCCTTGCCGCCCATCCGGTCCTGCACACCGCCCAGGTCGAGGAACTGGCCGGCATCAGCCGCGACACCGCCGAACGCCTGCTGTCGCGCATGCGCCGCATGGGTCTGGTGCGCGAGATCACGGGCGCAAGGCGCTTCAGGCTGTGGGTGGCGGCATTGTAAAGAACGGTAAGCGGCGGCTGCGCCCCACTTACGTTCAGCTTGACGGCTTGAAGTTCCGTAACCACCCGGTTTGCACCGCGGCCATTTTGCATTGACATGCGTTGATGATGTCGTGTCTCGCACTACGGCTCTCCGTGGTAGGCT
>NZ_JAFNAW010000058.1 GCF_017356265.1 Paracoccus fontiphilus | reverse complement strand
GCCGGGGCGCCGGCGCGCGGGTCACGGCCGTTGCCGCCGCGACCTGCTCGGCCGTCATCTGCGTCTGCGGTGCGGCTGCGGCTGCCGTGCGGCCCGTCGTCATCGCCCCCTGGGTGCAGCCCGCCAGCAGGCCGGCGGCCACGATCAAGGTCGGCAGGGCGGTGTGGATACGCATGGATTGTCCCTTCTGTCCCGTTTCGCGCCCAGCCTAGCCTGCAGCCTGCAGCACCGTCCAGCCGGTCACGGCTTGTCTGCGGCCGTCCGCGCGCCTAGATTGGACCCATGCAGCAAGCGGCCCCCCTTATCGACCCCTTCGCGCGGCCGATCACCTATTTGCGGGTGTCGGTCACGGACCGTTGCGATTTCCGCTGCGTCTACTGCATGGCCGAGCATATGCAGTTCCTGCCCAAGGCAGAGCTTCTGACGCTCGAGGAACTGGACCGCCTGTGCAGCGCCTTTGTCGATCTTGGCGTCAGAAAGCTGCGCATCACCGGAGGAGAGCCTCTGGTTCGCCGCAACATCATGGGCTTCTTCCGTGCCATGTCGCGGCATCTGGGCGACGGGCTCTCGGAACTGACGCTGACCACGAACGGCAGCCAGCTTGCGCGCTTCGCGGGCGAGCTGGTGGATTGCGGCGTCCAGCGGGTCAACGTGTCCCTCGACACGCTCGACCCCGACAAGTTCGCGGCGATCACCCGCTGGGGCCGCCTGCCGCAGGTGCTGGAGGGCATCCGGGCCGCGCAGTCCGCCGGTCTGCGCGTCAAGATCAACGCGGTTGCGCTCAAGGGCGTCAACGACAGCGAATTGTTCGACCTGGTCCGCTGGTGCGCGGACGAGGACCACGACCTGACCTTCATCGAGGTCATGCCCATGGGCGATCTGGGCAACGAGGATCGGCTGGACCAGTACTGGCCGCTCAGCGACCTCCGCGCGCGCCTTTCCGAACGCTACACCCTGATCGACCTTGCCGAACGCACCGGCGGGCCCGCCCGCTATGTCCGCCTGCAGGAAACGGGACAGAAGATCGGCTTCATCACGCCGCTGACGCATAATTTCTGCGAAAGCTGCAACCGCGTGCGCCTGACCTGCACGGGCGAGCTGTTCATGTGCCTGGGACAGGAGGATCGCGCAGACCTTCGCGCTCCACTCCGCGCGTCAAACGATGACGCCGTGCTGAAGGACGCGATTCGCGCGGCCATCGCACACAAGCCCAAGGGCCATGATTTCGACTATTCTCGCCAAACCGTCGCCGGCCAGATGAGCCGCCACATGAGCCATACCGGCGGCTGATCTTCTGTGCGCAAATATCCTCGGGGGCCCGGGGGCAGACAGCCCCCGGCCTTCGCGGGACGCCGGTCACTCGGCCGCGGTCTGCGCCCCGGCTTCCGCTTCGATCTTCTCGGCGCGCTCCTCGACCAGTTGTACGATATGGTCGATCATCTGGTCGTTGCTCATCTTGTGGCTCTGCCGCCCCGCCAGATAGACCATGCCGCTGCCCGCGCCGCCGCCGGTAAAGCCGATATCGGTCATCAGCGCCTCGCCCGGACCGTTGACGACGCAGCCGATGATCGACAGCGACATGGGCGTCTTGATATGCTCCAGCCGCTTTTCCAGCCTTTCCACGGTCTTGATCACGTCGAACCCCTGCCGCGCGCAGGACGGGCAGGAAATGATCTGCACCCCCCGCGTCCGCAGGCCCAGCGACTTGAGGATCTCGAACCCGACCTTCACCTCCTCGACCGGATCGGCCGACAGGCTGACGCGGATCGTGTCGCCGATGCCCATCCACAGCAGGTTGCCAAGCCCGACGGCAGACTTCACCGTGCCGCCGACAAACCCGCCGGCCTCGGTGATACCCAGGTGGATCGGCGCGTCCGTGGCGTCTGCAAGCTTCTGATAAGCGGCCGCGGCCAGGAACACATCCGACGCCTTCACGCTGATCTTGAACTCATGGAAGTCGTTGTCCTGCAGGATCCCGATGTGATCCAGCCCGCTTTCGACCATCGCGTCCGGGCAGGGCTCGCCGTATTTCTCCAGCAGGTGCCGCTCCAGCGACCCGGCATTGACCCCGATGCGGATCGAACAGCCATGGTCCTTGGCGGCCTTGATGACCTCGCGCACGCGGGCCGCATCGCCGATGTTGCCGGGATTGATGCGCAGGCAGGCCGCGCCCGCCTCGGCAGCCTCGATCGCGCGCTTGTAATGGAAATGGATGTCGGCCACGATCGGCACCGGGCTTTCGCGGCAGATCTCGCGCAGGGCACGCGTCGTCTCCTGGTCCGGCGCGCTGACCCGCACGATGTCTGCACCCGCGTCGGCGGCGCGGATCACCTGGTCCAGCGTCGCACGCACGTCATGGCCGTCGGTGTTGGTCATGGTCTGCACGCTGATCGGCGCATCGCCACCCACGGGAACGCTGCCCACCATGATCTGGCGCGACTTGCGACGCTCGATGTTGCGCCAGGGACGGATAGGGTTCAGCGACATGGATGCCTCCGGGGTTCGCCTCTTGCAGATAAGCGATCCGGGCAGGCGCGGCAACCGCCGCACGGGCCTGTGATGCCCTTATGCCGGCAAACGCAACGCCGTCATGACACTGGCAAGGGTGCTGCGCGGCAGCATCAGCAGCATCTTGCCCTCGATCCGCAGGGTCACGACGCCTTTGGCCATGTTCGACGTGCCCACCCGTCCGCCCGGCGCGAACTCGATGCCCTCGATCGGCCATTCAAGCCCGGTGCTGATCCCGCGCGAGGGTCCCATGGGGTAAAGGGACACCCGCGTCCCCGGCATCAGCGGCAGCGTCAGGCGCGGCGGCGCCACGAAGACCACGTCGTCCGAGGAAAGCAGGATCACAAGCGGCCGCGGTGTCGAGGCCATGGTGGTCAGCACCGACAGCGTGTGATCCAGCCGCAGCCCGGCAAAACCCACCGCCATGACGAAGGGCGCCGCGATCCGTGTCAGGCACTTGGCGAAATCGGTGCTGTCCTGCTCCGCGACATGGCAGATGCGTCCAGAGGGGATGATGCGGCGCGCCTGGGGCGTGATGCTGTCCAGGTCCCCGATCACCCAGTCCGGCGGCTGGCCCAGCGCCAGCGCCCGATCCGCCCCCCCGTCCGCCGCCACAAGGGTCGGCGCCACCGCCAAGGCCGTCTGCAGGTCATAGGGCGTGGTCGCCCCGCCCCCGACCACGGTCACCCCCCGGTCCGAGATGACCACGGGCGGGATCATTCCCCGCGCCCGATGCCGGAAAACACCCGCTTGAACGGCAGGACCCACAGGATGCCCAGGCCCACATAGACCGCCACCTCGACAAGGATCGGCTGGCGGCCAAAGCGCGCATCCATCCAGTTGACTAGCGTGACGGCCGCGACGATGTACAAGGGCAGCCCGATGATCAGGATCAGCAGCGACAGCCGTTTGCGCGTCTTCAGGTTCATCGGCGCCTCCCCTTCATCTTGGTCCAAATATCCCACGGGGGTCCGGGGGTGTGAAACCCCCGGCGCGACCTCAATCCGCAAAGGGATCCGTCACCAGAATGGTATCGTCCCTTTCGGGCGACGTCGACAACAGCGCCACCGGGCACTGGATCAGCTCCTCGACCCGGCGCACATACTTGATCGCCGCCGCCGGAAGATCGGCCCAACTCCGCGCGCCCTGCGTCGATTCCTGCCAGCCTTCCATTTCCTCGTAGATCGGCGTGACCTTGGCCTGCAACGCGGCGGCGGTCGGCAGATAGTCGTATTTCACCCCGTCGATCTCGTAGCCCACGCAGATCTTCAGCGTCTCGAACCCATCCAGCACGTCCAGCTTGGTCAGCGCGATGCCGTTCACGCCGCTGATCGCGCAGGTCTGGCGCACCAGCACCGCGTCGAACCAGCCGCAGCGGCGCTTGCGGCCCGTGACGGTGCCGAACTCGTGCCCGCGTTCGCCAAGACGCTGTCCGTCCGCATCATGCAACTCGGTCGGGAACGGCCCCTCGCCCACGCGGGTGGTGTAGGCCTTGACGATCCCCAGCACGAAGCCGATGGCCGACGGCCCCATCCCGGTCCCCGACGCCGCCATCCCCGACATGGTGGTGGAACTGGTGACATAGGGATAGGTGCCGAAGTCGATGTCCAGCAACGACCCCTGCGCGCCCTCGAACAGGATGCGCTTGCCGGCCTTGCGGGCGTCGGCCATGATCTTCCACACCGGCTGGGCATAGGGCAGCAGCTTCGGCGCGACCTCCATCAGCCTGGCCTTCAACTCGGCCCGGTCGATGGGCTCGGCCCCTAGGCCCTGGCGCAGCGCGTCGTGATGGGCCAGCAGGCGGTCCAGCCGGGCGTCCAGCGTTTCCTCGTCGCCCAGATCCGCCACACGGATGGTGCGGCGACCCACCTTGTCCTCATAGGCCGGGCCGATGCCGCGCCCGGTGGTGCCGATCTTGGCCTTGCCCGCCGCTTCCTCGCGCAGCTTGTCCAGATCCTGGTGCAGCGGCAGGATCAGCGGCGTGTTCTCCGCGATCATCAGGTTCTCGGTCGAAATCTTCACGCCCTGCGCCGACAGCTTGTCGATTTCGGAAAACAGCGCCCAGGGGTCCAGCACCACGCCGTTGCCGATCACGGCCAGCTTGCCTTCCCGCACGATGCCAGACGGCAGCAGCGACAGCTTGAAGACCGTATTGCCGATGACCAGCGTGTGCCCGGCGTTATGGCCGCCCTGGAAGCGGGCGATCACATCGGCCCGTTCGCTCAGCCAGTCGACGATCTTGCCCTTGCCTTCGTCGCCCCACTGCGCGCCGACAACCACCACATTGGCCATGAACGGTCCTTCCATTCCCCGAAAAATGTCCGCCGCAGGGTCTAGCGCAAGCTCAAGCCGGGGGAAAGCAGCGATTTGCCGGTCGCCGCCAGGGCGCGTCGGCCTTTTCCTTTCCTGCCGCAGCGATTAGGGATGCGGTGGGCTGGAAAGGTGCGAACCATGTCGTTTTTCTCGAAACTGCGCGAGCGTCTGACACGATCGTCCTCGAAGATCGGCGAGGGACTGGACGACATCGTCGAAGCCGTTCCCACCCCCGTCCCGCAAGCGCCCGAGGAGCCAAAGCCCGCCGCTCCCTCGGGGGGCCTGGTCGGACGGCTGTTCGGAACTTCCCCTTCCAAACCCGAGGAACCGCGCCGCGCCCTGGACGACGCCATGCTGGAGGACCTGGAGGACATGCTCGTCCAGGCCGACCTCGGCGTCGATACCGCGCTGCGCGTCACGGCCAACATCGCCGAAGGCCGAATGGGCCGCCGCCTGTCCTCGACCGAACTCAAGGAGTTGCTTGCGGACGAGATCGCGCGGATCATGACCCCCGTCGCCCGCCCCCTGCCCCTTTACCCGAGGAAACCTCAGGTCGTCCTGGTCGTGGGCGTCAACGGCGCGGGCAAGACGACCACCATCGGCAAGCTGGCCAGCCAGTTCCGCACGGCGGGCAAGTCGGTGATGATCGCGGCAGGCGACACCTTCCGCGCGGCGGCTGTGGAACAGTTGCAGATCTGGGGCCAGCGGGCGGGCGTCCCTGTGATGGTCGCGGCCCAGGGCAGCGACCCCGCCAGCCTCGCCTACGACGCCATGACCCGCGCCGAGGCCGAGGGCGCCGACCTTCTGATGATCGACACCGCAGGCCGCCTGCAGAACCGCCAGGACCTGATGGAGGAACTGGCCAAGATCGTCCGCGTGATCCGCAAGAAAGACCCTTCGGCGCCCCACAACACCCTGTTGGTCCTGGACGCCACCACTGGCCAGAACGCGTTGAACCAGGTGGAAACCTTCCGCCAGCTTGCCGACGTCTCGGGCCTGGTGATGACCAAGCTGGACGGCACCGCGCGCGGCGGCGTCATGGTCGCGCTTGCCGACCGCTTCGGCCTGCCCATCCATGCCATCGGCGTGGGCGAGCAGATCGACGACCTGGACGCCTTCGACGCCAACGACTTCGCCCGCGCGCTTGTCGGCCTCTGACAGCTTCTTCGTTGCTCAAATCCCCTCGGGGGAGTCTCCGAAGGAGACGGGGGCAGACAGCCCCCGGCTAGACCGCCACCCCAAGCTGCGCCAGGAACGGACGCACCTCCTCCAGTGCCCCGCGGCCGACGAACAGCGTCGCCTGTGATCGCAGGATCGGCTCCTCGGCCAAGATCCTCAGGTTGTTCGCGCGCAGCGTCTCGCCCGAGGACGTGATGTCGGCAATCGCCTCGGCGGTCTGGTTGGCCACCGTGCCTTCGGTCGCACCCTGCGAATCGACCAGCTGATAGTCCGCGACCTCATGGCCCGCCAGCCAGGCCCGCACCAGCCGGTGATACTTGGTCGCGATCCGCAGCCGGAACCCGTGCGCCGCACGGAAGTCGCGGGCGATGGCGGCGAAATCGTCCAGGTTCTCGCAATCGCGCCAGCAATCGGGCACCGCCAAGATCAGGTCGGCATGGCCGAAGCCCATCGACGCGACCTCGGTCACGTCCGACCGCCAGCCCGCCAGCTTCTCGCGCACCAGGTCGGTGCCGGTCACGCCCAGTTCGATCCGCCCTGCCGCCAGTTCACGCGGGATCTCGCCCGCCGACAGCAGGACCAGCGACACGCCGTCGGCGCCCTGAACCCGGCCCGCATACTCGCGGTCCGACCCGCTGCGCGACAGGGTGATTCCCCGCGCCGCGAACCAGTCGAAGGTCTGTTCCATCAGCCGCCCCTTGGACGGCACGCCCAGCCGGATCATGAAACCTCCAGTTCGGCCACCAGGCCGGGGCGAATGATACCGCCCACGGCGGGGATCGCGCGCCCTCCGCGCCCCAGCACGGCGGTCAGCGCATCATATCGCCCGCCGGTCGCGACAGGGGGCCAGCCCGCCCGCCCCTCGGCCACGAAGCTGAACGTGAAGCCGTCGTAATATTCCATGGTCCGATGACCATGGCTTGCGTCGAACAGGATGGTCTCCGGCGCGATGCCCCCATCGGACAGCATCCTTGCGCGTTCCCCGACACGTCCGACGGCGGGCGCCAGATCGGGCCATTCGTCCGCCAGATGCGACAATTCCGCAAGGGCCCCGGGCATCGGGGCGCTGATGGCAAACATCCGCTCCAGCCGCGCGATCCAGACCGGATCAAGCGACGCGGCATCCTCATCCGCCTTCAGCCGGGCCATGCGGCGCTCCATCTCGGCCTCGGATCGCATCCCGGCCCAGGGTGCGGCAATTTCCGCAAAGTCGCGGGGGGTGACAGGGCGGGCAAAGCGCGCCAGCAACCGGCCGAACCGCCCGGGGCGCCAGACGTGATGCAGCAGCGCATCACACCGAGCCTGCGACAACGGCAGGGCCCGCACCGCATCCATCACCAGCCCCATGTCGCCCGTGACGGCCCGCAGCCCGTAAGGCGCCATCAGCTTGTGGAACAACGCGAAAACCTCGGCATCCGCCTGAGGGTCATGGGCGAACAGCTCGAAGCCCACTTGCAGGTATTCGTTGTCCCGCGGATGGGCGGGACGTTCCTCGCCCGGATCCTGCTTGCGGAAAACCTCGCCCAGATAGCAATAGCGCGCGGGCTCGGCCCCGCCCGCCATGTGCATCTGCACGACCGGCACGGTGAAATCCGGACGCAGCATCACCTCGCCCCGCAACGGATCGGTCGAGGTATAGGCGCGGGCGCGGATGTCCTCGCCATACAGATCCAGCAGGGTGCCTGCGGGCAGCAGGATGTCGGGCGCGACCTCGGCCGCGCCTGCCTCGCGGAAGGCCTGCAGGAAGCGCTGTCCAATGGCCTGCTTGTCGCGCTTGGCGATCATCCGACGATCCGCCGCACTTCCGCGACCAGATCGGCGCGCGCCACCTCAGTCTGGGCGGGCTGCGCCTTCCATTCGTCCAGGCTGGCCTCGGCAGCGATGCGTGCGCCCAGCACCAGATCCTTCACCTGCACCACGCCGCGCGCAGCCTCGTCCCCGCCCTGGATGATCGCGACCGGCGCGCCGCGCTTGTCGGCATATTTCAACTGGTTGCCGAAGTTCTTGGGGTTGCCCAGATAGACCTCGGCCCGGATGCCCGCCGCGCGCAGGTCGGCTGCCATGGCTTGGTAATCCGCCATCCGGTCGCGGTCCATGACAGTGACGACCACCGGCCCCTGCGCCTCGGCCCCTGCAAGCCCCTTGGCCCGCAACGCGGCCAGCAGCCGGTCCACGCCGATGCTTACCCCGGTCGCGGGAACCTTCTGGCCCGTGAACCGCTCGACCAAACCGTCATAGCGGCCCCCGCCCGCGACCGATCCAAACTGCCGCTTGCGGCCCTTTTCATCCAGGATCTCGAAGGTCAGCTCAGCCTCGAAGACCGGCCCGGTGTAATATCCCAGGCCCCGCACGACCGAGGGGTCGATGACCGCCCGATCCTCGGCCACGCCCATGGCCGCCAGCATCCCGGCGATCTCGGCCAGTTCGTCCACGCCTTCGCGCCCGATGGCCGAGGTGCCAACCGCCGCCCGCAGGTTCGCCAGCGTTGCCGTGTTGTCCGCACCCTTCGACGTCAGGAACGCCAGAACCGGCGCAGCCTGCCCCTCAGACAGTCCCACGCCCTCGATCACCGCGCCGCTGTCGTCCTTACGGCCCTTGGTCAGCAGCGCCAGCACACCCTCGCGGCCCACCTTGTCGAACTTGTCGATCTGGCGCAGCACGTCGTCGGCCTGGTCGGCGCGCACCTCGGCCGCTTCCAGCACGCCGTTCAGCACCTTGCGGTTGTTGATCCGCACCAGATAGTCGCCGCGGGCAATGCCCACCGCCTCCAGAGCATCGGCCAGCATCGCGCAGATCTCGGCATCCGCCGCGACGGACGCGGACCCCACCGTGTCAGCATCGCATTGGTAAAACTGCCGGAACCGCCCCGGCCCCGGCTTCTCGTTCCGCCAGACCGGCCCCATGGCATAGCGCCGGTAAGGAGAAGGCAGATCATTGCGAAACTGCGCCGCCACCCGCGCCAAGGGTGCCGTCAGATCATAGCGCAGTGCAAGCCAGTCGCCCGACCCGCCGCCCGGCACGGCTTCCTCCTGCCAGGCGAAGACGCCGGCGTTCGGGCGGTCCACGTCAGGCAGGAACTTGCCCAGGGCCTCCACCGTCTCGACGGCGCTGGTTTCCAGGGGATCAAAGCCATGGCGGTGATAGATTTCGGCGATCCGGTCCAGCATCGCCTTGCGTTCGGTCACATCCGCGCCGAAATAGTCCCGAAAGCCCTTTGGCGTTTCCGCCTTGGGACGGGGCTGTTTTTTCTGATCTTTCGCCATGGTCCTGCCTTTCCGGCCAAATCCGTGGCTGCCTTAACCGAAGGGGCCGATATGGACAAGGATACCGAAGCGCAAATCCGGCAAGTCGAGGAAACGCTGGCGCACCTGACCCGCGTGACCGACGACCTGCACGAGGTCATCGCCCGCCAGGACGCCGAGATCGCCCTTCTGACCCGCCGGGTCGAGATGCTGATGCGCTTCGCCGCCGAACAGCAGGCCGACGCCGAGGGCTCGATCCCGCTGGCCGATCAGCGCCCCCCGCATTGGTAGGCGGCAGGAATTCTTCGTTGTGCAAATACCCTCGGGGGGGAACGCGCGGCACGCGCGTGGGGGGGCAGACAGCCCCCCTTCTTCACTGTTTATCCGCGCATCCGCCGGAACAGGGTTGCCAGATGCTCGGTGGACGCGTCATGCCCCGGCGCGTCGTCGCCCTTCAGCAGCGGCTCGACCTTCAGCGCCAGTTCCTTGCCAAGCTCGACACCCCATTGATCGAAGCTGTTGATGCCCAGGATCACGCCCTCGACGAACACCCGGTGTTCATACAGCGCGACGATCTGGCCCAGGGCGAAGGGAGTCAGCTTCTCGATCAGCAGGGTCGTTGAGGGACGGTTGCCCGGGAACACCCGGTGACGGGCCTGCCGGTCCAGTTCCGCGCCGTCCAGACCCTTGGCCTGCATCAGGGCGCGCGCTTCCTCCAGCGTGCGGCCGCGCATCAGCGCCTCGGACTGCGCCAGGCAATTGGCGGCCAGCAGAATATGATGGTGAGCCAGGTGATCCTCGTGCCCCTTGGCGGCCAGGATGAACTCGCAGGGAACGGGCGTGGTGCCCTGGTGGATCAGCTGGTAGAAGGCGTGCTGGCCATTGGTGCCGGGTTCGCCCCAGACCACCGGACCGGACACGACGCCCAGGTCGCTGCCGTCCATCGCCACGCGCTTGCCGTTCGATTCCATCTCCAACTGCTGCAGATAGGCGGGCAGCCGCAGCAGGCGGTTGTCATAGGGCAGCACCGCACGGGTCGGATAGCCGCAGACCTGGTGGTGCCAGATGCCGACAAGGGCCAGCAGCACGGGCAGGTTCTCGGCCAGGGGCGCGTTGCGGAAATGCGCGTCCATTGCCGCGCCACCTGCCAGGAACTCGTCGAACCGCTCATCCCCGATCGCCAGCATCAGCGACAGTCCGATCGGCCCCCAGACGGAATAGCGCCCGCCGACCCAATCCTCGAACCCGAAGACGCGCGACGGGTCAATCCCATAGGCCGCCGTCTTGTCCGAGGCCGAGGACAGCGCGGCAAACTGCGACGCCGGGTCGGCCACGACCTTGCCCATCCAGTCGCGCGCGGTCTGCGCGTTGGTCATCGTCTCGATGGTGGTGAAGGTCTTCGATGCGACGATCACCAGCGTCGTCGCCGGGTCCAGATCCTTCAGCGTGTCGGCGATGTCCGCGCCGTCCACGTTGCTGACGAAATGCGTGCGCGGCCCGTCGTGATAGGGCGCCATCGCCAGCACCGCCATGTAGGGACCAAGATCCGACCCGCCGATGCCGATGTTGACCACGTCCGTGATCTTGCCGCCCTGCCCCTTGAAGGCGCCCGACCGCACATCCCGGGCGAAATCCGCCATGCGGTCATGGGTCTCGCGGACGGAGGGCATCACGTCCTGGCCATCCACCGTGACGCTGCCGCGCAGGTTGCGCAGGGCGGTGTGCAGGACCGCGCGCCCCTCGGTCTCGTTGATCTTCCGGCCGGTGAACATCGCCTCGCGGCGACCCGCCAGATCCGCCCCTTCTGCCAGTTCGACCAGCAGATCGCGCGCGCCGGCGTCGATCATGGTCTTGGACCAGTCGAAGACCATGCCGTCGGCGTCGGTGCAGAAGGCCAGGGCACGAGCAGGGTCGGCGTCGAACAGGTCGCCGATGCGGCTGTCGCCCTGCGCCTGACGATGGGATTTCAGACGGCTCCAGATGTCGGTCATTCGGGAAGGCTCCTTCGGCTGCCTATTCGGCCCAGTGAACGGTCGCGTTGTCCAGGAAGGCGCGGATCGGCGCCTCGGTCGCATCAAGCTTCTGCGCCCGTTCCAGCGCCTCGCGCTTTTCCGGACCCATGATCAGGACATGGACATTCATGGCATCCGCCAGCGCGGGCCGCGTCAGGGTGATGCGCGGCTCCTCGGCACCCTCGGCGCGGATCGGCAGGACCAGGGGGGCATCGTTCGCCAGGCCCTCGGCCAGGTGGTCGGCGCCGGGAAACAGGCTGGCGGTGTGCATGTCGTTGCCCATGCCCAGCAGGACCACCGTGATCGGCAGGTGCGGCCGGATCGCCTCGGCCAGAGGGCCCGCGGCCTCGTCGGGGGTCGCATCGCCGGTATAAAGATCGATGTATTTCGCGGCAGCCGCGCGGTCGCGCAGCAGGTGCCGGCGCAGAAGGCGGCTGTTCGACCGCTTGTATTCGCCATCCACCCAGCGTTCGTCGCCCAGGAAGACCGTCACGCGGTCCCAGTCCAGATCTGTCCCGCTCAGCATCTCGAAGACAGGCGTGGGCGAGGTCCCCCCCGGCACGCAAAGGCTCGCGCCGTCGCCGCCGCGCAGTTGCTGCGCCAGTTGCGAGGCGATCTGGTCGGCCAGCGACAAGGCCAGCATCTCGCGGTCGGGATATTCCCGGAACTCCATCGTCATGCGCGTATCTCCCTCCATCGGCGGTTGTCGCGATGCAGCAGGCGCAACGCTTCCTCGGGGCCAGAAGATCCGGCGTCATAGGGTTCGGGCAGCCGCTTGCCGTCTTCCCAGGCGGCGATGATGGGATCGGTCCAGGCCCATGCGGCCTCGACCTCGTCGCCGCGCATGAACAGGGTCTGGTTGCCCCGGATCACGTCCATGATCAGCCGCTCATAGGCATCTGGCATGTCGCTGCCATCCGTGCCAAGCGCCTGGGCGAAGGACATGTCCAGCGGCACCTGCACAAGCCGCATCCCCCCGGGCCCCGGTTCCTTGATCATCACCTTGAGGTTCATACCCTCGTTCGGTTGCAGGCGGATGACAAGCTCGTTGGCCTTTGGCGCGCCGCTGTCGTCAAAGATGGAATGGGGCGGTTCGCGGAAGACGATGGCGATCTCGCTGGTGCGGGCGCGCAGCTTCTTGCCCGTGCGCAGGTAGAAGGGCGTCCCCTGCCAGCGCCAGTTCGAGATGCGGACCTTCATCGCGACATAGCTTTCGGTCCGCGAGCCCGGATTCTCTGAATCCTCAAGATAGCCGCTGGACTTGCCGTCGGCCTGATACTGGCCGCGCACGATGTCGCCGGGGCTGACCGGTTCCAGCGCGCGGATGACCTTCAGCTTCTCGTCGCGCACGGCGTTCGGGTCGAAGTGATAGGGCGGCTCCATCGCGATCAGGCACAGAAGCTGCATCATGTGGTTCTGGACCATGTCGCGGATCGCGCCGGACTTGTCGTAATAGCTGCCGCGCCCGGCGACACCCACGGTCTCGGCCACCGTGATCTGGACGTGGTCGACGTATTGGGAATTCCACAGCGGCTCGAACAGGATGTTGGCAAAGCGGACCGCCATCAGGTTCTGGACGGTCTCCTTGCCCAGGTAGTGGTCGATCCGGTAAATCTGCTCCTCGTGGAAATGCTGGGCCAGCATGGCGTTCAGGGCGCGCGCCGTTTGCAGGTCGCGACCGAACGGCTTTTCCACCACGATGCGGCTGTCCCGGTCCGCAATCCCGTGAGAGGCCAGGCGTTCCGCGATGTCCCCGAACAGCGCCGGCGCGACCGAGAAGTAGAAGGCATGGACCGCGCCCGGACGGATGCGGGCCTTCAGCTCGGACCAGCCACCCTCGCCCTTGGCGTCGATGGGCGTATACCCCAGCAACGCCAGGAACTGCGCCAGGCGAGGATCGTTCTTCGGGACCGATGCGAATTCGACGATGGCCTTGGCCGCTTCCTCTCGAAAGGCGTTGTCGTCCTGTTCGGTGCGCGCCGCGCCGATGATCCGCGACGTTTCCGGGATTTGTCCGGCAACGAAGCGACGGAACAGGCCCGGCAGGATCTTGCGCTGGGCCAAATCGCCCGTGGCACCAAAGATCACCAAGTCAAAGTCGTCGACCGGAATAACGCG
Organism: Paracoccus fontiphilus; assembly: GCF_017356265.1. Taxonomy (GTDB): domain Bacteria; phylum Pseudomonadota; class Alphaproteobacteria; order Rhodobacterales; family Rhodobacteraceae; genus Paracoccus; species Paracoccus fontiphilus. Next base: position 8,954 of record NZ_JAFNAW010000058.1, on the reverse strand, counting down.
CGAGACCATGCTGTCCTCCTTGCGGTTGGCGCTTGCCATATCCCTTGTTAGCGTTAACAGCAACTCGGTTCAACCTTTCAGGGCCTTGGCCAGCCGGGGCAGGCGACAGCGTTTGAGCATCTCTTGGACGGTCATGTCGCCGCCCATGGCGGCCGCCTTGCCGCGCGCGGCCTGGACGACGGTTCGGACGACGGCGGGATCATGCGCCAGCAGATACAGCAGGAAGGCGTCGGGGTGGATCGCCCTCAGGTTCAGACCCCTCATCAGGCCTTGGGGGAAATCGCGCAGGTTCGCGGTGACGATCAGGTGCGCATCCCCGGCAAGCGCGGCCTCGACGACATGGCGGTCGGCCGGATCGGGGAAAGGCAGGTCAATGGCACGCGTGCCGTCATCGGCAACTTCCGCCCCGCCGAAGCGGCTGCGCAGCAGTGCGATTTCCGCGCCTGCGACCGCGTCCTGATCGGCCCCTAGTCGCCCCGCCGCGTGACGCCATTCGGCCAGGATGCGGGGCGACCATAGCGGCGTGTAAAGCCCCGCCCCCGCCAGATCGGTCAGGATCTCTCGCAGGACGGTGGGAAACAGCACGTTGGCGTCAAGAACCGCGCGCATCAGTCCAGCCGGAAGAACAGCGCCTTGAGGTAGCCCGTCTCGGCCAGTTGCGGCAGCATGGGATGATCCGGCCCGGCCTGGCCCGTATGGATCAGCACGCTGCGCCGCCCGCCGCGCCCGATGCCCCGCGCACTGACATTGCGGAAGGCCGTCAGGTCGGCGGCATGGGAACAACTGCACAGCCCCAGATAGCCGCCGGGCGCGACCAGCGGCGCCGCCATCTTCGCCACGCGTTCATAGGCGCGCAACCCGGCTTCCAGCGCAGGCTTCGAGGGCGCGAAGGCCGGCGGGTCGCAGACCACGACGTCGAAGCGGCGGCCTTCGGCGGCCAACTGCTCCATCGCCTTGAAGGCGTCTGACTGGATGGTCTGCAGGCGATCGGCCGCGCCCATCCGTTCGGCCCCGCCCTTGGCAAGCTCCAGGGCTGCCGCGCTGCCATCCACGCAGGTTGCGCTTGTCGCGCCTGCCGCCAGCGCCGCCAGCCCGAAGCCGCCGACATGGCTGAAGACATCCAGAACGGTTGCGTCCTTTGCCAGCCGCTGCGCGAAGGCTTGATTTGGCCGTTGGTCATAGAACAGCCCGGTCTTCTGCCCGCCCATGAGATCGGCCAGATAGGTCGCCCCGTTCATCGGCACCGGCAGCGGCGCGGACGGCGCCTGCCCGCGCAGAACCTCCATCCGCTCATCCAGGCCCTCCAGACCGCGTGCGCGGCCCTGCCCGTTCAGGATCACGGTGGACACGCCCGTGACCTGAACCAGCGCGTCGGCGATCTGGAGGGCCATCCGGTCCGCCCAGGCCGCGTTGGGTTGGATCACCGCCGCATCGCCGAAGCGGTCGATGACCAATCCCGGCAGGCCATCGGCCTCGGCATGGACCAGGCGGTAGAAGGGCTGGTCATAAAGCCTGTCGCGCATCGCGAAGGCCCGCGCCAGCTTGGCCTGCAGCCAGGTTCCGTCGATCAGGGCGTCGGAGTCGGCATCCATGACCCGCGCGACGATCTTCGACTCGGGGTTGACCGTTACCAGGCCCAGCGGCTTGCGCTCGGCATCCTCCAGCACCGCGAAGCTGCCGGGCAGCAAGCCGCGGCTGCGGCGGTCCAGAACGGCCTCGTCCGCGAAGACCCAGGGAAATCCATGGCGGATCGCCTGTGGCTTGGATTTCGGGCGCAGGCGCAGCACGGGCAGGTCGGTCATGGGATATCCTTTCGCGACGGGGATCTGGCACGGAGACCCGGCTGATACAAGGCCATCCCCTTCGGATCGCGTGTTCCCTGACGCGCCAGAAACAAGGCAGGTTGAACTGTTATCGCTAACAGCGTATATTCCCGATACGCAGAAGGAGCCAGCCCATGACCCTGCACGCCACCATCGATCGCGTCACCGACAGGATACAAACGCGATCCCGCGCCACGCGCGACGCTTACCTGGCCAAGATCGCCAAGGCGGCCGCCGATGGTCCGCGCCGTGCCCATCTTTCCTGCGGCAACCAGGCCCATGCCTATGCGGCCATGCCCGACAAGGACGACCTGGCGCTGTCGCGAAAGCCGAACATCGGGATCGTCACCGCCTACAACGACATGCTGTCGGCCCATCAGCCCTATGAACGCTATCCCGACCTGATCCGCCGCGCCGGCAATGCGGCCGGCGCCACGGTGCAGGTCGCGGGCGGCGTGCCGGCCATGTGCGACGGCGTGACCCAGGGCCGCGCGGGGATGGAACTGTCGCTGTTCTCGCGCGACGTGATCGCGCTGGCGGCAGGGGTCGCGCTGTCCCACGACTGCTTCGATGCCGCCCTGTATCTGGGCGTCTGCGACAAGATCGTGCCCGGCCTTGTCATGGCCGCCGCGACCTTCGGCCACATCCCCGCCGTCTTCCTGCCCGCAGGCCCCATGCCGTCGGGCCTGCCCAACGACGAGAAATCCCGCGTCCGCCAGCAATTCGCGGCGGGCGAGGTCGGCCGCGAGGCGCTGATGGCGGCCGAGATGGCGTCCTATCACTCGCCCGGCACCTGCACCTTCTACGGCACCGCCAACAGCAACCAGATGTTGATGGAGTTCATGGGCCTGCACCTGCCCGGCTCCAGCTTCGTGAACCCCAACACCCCCTTGCGAGAGGCCCTGACCGTTGCCGGGGTCCAGCGCGCCGCCGCGATCACGCGCCTTGGCAACGACTTCCTTCCCGCGGGCGAGGTTCTGGACGAAAAGGCCTTCGTGAACGGCATCGTCGGGCTTATGGCGACGGGCGGGTCCACGAACCTGGTCATGCACATCCCGGCCATGGCCAAGGCGGCGGGCATCCTGCTGGACATCGAGGATTTCCACGACATCTCGGAATCCGTGCCGCTGATGGCGCGCGTCTATCCCAACGGACTGGCCGACGTGAACCACTTCCACGCGGCAGGCGGCATCGGCTACATGATCGGCCAGTTGCTGGACGCCGGGTTGCTGCATCCGGACGTCAAGACGATCGCCGGCACCGGCCTGGACGGCTATACGCTCGAACCCAAGCTGGACGGAGAGGCGATCCGGTGGGAGGAAGGCTCGCGCGACACGCTGAACGACAAGATCCTGCGCCCGGCCCATGATCCTTTCGCCAGGACAGGCGGGCTGAAACAGCTTGGCGGCAATCTCGGCCGGGGCGTCATCAAGGTCAGCGCCGTGGCCGCCGAACGCCATGTGATCGAGGCCAGGGCACGCGTCTTCAGCGACCAGGAACAGGTCAAGGACGCCTTCAAGGCGGGCGAGTTCACCCAGGACACGATCGTCGTCGTCCGCTTTCAGGGCCCTCGCGCCAACGGGATGCCCGAGCTTCATTCGTTGACGCCGATCCTTGCCGTCCTGCAGGACCGCGGCCTGAAGGTCGCGCTGCTGACCGACGGCCGCATGTCCGGCGCATCCGGCAAGGTCCCCGCCGCCATCCATGTCTCGCCCGAGGCATCGGTGGGCGGCCCCCTCGCCCGCGTCCGGGATGGAGACCTGATCCGCCTGGACGCCGTCCGTGGAACCATCGACTGCCTCGCGCCCGATTTCGCGACCCGGTCGCCCGAGAGCCATGATCCCGTCCCCAGCAGCGAAGGCATGGGCCGAGAGTTGTTCGCGGCCTTCCGGGCCGTTGCCGGTCCGGCCACCGAAGGGGCAGGTGTCGTGGTATGACGGTTGGACCTTGGCAATTTCCCTGCCAAGGTTTAACCCGATCCGACGGAGCAGTGGCCGAGCGGTCTAAGGCAGCGGTCTTGAAAACCGCCGGGCCAGCGATGGTCCCGTGGGTTCGAATCCCACCTGCTCCGCCACTTGCCCTCGCGAAAGCGTTCTCCCGATCCGGCTCCGGCCGGATTTTTCCGTTGTCTTCGAGGGTTATGCGGGTGGGGCTGAGCACCACCCTCGGTGCCAGGAGGCTCAGAAGCGGTCTCCCAGGGGAGATATTCTCCGGACCTGATGACTGCGCCAGTTTGGTGAATGGCTCATGAAGACATTGAAATGCCGAAAGATTCCTGCAATGAGGCTCGAATACTTCGATGCTAGGCCCGAGCGTAGCGACGGGACAGAAGTCGAACTTTGCCAGCTTCACCCTCGGCCACCACGCAAGTTACGCAAATGGCCTCGAGCGAGGCCTCCTACGCCATCTCAAGGGACGCGGTCTGATCTCCATCAGCCGACCCCGATCCCAGCCTTGTCGAGCGCCGCGGCGAGCTTTGCCGCGACATCTGGCGGCGCGAACTCACCGTCAGCGAACTCCACGGCCACCCGGAACCGAAGCGTGAGATTACCCGCTGCGGCCAGCACGTCGCCCATGCCTTCCACGAGCTCAGTAAGCTGGCTGCTGTCGAGGACGGCTTCGCGGAACGCCGCCTTCGGCTTGGGCCCCGGGGCCTGGTCTTCCGCGAACTCTTGCTGCTTCGCCTCGCCGTTGGCTTTTGGCGCTTCAGGCAAGCCGATCTGGACGGCAGCGGCTTCATGCGGTTGGCAAGGCCACGCCACGCCCCCAGGGATCACTCGGATAAAGCCGGAGTTCATCGCCGCGGTAATCGCACTCTCAACAAGCTTCCAAGGCAGCGAGATGACCCCGCGCTGAGCAGCCAATGCCTGCTCGATCGAATGTGCCGAGGCCTTGCCATCGGTCCATGCATCCGGGAGCGCTTCCGGCGTCAGCGAGGACACACTGATGGGATCCGGCGGTGCCCGCAGGACCGCCGTCTTCGAGACGATGCCGACGGGCGGCGTATCTCCCCAGACCGAAGCCGCGCCACTGGTGATCCAGACGGTCCTGTTCTTCACGGCCGCGCTCACCGCGTCCAGTACCTTCGCCTCCGGGCATCGCGGGATCGGCTTCTGTTCCGTCCAGCCCTCATCCGGATGGTCGATGGTGAGGGTATGGCCATCGAAGTAGGAAACCAAATCAGCGATCTTCAGGCCGTTCTTCCAGTCGAGCCCTTCCAGCTTCCCTGGCGCCAGCAGAGACGGGTCCAAGGCATCCAGGACAGCCGCGCTGTTCTGCACGGCCTCGAGCGCATCATCAGCGAGAGCGGCCTCATCGATTGGCATGCGCCACCATGTCCGCGCACTGCTGTCAGGCCGCGGCAACGACAGCACATACAGTCCTTGGTCACAGCCATTGGAAACCGTGTCCAGCAGGTCCTTGCGTCGAAGCAGCTTCGGCCGCTCCGCGAAGGCGCCGACAATAGTCTTCACCCTCCGCCGATCTTCGTCCTCGCGCCATAGGTCGAATCCGCTGGTCGATCCCGGCAAGATCGCGTCAGGTGTCAGGGGCAGGTCGGTGATGCGGGACTTAGCATCCTCTTTAATCGTCTGGAACAGCGGCTTAGTGGTGTCCACCGTCACCTTGAAGGCGTGCACCACGTCATCCGTGCCGCGGGTGACGACGATGCAGTAGGCCTGACGGACCGCGCCAGCGATGTCCTTCTTCGAGCCCATGATCTCGCTGTCCAACTTCGACGAGCGCACAGGATCGATGGGCTGGCCGGACAAGAGGCTCTTCACCTCAAGCCAGGCGAGATGGTCCTTGACCTTCTCTTGAGCGATAGCAAGGCCGCTGCGATCGGGAGCGGCGATGACAATGGCGTTCTTGGCAGCGCGAGGATTCTGTGGCCCCGTCACCTCCTCACAAAAACGGACTGCCAGCGCCGAGGGTTTGCCGGACTCAGACTGCGCACTCGGGCCGAGGATGACGTAGCGGAATTCGCCGTCGCTCGGCACTTGATCCGCACCGGTCGGCAGCTTGTGCACCTTGGCGCCAAGTGCCGTGGCACCGGCATCGAGCCACTTGGCGGCCTTGATCTCATCGAGGAGCATGTCATCCACGGCAGTCTTGGGGACGCGGTTGACCTTCGCCTCATCGTGCATCTGCTTCAGGTTCGGCTGAAAGCCCAGCCGCCAAGTCTTCGGCAGGCCGCGGCTACCATCCGGCCGCTTATCGGCGCTCTCCAAATGCACCTCATCGAGGAACCAGGATCGCTCCGCCCAAGCCTGGATGCCCTTCTCCAGCGCAATGCGGTCGGGTTTGGCCGCCCCGGTCAGGGCGTACAGGTCGGTGATCCTTGCGTGGTTCGGGCCCTGTGGCTGGGAATGCAAGAAGGTGCCGATGACCGCCTGCTCAACCTCGCGGCTGGCCAGTGCCGGTAGCTGATCTTGCGCCTCGCGTGCAAAGCGCAACTCACCCTGCAGGATGGCGACCCAGTCCATCGGCTGACCATCTACGCCATCGAGCCGCGCCACGCCGGCCAAGTCCCCCAGCGCAGCGGAGAGCTTCTCCTCCCCGTTCTTCGCCAGCAGGATCGAGGCCCCAGCGAGGGGCGCGGTATCCCACGGTTCCGCATCGCGGAGCGCAACGGCGAAGGTGCGCAAAACGCCACGGGTACGCTGGAACAGCGGTAGGCCGCTCGTCCAGCGGGTGTAGAACACCTCCATTATGGCCGGATCAAAGGGGAAGCTGGCCAGGTACTGCTTCTCGCGCTCGTCGCGCTGCTTCGGCGTCTTGGCGAACTCCGGATCCAGCGCCGAGAGCGCCTTCACCACCGCCTGCACATTCGGCTTGAAGGCGTTCGGATCCTTGGTCGTCTCCGGGTCAAGCAGGCGGCGACGCAGGATCTCGGCAACGTCGTCCTTGCCGACTGGCATGAAGGGCTCATCCTCCTTTCGCCCCATGATGTTCGCCATGTCCGAAAGAAGCTGTCGGCCGAAGGCGTCGTCGCGCTTCGGATCGCTGGCAAGCAACGACACGATCAGGGACGCCGTGTTCACCTTCGAGACGGCCTGGGTGAGTGACTGGAGGAAGTTCAGGAACTGCTCACGGAACTGCTGGCCCGTCACCGGGTCCTTTGCCTTCTCGCCGGCGTACATCAGCACTTCGTCGAAGAGGATCAGCGTCGCCAAGCCCTCCTTGCCCGGCATCTGCAGCACCTTCTCAATGAGCAGGTCGCGCGGCGGCGAATCGCGCTCAGCATCCTTGCCGTCAGCGTGGATCGCGCACAGGCCGTCTGTACCAGCCAACTGGAAGGCGATGACGCTCCAGGGGTGCTTCAGCATCCGCTCTTCGCCGGAGGGGCTGAGGACCGGGATGCCGGCTTCGACGTCCAGCTTGTCGAAGCAGACGGCCGCGATGCGCGCTTTGGGCGGCTCACCGCCCATCGCCGCCTTGAACTCCTGTACTGCCGGCAGGCTGGGCAGTGTTGCCGGGTCACGGAACAGGTGCGTCAGCGTGACCAGAGTGTGGGTCTTGCCGCCACCATAGGTCAGTTCGAGCTGGCGGATGGCCTTATCGCTATTGCCGCGCAGTCGTTCGGCCGTGGCCGACGCGATGTCGCGCTGAGCGCTGGTCGCGAAGCTTAGCGAGAAGAACTTGTCGGGGTTCTCATAGATCGGTCGCTTGCCGGTGTGGTTGACCACATCGAACAGGTCGGCGGCGAATTCCTGCAGAGAGAGAGCGCCCGTCCGAACATCATCTCGGACGCGAACGACTTGGCTCCAGGGTTTTGCGGCGGTGCCAGACATGATTGTTCTCCCGTTCGATCAGAGAAGTAGCGACTGGGCCGGCGAAGACACGCCGGCGCGGGACCGCAGGTGATTGCTGATGGACTCGAGGATTGGGGCCTCGTCGCCTTTTCCATCGCGGTTGGCGAGCTCGATGAGAGCCTGGATGAGCAGTGCGAACAGCGCATCGCGCGCCAGCCCGGCCTGATCGAGAAACGCGTTCACTTTCGCAACGTCACCGGCCTTCCAGAGCTGCATCAGGCGATGTGCCCGGTCGATCAGCGGCACAGGACGACCACCAATGCCTTCGAGGCCAAGGGTCTTCCGCTTGCGCTGGTCCCAGCGCCGCAGTCGGACCTTGCTGCCCGTGCCTTCGCTCTCGGGTGCCTCATCCTCCTCGGCGCTGTCTTCATCCTCGTCATCTTCGGCGACCTCGGATTTCCCGCCTGTGCGGGCAAGGATCTCGTACCGATCGGCAAGCTCGGCGTCGGAGAGACCGCAGGACATTGCGTAGAGAATGCAGCCGCCGATTGGCGTTTCCGCCATGCCGAAGCTGTCTCGGTGAAGGATGTAGTAGGTGGTGACGTCGTCGAGGCCCCCGTGATCGTCGCCCCCGGCCTCGGAGGGCTTCAGCACCCTGCCGACCGCGAACTCGACGACCAGGCGCCGAACCTCGCGCAGGAACTCGGCCACAGGCAGCGGCTCGGGCTGGCCAGTTGTGGATGTCTCACGACGCACCACCGGGTGACGGCTGTAGGCTTCCAGTGCCGGGCCGGTGGCGGCCCAGACGAAGTCGGGGCCCCGGATGCCTGAATCCCAGAAGCGATGCATCTGCGTGCGGATCTTGTCGCGCATCTCCTCGAGTACCGGGGCAGCGAAGCCGGGGCGCGCAGAGGATGGGCGCTTCCGGCATACGAGCCAGACCGACGAAGAAAGTGCAGCTGAGGACTGCGCACGAGTTCGGTTCCCCATCTCGGTTTGAATTGGCAAGCTTCCATCCACAACAAAACCTGCTCTGATAAGTGCCCCAACAAGCGTTTCCCATGCATCTGGGTTTTTATTGGCAAAGACAATTACAAGAATACCACTGGGTTTCAGAGCTGCGTGGCAGCGCCGGAAAACTGCAGCCATACCGTCTTCGAAGTTCTTTTTTGAAGCGACCTTGTCACCACCGAACCGGCTCGAGTCATCAATTAACTCGCCGTCGCCAGCCTCATGGTCCCATTTTGGACCAAGTGCGGCCGAGAAGGCTTCATCTACTTCTGGTGATAACCTGTTGATTTCCACCCAGAAGTGACCCAGGTTTTCCATCGAGAACTGACCCACCTTTGATTATGGTTTTCGGGTCATTCAGTGGTCA
>NZ_JAFNAW010000057.1 GCF_017356265.1 Paracoccus fontiphilus | reverse complement strand
CCAGAACCTGAAAGCCGCTGCCTGACATAACCCCCATGCCCGAGCTTAGCGAAGCGGCAAACTGGTCGGAAATTCCGGACCACCTCTGATCTTCCGCAACGGGTGCCGCGCAGGAATGCGGTCTTCAAGATCGACATAGCTGAACAGCGACCCACTCGTCTCGTCCGTGCCCCGCATGATCACCCCCGCCGTCTTCTTGTTGGCGATGAATCATGTTCTTCATTCGGCGTCGAGGCCCAACTATTTCAGCAGCGTGTTAAGGGAAGGCGTAGAGCAAGCAGTTGCTGCACGAAGTCGAAAAACGGCTCCCAGATATGTGCCGCAAGCCATAACTTTTCCTCTCCCAAACGAAGGAAAACTTTTGCCTGACGAAGGGAAAAATTATGGCCGGCAAAAGGAAAAGTTTTGGCTGTCAGCACACCACAACAGCGAGATCCTTGCTACCCGCATTTGGAATGACCGCAGTTGGGGCATGTCATGCAGCCTTCGATCATACGCATCCCATATTGGCCGCAGTTCGGGCAAGCCGGGCCAAGAGGGCGTTCGCCGAGCGTGAGCGCCTCGACCTGCGGGTCGGACTTCAGGCCCATCCCCTCGCCCGCCAGAAAGCCGATGGCGATCATATGGCGCTCGATCACGCCGCCGATCGCGGCAAGGATCGAAGGGACATAGCGCCCGCCCATCCAGGCACCGCCGCGCGGGTCGAAGACGGCCTTCAGTTCCTCGACCACGAAGCTGACATCGCCGCCGCGCCGGAACACGGCGCTGATCATGCGCGTCAGGGCGACGGTCCAAGCGAAATGCTCCATGTTCTTCGAGTTGATGAAGATCTCGAAGGGGCGGCGGTGGCCGCCCTGCACGATGTCGTTGATGGTGATGTAGATGGCGTGTTCGCTGGCGGGCCATTTCAACTTGTAGGTCGCACCCTCCAGCGCGGCGGGGCGGTCGAGCGGTTCGGTCAGGTAGACCACATCGGCCCCGCTGTCGGCTTGCGGCACGGTTTCCGCCACCTCGCTGACCGACAGCACGCTGCCGGTCACGGCGTTCGGGCGATAGGTCGTGCATCCCTTGCAGCCCAGATCCCAGGCGGACAGGTAGACGTCCTTGAACGCCTCGAAGGACATGTCGGCGGGGCAGTTGATCGTCTTGGAAATGCTGCTGTCCACCCATTCCTGCGCCGCCGCCTGCATGGCGACGTGATCCCGGGGCGCAAGCGTCTGGGCATTCACGAAGTGATCCGGCAGGGGCGCATCCCCGTGCAGGTCGCGCCACATCTGGACGGCATAGTCCACGACCTCTTCCTCGGACCGGCTGCCGTCCTTTTGCAGGACCTTGCGGGTATAGGCATAGGCAAAGACAGGCTCGATCCCCGAACTGACGTTGCCGGCATAAAGGCTGATCGTCCCGGTCGGCGCGATGGAGGTCAGCAGGGCGTTGCGGATGCCATGGCTGGCCACGGCCTCGCGCACGTCCGCGTCCATCCGCCGCATGAATCCCGAGTCCAGGAAGGCGTCGCGGTCGAACAGCGGGAACGCCCCCTTCTCGCGCGCCAGATCGGCGCTTGCCAGATAGGCCGACCGCGCGATGGCCTTCATCCAGGCGCGTGTCTGGTCCACGGCGTCAGGTGCGCCATAGCGCAGGCCCAGCATCAGCAGCGCATCGGCAAGCCCGGTGACGCCCAGGCCGATGCGGCGCTTGGCCTGCGCCTCGGCCGCCTGCTGCAGCAAGGGAAAGCGCGAGGCATCGACCACGTTGTCCATCATCCGCACGGCGACGCGGACCAGATCGTCAAGCGCGGTCATGTCCATCCGGGCCTGCTGCGTGAACGGCGCCTCGACCAGCCGCGCCAGGTTCACCGATCCCAGCAGGCAGGCGCCATAGGGCGGCAAGGGCTGTTCGCCGCACGGGTTGGTGGCCGAGATGGTCTCGGCATAATGGAGGTTGTTCTGCTGGTTGATGCGGTCGATGAAGATCACGCCGGGTTCAGCATAATCATAGGTGGCGCGCATGATCCGGTTCCACAGGTCGCGCGCGGGAACCGTGCGATAGACCCGCCCGCCGAAGACCAGCTCCCAGGGGCCATCGGCCTTCACGGCTTCCATGAAGGCGTCCGTCACCAGCACCGACAGGTTGAACATGCGCAGCCGGGCGCTGTCCTGCTTGGCGGCGATGAAATCCTCGATATCGGGGTGGTCGCAGCGCATGGTGGCCATCATCGCGCCGCGACGGCTGCCCGCCGACATGATCGTGCGGCACATCGAATCCCAGACATCCATGAAGGACAACGGACCCGAGGCGTCGGCGGCCACGCCCCGCACCTCGGCCCCTTTCGGGCGCAACGTGCTGAAGTCATAGCCGATGCCGCCGCCCTGCTGCATCGTCAGCGCGGCTTCCTTCAGCGCGTCGAAGATGCCTGCCATGCTGTCTTCGATGGTGCCCATGACGAAGCAGTTGAACAGGGTGACCGACCGCCCCGTCCCCGCCCCGGCCAGGATGCGTCCGGCGGGAAGAAACCTGAAGTCCTGCAGGGCGGCATAGAAGCGGTCCTCCCATTCGGCGGGGTTTGCCTCGACCTGCGCCAGATCGCGGGCGACGCGGCGCCAGCTATCCTCGACCGTCGCATCCAGGACGCGGCCCTGGGCATCCTTCAGGCGATACTTCATGTCCCAGATCTGTTCGGCAATCGGCGCGGCAAAACGGGTCATGGCAGATCCCTTGGGGCAACAAGCGTCAGACCTACAAGATATGGGAGTTTGGCTTGTCCGATCAAGCGATCAGATCGCAAGGTTGCGGCGCACGGCCTCCTCGCAGGCGCTCGACAGCGTCTTGCGCGTCTGCCCCGCCACGGGGATGGGATCGTGCAGAACGACCATCACCCTGCCCTGCCGCCGCATCGCCAGCACGGCCAGCAGATGCGGCCCCAGGTCCATGTCGCCCCACCAGCCATAGAAGCGCGGATCGGCCCCCGGCGGCGCCTCGTAAACGGCGCTGACCGGCTGGATCGCCAAGCCCAACGGCAATGCCGGATCCAGGAAGCCCTGGAACAAGGTCGGCTTGAACGGCAACAGCCTGCGCCCGTCGGTCGAGGTGCCCTCGGGGAAGAACAGCAGCCGGTGTCCGGCCCTGACGCGTGCGGCGAACTCCCGCGCTTGATCCTGCGCCAGGCGGGGATCGCGGACCACGAAATGGGTGTCGGTCACGCGGGTCAGGATGTTGATGCCGGGCCAGCCGGCGACCTCGGCCTTGCTGACGAAGAACACCGGCATGGCGGCATTCAGGACAAGGATGTCCAGCCAGCTGGAATGGTTCGCCACGACCGCGCCGGGCCCCCGCATCGGAAAGCCGATCCGCTTCCAGCCGATCCCCATGCAGGCCAACGTCAGGCGGCAGACCAGTTGCACATGCGGTCCCGTCCAGGGGCGCCGCCGACCGTGGAACAGGCGCTCTACCCCGCGCAGGGGCAGGATCAGCAGGACGCCCAGCAGCAGGACAAGAACGGCCCCCGTGCCCCGCCGCGCCACGCGCAGCCAGTCCCGGATGCCGGAGGGCAGGACGACAGGCGGCGGAAGCTCGTCGCGCCACGTCGCCTCGCCCCGGCCCGGTTCGACGCGCGCAGGACGGTTCATTGCGGTTGCCAACGGCTTTCGTAGAACTGCCGGTGCTTGTCGGACATGGCGGCCGTGTCCATCATCAGGAACACGTCGGTCGTGTTGAAGTCTCGGTCGATGAAGGCACCCTCGCCGACCAGGCCCCCCAGCCGCAGATAGGCCTTGATCAGCGCGGGCATTCCCACCATCGCCTCTCGCCGGTCCAGGCGATCCGCGGGGATCAGGTCCATCCGCTGAAAGCCGGCGGGCAGCGCCCGGGGCCGCAGCCCGGCCGGTGCAAGATGGTGGTGGTGCAGCCAACTGAGCGAAGGCGCCAGCATCGAGGCGTCGGTGCCGTGAAAGCTTGCCACGCCGAACAGGATCTCGATCCCGTGGTCAAGCACGTAATCGGCAAGGGCGTTCCACAACAGGAACATGCCCGCCCCGCCCCGGCAGGCCGGATCGACGCAGGAACGGCCCAGTTCCAGCACCGGACGGCCGCAGTCGCGCAGCGGCGCCAGGTCGTATTCGGCATCGCAGTAGAAGCGGCCGAACCCGGCCGCGCGGTCGCCCGGCAACAGGCGATACACCCCGACGACATGGTCCAGGTTCTCGGCCGACCGGCGATTGTCGATCAGGCACAGGTGATCCACGACCGGGTCGAATTCATCGCGCTCCAGGCGCCGGTCGTGATCGACCAGGGCGCCGTTGCCGCCCAGTTCCTCGACAAAGACGCGATAGCGCAGCCGCTGGGCGGCCAACAGATCCGTTTCCGACGTCGCGAGGCGGATGTCGAAGAAGGAAGGATCGGTCTTCATGCGGGCGGCAATGGCGGTCATGGACATCGCGTCCTCTCTAGGCGGCGGGAACGGCCATTGCAACCGCGCAGCAAGGTGGACGCGGCGCCGAACGACGGCGCGTCATGCCTTGCGCAGAACAATCAAAGGTTGCAATCCTGCGTGCAGCGAACGCTTTGCTAGCTGCCCTGTACCCAGACGATGTCCAGTGAAACCCGTTTTCCGTCAATGACCTGCTTTCCTGCCTCGGCGAAATTGACCGTGATCCGGTCGCCAATGCGCGATTGCACCTGGCCCTCGCCCCATTCGGGCGCTCCGGGGTGGCGGACGATCATTCCGGGTTCCAGGATTTCGTTCACGGCAGCACCCCTTGGTATCTCGGTGAAAGGTAACCCCGCATGATTTCGGATACAACGCGCATTGCATCAGGCCAGTTGTCGCAACTGCTGGGGTCGCGCCTGTGCCACGACCTTGTCTCGCCCCTGGGGGCGATCGGCAATGGCGTCGAGTTGCTGGAAATGTCGCCCGAGTTTCCGGGCATCGACGCCAGCCCGGAACTGAAGCTGATCGCGGAAAGCGTGTCCGCGGCCCGTGCGCGCATCCAGATCTTCCGCGTGGCCTTCGGTCAGGCGCAGGGCGAACAGCGCATGTCCCACGCGGCCCTGGCGCAACTGCTGGACGGGTTTTCCGCCGAGGGGCGGATGCGGATCGACCTCGATGCCAAGGGCGACTTCCCCCGTGCCGAGATGCGGATGGTCATGCTGGCGATGATGTGTCTGGAAAGCGCCTTGCCCTGGGGCGGCAAGGTCACGCTGCTGCACGGCCAGTCAGGCTGGCGGCTCGTGGCCGAGGCGGACCGAACCAGACAGGACGTCGCCTTGTGGGCTTGGCTGGGGGGCGACAATCGACGCAGCCCGCTGCCGTCCGAGGTGCATTTCCCCTTGCTGGCCGAAGCCCTGGCCGAGGCCGATCGCGCCGCCACATGGGAGGTTGACGGCAACGGGGCCGAGATCGCCTTTTGACCCCTGCGAGGGCCGCCCTTACGCGCGAACCGCGCCGTCGCCCGTCACAAGATACTTGAAGCTGGTCAGTTGCTCGGCCCCCACGGGGCCGCGCGCGTGCATCTTGCCGGTGGCGATGCCGATCTCGGCCCCCATGCCGAACTCGCCCCCGTCGGCGAACTGGGTCGAGGCGTTGCGCATCAGGATCGCGCTGTCCAGGCCGTTGAAGAACCTTTGCGCGGCGGCGTCATCTTCGGTCAGGATCGATTCGGTATGCTGGCTGCCATGGCGTCGGATATGGGCGATTGCCCCCTCCACCCCATCGACCAGCTTGGCGGCGATGATCATGTCCAGGAACTCGCGCCCGAAATCGTCGGGCTCGGCCGCGACGGTGCCGGTGATTTCAGCCAGATCGCCGTCGGCGCGCACCTCGACTCCGGCATCCAGCAGCGCCTGGATCAGGGCGGGGCCATGCTGCGAATAATACCGCCGGTCGATCAGCAGGCACTCGGCCGCGCCGCAAATGCCCGTGCGCCGGGTCTTGGCATTCAGCAGCACGCGCCGCGCCTTGTCGGGATCGGCCTTGCCGTCGACATAGACATGGCAAATCCCCTCAAGGTGCGCAAAGACCGGCACGCGGGCCTCCTGCTGCACCAGGCCCACAAGCCCCTTGCCGCCGCGCGGGATGATGACGTCGATCAGCCCCTGCGCCTGCAGCATCGCCTTGACGGCGGCCCGGTCGCGGGTCGGGACAAGCTGAATCGCGGCCTCGGGCAGGCCCGCCTGGCGCAAACCTTCCACCATGCAGGCATGGATCGCCTGGCTGGAATGCAGGCTTTCCGAACCCCCGCGCAGGATCACGGCATTGCCCGACTTCAGCGCCAGGGCGCCGGCGTCGGCGGTCACGTTCGGGCGGCTTTCATAGATGACGCCGATCACGCCGATGGGGGTGCGGACGCGCTGGATATGCAGCCCGTTCGGACGGTCCCATTCCGCCACGACCTCGCCCACCGGGTCGCGCTGCTCGGCCACCGCTCGCAGCCCGTCCTCGATCCCGCGCAGCCGGTCCGCGTCCAGACGCAGCCGGTCCAGCATCGAATCGGCCAGGCCCTTGTCGCGGCCGAACCGCATGTCCTTTTCGTTGGCCGCCAGGATATCGGCCTGATTGCGCCGCAATGCCTCGGCCGCGCCGATCAGCGCGGCGTGCTTGCGCTCGGCCGTGGCCTGCGCCAGATCCACCGCCGCGGCACGCGCCGCCTCGCCCATGGTGGCGATCAGCGCCGTTGCATCGTCATGATCGGTCATCACAGTCACCCCGCCCTTTGGGCGATCAGATGACCCATCCTTGCCGCGGCTTCAACCCGCCCCTTCATCTTGGCAAAAATATCCTGGGGGAGTCCTAAGGACGGAGGCAAAGCCCCCACAACGCCGCAATCGGATCAGAAAGGGGAAAATGGCGCGGTTGACGGGGCTCGAACCCGCGACCCCCGGCGTGACAGGCCGGTACTCTAACCAACTGAGCTACAACCGCGCATTTCATGGGCGAAGGTGTGTGTGGCGCGGTTGACGGGGCTCGAACCCGCGACCCCCGGCGTGACAGGCCGGTACTCTAACCAACTGAGCTACAACCGCACACTCACCACCCCGACCGTTTCGCCCGCCGGGGTGAGGGGCGGTTTACGCAGACCGGTGGCCCCCGTCAAGGGCGCGTTACAAAAAATCCGCGCCCGGATCGCGGATAACTGATCCGCCCCCCGCAACAGGCCGCGGGAACGCCGGTCGTGGACGGCCCCGAGGTGGGCAACCCCCGCATGACCCGTGCGGCCAGCCATCCGAAGGCCTGGGCCTCCAGCATGTCGCCGTCCAGGCCGGCCGTTTCCACCGGCTGCACCGTGCAGGGCAGGTCTCGGGCCAGCCGCGCCATGATCGCGGGATTGCGCCGTCCGCCGCCGCAGACCAGCAGCGTCGCCGGAACGGAGGGCAGCCAGCGAAAGCCGTCCGCGACCGCCCCGGTCAGGGCGGCCACCAGCGTGGCGGCTGCATCGGCGTCCGACAGCGGCTCGACTGCGGCGGCAAGACCCGCGAACTGGTCGCGGTCCAGGGACTTGGGCGGCGGGCGGTCGAACCAGGGATGGCTGGCAAAGTCAGCGACGATGCCCTCGTCCGCGCGGCCTGTCGCGGCCAGTTCGCCGTCGCGGTCATGGCTGCGCCGCAACCTGCGCCGCATCAGGTCGTTGATCGGCGCATTTGCGGGACCGGTGTCGAAGGCCAGACAGGCCCCCGCAGCCTCCGGCGCGGGGGTCGCGGGATCGACCCAGGTGATGTTGCCGACCCCGCCAAGGTTCAGGAACGCCACGGGCCGGGGCGGCAAAAGGCCCTGGCCCACAGCCCAGCCGGCGCAGGCCCAGTGGAAGAACGGCGCCAATGGCGCGCCCTCTCCGCCAAGCCGCACATCTTCGCTGCGGAAATCCCAGACCACCGGCTTGCCGGCAGCCCGCGCCAGCAGGACGCCATCGCCCGCCTGATGGGTGCCCCTGCCTCGCGGGTCATGGGCCAGCGTCTGGCCGTGATAGCCGATCAGCTCGGCCTCGGGGAAATCGGCGGCCATCGCGGCATGGCCGCCGACCGAGATCGCGGCCGCGTCCCCGACCCCCTCCTCTCCGGGCCAACGGCCCAGGGCTTCGTGAAGGACGGCGGCCTCGTTGTCGGAATAGGCGCGGAACGCGCTGCGCCCGAAGCCGGCGATCCGCACGCCGTCCGTCTCGATCATCGCCGCGTCCACCCCGTCCATCGAGGTGCCCGACATCATTCCCAGAACCCGGATCATCGCGCTTTTCCTTCCCTGCCCCAGCCGGTATATCCCCGGCGACCAGAAGGAAAAAGCCGATGACCTACAGCCCCAAGTCCGATTTCCTGCGCGTGATGTTCGAACGCGGCTATGTCGCCGACTGCACGGACCATGCGGCGCTGGACCAGGCGCTGCTGGACGGGCCGGTCACGGCCTATATCGGCTATGACGCGACGGCGGCGTCGCTGCATGTGGGCCACCTGCTGAACATCATGATGCTGCGCTGGTTCCAGAAGACCGGCAACCGGCCCATCACGCTGATGGGCGGCGGCACGACCAAGGTGGGCGACCCGTCCTTCCGGGCCGAGGAACGCCCGCTGCTGACCGAGGCCGCGATCCAGGCCAACATTGACGGGATGCAGCAGGTCTTCGCGCGCTACCTCGCCTATGGCGACGATGCGGCGATGATGCTGAACAACGCCGAATGGCTGGACGGGCTGAACTACCTGGAGTTCCTGCGCGACATCGGGCGGCATTTCAGCGTGAACCGGATGCTGTCCTTCGAATCGGTGAAGTCCCGGCTGGACCGCGAGCAGTCGCTGTCCTTCCTGGAATTCAACTACATGATCCTGCAGGCCTACGACTTCCTGGAACTGCACCGCCGCTATGGCTGCCGGTTGCAGATGGGCGGGTCGGACCAGTGGGGCAACATCGTCAACGGCATCGACCTGACCCGCCGGGTGGACGACGCGGTGATCTGGGGGCTGACCTCGCCGCTGCTGACGACCAGCGACGGGCGCAAGATGGGCAAGTCGGCAGGCGGCGCCGTCTGGCTGAACGGGGCGATGCTGTCGCCCTATGAATTCTGGCAGTTCTGGCGCAACACGACCGATGCCGACGTGGGCCGCTTCCTGAAGCTCTATACCGAACTGCCGGTCGAGGAATGCGACCGACTGGGCGCGCTCCAGGGGTCCGAGATCAACGAGGCCAAGATTCGCCTGGCCAACGAGGTCACGACCCTGCTGCACGGCGCCGGGGCCGCCGCAAGCGCCGAGGCCACCGCGCGTGAGGTTTTCGAGCAGGGCGGCGCGGGCGGCGATCTGGAGGTCGCCACGGTCAGCGCCGATACCCTGTCGGGCGGGCTGACCGTGGCGCAACTGCTGGTCCAGACCGGGATCACGGCGTCAGGCAAGGAGGCCAAGCGCCTGATTGCCGAGGGGGGGCTGCGGCTGAACAACGAGGCAGTGTCCGACCCGCAGATGGCCGTGGACGCGGCCTTGATCGGAGACGGGCTGAAGGTGTCGGTCGGCAAGAAGAAGCATCGCATGGTGACCGTCGGCTGATGCAGCCGCTGCATGGCAGCCTTGCAGGGGCGATTCCGCGACGTCGCCCCGCTGGACACCATGGCATGCCGGGCCTATCTGTGTCGGCGGGAGGACTACTCCGACCGGAAGACAGGACAATGGCACAGAACACCGCACAACCCCTCAGCCTCAGCGCCCGCAAGTTGCAGGCCCAGGCCGACGCCGTGCTGGATCAGATGTTTGGCTACTTCACCCGCGAAGAAGCCCCGCGCGAAGTCGAAACCCGCCGCGCCGCCTGATCGCACCAGACCAGCACGGAATTTTTCGGGGGCGTTCGCGCCCCCTTTGCATGTCCGGATGGCGGCGGAAGATCATCGTGCCACCGCGCGGGGATAGCCGTTCGCCCGTATCCGCGTCAGCGCCGCCACCAAGGCCTGCCGATCTGCAAACGGCCCGGCCAGGATAGCTTTGGCGGCCTTGTCGCCCGAACGCTCGTGCCGTTGAGCAGTGCGGTATCCCATCCCCGACAGGCGCCGCAGGGCGGCAAGGGCATTTGCCTCGTCGGCATAGGTGCCGATCTGGACATAGCGTGCGTTGGCCGGGATCATCTCGACGGTGGCGGGCGCGACTGCCTGGGCGGGTGCGGGACGGCGAGCCACCACGGAGGCGGGCTTGGCGGGTTCCGCCCGTGGCGATCGGACAGGCGCAGGCGCGGCAGCCTGGCGGGGTGCCTTGGCCGGGCGTTCGGCAGGTGCCGGGACCGGCGCGACCGCAGGCTGCACCGAAACGGCCGTGACCGCAGGGGCCAGATCGGGCGCCGTCATGCCGGGGCACAGGCCCTGCGTGACATCGCCGCCGATGATCGGCGCCGGTCCTTCGGCTGGCGTGTAGCCCAGGCGCGCGCAAAGCCCGTCCGGCGCGCGGCCGGCCATGGCACTGCGGAGACGGGCATCCAGTTCGACCTGACGGGCAAGGGCCTGGTCCAATTCCGCCTGTGCGGGGTCGGGCGCGGCATCCCGCAAGGGCGTTGCGGGCGCATCCGTCAGCAGATCTCCCGAACGCAGTCCCTCGGCCAGAACCGCCGTCAGCACCTCCTCGGGCGAAGGAACGGCGGCGGGTGCCTCCGCCGCCTCGGCGGGCTGGCTCGGCGGAAAGCCGCAGACCGGCGCGCCCTGCTTGTCCAGCCGCGGCAACCAGTCGCTTCCGGTGCGGATAAAGACGCAGCCGGTGCGGTCGATATACTGCTCGCCCGGATAGTCGCCGGGCGGCGGGGGCTCGGGCGCGGCCATGACTTGCCCCGGCAGCCAAAGCACCAGCATCATCCAAGCCCAGACCCGCATCAGCCACCCACGATTCGCTTCCGGACCATGGATAGGGCGAAAGCCTGAAGCCGGAGTTAACGGCTATTTCGTGCCGAACATCCGGTCGCCGGCGTCGCCAAGCCCCGGCACGATATAGCCGTGATCGTCCAGCCGCTCGTCCAGGGACGCGGTGAAGATCGGCACGTCGGGATGGGCCTGGCGCATCCGCTCGACCCCCTCGGGGGCGGCCAGCAGGCACAGGAAGCGCAGGTTCGTGGCCCCCCTCGCCTTCAGCATGTCGATGGCCGCGACGGACGAATTTCCCGTGGCCAGCATCGGATCGACCACGATCGTCAGGCGCGCGTCCAGTTCCTTGGGCACCTTGCAGTAATACTCGACCGGCATCAGCGTTTCCGGATCGCGATACATGCCGACAAAGCCCACGCGGGCGCTTGGAATCATCTCCAGGATACCGTCCAGCAGCCCGTTGCCCGCCCGCAGGATCGAGATCAGCGCAAGCTTCTTCCCCTCCAGCGTGGGGGCGTCCATCTCGCACAGGGGGGTCTCGATGCGCGTGGTGGTCAGTTCCAGCTCGCGCGTCACCTCATAGGCCAGCAGCAGGCTGATCTCGCGCAGAAGGCGGCGGAAGCCGGCTGTGGACACGTCCTTCTTGCGCATGATCGTCAGCTTGTGCTGGACAAGCGGGTGGTCGATGACGGTCAGGTGCTGGCTCACGGGAACTCCTTCAAAAGTCGGTCGCGGGTCGCCTGGTCGCAGAAGGCAGCCTCGGCGGCCCAGCGGTTGATCTGGGCGAACTCCGTATCGCCCCAACCGAAGGCATCGGCAAGGCGGTCGTATTCATGACGCATCGTCGTGTGGAAAAATGGCGGGTCGTCGGTCGAGACGGTGACGCGCACCCCGGCATCCGCCAGCCGTGCGATCGGATGGGCGGACCAGCCGCGATAAAGGCCAAGCGCGACGTTCGAGCCGGGGCAGACTTCCAGCGTGACGCCGTTGTCCGCCAGGGCGCGGACCAGGGCCGGTTCCTCGATGGCGCGGACGCCATGGCCGATGCGGGTGCAGCCAAGCGCCAGGGCATCGCGGATGCTGTCCGGCTCGCCCCATTCGCCTGCGTGGCAGGTCAGGCCCAGGCCTGCCTCCTTCGCGCAGTCGAAGGACCAGGCGTAGTCGGTGGCGCGGCCCACGGTCTCGGCCCCGCCCATGCCGAAGCCCGTGACCCAATCCCCCGCCGTTTCTGCCGCGCAGATCGCGGACTTCCTCGCGCGATCCGGGCCGAAATGTCGGATTGCGGTCAGGATGGCGCGGCTGTCGATGCCTTGGGTGCGTGCCTTGTCGGCAACCTCGGTCATCGCGGCCAGATAGTCGCGCCAGGCAGACAGGTCGCCGCCACCGCAGAACTCGGGCGAGACGAACAGTTCGGTATAGATCACCCCCTGCTCGGCCGACCGCTCCAGGACCTCGGCCAGCAGGCGGGCATAGTCCTGCGGCGTTCGCAGGACGCTGGTGGCGGCCTCGTAGCAGCGCAGGAAGCCGTGGAAATCGCCATAGGCATAGTTGCCGCGTTCGTCGAAGACGCCGGTCAGGTCGGCGCCCTTTTCGCCCGCAAGGCCCCGGATGAAGCCGGGCGGGGCGGCGCCTTCCAGATGCAGGTGCAGTTCGATCTTCTTCACAGGAACGACCTTCCATGATCGGGCGGGGGCAGGCCCAGATGCGCCAGGACCGAGGCGCCGATGTCGCTGAAGCCCACCAGCCCGACCTCGCGCGGGCCGACGCCGTGGCCCAGCACGGCCACGCGTTCGCGCGTGTGGTCGGTGCCGGGCCAGGACGGGTCGTTGCCGTGATCGGCAGTGAAGATCGCCAGATCGCCGGGGCGCAGCGCGGCCAGGAACCGACCCGCCACCCCGTCGAACCATTCCAGTTGCGCGGCATAGCCGGGAATGTCGCGGCGGTGGCCGAAATTCGTGTCGAATTCGACGAAGTTGGCGAAGGTGAGGCTGCCCGGTTCCGCGTCGCCCCCCAGGCGGATCAGGTGGTCGGCCAGATCGGCGTCGGACCTGCCCTTGTGCAGGTGGGTGATGCCGCGATGGCTGAAGATGTCGCCGATCTTGCCGATGGCATGGGTCACGCGTCCCGCCCCTTGCGCGATGTCCAGGATCGTGCGGCCCGGCGGCGCGATGGCGAAGTCGCGGCGGTTGCCGGTGCGGCGGAATTGTCCCGGTGCCTCGCCCACGAAGGGACGGGCGATCACGCGGCCCACGCGCATGGCGTGCAGCATGGGGGCCAGCGACTGACACAGCGAAATCAGCCGCTCCAGGCCGAAATGATCCTCGTGCGCGGCGATCTGCAACACGCTGTCGACCGAGGTGTAGCAGATCGGCCAGCCGGTGCGGATATGCTCGGCGCCGAAATCCTCGATCACTTCGGTGCCCGAGGCGTGGCAGTTCGCAAGGATGCCGTCCGTCCCTGCCAACGCGCAGATGCGGGCCGTCACATCGGGCGGAAAGGCGGGGGTGGCGTCGGGGAAACAGTGCCAGTCCCACGGCACCGGGACACCCGCGATTTCCCAATGACCCGACGGCGTGTCCTTGCCGCGCGAGATCTCCGTGGCGGCCCCCCACAGCCCTTGGGGCGGCACCATCAACCCCGGCGCCTCCTGGCCCGAGGCAAGGCGCACCGCCGCGCCAAGGCCAAGCCGCGCCAAGTTCGGCATGGTCAGCGCCTGCGCCTGGGCGATATGGCCCACGGTATTCGCGCCGGTATCCGGCAGGTGGCCGTTGAAGAACCGGTCGGCATCGGGCGCTCCGCCGATGCCGGCGCTGTCCATCACGACCAGAAAAGCGCGCTTGTCCGTCACGGCGCTATCCGTTCGCGGACCAGGGGGCCGGGTTCCGCGCCCTCGCCCAGTCGGTATGCGGCGGTGACGGCGGCGATGGCGACCTCGGCTGCGGTGTCGTCGGCGGCGTGAACAAGCGCCAGGGGGCGGCCGGGGCCGACCTCCTCACCCAGCTTGGCCAGCATGGACAGGCCGACGCGCGGGTCGATGGCCTCGCCCGCGCGGACGCGGCCGCCGCCAAGCGCCACGACGGCATGGCCAAGCGCGGTCACGTCGATCTGCGCGATGCGTCCCTCGGGCACCGGAACGGGGCGGACCACCGGCGCGGCGGCCAGATGGGCATCCGGCCGGTCCAGCAGGTCGGCGGGACCGCCCTGGGCCGCGACCATGCGGCCGAAGACCTCGGCCGCAGCACCCCGGTCCAGCAGGTCGGAAAGCCCGCCGTCGCCCTGCCCGACCAGGCGCAGCACCTCGGACCCAAGGGCCAGGGTCAGGTCGCGCAGGACGCCGGGTTCGCCGCGCAGGACGCGGATCGCCTCTGCCACCTCCAGCCCGTTCCCGGCGCTGCGGGCAAGGGGCTGGTCCATGTCGGTGATCAACGCCGACGTCGCGCAGCCCGCGCCGTTCGCCGTCTCCACAAGGGCCTGTGCCAGCCGCTGCGAGGATGCGGGCTTGCGCAGGAAGGCGCCGGACCCGGCCTTTACGTCCAGGACAAGGGCCTGCAACCCCGCCGCTAGCTTCTTGGACAGGATCGAGGCCGTGATCAGGTCGATGGACTCGACCGTCGCCGATTCATCGCGGATCGCGTACAGCCGGCGGTCGGCGGGCGCGAAATCGCCGCTGGCCGAAACGATGGCGCAACCGACGCTGCGGACGATGCGGCGGAAGTCATCTTCCGACTGGTCGCAGCGATAGCCGGGGATCGCCTCCAGCTTGTCTAGGGTGCCCCCGGTATGACCCAGCCCGCGCCCCGAGATCATCGGCACGAACATGCCCCGCGCCGCCAGCAGGGGCGCCAGGATCAGGCTGACCGTGTCGCCGATGCCGCCGGTCGAGTGCTTGTCCACCACCGGCCCCGGCAGATCCCAGTGCAGCACATGGCCGGAATCGCGCATCGCACGCGTCAGGGCCACACGGCCCGGCACGCCGATGCCCTTCAGCAGCACCGCCATGGCGAAGGCGCCCGCCTGCGCATCGCTGATCGAGCCATCCGCCAGCCCCTGCGCGATCAGCGCCGCCCCCGGCCCGTCCAGGCCGCGGCCGTCGCGGATCGCCGCGATGACGGGACGCGGATCGGTCATTCCGCCCGGGCCATGTGCCCGGCGTCGAAGCGGCCCGGCAGCAGCTCGCCCACGGTCGTGGCCAAGGTCCCTCCCTCGGTCGTCGCCAGCAGCACCGGCGTGTCGTGGCGACCGAATTCCGCCAGCTTCTGACGGCAGCCACCACAAGGAGGCACCGGCGACGGGCTGTCGGCGATCACCGCGACCTCGATCAGTTCCGTCTCGCCCGCTGCAACCATCGCGGCGATGGCACCGGCCTCGGCGCAGGTGCCTTCGGGATAGGCGACGTTTTCGACATTGCAGCCGCGGTAGATGGCGCCCGATGCGCCCCGGACCGCAGCTCCCACCTTGAACCGGGAATACGGCACATAGGCCATTTCGCGCACCTCGCGGGCGGCATCCAGCAGCGACATCCGGCGGACTCCCTCAATGATCGCGGCAGTTTTGCGCAGGGTTGCCGCTAACGCAAGCCAAAGGCTTCTGTTCCCCGCCCGAGAAATGGTTTAACGGTCAACTAATTTGCAAGCGAGGGGGCGACGATGGAAGAACGCAGGCAGGACAATGCCCGGCAAGAGGCGCTGGATTATCATGAATTCCCGCGTCCGGGTAAGCTGGAAATCCGGGCGACCAAGCCCTTGGCCAACGGCCGCGACCTTTCCCGCGCCTATTCCCCCGGCGTGGCCGAGGCCTGCCTGGAGATCAAGGCCGATCCCGCCACTGCCAGTCGCTACACCTCTCGCGGGAACCTTGTCGCGGTCGTGTCGAACGGCACGGCGGTGCTGGGCTTGGGCAACATTGGCGCGGCGGCGTCCAAGCCGGTGATGGAGGGCAAGGCCGTCCTGTTCAAGAAATTCGCCAACATCGACTGCTTCGACATCGAGGTGAACGAATCCGACCCGGAAAAGCTTGCCGACATCGTCTGCGCGCTGGAGCCGACCTTCGGCGCGATCAACCTGGAAGACATCAAGGCGCCCGACTGCTTCATCGTCGAAAAGCTGTGCCGCGAGCGGATGAACATCCCCGTCTTCCACGACGACCAGCATGGCACCGCCATCGTCGTGGGTGCTGCGGCCACCAACGCGCTGCACGTTGCGGGCAAGCGGTTCCAGGACATCAAGGTCGTGTCCACCGGCGGCGGGGCGGCGGGGATCGCCTGTCTCAACATGCTGCTGAAGCTGGGGGTCAAGCGCGAGAACATCTGGCTGTGCGACATCCACGGCCTGGTCTACAAGGGCCGGGTCGAGGACATGACCGCCCAGAAGGCCGCCTTCGCCCAGGACACCGATGCGCGGAACCTGGCCGAGGTCATGGACGGCGCCGACCTGTTCCTGGGCCTGTCGGGTCCCGGCGTCCTGAAGCCGGACATGGTGGCGAAGATGGCCAAGCGCCCGATCATCTTCGCGCTTGCGAACCCCACGCCGGAAATCCTGCCCGACGAGGCGCGTGCCGTCGCCCCCGACGCGATCATCGCCACGGGCCGCAGCGATTTTCCGAACCAGGTGAACAACGTCCTCTGCTTCCCCTTCATCTTCCGGGGCGCGCTTGACGTGGGCGCGACCACCATCAACGCCGAGATGGAACTGGCCTGCATCGAAGGCATCGCGGCGCTTGCCCGCGCCACCACCGCCGCCGAAGCCGCCGCCGCCTATCGCGGCGAGACGCTGACCTTCGGGGCGGACTACCTGATCCCGAAACCCTTCGACCCGCGCCTTGTGGGCGTGGTCAGCTCCGCCGTGGCCCGCGCCGCGATGGAAACCGGCGTGGCGACCCGCCCGCTGGACGACCTGGAATCCTACAAGCGCAAGCTGGACAGTTCGGTCTTCCGCTCGGCCCTCATCATGCGCCCCGTGTTCGAGGCCGCCGCCACCGCGTCCCGCCGCATCGCCTTTGCCGAGGGCGAGGACGAGCGCGTCCTGCGTGCCGCCAACGCCATGCTGGAGGAGACGACCGACGTTCCGATCCTGATCGGCCGCCCCGAGGTGATCGCCATGCGCGCCGAACGCGCCGGCCTGCCGATCCGCCCCGAGCGCGACTTCGAGATCGTGAACCCGGAAAACGATCCGCGCTATCGCGATTACTGGGAAACCTATCACCAGTTGATGGCCCGGCGCGGCGTCAGCCCTGACATCGCCCGCGCGATCATGCGCACCAACACCACCGCCATCGGCGCCGTCATGGTGCATCGGGGCGAAGCGGACAGCATGATCTGCGGCACCTTCGGGCAATACACCTGGCACCTGCGCTATATCCGCGAGATCCTGGCGCGGGACGGCCTGAACCCCGTGGGCGCGCTGTCGATGATCATCCTGGAGGACGGGCCGCTGTTCATCGCGGACACCCAGTGCCACGACGATCCGACGCCACAGCAGATCATGGACACCGTGATGGGCGCCGCCCGCCATGTCCGCCGCTTCGGCCTGACGCCCAAGATCGCGCTGTGCTGCCATTCGCAGTTCGGGAACCTCGACACCTATACTGGCCGCAAGATGCGCGAGGCGCTGGCGCTGCTGGACGCGAAGAAGCCCGACTTCATGTATGACGGCGAAATGCATGTGGACGCGGCGCTGGACCCGGCCCTGCGCGAACGCATCTTCCCCGGATCGCGGCTGGAAGGCGTGGCGAACGTGCTGGTCTTCCCCGGCACCGATGCGGCGTCCGGCGTCAGGAACGCCCTGAAGATGCGCGCCAACGGGCTGGAGGTCGGGCCGATCCTGATGGGGATGGGCAACCGCGCCCATATCGTCACGCCGTCCATCACCACGCGCGGCCTGCTGAACATGAGCGTTCTCGCGGGAACCCCCGTGGCCCATTACGGTTGACGCAGTGCACCGGGCGATTCGGCTTGGGATCGCCCGGAAAGCCGTAAGCGCATTGCTGCATTTGCAAACATGGCGCGCCAGCAGGGCCCGGTTTGCAGCCGTTTTCGTTTTGCAAAGGGCGGCAGCATATATCTGCTACATTTCGCCACGCCTTTCCGACCTGACCCGCTAACATTGTTGCGTGAACCCTCGCCCGCTGCGTAACACATCTGCAGGAGTGAGGAGTGAGACCCATGTCGTATCGCGACACCTATGCCGCGTGGCAGGCCGATCCCGAAGGGTTCTGGATGGAGGCCGCCCGCAGGATAGACTGGAACCGCCCGCCCAGTCGGGCCTTCTTCGATCAGGGACCAGCCGGGGAATGGTTCGCCGACGGCATGGTCAACGCCTGCTGGAACGCGGTCGACCGCCATGTCGAGGCGGGGCGCGGCGACCAGGTCGCCATCATCCATGACAGCCCGATCACCCGGTCCTATCGCGGCATCACCTATCGCGAGTTGCGCGACCGCGTGGCCAGCCTTGCGGGCGCCCTGCGCGCCAAGGGAATCCAGAAGGGCGACCGGGTCATCATCTACATGCCCATGGTCCCCGAGGCGCTGGAGGCGATGCTGGCCTGCGCGCGCCTTGGGGCGATCCATTCGGTCGTGTTCGGGGGCTTCGCGGCGCATGAATTGGCGGTGCGGATCAACGATGCGGCGCCCAAGGCGATCATCGCCGCATCCTGCGGATTGGAGCCGGGGCGCACCGTGCCCTACAAGCCGCTTCTGGACCGCGCGATCGAGGAAGCGACCCACAAGCCCGAGTTCTGCGTGATCTTCCAGCGGGAACAAGAGGTCGCGCATCTGACCCCCGGCCGCGACGTGGCCTGGCACAGCTTCCAGTACGGGGTAGAGCCCGCCGACTGCGTCCCGGTCGAGGGCAACCACCCCGCCTATGTCCTGTACACGTCGGGCACGACGGGTCAGCCCAAGGGGGTCGTGCGCCACACGGCCGGGCATCTGGTCGCGCTGTCCTGGTCGATGAAGAACGTCTATGACATCGACGCGGGCGACGTGTTCTGGGCGGCCTCGGACGTGGGCTGGGTCGTGGGCCACAGCTACATCTGCTATGGGCCGCTGACGGTCGGCGCCACCACCATCGTGTTCGAGGGCAAGCCCGTGGGCACCCCCGACGCCGCCGCCTATTGGCGGGTGATCCAGAACCACCGCGTGAAAAGCTTCTTCAGCGCGCCGACCGCAATCCGCGCCATTCGCCGAGAGGACCCCGAGGGCAGGCTGATCGGCGACTACAACCTGCGTCATTTCAAGACGCTGTTCCTAGCCGGCGAACGCGCCGACCCCGACACGATCCAGTGGGCCGAGGAAAAGCTGGGCGTGCCGGTGATCGACCACTGGTGGCAGACCGAGACCGGCTGGCCCATCGTCGCGAATCCCGTGGGGATCGAGCTGCTGCCGGTGAAACGCGGCAGCCCCTCGGTCACGCTTCCGGGCTATGACGTGCAGGTCCTGGACGAGGCGGGCCATCCCGTCGCGCCCGGAACGCTGGGTGCCGTCGCCATCAAGCTGCCTCTGCCGCCGGGCACCCTGCCGACCCTGTGGAACGCCGCCGACCGCTTCACCAAGTCCTATCTGGCGCATTTCCCCGGCTATTACGAGACCGGCGACGCGGGCTATATCGACGCGGACGGATACCTGTACATCATGGCGCGCACCGACGACGTGATCAACGTCGCGGGCCACCGCCTGTCCACCGGCGCGATGGAGGAGGTCCTGTCTGCCCACCCGGCCGTCGCGGAATGCGCGGTGATCGGCGTGGCCGACAGCCTGAAGGGCCAGATGCCGCTAGGTTTCCTGTGCCTCAAGAAGGGCACGAACACCCCCGACGCCCAGGTCGTGAAAGAGGTCGTGGGCATGGTCCGCGACCAGATCGGGCCGGTCGCGGCCTTCAAGACCGCCTGCGTCGTGGACCGCCTGCCCAAGACCCGGTCCGGCAAGATCCTGCGGGCCACCATGGTCAAGATCGCCGATGGCGAGGCATTCAAGACACCCGCCACCATTGACGATCCGGCCATCCTGGAGGAGATCGCGACCGCCCTGCGCGCGGTCGGCTACCCGCAACGCATCTAACAAATATTTGCAGAACCAATGGACTGCCTTTGCGTTGCGGTGCCGGAGGCGCGTATGACCCAAAGGAACATGACCATCATCGACCACATTCACCTGCGGTCGATCCATGTCGAGAAAGCGATCGCCTTTTACCAGGCGATCTTCGAGGCGCTTGGCCGGGGTCCCGAGGTCCATACGGGACGGGACTGGCTGGAACTCGACGGCTTCTACCTGGACCAGGCGGACAACGACGCGCCTTCCAGCCGTATCCACATCGCGTTCATCGCCCGGTCGCGGGACGACGTCCAGAACTTCCACGCGGCCGGGCTGAAGGCAGGCGGCAAGGACCACGGGACGCCGGGATTGCGCGATTACCATCCCGGCTATTATGCGGCCTATCTTCTCGATCCCGACGGCAACAACATCGAGGCGAAGTTCGACGACGGGGCTGCCTAGTCCAGGTCGGCCCCCAGCCCCTGCATCAGCGGCAGGAAGTCGGGGAAGGATGTGGCGATCGGCTCTCCGTCGTCGATCGAAACCGGCGCCTCGGTCGCAAGGCCCAGGATCAGGAAGGACATGGCAATGCGGTGGTCCAGATGGGTCGCCGCGGTGCCGCCGCCCGGCACCTTGCCCATCCCGTGAACAGTCATGCTGTCCCGTGTTTCCTCGACTTGGACGCCATTCGCCTCAAGGCCCCGTGCCATGGCGTCGATGCGGTCGCTTTCCTTGACGCGCAGTTCCGCCACGCCGTTCATGACGGTCGCGCCCTCGGCAAAGGCCGCGATGACGGACAGGATGGGAAACTCGTCGATCATGCTGGCCGCGCGGTCCGCCGGAACGGTGACGCCCTTCAGCGGACCATGCCGGACGACAAGATCCGCCACCGGCTCGCCCCCTTCCTCGCGCTGGTTCTCGAAGGCGATGTCGGCGCCCATTTCCCGCAGGGTGACATACAGGCCATCGCGGGTCGGGTTGCGGCTGACGCCCGGCACGCGGATTTCGGAACCCGGCACGATCAGGGCGGCGGCGACCGGAAAGGCCGCGCTGGAGGGATCGCGCGGCACCGCGACCGGCTGCGCCCGCAACTCGGGCCGACCCTGAAGCGTGATGACGTAACCCTCGTCGGTCCTTTCGGTGCGGATATCGGCCCCGAAGCCCGCCAGCATCCGTTCGGAATGGTCGCGGGTGGGCTCGGACTCGATCACGACCGTCTCGCCCGGCACATTGAGGCCCGCCAGCAGGATCGCCGACTTGATCTGCGCGCTGGCGACGGGCGTGCGATAGCGGACGGGCAGCGGGTCCGCAGCGCCCTTGATGGTGATGGGCAGACGCCCGCCTTCCCGTGCGGTGATCTGCGCGCCGAACTGCGCCAGCGGATCGGTGATGCGCGCCATCGGGCGGCGCGACAGGCTGGCGTCGCCCGTGAAGGTCGCGGTGATCGGCGTGGTCGCCATGGCGCCCATGATCAGCCGGACCCCGGTGCCCGAGTTGCCGCAGTCGATCACGCCCTCGGGCTCTCCAAAGCCGCCGACGCCGACGCCGTGGACCGACCACTCTCCCTCGCCCAATCGCTCGACCTGCGCGCCGAAGGCCGCCATGGCCTTGGCCGTGTCCAGCACGTCCTGCCCTTCCAGCAGGCCGGTGATCCGCGTCTCGCCCACCGACAGCGCGCCCAGGATCAGCGCGCGGTGGCTGATCGACTTGTCGCCCGGCACGGTGGCAACGCCGCTCAGGGCTCCGCTGCGGCGGGCGGTCATCGGGCGAGGCTGGGCGGAATGGGACATGGGCACACCTGTTGATTGCGCGCGTCTTTTACCGCCAGCGACCCGGCGCTGCCACCCCGTTCTTGCGCACCCGTCCGCGACTTCCTAGAAGAGCCGGATCGGAGGCATCGATGAACGAACTGGACGCATTGCGCGCATGGGCCGATCCCCGGAAGGCCGAGGAGATGCAGGCCTATCACAAGGCGCCCCGGACCTACCTGGGCGTCGGCAACCCGCAGATCGACGCCCTTGTGGCGGAATGGCGTGCGTCGCGCGATCTGGACGGCCGGATCGCCTTGGCCTCGGACCTGTGGGCCAGCGACATCCACGAGGCCCGCATCGCCGCGGCCAAGCTTCTGGTCCAGGCGCGCATCCGGCCCGATGAGGCCGTGTGGACCCTGATCGCCGGCTGGGCGCCCGATTTCGACGGATGGGCCATCGCCGACCACGCGATGATCGCGGGACAAAAGCGGCTGGTGACGGAACCCCACCGCCTGGAGCAGGTCGAGACCTGGCTGGATCACCCGAACACATGGACCCGGCGCGCGGCGCTGGTGGGCACCCTGCCCTGGGCCAAGATGAACAACCCCAAGCCCGAGGATCTTGCACGACGCGAACAAGTGCTGGGCTGGGCCGCGCGTCTGGCCGACGACCGCGACTGGTTCATCCAGAAGGCCATCGCCTGGTGGCTGCGGGACCTGTCCAAACGCGACGCGCCCCGCGTCCGCACCTTCCTGGCCGAACACGGGGCGCGCATGAAGACTTTCGCGCGAAAGGAAGCCGCGCGGCTGGTTCAGGAACGATAAACCTCGATCGTCGGCAGATCCGTCAGCGACACGCCCAGAAGCTGCAGCGCGGGCAACGACACCTGCGATCCGCCGCTAGCGGGTCCGTCCAGCGGGATCAGGTCGACCTTGGCTGATTTGCCGGAAGACGGGTCCACGATGCGCCCGATCCCGCGTTCCTTGACAAGCGGGGTCTTGATCCAGAACCCGCCCTCCGAAGGGTTGCCCAACGAGGCGACGGTGGTGCCCAGCCGGGTTTCCGCCGCCTCAGCAGGTTTGGCGGCGGCCGCACGCTGTTCGGGCGTCGTGGTGTCCAGTTGCGCAGCGGTCGCCCGGGCCGCCGGCCGGGGCGCCGGCGCGCGGGTCACGGCCGTTGCCGCCGCGACCTGC
>NZ_JAFNAW010000056.1 GCF_017356265.1 Paracoccus fontiphilus | reverse complement strand
GGTCGGAGGTGTGGGTCTGCGCATACATCACAGCTACCAAGCTGGACTCGCAAGATGAATTCCTCACGAAATTTGTGCAACAGAGCCGGACTAGGGATGTCCTTCCGGGGTCGCCACCACATGCCTTGAAACGCAACAGGCCGGCGCGACGGCCGGCCTGCTGTTGGTCAAGGAGGATGTGCTTATTCGTGGACGTAGATCACTTGCCGCGTCTGTGGATCGACCACCACGGGGCGGTCGTTGACATAGACATACTGATACTGGGAATCCGGGATCGTTTGCACCTGGATGTCATGCGGAAGGGCCGTTCCGACCGAAACGTTGCCATCCAGAACCACCGACTCGGTGCGGTTTTCCAGGATGTAGGTGCGGGTCTCGGGGGTCAGTGCATCCTCGGACACGTCGCCCATGACGGCCCCGGCAAGCCCGCCGACAGCTGCGCCGACCGGTCCGCCCACGACCGCACCGGCGATGGCGCCCGACGCCGCGCCGCCTGCGGCGCCGCCGCCCGTGGTGTTGGGATCGGATTCGATCGTCTGCACGGTCGTGGTCGAGGGGGTCGTCACGACCACCGGGTTGGGCTGGGTCACCACGGTCGTCTGGGCAAAGGCCGCGCCGGCAACCAGGCTGGCGGCCGCGGTCATCGTCAACATCGTCTTCATGGCATGTCTCCATTCATGCTGTGACGAGACAAGCCGCATCGCGGGCAAACGGTTCCTTGCCCTAAACACAACAATTCGTGGGAAACTTTACTGCTCGCTTGCCAGCGTATCCCGTTCTCGTTCCAGTTTAACCAGCAGTGGCGTGCGCTGGCGCCAGTCCTGATACCAGGTCTCGACCGCGTCTCCGAACACCTCGGGGCCCGCCGTTTTCAGGGGTGCGCCCGCCTCGGCCAGCCTGGCGCGATAGTCCGTGTCGATCTGCTGGTAAGCGGTTCGGATATTGGCGGTGGTCCGGGTCATCAGGCGGGCGATCAGGGCGCGATCCTCATCGCTGTAGGTCTGCCACTTGCGGCCCGAGGCGACCGCGAACATCGGGAAGATCATGTGCCGGGTGTTGAGGATCTCGGCCGAATGGTCGTGGAAGCGGTTGTTCCAGGTGCCTTCCAGGTCAAGCTGCATCCCGTCGATCTGGCCGTTGGTATAGGCGTCGAACAGTTCGGGCAGGGGCAGCGGCGTCGGCGCCGTTCCGGCCTTGGTCCAGAAATCCAGTTCCTGCGCCAGCGGCACGGTGCGGATCTTGCGCCCGGCCAGCGTCTCTCCCTCGGCCACGGGCTTCGACACAAGGACGATCCGCATCCCCGCCATGCCAAGGCCCAGGCCCTTGAGGCCCAGCCCGCCAAGCCTGTCCTGCAGGGTCGCGGCGGTTTTCCCTTCCAGCAGCCTGGCGGCGGTGGCGGCGTCGGGCACAAGGTAAGGCGCGACAAGGATGCCGAAATCGGGGTTGCGGTTGGCAAGTTCGCCCACCGTCAGGAAGGCGAAATCCAGCGCGCCCGCCTGCAGTTGCTGCAGCATCTGCGCCTCGTTCCCCAGTTGCCCCGAGGAGAAGACCGACAAGGACAGCCGCCCGTCGGTTTCCTGGGACAGGTTTTCGGCAAGGTCCTGGGCCGATTTAGTCCACTGGTGCGACGGCGGCGTGACCATGCCGATGCGCAGCGTCTCGGCTGACAGCGGAGTTGCCAGCAACAGCAGGCAGGCGGCGGCTTTGAGGATGTTCACGGATCAGGCTCCTGCGCGGAAGGCGGCGACGATGCTCATGCCCGCAAGAACGGCAAGCATGGCGATGAAGAAGGGGGTCAGCAGCAGCGACAGCCGTTCGGCCCGCACGCCGGTCAGCAGCGATGCGGTGAACAGTCCGGCCCCGACCGGCGGCGACAGCAATCCCAGCGCGAGGTTGGCGCAAAGGATCACCCCGAAGGCCAGCGGGTCGATGCCATAGACATCCGTGGCGATGGGCAGCAGAACCGGCGCGGTCAGGATGATGGCGGGGATCGGTTCCAGCACGGTGCCCAGCAGCAGAAGAAGAAGGTTCAGCAGGATCAGGAACATCATGGGGGACCCCGCCATGTCCTGCACCCGGGCGGCGGCCTGCGCAGGCAGGTTGCCGAAGGTCAGCACCCAGGCCAGCACCTGCGCGGCGGCAACCAGGTACAGCACCGCGCCCGACGTCGCGGCCGTCCGCACGAAGGCGGCGGGCAGGTCGCGCAGGTTCAGTTCGCGATAGACCAGGCCGCCCACGATCATGGCCGCGACCGAGGCGACGGCCGCAGCCTCGGTCGGCGTGGCGATGCCGCCGACGATCGACCCGACGGCGATGGCGGGCACCACAAGCGCGGGCAGCCCGTCAAGAACGGCGCGCAGGCGGTCGCGGGTGGGCTGCGACCGGACGCGCGGCAGGTCGTGGCGCCATCCAAGCCAGGCGATGACCGCTGCGAAGGCCAGGAAAAGCGCGATGCCGGGAACGACCGAGGCGACGAAGATGTCGGCCACCGGCACCTGCGCGATGGCTGCATAGACGATCAGGTTCATCGAGGGCGGCAGAACCGGCGCAAGCAGGCCGCCGGCGGCCGTGATCGTTGTCGCAAGATCGCGGGGATAGCCCGCGCGCTCCATCTCGGGCACGGCAAGGCGCGACATCACCGTCAGTTGCGCCACGGTGGACCCCAGGATCGAGGCCATCATCAGGTTCGCCAGCAGGTTGACATAGGCAAGCCCCGCGCGAACCGGCCAGATCACAGCCTGTGCCAGGGCCAGCAGGCGCCGCCCGATGCCGCCCGCGCCCATCAGCTCGCCCAGCAGGATGAACAGCGGCAGCGACAAGAGGCTGTAGCTTTCGATGCCCGCGAAAAGCTGCTGGGCAAAGCCCTGCAACAGCGCCGTGTTGCCCTGCTCGACGATCAGCACCATGGCCGTGGCCACCATCACGAAGGCGATGGGCGCGCCAAGGGCCAGAAGCGCCAGGAAGGACAGGCCTGCCGTCACGACTGCAGCGCCTTCAGGTCGCCATGCAGGGCGGCGATGCAATGGATCAACGCCGTCGCGCAGGTCAGGGGCAAGGCCAGCCAGAACCAGACCTTGCGCAATCCCAGCGTGTTGGTGGGATCGGTATAGATGAAGTTGAAGCTCTGCTCGGCCAGGGCCGCGCCCGAGCCTGCCCGCACCAGCCCCGGCAGGTCGAACCATCGCCACAGGATCGCAGCCAGCACCAGCAGGAAGGCCAGGACCGACAGATCCGCCAGCAACGCCAGCCGGACACGACCCCGCGTGCCGAACCGGTCGGGCAGCACCCCGATGGCCATGTGCCCCTTCATGGCAATGACAAGCGAGGCGCCGACAAGGGCCAGCACGACCATCAGGTGCACGGCCAGTTCGTCCGTCCAGATCAGCGGTCGCCCCGCCATGCGGGAAACCACGTTTGCCAGCAGCAGGAACAGGATCGCGGCAACAAGGATGCCGCCGATGGCGGCCTCGGCGCGCATCACGGCGCGGCTCAGCCGTGGCAGCGGGTGATCGTCAGCCGGTGCCAAGCGTCAGTTCCTCCGGCCGGCCATGCGCGCCAGCGTGCCGTCGCGCCACATCGCCTGGTGAACGCCGACCATCAGCACATGGCCCGCGATCACCGCCAGCAGGAACCACCCCAGTTCGCCATGCAGCGCGCCCGCCAGGTTGCCCGTCCATTCGACCTCGGGCGACTTGGCCGAGAAGATCTGGAACCCGAAGGGCGCAAAGGCGCGGTCGGACCCCCAGGCCCGCAGCAGCGCAAGGCCGGGGATCGTCAGCATCAGCGCGTAAAGCAGCGCGTGCCCCGCCGTCGCGGCCTTGCCCAGCATCCCGCCGTCATGGGCCGGACGGTTGCGGCGGTTCGCCAGCGCCCAAAGCCCCCGCAGGATGACAAGCACGAACAGGGCCGTGCCGACGGGTGCGTGGCTGCCGACAAAGGGCGCCAGCCAGTCCTGCCGCCCGAAGATCGCCCGCAGCCCCATGCCGAAGAACTGCCAAAGGATCAGGACCGCCATCGTCCAATGCAGGACGCGGCTGATCTTGCCATAAACCTGTGGCGTGTCGCGAAGCGGCACCCGCGTCGCGGGCGTGTGGGTATGGCGCATGGCTTTGCCTGTTCATGGGTCGGGAACAACCGGCGGATGGCTGCAAGCATGGCTTTCCACGGGTCTTTCCCGCCCTTTAACCCGTTGGCGGGGCTTGTCCAAGTCCGTCGCGCAAAAAGTTGACGATTTCCGTCAACGGGCTTATGCCGCCCCTTGAAGCCGCCCCGGAAGGCCGATCCCGTGACCCAAGCCCA
Source organism: Paracoccus fontiphilus (assembly GCF_017356265.1). Taxonomy (GTDB): domain Bacteria; phylum Pseudomonadota; class Alphaproteobacteria; order Rhodobacterales; family Rhodobacteraceae; genus Paracoccus; species Paracoccus fontiphilus. The sequence continues at coordinate 18,633 of NZ_JAFNAW010000056.1, read as the reverse complement.
TCCCGTTCCCCAGCAGATCTGGCCCGACGATCTGGCCGCGCGTTACCGCGAGAAGGGCTATTGGCGGGGCGAGACCTTCGGGGATGTCCTGCGCGCCCGCGTGGCCGACCATCCCGACCGGCTTGCCGTTGTCGATGACCGGAACCGCTGGACCTATGCGGACCTGCTGGCGCGCGCCACGTCGGCGGCGGGGGGCTATCTGTCGCTGGGATTGAAGCCGGGCGACCGCGTCATCGTGCAGGTCCCCAACATCGCCCATTTCTTCCCCGCCGTGTTCGGCCTGTTCCTTGCCGGGCTGGTCCCCGTCTATGCCTTGCCCGCCCACCGGCAGACCGAACTGATCCACTTCGCCAAACGCTCGGGCGCCAGGGCCATGGTCATCGCCGACCGGCACGAGGGCTTCGACTATCGCCCGCTTGCCCGGCTTGTCCAGGCCGAGGTTCCCGACATTGCGCATATCATCGTCATCGGCGACGCGGGCGATCATGTCGCCTTCGACAGCCTGCGCGCAGGACCCGCCCTGCCGCAGGTCGATCCCTCGGCCGTGGCGTTCCTGCAGATTTCGGGCGGCTCGACCGGGTTGTCCAAGCTGATCCCCCGGACGCATGACGACTATATCTACAGTTTTCGCGCCAGCGCCGAGATCTGCAGGCTGACCGGCGACAGCGTGTACATGGCGGCGCTGCCCGTGGCGCATAACTTCCCGATGAGCTCTCCCGGCGTGTTCGGCGCGCTTCATGCCGGGGCGCGGGTCGTCATGGCGCCGAACCCGGCAGCGGAAACGGCCTTCTCGCTGATCGCCCGCGAAGGCGTGACCATCACGGGCGTGGTGCCGCCCCTGGCGCTGCTGTGGATGGCTGCGGCGCCCAGGACCCCGCATGACCTGTCCAGCCTGCAAGTGCTTCAGGTCGGCGGCGCCAAGTTCATCCCCGAGGCCGCCGCGCGCGTGCGCCCGACCCTGGGCTGCACCCTGCAGCAGGTCTTCGGCATGGCCGAGGGGCTTGTGAACTATACCCGCCTCGACGACCCCGAGGAGATCATCACCGGCACCCAGGGCCGCCCGATCAGCCCCGATGACGAGGTGCTGATCCTGGACGACAACGGCGATCCGGTGCCCGAAGGCGAACCCGGCCACCTTCTGGCGCGCGGTCCCTACACGATCCGCGGCTATCACAACGATCCTGCCGCCAACGCGCGCAGCTTCACGCCGGACGGCTTCTACCGCACCGGCGACATCGTGAAGCGCCTGCCCGGCGGCTATCTGGTGGTGCAGGGCCGGGCGGGCGATCACATCAACCGCGCGGGCGAAAAGGTCTCGGCCGAGGAGATCGAGGATCACCTGCTGGCCCACCCGGCGGTCTTCGACGCCGCCGTGGTCTCGATCCCGGACGAGTTCCTGGGCGAACGCAGTTGCGCCTTCGTCATCCCGGCCGAGGGCACCAGCCCCCGTGCGCCGGAACTCAAGGCCTTCATGCGCGGGCGGGGCGTGGCCGAGTTCAAGGTGCCCGACCAGGTGGTCTTCGTGCCCGAGTTCCGCACCACCGCCGTGGGCAAGGTCAGCCGCAACGTGCTGCGCGCGGAATTGCGCAGCCGCTATCTGAACAAGGAAACGACATGACCCTGACGCTGGACCGGATGCGTGCCGATGTGGCCACGGCAATCCACATGGACCCGTCCGAGATTGGCGACGACGACCACCTGGCGGACCTGGGGCTTGATTCCCTGCGCCTGATGCGCCTGGTCCTGGCATGGGAGGAAGCGGGCCTGAAGGCCGACTTCGGCCTTTTCGCGGAATACGGCACGCTTGGCGACTGGTGGACCCATATCGTCGCGCCCGCCACGAACGCCTGAGCCATGCAGACCCGCCCGCTGACCGAAGCGCAAGAAGGGCTATGGTATGCCCAGGCCCTCGATCCCGCCAATCCCATCCTGAACACCGGGCAATACCTGGACCTGCGCGGCCCGGTCGATCTTGCCGCGCTGCAAGAGGCGCTGGCACGGACGCTTGCGGAAACCGAGGCGCTGCGCCTGCGCTTTCGCCAGGGTGCCGACGGCCCCGAGCAATGGCTGGACCCCGCGCCGGTCGTCCCCGTTGTCGTCGATCTGACCGACCGCGACGAAGCCGAGGCGCACGCGGCCATGCGCGCCGACAGCAATCGCGCGCCGGATCTTGCCAGCGACCCGGTGGCGGCCTTCACGATCTTCATCCTTAGCCCCGACCGGGCGCTGGTTTATGAACGCATCCACCATCTTGCCATCGACGGCTATGGCATGGTGCTGCTGACCAACCGGATCGGAGAGCATTACTCCGCGATCGTGACCGGCGCCCCCGCGCCCTTGCCGTTCCCGCCGCTGGATCGCGCGGACAGCGAAGACGCGGCCTATCGCGCGTCCGACCGGCGCGTCGCGGATGCCGCCTGGTGGCGCGACATGCTGCACGATCTGCCGGACGTCACCGGACCCGCAGGCGGCACGGCAGTCAGCGCGCATCACTTCCTGCGAAAATCCCGCTGGCTGGAGCCTGCGTTGCTGGAACACCTTGCCGCTTTTGCCCAAGCCCACGACATGGGCTGGCCCGACGTGCTGACCGGGTTGGCAGGCGCTTATCTGGCCCGATGGACAGGTGGCGATGCGGTGATCGGCATTCCCTTCATGGCCCGCATGGGCCGCAAGATCGCCCGGCTGCCCTGCATGGCGATGAACGTCCTGCCCCAGCGTGTCCAGCCGGACGAGGATGCGCCGGTGCACGACTGGCTGGTCGCGCTGTCGCGGCAGATGCAGCAGGCGCGGCGCCACGGCCTTTACCGCAGCGAACAGTTGCGGCGCGACCTGGGCCTGATCGGCGGATCGCGCAGGCTCTACGGGCCGCTGGTGAACGTGCAGCCCTTCGACCGCGCGCCGCGATTTGCCGGGCTCGATGCCGGGCTTCACATCCTGGGCGCAGGCGCGGTCGATGACATGACGCTGACCTTTCGCGGCGACCCGGACACGGGCATGTTATTCGAGGTGGACGCGAACCCCCACCTCTACGCGCCGCAGGATGTCGCCGGCCATGCCGCGCGCCTGCCAGAGTTCATCGCCGCAGCCCTGGACGCGGCAACCCTGGCCCAGGTTCCGACCGCCAGCCGCGCCGAGATCGCCGCGACGGCCGCTGTCAACGCGACAAGCCATCCGGTGCCCGACACGACGATTGTCGCGCTGATCGAGACACAAATGAAGGCAACGCCCACCGCGCCCGCTGTCACCTTCGGGCGGGACAGGCTGAGCTTTGCCGAACTCGACCGTCGCAGCGCCGCGCTGGCGGGTCATCTGGCAAGCCTCGGGGCGGCACCGGGGCGCATTGTCGCCGTCGCCCTGGAACGCTCGCTGGACCTGCCGGTGGTGCTGCTTGCCATCATGCGGTCGGGCGCCGCCTACCTGCCGCTGGACCCCGATCACCCGCCCGAGCGGATCGCGCGCATCCTGTCCATGGCGCAACCCGCGGCGGTCGTGACCCACCCCGATCTGGCGGCACTGTTCCCGCCGGACGCGCCGCTGCTGACGGAATGGCCCGCCGAGGGAACGGCGCCGACCGGACCGTCGCCGGGGGACATGGCCTATGTCATCTACACCTCGGGCTCGACCGGAGAGCCGAAGGGCGTGGTGATCGAACACCGCGCCATCGTGAACCGCCTTTTGTGGATGCGCGACCACTACGCCATCGATGCGACCGACCGCATCCTGCAGAAGACGCCCGCGACCTTCGACGTCTCGGTGTGGGAGTTCTTCCTGCCGATGATCGCCGGGGCCGAACTGGTGATGGCCCCGCCCGGCGCGCATCGCGATCCCTCCGCCATGGCCGCGCTGATCCGCCGCCATGCGATCACCACGCTGCATTTCGTGCCCTCCATGTTGTCGGCCTTCCTTGCCGCGCCTGCGTCCAAGGGCCTTGCGCTGCGCCGGGTCTTTTGCTCGGGCGAGGAACTGACCGCCGATCAGCGCGGCCGGTTCCACGACCGCGTCAGGGCCGAGTTGCACAATCTCTACGGGCCGACCGAGGCCGCCGTCGATGTCAGCTTCTGGTCTGCGGCGCCGGAGGATGCGTCGAACCCGCTGCCCATCGGCTGGCCGGTCTGGAACACGTCGCTGCACGTCCTGGACGACCGGATGCGCCCGGTGCCGCCGGGCCTTGCGGGGAACCTGTATCTGGGCGGCGTGCAGCTTGCGCGGGGCTATCTGGGCCGCGACGACCTGACGGCGCAGCGGTTCGTGTCCGGTCCCCACGGTGCGCGCCTTTATGCCACCGGCGATCTGGCGCGCAGGCGGCACGACGGCGCCGTGGTCTATCTGGGCCGGTCCGACCACCAGGTGAAGATTCGCGGCCTGCGGATCGAACTGGGCGAGATCGAGGCCGCGATCATGGCATCCGGCCTTGCGCGCGAATGCGTGGTCCTGGCGCGCGAGGATCGTGCCGGCGAGCGTCGGCTGGTCGCCTACCTGGTTCCCTCGGACGCGCATGCGCCGGGATTGCTGGCGCGGCATCTAGCGGCCACGCTGCCTGCCTACATGGTGCCCTCGGCCGAGGTCGCGCTGGAAGCCCTGCCCGTGACCGCGAACGGCAAGCTGGACCGCAAGGCGCTGCCCGCGCCGCATTTCTCGGTTGCCGGGCACGGGGCCGAAAGCGACACCGAAAAGCTGCTGGCGCGGCTTTACGCCGAGGTGCTGCACCTGCCCGCGGCGCCAGGCCTCGAAGCCGACTTCTTCGCGCTGGGGGGCGATTCCCTTTCCGCCGTTCGGCTGGCCCTGCGGATCGAGGACGAGATCGGCCACGATCCCGGCCTGGGCACGATCTTCGAACATCCTGTGCTGGAGCATCTGGCGGCGGCGCTTCAGGCGCAACGCCGGAACGACGGCCTTGATCCGCTGATCCTGTTGGCGGAGGGAGATCCGGCGGCGTCTCCGTTGTTCCTGATCCATCCGGCGGGCGGCATCGCCTGGGGCTATCGCCACCTGGCCCGGATGATCGCGCCCGCGCGGCGGGTCTGGGGGGTGCAGCATCCGGCGCTGGATTTGGCAGTGCCGCTGCCGGACAGCCTGCAGGCGCTGGCGCGCGACTATGCCGTACGGATCGCGAAGGCCGTGGCGGCGGGGCCGGTGCATCTGGCGGGCTGGTCCGTGGGCGGCATCCTGGCGCAGGCCGTGGCACTCGAGCTTGCGGAACTGGGGCGGCAGGCCGGGCTTGTCGCGGCGCTTGACAGCTATCCCTGCGACGTCTGGCGGGCCGAGCCGGAGCCCGACCCGGTCGCCGCCTTGCGCGCCTTGCTGGCGATTGCCGGTCACGATCCCGACGCGCATCGGGATCTGGACACGCGCCAGAAGGTCGTGGCCTTCCTGCGGGCGGGCGACACCGCGCTTGGCGCCTTGCCCGAACCCGTGCTGGATGGCGTCGTCCGCACCGTGACCGATACCAACCGCCTTGTGCGCGGGCACCATCACCGCCGCTGGCCCGGCACGCTGACCCATGTCCGCGCGGCGCTGGACCACAAGGACCGCGATCTGCGCGCCGACCTGTGGCGCCCCTATGCCGCCCGTGTCGAGGAACTGTCGGTGCCGTTCCTGCACTCGTCCATGACCTCGCCCGAGGCGTCCGCCCTGATCGCGCCCATGCTGGCCGCGCGCATGGATCAGGCGGCGGCGAAGGGCAGCGCCAGCGGCAGGGACCCGGCGATCGTCTCGATGTGAACCAGGCCGGGCAGGACGTGGACTTGCGGTGACAGGCCTTGCCGGTCGCGCAGGTCGGCCATGAACTGCATCGTCGCGGGCGCGGGACCGTCCGGCGGCGGGCCGTCGCTGCCCGACCGCTTTTCCCTGTCGCCAAGCGCCACCAGCAGCGGCGGCGGTGCCGCCATCTGCCCGGCGCGGTCGGCCACGCGCCGGATCAGGCCCTCGTCCCACCAGATCGAGGGGCTGATCGAGGCGAAGCGCGCAAAGCTGTTCGGTTGCGTCAGAAGGGCATACAGCGTGAACAGCCCGCCGAAGGAATGGCCCCATAGGCTGCGGCGGGCGGGATCGACCGGCACGCCGCTCTCGGCCGCGGCGCGCAGCGGTCCGGTCAGCCGTTCCAGGAACTGCGCCGCGCCGCCCGCCATGCGGCCCGGATGCACCGGGTCGGGGCGGATGCCGTCGCCCGGTCCATCGGGCGCGGTGAAATCCAGCGTCCGCCGTTCGCGGGCAAATTGCCGGTCGGTGTCATAGCCGATCCCGGCCAGCATCAGGTCCGGCACCAGGGCCAGGTGGTCCGGCGTCAGAAAGTCGAAGGCGGCGTTGCCGTCCAGCAGGTAGAGGATCGGCCACCCCTTCTTCGGAGGCGTCCCGCGCGGCACCGCAAGGAACAGCCGATGGCCCGGCCCGGTGTTCACGACAGTTTGCGACAAAAAATGCGTCGGCACCGGATTGTCGAAGATGCGCAGTTCCGCAGCCTTTCTTGCGTGTTCCGGTCCCACCCGCCCCGTGTCCTGCATCCTTGTCCCGTCCTGTGCCAAATTGTGAGCCCGCCAAGGTTGACAAACTTCGTCAGGAATATACTGCTGCACGCGATCGAAGCCAGCCCGCATGACGGACAAGCCTGAAAAACGATCCATTCTTCAAGGAGATCATGATGGCAACCCTTTACCGTCGCCATGCCCGCAACCTGTTCGGCGCCTCGGTCCTGGCCCTTTCGCTGGCAGCAGGGCCTTCGCTGGCCGAAACCATCTTCACGCCGACCTCGGACGGGTTCGTGGGCGATGTCAGCGCCGAGGCGCCCAATCGCGCGCCGATCTATGCCGGGACGCCCGTCACCATTTCAGGCGAGGACCTGTCCCCCGGCCAGCAGATCACGCTGATGCGCGGCACCACGGTCCTGAACGCCGACACGCCGCTGACCGTGGCCGCCGACGGCACCTTCAGCTTCGACGTGACGGTGGACGAGGAAGCCGCGACCGGCCTGCAGCCCATTGTCGTCATCGGCGAAAACCCCGCCGCCGCGACCGTGGTGGACCTGAAGGTCTCGCCCGAAGTGCCGGTGTCGGGGGCCGAGCAGTTCGACATCCTCAGCCAGCCGGTGACGCGCGGGCTTTATCAGGTGGCCTACAGCCCGAAGTCGGACGCGCTGTTCGTGACCGCCGCCGTGGGCCGCCCGCCCGTCAAGGAGTCGGCCTTGGTGAAGGTGAACCCGGAAACGCTGGAAACCATCGCCCAGGTCACGCCCGACGCGGCCCCCGCGCGAAAGGATGGCAGCGACGGCGGCCTGTTCGCGGTCTATGGCATCGACGTCGATGACGCGAACGGCACTATCTGGGTGACGAACACCCGCCAGGATACGGTGGCGGTCTACAGCCAGGACGACCTGTCGCTGGTCAAGCAGTTCGCCCCCGACGCAGCGCCCCATCCGCGAGACATCGTGGTCGACGAGGGCAACAACCGCGCCTATGTCAGCACCAGCTTCACGCCCGAGATCCTGGTCTTCGACACCAAGACGCTTGAGCCGCTGGAGCCGATCACCGTCCCGTCCAACATCCGGGGCGAGGATTTCGGGACCATGGCCCTGGATCTGGACGAGAAGGCCGGAAAGCTGGTTACCGCCAGCCTGAACACCCCGGAAGCCGCCATTGTCGATCTGAATACGGGCGAGGTGAAGGTCTTCGAGGCGAAGGGCGCGCAAGGCGCATCCGGAGCGGCTTTTGATGCGCAGGACGGGCTGGTCTTCGTGGCCTCTCAGCAGACCGACAACCTGCTGATCATCAAGGCCGACACGGGCGAGGTGCTGCACGATGTCGAGATCGGCGCAGGCCCGCTGAACGTGACGTTCGAGCCCGTCAGCCGCCACGCCTTTGTCGCCAACCGCGGGTCGGGCACGATCACGGTGGTCGATACCGAAGGCAAGATCGTCGCGAACCTGGATGCGGGCAGCTTCCCGAACCAGTTGCGCGCCGACGGCAAGGGCAACGTCTATGCCGTGAACAAGTCGCGCGGCGAAAACGACGAGGCGGGTGACCGCGTCTGGCGCATCCACGCGGCCGACTGATCCAAGGACCGGCGCGGGTGTCACCGCCCGCGCCTTGAAGCAGGGGAACACCCATGTCCATCCGCCGCCTTGCCACGATCATGGCCTGCGCCTGCCTGGGCTTGCCTGCTTGGGCAGAGATCACCGTCACCGACATCCTTGACCGCCAGGTCACCATTCCCGAAGCGGCTGACCGGATCGTGCTGGGGGAAGGGCGGCATCTGTCGGTGCTGGGGCTGATCCATGACGATCCCGTGGCGCTTGTGGCCGGCTGGCGTCTGGAACGCGCCCTGGACGAGCCGACGATGGCCGCCTATCGCGCGACGTTTCCCGCCATCGACGCGATCCGGACCGTAGGCGGTGGCGCGCGCAGCATTTCCGCCGAAAGCGTGATCGCGCTGCAGCCCGATCTTCTGGTCATGTCGCTGATGGATGCGAACGACCCCGCCATGCAGCGCGCGCGCGAGCAGATCGAGGCTGCGGGCATTCCCGTCGTGCATGTCGATTTCTTTTCCCACCCGCAGGAAAACTCGATCCCCAGCCTGCGCATCCTGGCAACGCTGACCGGGGCCGGGGACCGCGCCGAGGAGTTCGCCCGTTTCTACGAGGAACGACTGAACCGCGTGCGTGGGCGGCTGGCCGACAGCGCCATCGACCGGCCCGGCGTCTTCTTCCACGTCCATGCCGCCGCGCAGAACTGCTGTTCCACCGTGGGGCAGGGCGTGTTCCACGACTTCATCACGACGGCGGGCGGGCAGAACCTGGGCGCCACGCTGACGGACGGCGTTCAGGGCAATGTCAGTCTGGAATACCTGATCGGGGCGGACCCGGACTTCTACATCGCGACGGGCGGCACGCATATGGCGGCGCGGGGCGGGCTGGTGCTGGGATCGGGCGTCGAAGCCGATCAGGCCCGCCAGACCTTTGATGCGCTGACGGGGGCGCCGGGCTTTGCTTCGCTTTCCGCCGTGCAGGACGGCCATGCGGCGGGGGTGTGGCACATGTTCAACGACTCGCCCATCCACATCGCCTTGATCGAATATCTGGCAAAGACCTTCCACCCCGACCTGTTCGCAGACCTTGACCCCGCCGCCACTTTGGCCGAGATCGAAACCCGCTTTTCCCCGGTGGCGGTGGACGGAACGTGGTGGATCGACAACCAGCAATAGGCGGCATCCTTCTTGACCGCTATCACCGGCAGAACCGCCGCCGCGCGGTGCTGGTGGCGGTCATGGCCGCCTTGGCGGCGCTGGGGATCGTGCTGGATCTCGTGACCGGCCCCGCCGGGCTGCCGCTGTCGGAAACCCTGCGCGCCCTTTCCGGCGCCGAGGTGTCGCGCGCGACCGAGGTGATCGTCTGGCAGGTCCGTCTGCCGGTTGCCGCCATGGCCCTGCTGGTCGGCGCCGCGCTGGCTTTGTCGGGCGCCGAGATGCAGACGGTGCTGGAAAACCCCTTGGCCGAGCCCTTTACGCTGGGGGTGTCCGCATCGGCGGCCCTAGGTGCCGCCGTTGCCATCGTTCTGGGGCTGACGCTGCCCTTTCTGCCTGTGCAATGGTCGATCTCGGCCAATGCCTTCCTGTTCGCGCTTGGCGCGCTGACGCTGCTTCAGCTTCTGGGCCGCCTGCGCGGCGGCGGCCCCGAGGTGCTGATCCTGTTCGGCATCGCGCTGAACTTCTCGGCCGCGGCCTTTCTGTCTGTGCTGCAATTCGTGGCCTCGGCCGATGCGTTGCAGCAACTGGTGTTCTGGACAATGGGCAGCCTTTCGGCGGCCAACTGGCAAGGCGTGGTCGCGCTGGCGCTGGTGCTGGCGGCCTGCGTCCCGTTTTCCCTACGCGCCGCCTGGCAACTGACCGCGCTTCGCATGGGCGAGGATCAGGCCCGCAGCTTCGGCGTCGATGTCGATGCCCTGCGCCGCTGGACGCTGCTGCGGGTCAGCCTGCTGGCCGCCACCGCCGTGTCGATGGTGGGCGTGATCGGCTTCGTGGGCCTTGCCGGGCCGCATATCGCCCGGATGCTGGTGGGCGAGGATCACCGCTTCTTCCTGCCGGCCAGCGTCCTGACCGGCGCGCTTGTCATGTCCCTTGCCTCGACGCTGTCGAAGATGGTCGTGCCGGGTGTGCTGCTGCCGGTGGGGCTTGTCACCTCGTTGATCGGCTTGCCGGTGTTCTTCTGGCTGATCATGCGCGGACGCACGCGGCGATGACCGGGCTTTGCGTCAGCGATGTCAGCCTGCATTACGGCCCCCGGCCGATCCTGCATGGCCTGACCTTGCCCGACCTGAAACCGGGCGAGGTCACGGTTCTGGCGGGTCCCAATGCCGCCGGAAAATCGACCCTGCTGCGCGCCATCGCCCAGCTTGCGCCTTATCGGGGCAACATCGCCCTGGATGGCGAGGATCTGGCGCGCATGCCGATCAGGCGCCGGGCGCGGCTGATCGGAGTGATGCCGCAGACCTTGCCGTCCGGGTCGTCGCTGGTCGTCCTGGAAAGCGTCATCGCGGCCCTGCGCGCGGGAAGCGACGCCCTTGGCCTGCAAGCGGACGAAAAGGCCATGGCGGTGCTGGAGCGGCTTGGCATCGGCGACCTGGCGATGGAGCCGCTGGACCAGTTGTCGGGCGGCCAGCGGCAGATGGTCAGCCTGGCCCAGGCCATTGTCCGTGACCCGCGCGTTCTGCTGCTGGACGAACCCACCAGCGCGCTGGATCTGGCCCGCCAGGTGCGCCTGCTGGGGGAACTGCGCGCCCTTGCCGCCGAAGGGCGGATCGTCGTCGCCGTGCTGCACGATCTGGCAATGGCCGCCCAATGGGCAGACCGCATTGTCCTGATGCATCGCGGGGCGCTTCACTCCAGCGGTCAGCCCGCGACGGTGCTGACGCCCGACCTGCTGGCCCAGGTTTATGGCGTCCGGGCGCGGGTCGAGCGCTGCTCACAAGGGCGCATCACCGTCATGATCGACGGCGAGGTCTGAGCCGGGCAGGGCGATCCGAACCGACAGGCCGCCCCCCTCGCGATTGGCCAGCGTCAACTCGCCGCCATGGTCGCGGACGATCGTGCTCGCGATGGCAAGCCCAAGCCCCGTGCCGCCCGTGTCCTGATTGCGGCTGGCCTCTCCGCGAAAGAAGGGCTTTGTCACGGCGTCCAGGATCGCGGGGTCTATGCCCGGCCCACGGTCCTCGACCGCGACGATGACCTGGCCGCCGTCGCGCGTGACCCGGACATCGGCCGCGCCCGCATAGCGGATCGCGTTGTCGAGCAGGTTGCCGATGGCACGCGATATGCCCACGCGCCGGACCGTCGCGATGACCGAGGGACCGGCGGCGACGTCCATCCCGCGCTCGCGGCACAGCGCGGCGACAAGTGCCGACAGGTCGGTTGTGCGGGGCTGTTCGCCGCGATGGATCTGGCGGGCATATTGCAGCAGATCGTTCGCCATGACGGTCATGTCGTCCAGCGTGCGGATCATCGCTTCCCTGTTCTCGTCATCCTCGACCATCTCGGCCCGGATGCGCAGGCCCGTTATGGGCGTGCGCAGGTCGTGACCGATGGCGGCCAGCATGCGGGTCCGTTCGGCGTCGAAATCGGCGATGTCACGCTGCATCCGGTTGAAGGCCGACGCGACCTCCTGCAACTCTCGCGCGCCGGTCTGCCGCACCCGCGCGCCGTGATCGCCGCGACCGGCCGCGCGCGCCGCCGCCGCAAGATCCCGCAGCGGGCGCGTCATCCGTCCCGTCAGGACCAGCGCCACCGCCATTGTGCCGACGACCGAGGCGACGAGGGGCACGAAGAACCCGATCTTCTGCCACCACGCCGTCGAGGCGGGCAGGGGATAGACCAGCGTGTTCAGCCATTGCCCCGAAAAGGCGCCCGTGTTCAGGCGCAGCGACATCAGGAACAGCGCATCTCGGCCCGACGGTATCTCGCCCGCATCGACGACATGGATCTCTCGACCGGGAAGCTCTGCCGCGATGGCGCGCTCGACGTCGGGCACGGCTTGCCCGTCGGCGGGCGTGATGGGCCCTGTCGCCACCGAAAAGCGGGTATAGCCCGTACTGCTGTGGGACAGGATCTCGGTCCCCGTGGCGCGGTCCACGTCCTCCAGGGCGGCAACAAGGGCCACCAGCCTGCCCATGTCGCGCTGCACCCGGACGGCGCGGTCGAAGCCCGTCCCCTCGCGCGCCAGAACCAGCGCCGCGATGGCGTTGATCGCCAGCAACGAGATCAGCAACAGCAGCGCGAACTGCGTGGCCAGACGGGGCGCGCGCCAGCGGGGCCGGGTCATGCCACGGTCTCGACCGTCCCGACCAGGCGATAGCCGCCGCCCCATTCGGTCACGATCACCCGGGCTGGCTTGGCATCGTCGCCGATCTTGCGGCGCAGGCGGCTGACGGTGTTGTCCACGGCCCGGTCATAGGCGCGGGGACTGCGCCCGCGCATCAGTTCCAGCAGGCGCGCGCGCGACACCGTTCGCCCGGCATGGTCCAGGAAGGCGCCCAGAAGCCGGTTCTCGCCCGTCGTCAACTCGATCTCCTGCCCGCTGTCGTCCGTCAGCAGCGACCGGGTCGGATCGTGGACGAAGCGGCCGAAGCGGCGGCGCCCGGCGGCGGGCGAGGGCTGTTCGGCCGGAACGCGGCGCAGGACGGCGCGGATGCGGGCGATCAGCTCTCGCGGGCTGAAGGGCTTGGTGACATAGTCGTCGGCGCCATGGTCCAGCCCCCGGATGCGATCCGTTTCCTCGGCACAGGCGGACAGCAGGATGACCGGGACGCGGCTGGTCTGCGTCAGGTGAGTGCAAAGGCTCAGCCCGCTTTCGCCCGGCATCATGATGTCGATGATCGCCAGATTGACGCCGCCCTCGGCCAGGATCTGGCGCGCCTCGGCGGCATTGGCGGCGGTCCGGGTGCGGAAGCCCTGCCGTGACAGGAAGCTGCCAAGCGGGTCGCGGATTTCACGCGCGTCATCCACGACAAGGACAAGGGGGGAATAGGCGTCACGCATGGCAGCACCCTAGCCGAGGGTATCCGGGCAAACGAGGGGTCGGGACCCCGGAAGTGTGACATTAGGACATTTTGCGACAACTGATTTCGTCGGGATTGTTGTTAACCATCCTCACGAATGCTTGAAGCCCGCCTGAGAAGCCCGCCCCCGAGCCAGCCGAAAAATCAATGTTTCAGTTCAAGGAACGTCACCATGACGACCTTTCGTTCGCGGCTTGTCTCGGGCACGTCGCTGTCGCTTCTCATGTCAGTCGGTTTGGTCGTCGCGCCTCTCCATGCCCAGGAAACGGGTGACGTCACCGTTCTGGAGGAAATCGTCCTGACGGCCGAGGAACAGGCCAAGCAGGCGCTTGGCGTGTCCCAGATCACCGAGGAGGACCTGGAAAGGCAGCCGGTCGTCAACGACATCTCGGAAGTGGTGCGCAAGCAGCCGGGCGTCAACCTGACGGGATCGACCGCCACGGGCCAGCGCGGCAACCAGCGCCAGATCGACATTCGCGGCATGGGGCCGGAAAACACGCTGATCCTGATCGACGGCAAGCCGGTCCTGTCGCGCAACTCGGTCAAGATGAGCCGGGGCGGCGAACGCGACACGCGCGGCGATTCGAACTGGGTGCCCGCCGAACTGATCGAGCGGGTCGAGGTCATTCGAGGCCCGGCGGCGGCGCGCTATGGCTCGGGCGCGTCGGGCGGGGTGGTCAACATCATCACCAAGCGTCCCGAAACCTTCATGGGACAGGTCGGCCTTCACTGGAACCAGCCCCAGAACAGCGAGGAAGGCGCCACCAAGCGAACCAACTTCCTGCTGGCCGGTCCGGCCGGGGAACGGCTGACCTTCCGCGTCTTCGGCAACTACAACAAGACGGAAGGCGACGATCCGAACCTCAACCCGCCGCAACTGAACGACGACGGCGAATACGACACCTTCGCGGCACGCGAGGGCGTGGTGAACAAGGACGTCGGCACGCTTCTGACCTGGGACATGGCGCCTGGCCACGAGCTTGACCTGCAGTTCGATTTCTCGCGCCAGGGCAACATCTACGCGGGCGACACTCGCAGCGGGACCATCAACGAGGACGCAGCCTCTCTTGTCGGGGCGGAAACCAACCGGATGTACCGCCGCACGCTGTCGACGACGCATCGCGGCGAATACGACTTCGGTGAATCGGTCAGCTACCTGCAGTGGGAGCGGACGGACAACACGCGCCTTTGCTCTGGCCTGGCGGGCAGCAGCGAGGACAACTACGTCCCCTGCGTCGATACCGATGGCGATGGCGAGGACGATGCCTTCCGCTACAACACCATCGAACTGGACAACATCGCGGCCAAGACCGAATGGATCCTGCCGATGGACCTGGCCGGGCGGCCCAGCCGCACGACCTTCGGCGCCGAATACCGGGGCGAGTTCATGGAGGATCCCTATTCGATCCTGAACGACCTGCCCGAGGATCTGGCGGAACTGGTCGGCATTCCGGCCGATCCCGCCGACCGCGAGACCAGCAGCGAACAGCACCTTCTGGGCTTCTATGTCGAAAGCAACATCGAATGGGATGACCGCCTGACGCTGACGCCCGCGCTTCGCTTCGACCACAGCGACACCTTCGGCAACGCCTGGTCGCCCGGCCTGAACGCGACCTATGCCTTTAGCGACGAATGGACAATGAAGCTTGGCGTGGCGCGCGCCTTCAAGACGCCGAACCTGTTCCAGCTGAACCCGAACTATGTCTATCGCACCATGGGCAACGGCTGCCCTTGGATCGACGGCGACCGGCTGAGCGGCCCTTGCCTTGTCTTGGGCAACCCGGACCTGGAAGCCGAGAAGAGCCTGAACAGCGAAGTCGGCATCGCCTATGAAGGCGTGCAGGGCATCAATGCCAGCCTGACCTATTTCCACAACGATTACGACAACCGGATCGGGTCGGGTTTCCTGCAGTACAACACCGGCGCGACCGAAAACCGCCTGTATCGCTGGGAGAACGAGGGCAAGGCCGTCATCTCGGGTCTGGAGGGCAACTTCTCGACCGACCTGGGCGACCGCTTCGGGTTCAACACGAACTTCACGAAGATGATCAAGTCCGAGAAGGACAATGGCGAGCCGCTGAGCCTTGTCCCCGAATACACCATCAACGCGACGCTGGACTGGTATGCGACCGAGGACCTGACGGTCACCCTGTCGGCCACCCATTACGGCGAGATCGAGGCCGCCTCGGTCGCCTCGACCACGGGCGAGGTGTACGAGGATACCGAAAGCCGCGACAGCTATACGCTGGTGAACCTGGGCGCCAACTGGCAGGTGAACGACACCGCCCGCGTGTCGGCGGGCATCACCAACCTGCTGGACAAGACGGTGGTGCGGACAGGCAGCGGATCGGACGCCAACACCTTCAACGAACCGGGCCGCGCCTTCTATGTGTCGCTGAACAAGTCGTTCTGATCGTGATCCGATAGACCCATGATGCGGCCCGGGCCTGTCCGGGCCGCATCGCCTTTTTCAGGAAGCCCGCCATGACGACCGATTACCGCCGCGACACCGTCTATCCCGCCTTCTTTCATCGCGAACAGTCGCCCGTCTGGCTTTCCACGGTTTGCGCCGCGCTGGGCCGCGCGGCCCCTGCGGGCACCCGCTGGTGCGAGATCGGCTGCGGGCAGGGCTATGGCATGGCGATCCTTGCCGCCGCCAACCCGGACATGCAGTTCACCGGCATCGACGTGAACCCCGACCATATCGCCCTGGCCCAGGCTCGTGCAAAAGCTGCGGGCCTGGACAACGCCGCCTTCATCTGCGCCGACATCCGCGATGACGGGGTGGTCGAGGGCAGCTTCGATTTTATCGTGAACCATGGCGTCATGTCCTGGGTCGATGACGCCGTGCGCCAGGCCATCGCGTCCTTTGTCGCGACCCGGCTTTCGGACGATGGCGTCGCCGCCGTCCACTACACAAGCGAGCCGGGCGGCGCTGCGTTCCGTGCCTTTCACGCTGTATTCCGGTCTGTCGCCCATCGCCCCAATCCGATAGCCGAGGGGCTGCGCGCCCTGACGGCGATGCGCGATGCGAAGGCGGGGTTCTTCCAGCTTTATCCCCATGCCAGCCAGACGCTTGATGCCCTGCTGGCGGACCCGCCCGAATACGTCGCGCATGAATACCTGAACCCGGTCTTCCGCCCGCTGGCCTTTCACGAGGTCGAGGCGTTGTTCGCACCCCGTGGTCTGTCCTGGCTTGGCAGCGCGACACCGATCGAGAACATCGACGCGGTCTCGATCCCCTCGGACGCAGCGCGGGCGATCGCGCCGGTGCGCGAGCGGACCCTGCGCGAAACGATGAAGGACATGGCCCGCAACCAGGCGCTGCGCTATGACCTGTTCGCGCGGCCGGCGGCGCCCTTGGGGGACCACGCCCACCTGTCCCTGCTGAGGACGGCGGCATGGCGCCTGCTGCCCGGCGCCCCTGCGGCCGGCAGGCTGACGTTCCAGACCCGCATCGGCCCGGTCGAAGGCGACGCGGCCATCTTCAGGCCGCTTTTGCAAGCCCTGGCCCAAGGCAGTCGTTCCTTCGACGCGCTGGAGAGGGTTTCACCCTTCGCCGGTCGCCCGGCATTGCTGAACCAGGCCTTGCAGATGTTGCTGTGGGCGGATGTCGCGCATCCGGTCGTGCCCGTCGCGAACCCTGCGCCCGCCGCACGGCTGAACCGCATCCTGCTGGCCGAGAAGCATCGCCCCGCGCTGGTCTGCCCCATGCTTGGGTCGGGGCTGGCGCTTGGCGCGCGCGACCTGGCCGCGCTGGGGGACGGCTCGGCCCCGCAAGGCTTGCGGCACCTGACGGCGCTGAAATAGCTAGTTGCGCGGCGAGTCGCCGTGCCGCGCGCGCATCTGTTCGATATCGCCCAGCCTGCCCGACTCCGGCTTGTGACGCGCCTTGTTCCAAAGCCAGGTTCCCGCCCACAGCACGATGCCGATGGCCAGAAGCCAGCCCGCGATGCGGTACTGGTCCATCTGCGCCGTGCTTCTGGCCCAGGGACCGGCCAGAAAGGCGCAGGTCGCCGCGCCGATCCAGGGCAGAAAGGCGGGCGCCCGGAAATGATCATGCCCGACGGGATGCCGGCGCAACACGATCAGCGAGATGTTGACGATGGTGAAGACGCACAACAGCAGCAGCGAGGTCGTGCCGCCCAGCAGGCTGACGGCCGGCAGATCCGACCGCGTGACGACGAAGTAGATCAACCCGAAGGCCAACGCGGTCGTGAACAGGATCGCGATCCAGGGCGTGCGGCGGGTGCGATGCACCAGCCCCAGCCCATGCGGCAGGACCCCTTGCCGCGCCAGCCCATAGATCAGGCGGCTGGCCATCATCATGTTGATCAGGGCCGAGTTGGCGACGGCGAACATGCCGATGAACGGAAAGATCGTGTCGAAGGGCAGGCCCGGCGCACCGGCGCGAACCACCTGCGTCAGCGCCGATCCCTTGTCCGGATTCGACAGGTCGCCCACCGGCACCAGCGCCACGGCGCAGATGGACACAAGGACATAGATGACCCCGGTGATGGCAAGCCCGGTCAGCATGATGCGGGGGAAGATGCGGACGGGATCCTGGACCTCCTCGGCCATGTTGACGGAATCCTCGAAGCCGACCATGGCGAAGAAGGCCAGCGCGGTGGCGGCGGTCAGGGACAGGAATGCGCCCTTCTCCTCGGACGACTGGAAGACCATGACTTCGGAAAAATCCGCGCGGCCTTGGGTCATGGCATAGAAGCCCACGAAGATGATCATCAGCAGCCCGGTCAGTTCCACGCAGGTCAGGATGACGTTCGCCTTGACGCTTTCGCCCACGCCGCGAAGGTTGATCACCGCGACCAGGGCCATGAAGCCAAGCGCGATCAGAAGGATGCCGGCGCTTCCCTTGGCGAACCCCAGCCCGAAGCCGTCGTTCAGGAAGCCCGCAAAGGCGTTCGACGCGGTCGAGGCCGAGGTGATCCCGGAACACATCACCGTAAAGGCCACTAGGAAGGTCAGGAAGTGGATGCCGAAGGCGCGGTGGGCGTAAAGCGCGGCCCCCGCCGCCTGCGGATAGCGCGTCACCAGTTCCAGATAGGACACGGCCGTGATCGTGGCGACCAGGAAGGCCACAAGGAACGGCGCCCAGGCCGCGCCCCCGACCTCGGCCGCGACGGTGCCGGTCAAGGCGTAGACGCCGGTTCCTAGGATGTCGCCGACGATGAACAGCAGCAACAGCTTCGGCCCCATGACGCGATGCAGTTCGGGTTGATGCGGCGCGGATGCCGCCGGTGCAGGCGCTTCTTGCATGATGGCCCCTCCAGTCCCCATTGCTGGCAGCAGAGTGTTCCCCTACGGCCGATCCGGCAAGAAAAAAGGTCGCTGGTACGGTCGCTACGGAGTGGCTTGTTGCCCCGCCCATAGCGCCCGCCATCCCAGTCTTTCGCTGTCCGACGGTCCGGGCGGACGACTGCTGGCGCATTGCAGGGCGGGTTGTAATTTCCTGTCCGTCCTCCGCGCCCTGCGTGATCTTGGTATAATCTGAGAACGGCGGTGAGAAATTAGGCCACGGAAGCGGCGGCATGGAGCTGCTGCGGGCGGCGTAAAAGTCGTCCACCCTTTCCCTTTC
>NZ_JAFNAW010000055.1 GCF_017356265.1 Paracoccus fontiphilus | reverse complement strand
GTCTGCGATCTGTTCTCCGACGAGGAATGCTACAACTACTTCAAAGCCGCAGGTTATGAGGTCGATTGAGTGCAACAGGCTCTAGAAGCAGAGGATCTCGGCCTCGGCCTCGGCGCGCTTCAGCTTGGCCGTGATCTCGGTCATCTGGGCCATGCCGCGGAACATGCCGGCGCGTTCGCCCGTGGTTTGCTGCATCCGCAGCACCGTCTCGGCCTGGACGTATTCGTCGAAGGGCAGCACCTCGGCGATCTGGTCGATGGCGCAGGAACAGCGGTCCAGCATGTCGCGGGTCTGACCGTTGGCCGCCATGCAGGCAAAGACGTATTCGGCCCGCGCATTGGTCGGATAGTCGTTCACCGCCTGCGCATGGAGGGGCGCGGCGCCCAGGGCCAGGACCAGCGCCGCCAGCCGGGCGATCACTGCAGCACCATCCGGTTCACGTAGCCGGGCTCTGCGCCCTGGGTCTGGGCGCGCAGTTCGCGGATCGGCTGGGCGGGATCGCCCAGGACGAAGGTCAGCGTCAGGGTCTGGAAACCGCCCATGCGGGCCGCGTTGGGATCGTCGGCAAAGGGCTGGAAGCTGGCAACCGATTCTTCCCCCCCGCGGTCGATCTGGCCGCCGCCGAAGATCGCCTCCTTGATGCGGTTGCGGATATAGAAGGGGCTGCCGCCGGTCAGGCGCGCCATGTCGCGGGTGGTCTGTTCCAGGAAGAAGGTCAGCACCGGGTCCCCGCCCGAGATGGGGAACGGCCCGATCTGCCGTGTGCGCGTGTCGGTCTTCTGCACCAGTTGCAGCACCGGCTGCCGGTCGGAAGGGTCCGTCACCTGCGTCAGGGTCAGGCTGCCCGCATCGACCGGCAGAAAGCCCGGCGCGTCCGGCCCCTCGACATGGACGGTCCAGTTCAGGTCCTTGCCCTCCAGGGACCAGGGACCCCGCTCGGCAAAGACGGCATCGCCCGGCTCGCCCGGCAGGGCGGGGCTGGCGGTCAGCACGGACAGGCCCAGCCACAGGGCTGCGGCAATGGCACGGTTCATGGTCATCCTCCCAAATGCAGGACCAGATTTGCGCCGCCCGGCCCGGAGGACAAGCCCCGCCACGCCGAGCATCGGCCTTTGGTCGCAGGTCACGCCAGGATCTCGCCCAGCATCTCGGCCAGTTCGACGGGGTGGACGGGCTTTTCCATCAGGTGCACCTGCATGGCCGCGCAGTTCCGGGCGATCTGCGGGTCGCGATGCGCGGTGATCATGACCGCCGGGATCGGCTGGCCCGCCGAACCCCGCAGCGCCCGGATCGCGTCCACGCCGGTGTCGCCGTTTTCCAGGTTGTAGTCGGCCAGGATCACGTCGGGCGGGTCGTCGCCCATGGTGGCCAGGGCCTCGGCCGTGCCGCCGGTCACGCGGGCGACCATCCCCAGCCGGTCGCGCAGGATCATCTCGTATCCGCGCCGCATCCCGGGGTCGTTCTCCACCACCAGGGCCACGCGGCCGCGCAGCTGCAGGCTGGCGCGCAGGGGGCGTTCGGGGCGGCCCTCGGTCTCCAGCCCGACAAGCGGCAGGCCCACGCGGAAAACGGTGCCGCGCATCGCCTCGGAATCGAGGCGGATCGGGTGGTCCAGCTTGGCGCAGGCGCGCCGCACGATGGACAGGCCCAGGCCCATGCCGGGGGTCGCCGCGTCATGGGACAGGCGCTGGAATTCGTCGAAGATCCGGTTGCGGTCCACCGCCGGGATGCCCACCCCCGTATCGTAGACGCAAAGCCAGCACAGCGAGCCGCGCCGGCGCGCGCCCACGACCACGCCGCCCCGATGGGTGTACTTGATCGCGTTCGACACCAGGTTCTGCGCGATCCGGCGCAGGAAGACGGGATCGCTTTCGACAACCGCATCCGTCGGCACGAAGGACAGGCGCAGGTTCTTCGCCTCGGCCAGGGGGGTGTATTCGATGGCCAGCCTGCGGAACAGCTCGCCCAGAGAGACGGGCTGGCGGTGAAACTCGATCCGTTGGCTGTCCAGGCGCGAGATGTCGAGAACCGCGTGCATCAGCTGTTCCACCGATTCGAAGGCGCCGCCCAGCCGGTCGGTCAGTTCCTTTTGCTGGTCGTTCATCGGCGTGTCGGCCAGGGCCGCCAGGAACAGCCGCGCCGCCGACAAGGGTTGCAGCAGGTCGTGGCTGGCCGCGCGCAGGAAACGGGTCTTCGAGCGGTTCGCCTCCTCGGCGCTGGCGCGGGCGACGGCCAGTTCGCGGTTGCGCTGCGACAGGTCCGCCAGGGCGCGTTCCAGATCGCGGGTGCGGGCCATCACTTCCTGCTCCAGCGCGACCGCGGCCTGGAACATCGACCAGGCGGAACTGCGCGATTCCTCAAGCCGGTCGATGCGGTCGATCAGGACCTGGTTGATGCGCCGCAGCTTCTCGACCCGGCGTTCGGGTCCGTCGTCGTCACGCAGCATCGGAGGTCGCCAGATCCTCGCTGGGCATGAAAGCCAGGCCCACGAAGGTCTGGTTCACGTGCATCCCGCTGTGCTGTTCGCCATAGGTGTTGAAGCCCGCCACGCGATAGCGTGCCAGAAGCTCGGACATCTGGTCGTGCAGCCCTTCGCGTTCCAGCGCAAGGCGGCGCAGGATGCAGTCGAAGCCCAGAACCATCAGGGGCGGCCGGGGCAGCGAGGCCAGGGCTTCGGCAAAGCCCTGGGTCATGTCCTCGGTCCGGCCCAGGGTCAGGACGGTGCCGGTGTCGATGGCCGACATCAGCGACAGCCCCCCATCGGCCGTCTGGGCACTGATGGCGCGGACGTGATGGTGGCGCCCCATCCGCAGAAGCAGCGGATGGCGCGCGAATTCCGTGGGCGTCAGCGCGTCGGGGGCCAGCCCGGTCAGGCGGGCATATTCCTCGGCCGCGGGCTCGGCGTTCAGTTCCAGGATGCGGCGCTTTTCGGGAATGGCGGCGGTCACGACCACGCGGGTGGCGGTCGGGCTGAAATGGGCGAAGGTGACCTCGCTGACGGCAAGGTCGGTTTCCACCAGCAGGAAGACGGCGGCGTTGGTGACGACCTTGCCCCCCGCCAGAAGCCAGGTCTGGCGGAACAGCAGCCCGTCGCCCGCCGATCCGCCCAGCGTGGGAACCGAGGGCAGCGCCGCGTCGATGGTGGCCACAAGCGCGTCTTCCTGCCCCGCCAGCCCGTCGACCAGCAGCAGCCCGAACAGCGACCGCTGCGGATCGGGGCCGAAGCCCGCCTGCAGCCGGCGCAGCGCGGCCATCCAGTCCGACACCGGCAGGGCGTCCAGATGCGGCAGGACCAGCGCGGACGCCCGGAAATGCGACGCCGGAAAGCCGATCGCGACGATGCTGTCGCTGGCATAGCCGTCCGGGCCGATCTCTCCGGCCGAGGAGCAGCCGGCGATCACGCAACCCTCGGGCAGGCCATGCCGCAGCACGGCGTCAAGCGCCGCCAGCTCGGGGCCATGGGCGCCGAAGATCAGGACAAGGCCCGGATTGGCTCCGCGCAGGCCGTCCAGCAGGACAAGGCCGTGATCGGCCCGTCCGCGGTCGGCCTGCACGGCCACCGGCCCGGTGGCGCCCTCCTTCGCAGCCGGGCCGGTATCCATCAGCCCGCCTCGAACAGGCGGACCGTGTTGGCAAGCAGCACCGCCTGGGTGCGGCGGCGCGCGTTGATCTTGGACATGATGGCGGTGATGTGGGTCTTCACCGTCGCCTCGGCGATGGACAGGTCATAGCTGATTTCCTTGTTCGCCTTGCCCTGGCAGATCAGCCGCAGGATCTTCATCTGCTGCGGCGTCAGCGTGGCGAAGCGCCGGGCCAGTTCCGCCTTGGCCTCGTCCTCGGCGCAGGCCTGGTCGGGGGCATAGCCCTCGGGGGTGACGTGTTCGCCCTCCCACATGCGGCGCAGGCTGTCCACCAGGGCCTCGCGGCCCAGCGACTTGCTGATATAGCCCTGCGCCCCCGCCGCCATCGCGGCACTGATCATGGCGCCGTCCATGTCGGCGGAAATCATCGTGATGGGCACGTCCGGCAACTGGCGGCGCAGGGTCACGATGCCCTCGGCCCCGCGCGCGTCGGGCAGGTTCAGGTCCAGGATCACGGCATCGGGCGCGCCCTGCGCCCGGATGCCGTCAAGCGCGGCGCCCAAGCTGCGGGCGGTGCGGACATTCTTCAGGCCGAAGCTGATCTTCAGCGTCAGGGCCAGCGCGTCGCACATCAGCGGGTGGTCGTCCACGATCAGGATTTCGCGCACCTGATCGGCGCTTTGCCGTGGCATCTGCGGCGTTCGGGCCTGCATGGCTGCGGCTGTCATACGGTCCTCCTCGGGGTGGGTGTCGCGGTCTCCCCTCCGCGACATTCCTGCCCGAGTGTAGGGCAGTGCCGCAGCAAAGCAACCCCGCATCTGCGACCAAGGTCGGATGGAACCCCGTGCGTTTCGTCCCAAAGCCCTTATCCGCCGGCGGCGAATTCCTGATCCCAGACATTGCCGTCGGTGTCCTCGGCATGGACGTGGATCGGCTGGCCGTCGGACCGGTAGACGAAGCGGAACACCGGGTCCTCGCTGATCGAGATCCCGGCCTGCATGGCGAACAGCAACTCCTCGCCCTGGCGAACCTCCAGCCGGTCGATGAAATGGGCCGGGATGTTGAGCAGCGTCACCTGGTCGCGCTGCAGGCCCGAGAAGTTCGGATGCCGGATCATCAGCGTGCCGACCTGCCGCCCGTCCTGGGGGGCCGTGCGCCAGCGCATCTGGCCCATGGTGGCCTGGACTGCCGCCATGTCCTTGCCCGCGGGCGCCGAACAGCCGCCCGAGGCCTTGACGAAGCGGCCGGCCATCACCCGGTTGCCGTTGCCCGTGTCGGCGATGGCGCGGACATCGGAATAGCTGTCCACGCGGACGCGGAATTCGAAATCCAAGGGCGCCATGGCCGGGCCGAAGGTGTATTCGGCGGCGACGGGGGCGGGGTTTTCGTCGATGACCATCGTGACCGCCTTCACGGGCGGGGCGCCTGCGGGCTGGGTCAGGCGGATCGGGACGATCGCGGCCTCGTGCGCGCGCATCGGCGCATCCAGGTCGAGGATCGTCAGGTCCAGCGGAACATCCGCCGCCAGTCCCAGCACCGATTCGCGCAGATCGTCCCAGGTGGCCGAGTTTTGGAGGGGGTTTTCCTGCGCCGCCACGGGCGTGGCCAGAAGCAGCGCGGCAAGGATCGTGGCCTTCATCGCTTACTCTCCTTTCCTCATGCGGCGATAGATCAGGTCGGCCGTCTCCGCGCCGGCATCGGCCTCGGCGCGGGCCACGACCTGCGCGTGCAGGGGCGACAGCGAACAGACCGGATCGGTCGCCCGCGCGTCGCCCGCAAGCGCCATCGCCTGGCAGCGGCAGCCGCCGAAGTCGATGGTCTTGCGGTCGCAGCTTTGGCAGGGTTCGGGCATCCAGGCCGTGCCGCGAAAGGCGTTGAAGCTGTCCGAATCGTGCCAGATCTCGCCCAAGTCGCGGTTGCGGACATTCTCGAACCGCATCCAGGGGATCGACTGCGCGGCATGGCAGGGCAGGACCGTGCCGTCGGGGGCGACGTTCAGGCCCGTGGACCCCCAGCCGCCCATGCAGGCCTTGGGATAGACCGCGTGGTGATCGGCGGGGACGTAGTCGATGACCATGCGGCCCCGCAGCCGGACCCGGGCGTCGTTCACCACCTGACGGGCAAAGGCCGCCTGTTCGCGCGTGGGCATCAGCGCACGGCGGTTCAGGTCCGCCCAGCCGTGGAACTGCACGGTGGCGACCTCGATCCGGCGCGCGCCCAAGGTTTCGGCCAGGTCGATCATGTCGGGCAGGCGTTCCAGGTTCTGGCGATGCACGACCGCGTTGATGGTCAGGGGAAAGCCGATCTCCTGCACCCAGCCCGCGAAGGCCATCTTCTTGTCCCAGGAACCCGGATGGCCGCTGATCCGGTCGGCCATGTCGGGGCGGATGCCCTGCAACGAAAGCTGCACGTGGTCGACGCCCGCGCGGTCCAGTTCCTCCAGCCGCTCGCGCGTGATCCCGATGCCCGAGGTGATGAGGTTCACATACAGCCCCGCATCGCGCGCATGGGCCACGATCTGCGCCAGGTCGCGCCGTGCCCCCGGTTCCCCGCCCGAGACGTGAACCTGCAGCACCCCAAGATCCGCTGCCTGCCGGAACACCCGGCCCCAGTCCTCGGCGGTCAGTTCCGCGTTGGCGCGGGTCAGTTCCACGGGGTTGGAGCAATAGGGGCACATCAGCGGACAGCGATGCGTCACCTCGGCCAGCATGGCCATGGGCAGGCCTGGGGTGACGGGATTGCCGTCTAGGTCGCGCGGCTGATGCTGCTGGTCCTTCATGGCACCCTCACAAAGACCATCCGCCGCTCGATCAGCCCGGTCAGGAAATCGCGCACGTCGCCGGCGATCTGGTCTTCCGGCGCATTATAGCGCGCCGCAAGGCCGCTGACGATGGCCGCCATGGACCGGGCGCCGTCCAGTTCGGACAGGATCGCGTCGCCGATGGGGTCAAGCTGCATGGCGCGTTCGGGCGCCTGCAGCACCCGAATGCCGCGCACCCGGTCATCGGCCAGCCGCACGCCGCGCGGCAGATAGGGAATGTCGTCGGGCAGGATCAGGGGCGCTGGCGTGATGGAGGCTGGCTGGGCGGTCATGGGGCCATTCCTTCCCCGGGCCGCCAGGCGCCCGGCGGGATGTTGCCTTCGACATAGCCATGCCACAGCGCGTCGAGCTGCGCCCACAGCACATCCGTCTTGAAGACCAGCGCCGCCGCCGCCGCGTCCTGCTTTTCCTTCGTGTCGGCATGGGTCAGGACGTAATCCAGACCGAACTTCACGTCCTCGGGCGCCTCGGTCAGGCGCTTCCTGAAATAGGACAGGCTGGTGTCATCGGCGAAATCGTAATGGGCCAGCAGGCCCTCGATCCGCTGGGCATGGATCTTGGGCGCGAACAGTTCCGTCAGGCTGGCGGCGACCGCGTCCAGCAGCGGCATATCGCGGACGAACCGGACATAGGCGTCCACGGCAAAGCGCGTGGCGGGCATGATGCCCACGCCCGATGCGACGTAGTCCGGGTCCAGCCCCACGGCCTGCGCCAGGGCCAGCCAGCGGCGGATGCCGCCGCCTTCGGTGACGGTGCCGTCGTGATCCTCGATCCGCTTGCGCCAGTGGCGGCGCAGGTCAGGGTCCTCGACGCGGGACATGAAGGCCGCGTCCTTCATGGGAATGCGGGACTGGTACATCCAGCGGTTGATGACCCAGGCCCGAACCTCGTCGGGGGTGCAGTATCCGCCATGCAGCCGTTCGTGGAAGGGGTGGCGGTCGTGGTAACGCTCGGCCCCGATGGCGCGCAGCCGGGCTTCGAACTCGTCGCGCGATCGGGGCTGGTTCTGCCCCGGTTCTGGAAAGGCGTCCTTCACAGCATGATCTCCATTCCGTCGCGACCGATCTGCCAGCCGCTGGCTTCTGCTTCGCGCGTCTCAAGGCTGGCCGGATCGGTCAGCGGATTCGAATTGTTCATGTGGACGAAGACCCGCCGCCCGACGGGCACGTCCTTCAGGGCGGCGATGGTTTCGATCACCGGCAAGTGGCCCATGCGGCGCCCGGTCTTCCGGCCCAGGCCCATGCGGATCATCTCGTCATCCTCCCACAGGGTGCCGTCGAACATCAGCAGGTCCGCGCCCGCCATGCGTCGTGTCAGCCAGCCGGGCAGTTCCGCGCAGCCCGGAACATAAAGCGCCCGCCGCCCGCCTGCCGTCAACTCCACGCCCACGGTCGTCTCGCCCACCAGGCCGGTCTCGACCACGGCGCCTTCCTGGTACAGCGGCACCTTGCCCGGCACCGCGAACAGCGTGGCGGTCAGACCCGGCGCGATGGCGACGGTTTCATCCAGGACCACGGGCTTGCGTGCCACCAGATCGTCGCGCAGCGCGCCCAGCATGGGGTTGGCGGCCAGAACCTCGTGGATCGCGGGCGTCGCGAACAGCGCGAAGGGCTGGCTTTCGCGCAGCGTCAGCAGGCCCGCCACATGATCGATATCCCCGTTCGTCACCAGCACTGACCGCAGCGGCATGTCGCGCAGCCCGCTGGGGTGCAGCGCGGGCGTCGCTGCAAGCTGCACCCGGATGTCGGGCGAGGCGTTCAGGATCGCCCAGGCCTGCCCGTCCGCGCTGACCGCGACCGAGCTTTGCGTCATGGCCGGAATCCGTCCGGCCCGCGCGGCGTTGCAGTTGTCGCAGCCGCAGTTCCATTGCGGCAGGCCCCCGCCCGCCGCCGCGCCAAGCACGATGATCCGCATGATCCCCCAGACGAAAAAGACCCCGCCCGAGGGTGTCGGACGGGGCCGTTCATGATGCCCGAAGCATGACGCCTCAGAACAGGACCGGTTCGTCCTCGGCCGGGGCGTACATGTTGATTTCCATGCCGCAGGCGATTTCCTTCAGGGTGGGTTTCGTCCAAGCCATGCATTTCCTCCAAATCCACGGCCGCCACGATGGCGACTGGCTGTCATGTTAGATCAGAGACAACGCAATTCAACGCGACTAAGGTCGCAGGTAACGGAAAGTTAACGTGTCGCCCTTCGGGATCGGGAAGATGTGGCAATGATCTTCGCCATTTTGTCCGCCTGCCTTTCGGCAGATCCTCATTCCTGCGGTCCCGTGACGCTGGTCGGGCACCCGTTCCCCACCGTCGAGGCGTGTCGCGCCGCAGCCCCGCGAATCGCTTCCGATTGGCTGAAGGACCATCCCGCGCTGGTCCGGGACGCCTTGGCCTGCACCCCGGCGGCCGATCTGCCCGCGCTGCCGGTGCGGCAGGTCGCGGACGGGGTCCACGTCCATCTGGGGCCCGTCGCGCAGTTCGAGGACAGCCCCGACGGCTGGATCGCCAACCTGGGGTTCGTCATCGGCCCGGACAGCATCGCGGTGATCGACGCAGGCGCCTCGCGCGCGCAGGGTCAGGCGCTGTTCGCGGCCATCCGGCGCATCAGCGACAAGCCGATCAGCCATCTGGTCATCACCCACATGCATCCCGACCACGCCTTCGGCGCCGAGGTGTTCCGCGAGGCGGGCGCCGCCATCCTTGGTCATGAACGGCTGGCCGATGCCTTGCAGGGGCGGGGCCGGACCTATCTGGACAACCTGACGCGGCTATACGGGCCGGGGCCGATGATCGGCACGCGTGTGGTGCTGCCGGACAAGGCGGTCGGGGGCAGCCTGGACATCGACCTGGGCGGGCGCGTCCTGTCGCTGACGGCCGCGCCCCCGGCCCACAGCGACAACGACCTGACCGTGCTGGACCGGGCGACCGGCACGCTGTTCGCGGGCGACCTGGTGTTTCGCGACCTGACGCCGATCGTGGACGGATCGCTGCCCGGCTGGCTTGACTGGATGGCGGTCCCGCAGGACGCCGGGGCCATCGTTCCGGGCCACGGCCCAGTGGCGCAAAACTGGGACGAGGCCGTATCGGCGCAGCGGGATTTCCTGACGGCGCTGCATCGCGCGACACGCGAGGCGCTGGATGCGGGCCTGCCCATGTCCGAGGGCGTTCCCGCCATCGTCGATGCCTTGGCGCCGCTGGCAGGCCGGTGGAAGTCCTTCCCCGAATCGGTCGCGCGCGATGCCACCGCCGCCTTCAAGGAACTTGAATGGGAGTAAGGATTTGACATGACTGATCGATTCAAGTGACCATCATGGCGGGGCCTGCACAAGGTTGCGCGCCGGGGGAGGGGAAGACGTGAAAAAATCGTTCTACATCACCGTGGCCATGGTCGCGCTGGTGGCCGGGGGCGCGCAGGCGCAACTGGTCATCGAGAAGGGCAGCGACGACCGGATCAACTGGAAAAGCCTGGAGGATTTCGCCGCCGCCCATGCCGACCTGAAGGGGCAAAGCGTGACGATCCTGGCGCCCTGGCTGGGGGCCGACCAGGAATTGTTCACCTCGATCACGGCCTATTTCGAGGATGCGACGGGCGCTGTCGTCAACTATTCCGGCTCGACCAGTTTCGAACAGCAGATCGTCATCGACAGCGAGGCCGGATCGCCCCCCGACATCGCGGTGCTGCCGCAGCCGGGACTGGCCGCCGAACTGGCCGCCAAGGGCTATCTGAAGGATCTGGGCGAGGATGACGCCCAATGGGTGCGCGACAACTATGCGGCGGGCGACAGCTGGGCCGCGCTGGGCACCTATGCGGGCCAGGACGGGACGGACAAGATGTTCGCCTTCCCCTACAAGGCCGACGTGAAGTCCCTGGTCTGGTATGTCCCCGAGAACTTCGAGGATGCCGGCTACGAGATCCCCGAAACCTACGAGGATCTGAAGGCGCTGACCGAACAGATCGCCGCCGACGGCGAAACTCCCTGGTGCATCGGCCTGGCCTCGGGCGGGGCGACGGGCTGGCCCGCGACCGACTGGGTCGAGGATCTGATGCTGCGCCTGAACACCCCCGAGGATTACGACGCCTGGACCACCAACGCGTTGGCCTTCAACGATCCCAAGGTCGTCAAGGCCATCGAGGAATTCGGCTGGTTCGCCAAGAACGACGACTATGTCGCGGGCGGCGCGGCCTCGGTCGCGTCGAACGATTTCCGCGAAAGCCCCGCGGGCCTCTTTGAAAGCCCGCCCGGCTGCTACATGCATCGCCAGGCCAGCTTCATCCCCTCGTTCTTCCCCGAAGACACGGTCGAGGGCGAGGATTACGATTTCTTCTACCTGCCCGCTCCGGCGGACGGCAGCCTGGGCCAGCCGGTCCTGGGCGGGGGGACGCTGTTCGGCGTGTTCACCGACAACCCGGTGGCCATGGCCTTTATCGAGTTCCTGAAGACGCCCGCCGCGCATGAGCTGTGGATGGCCCAGTCGGGCTTCACCACGCCTTATTCCGGCGTGAACATGGACGCCTATGCCAGCGAGACGCAGCGCAAGATGGGCCAGATCCTGCTGGACGCCACCACCTTCCGCTTCGACGGGTCGGACCTGATGCCCGGATCGGTGGGCGCGGGCGCCTTCTGGACCGGGATGGTGGATTTCGTCGGCGGCGCCTCGGCGCAGGATGTCGCCGACCGCATCCAGCAGACCTGGGCCACGCTGAAGTGACGCCTTTGGCGCGGCGGTTCCCCGCCGCGCCCCGTTTCCATCGGAGGGCAGGGCATGGAGCTTTTCTGGCTGGCCATCGGCACCATCGCCGTCGGCGTCTTCGGCTGCGTGGCGTGGTTCTGGGGATCGAACTGGGTCTTGGACCGCATCTATCCCCCGCGCGGCCCCCATGCGGGCGACAACATCCGCAAGGCCAACCAGATCCGGCCCTGGCTGTTTCTTGGCCCGGCGATCCTGTTTCTGGGCGTCTATCTGGTCTATCCGATCTTCGACAGCCTGTGGCGGTCGGTCCATGACGCCCGAGGCGGACGCTTCGTCGGGACGTCGAATTATACCTGGCTGATGGCCGACGGGAAGTTCCGGGAATCGTTCCGCAACAACATGGTGTGGCTGCTGGTGGTCCCGGCGCTGTCCACGCTGTTCGGGCTGATCGCCGCGCAACTGACCGACCGGCTGCGCTGGGGCAATATCGGCAAGTCGCTGATCTTCATGCCCATGGCGATCAGCTTCGTGGGCGCGGGCGTGATCTGGAAGTTCATCTACGAATACCGCGCCCCCGGCGAATCCCAGATCGGGCTTCTGAACGCCATCGTGCAGGCGCTTGGGGGCGAGCCGCAGCTTTGGCTGACGCTGATCCCCTGGAACAACTTCTTCCTGATGATCGTGCTGGTCTGGATCCAGACGGGCTTTGCCATGGTGATCCTGTCCGCCGCCCTGCGCGGCATCCCGGAAGAAACCATCGAGGCCGCGATCCTGGACGGCGCGTCCCCCTGGCAGGTGTTCTTCAAGATCAAGGTGCCGCAGATCATGGGCACCATCGCGGTGGTCTGGACCACCATCACCATCGTCGTCCTCAAGGTCTTCGACATCGTCTTCGTGATGACCAACGGGCAATGGGGCACGCAGGTGCTGGCGAACCTGATGTATGACTGGATGTTCCGCGGCACGCCCGACTACGGGCGCGGCTCGGCCATCGCCATCATCCTGATGGTCCTGGTCACGCCCATCATGATCTGGAACATCGTCAATGCCCGGCGGGAGGTGCGGTGATGGAGGGCATGGCCGGACAGAAATCCTCGCTGACCTGGGCGGTCAACATCGCGGCCTTCCTGCTGGTCCTGTTGTGGACGATCCCGACGCTGGGACTGCTGGTGTCGTCCTTTCGCGACCGCGACCAGATCCTGACCTCGGGCTGGTGGCAGTCCTTTTCCGCGCAGGAGGCGACGGGCTTCGTGCGCACCGGCACGGGCGATGACGCCGTGCAGCAGGACGGGCAATACGTGATCGAGGGCACCGTGCTGTCCGAGGGCCAGAGCCTGATCGGCTGGGGCACCCGCGCCCGCGAGCCCGCCGCCTTCCAGCCGGGCGACACGACCGAGATCGAGGACGGCTGGCAACTGACGGTGGCCGCCGACGGCACCTACCGCCTGACCTCGCCCACCCCCTTCGAGATGCGGAGGGGAGAGCGGATCTTCGTCACCACCGGCGCGCCCGCCCGGCTGACCACGGAAAACTACAACCGCGTCCTGACCGCCGAAGGGCTGGGCCGCGCCTTCATGAACACGCTGACCGTCACGATCCCCGCGACCGTGATCCCGATCCTGATCGCGGCCTTTGCCGCCTATGCCCTGGCTTGGATGGAGTTTCCGGGACGCGCCATCCTGACCGCCGCCGTTGTGGGCCTGCTGGTCGTGCCCCTGCAGGTCGCGCTGATCCCGCTGCTGCGCCTGCACAACGAACTGGGCATCGGCAAGGGCTACCTGGGGATCTGGCTGGCCCATACCGGCTTCGGCCTGCCGCTCGCGGTCTATCTGCTGCGCAACTACATGGTCGGCCTGCCACGCGAGGTGATCGAAAGCGCCCGCGTGGACGGCGCGACCGAGTTCCAGATCTTTCGCAAGATCATCCTGCCGCTGTCCTTCCCGGCGCTCGCGTCCTTCGCGATCTTCCAGTTCCTGTGGGTCTGGAACGACCTGCTTGTGGCGACCGTCTTCCTTGGCAATACACGCGAACAGCTGGTCATGACCGGCGTGCTGCGCGAGTTGATGGGATCGAAGGGCGGCGAATGGGAAATCCTCGCCACCTCGGCCTTCATCTCGATCGCGGTGCCGCTGGTCGTGTTCTTCGCGATGCAGAAGTATCTGGTCCGCGGCCTTCTGGCCGGGTCCGTGAAAGGTGGATGAGACTTGACGGAAGTGAAAATCGACTGGTGGAAGGGTGGGGTCATCTATCAGATCTATCCGCGCAGTTTCCAGGATACGACGGGCGACGGGATCGGCGACCTGCCGGGGATCACGCAGCGCCTGCCTTATGTCGCCTCGCTGGGGGTGGATGCGGTCTGGATCTCGCCCTTCTTCACCTCTCCGATGAAGGATTTCGGCTATGACGTGTCGGACTACCGCGGCATCGACCCGCTGTTCGGGGACATGGAGGATTTCGACGCCCTGATCGAGCGCGCCCATGAACTGGGCCTCAAGGTGATGATCGACCTGGTGATGTCGCATTCCTCTGACCAGCACCCCTGGTTCGTCGAAAGCCGCGCCAGCCGGGACAACCCGAAGGCCGACTGGTATGTCTGGGCCGATCCCAGGCCCGACGGCACGCCGCCCAACAACTGGCTGTCGATCTTCGGCGGCCCGGCCTGGCATTGGGACGCCCGGCGGGAAAAGTATTACCTGCACAACTTCCTGGTCTCGCAGCCGGACCTGAACTTCCACAATCCCGCTGTGCAGGACGCATTGCTGGACGTGGCCCGGTTCTGGCTGGACAAGGGCGTGGACGGCTTCCGGCTGGACACCGTCAACTTCTATTTCCACGACGCGCAGCTGCGCGACAACCCGCCCCTGCCCAAGGACCGGCGCAAGTCCGACACGGCGCCCGCGGTCAACCCCTACAACCACCAGAGCCACCGCTTCGACAAGTCCCGGCCCGAGAACATCGCCTTTCTGGAGCGGTTCGCGGCGCTGCTGCGCGGCTATGGCGCCGCCGTGATCGGCGAGATCGGCGACAGCGAACGCGCCCTGGAACTGCTTGAGGAATATACCGGCGTCGCGGGGCGCATCCAGATGTCCTATGTCTTCGACTTCCTGTCGGGCAACGACCTTGCCGCGACCCGCATCAGCGAGGTCTTCGACGCGCTGCACAGCGTGGCGCCGAATTCCTGGCCCTGCTGGGCGATGTCGAACCATGACGTGGTGCGCCACATCAGCCGCTGGTCCCTGTCCGACCCGGCGGCCAAGGCCTATGCAACGGTTCTGCTGTGCTTCAAGGGCTCGGTCTGCCTTTACCAGGGCGAGGAACTGGGCCTGCCCGAGGCCGACATCGGCTATGACGACCTGCAGGACCCTTACGGCAAGGAGTTCTGGCCCGAGTTCAAGGGCCGCGACGGCTGCCGCACGCCGATGGTCTGGGACATGGGCGTGAACGGCGGCTTCTCGACCGCGAAGCCCTGGCTGCCCATTCCCCATACCCATCTGCAACGCACGGTCGTCGCCCAGGAGGCCGACGCGCAGTCGCTGTTGCACCATTACCGCTGGGCCATCGGGCTGCGGCGCAAGCATTCGGCGCTGAGGGGCGGGTCCATGACCGACCTGCATGCCGAAGGCCCGGTGCTGACCTTCAACCGGGCCGATGACCAGCAAACGCTGCATATCCGCGCCAACCTGTCGGCCGAGGAGGCGGGGGGCCTGCGGCCATGGCAGGTCCAGATCATCGAGGGCTAGCGCAACAGGGGGAACGCCGATGGCCGATCTTAAACTGACCGATGTCGCCAAGTCCTATGGCGACGTGCATGTGCTGCGGAACATCAACCTGGACATCCGGTCGGGCGAGTTCATCGTCTTCGTCGGCCCCTCGGGCTGCGGCAAGTCCACGCTGCTGCGCATGATCGCGGGGCTGGAACGGATCAGCGGCGGCACGCTGGAGATCGACGGGCAGCGGATGAACGACATTCCGCCCTCCCAGCGGGGCATCGCCATGGTGTTCCAGTCCTATGCGCTGTACCCGCACATGACGGTGCGCGACAACATGGCCTTCGCCCTGAAGATCGCCGGCAAGTCGCGCGCCGAGGTGCAGGAGGCCACCGACCGCGCGGGCCGGATGCTGCAACTGACGCCCTATCTGGACCGCCTGCCCAAGGCGCTGTCGGGCGGGCAGCGCCAGCGCGTCGCCATCGGCCGGGCCATCGTGCGCGACCCCAAGGTGTATCTTTTCGACGAACCGCTGTCGAACCTGGACGCCGCGCTGCGCGTCGCGACCCGGATCGAGATCGCGCAGCTGAAGGCCTCGATGCCCGACCGCACGATGATCTATGTCACCCATGACCAGACCGAGGCGATGACCTTGGCCGATCGCATCGTGGTGCTGGCGGGCGGCGGCATTGCCCAGGTCGGCGCACCGCTGGAGCTGTACGAACGCCCGGTCAACGAATTCGTGGCCCAGTTCATCGGCAGCCCGGCCATGAACCTGCTGCCCGGCCGCGTCACCGCCGTGGGTCCCGTGACCACCGTGCAGCTTGACGGCGGCGGCACCGCGCTTGTGGCGATCCCGACGCGGGCGGGCGACGAGGGGATTCGCGTCAACGTGGGCATCCGCCCCGAGGACATGCGCGAAACCGACGGCCCTGCGCTTTTCGAGGGCACGGTCGATCTGACCGAGGCCTTGGGCGAGGTGACGCTGCTGTATTTCGGAACGCGCGGCGGGGCCACGCCGGTCATCGCCAAGCTGCCCGGCATCCATCCCGGCCTGAACGGCAGGACCGTGCGCCTGACCGCCGATCCGGCGGCGCTGCATCTGTTCCACGACGGGCAGTCGCTGCTTTACCGCAGCGGCGTGGACCTGCCGCCCTACCGGCCGCGCGCGGGGGCAGGCGCAGCCATGTCCATGCCGGCCTGACGGACAGGCGGCGTTGCGGGTGGGCCTGCGGCGCGCCTGCATCATCTGCATGGCTGCCTTTCCGAAAAACTCGGGAACCAGGCGGACCTGTCCCGGTTCGGGTTCGGAAAGGGGACAGGCATGCGCATCTTCATAACCTTGGCATTTGCCCTTGTCGGCGCCGTTCTTCTGGCGGGCGGCATCTATCTTGCCACGTTGGGCGGAAGCCCCTTCATCGCCGTCTCGGGTGCGGCGCTGATCCTAGTGGCGATCCTGGTGGTCGCCAGAAGCCCGTATTCGCGCTGGCTTTACGCGGGCTTCCTGGTCGCGCTGGCGGTCTGGTCATGGCGCGATTCCGGCTATGACTGGTGGCCGCTTGCATCCCGCATGGGGATGTTCCTGATCCTGGGGCTGCTGCTTCTGCTGCCCCTCGGGGCGCGCCGCCACCGTCCGGGCTGGGTCGCGCTGCTGCTGGTCACGGGGATCACCGGCATCGGCATGCTGGGCAGCCTCGCCACCGACCCGCACGAGATCAAGGGCGCGCTGCCCGATGAAGTCGCCAATGCCGACCCCGCCATGGGTCCCCCCGGCGGCCCCGAGGACTGGCTGGCCTATGGCCGGACCGATTTCGGGCAGCGGTTCTCTCCCCTCGACCAGATCACGGCGGAAAACGTGGACGCGCTGGAAACCGCCTGGACTTACCAAACCGGTGACGTGCGCCTGCCCGAGGACACGGACGAGACGACCTACCAGGCGACCCCGATCAAGGTGGGCAATACCCTGTATCTCTGCACGCCGCACAACTGGCTGGTGGCGCTGGATGCCGATACCGGGGCGGAACGCTGGGTGTACAAGGCGGCCATCGGCCCGCTGAGCCAGCGCCAGCACCAGACCTGCCGCGGGGTCAGCTATTGGGCCGGGGATGCGGGCGCAACCGCCACGCAGGCCACAGCGACCCCCGCCGTCCTGGCTGCCGCGACCGACCATCCGCAAAGCCCGGCGGTCAGCGCGGACACCCAGTCGACCGGCCCCTGCACGGATCGCATCTTCATGCCGACCTCGGACGCGCACATGCTGGCGGTGAACCCGGAAACCGGCCAGTTGTGCAGCGACTTCGCCGACAACGGCGCGCTGAACCTGATCCACAACATGCCCTTCCGGCAGGCGGGCTTCTATTACTCGACCTCGCCCCCGGTGATCGTGGGCAATGCCCTGGTCGTGGGCGGCGCGGTCAACGACAACTACGACGTCAACGCCCCGTCAGGCGTGATCCGGGCCTATGACGTGCGGGATGGGCGGCTGCTCTGGAACTGGGATTCCGGCAATCCGCAGGCGACCATGCCCTTCGACGTCAACGACCCGAACCAGACCTACACGCCGTCCTCGCCCAACAGTTGGGCGCCCTTGTCGGCCGATCCGGCGCTGGGGCTGGTTTACGTTCCGATGGGCAATCGCACGCCCGACCAGTTGGGCATGTTCCGCAACGAGGCCGAGGAAACCTATTCCAGTTCCGTGGTGGCGCTGGATGCGGCGACCGGGCAGGCCCGCTGGGTGCGGCAGTTCGTCCACCATGACCTGTGGGACATGGACACGCCTGCGCAGCCCACGCTGCTGGACCTGGACATGCCGGGGGGCCGGGTGCCCGCCCTGGTGGTGCCCACCAAGCAGGGCGACGTTTATGTCCTGAACCGCCAGACGGGCGAGCCGATCCTGCCCATCACCGAACGCCCCGCCCCGCAGGGCACGGTGCCCGAGGATTTCGCGGCCCCGACCCAGCCGGTCTCTACGCTGTCCTTCGAACCCGAGCCGCTGACCGAACAGAAGATGTGGGGCGCGACCCTGATCGACCAGATGCTGTGCCGGATCGAGTTCCGCAAGCTGCGCTACGAAGGGCGCTACACGCCCCCGTCGCTGCAGGGCACGCTGGTCCATCCCGGCAATTTCGGCGTCTTCAACTGGGGCGGCATCGCCGTCGATCCCCGCCGGCAGGTGATGTTCGGAATGCCCCTGCAACTGGCCTTCACCTCGCGCCTTGTCCCGGCGGAACAGGCCGAGGGGCGGGCCACCAATTCGGGCGAGCAGGGGTTGAACGCGAATGCCGGGGCGCCTTACGCGGTCCAGATGGGGCCGTTCCTGTCGCCGCTTGGCGTGCCCTGCCAGCAGCCGCCCTGGGGCTTTGTGGCCGGCGCCGACCTGCGGACGGGCGAAATCCTGTGGAAGCACCGCAACGGCACGACGCGCGACATGACGCCGGTGCCGGTCGGCATTCCCTTGGGAATGCCGGGGATCGGCGGGCCCGTCATCACCGGGTCGGGCGTGGTCTTCATGGCGGCGGCGGTGGACAACTACCTCCGCGCCTATGACCTGACCACCGGCGAGGAGCTGTGGCGCGGGCGCCTGCCGGCGGGCGGGCAGGCGACGCCGATGACCTATCTGGACAGTCAGGGCAGGCAGACCGTGGTGCTTGTCGCGGGCGGGCACGGGTCGATCGGCACGACGCTTGGCGATCATGTGATGGCTTGGCGGCTGCCCGCCGCCACCGGGGGCAATTAGCCCTTGGTCGAATTGCGTCGGCGCGTGCTATAGTATCGGCTACCGATCCGAGGAGGAGCCGGCCCGGTATGCGTCACGCAGATTATGTCGCCCAGAAGTCGCAATCGAACACTGCGACCTCTGCCCTTGCCGCGTCATGGCGGCGGTCGTTGCTGAAGCACGGCCTCGACCCCGCCGATGGGCGCCGCCCCGAGCGCCTGACCTTTGACGAACTGTCCCGCCGCAGGCAGGCGATGGACCGGTTCCTGCGCGTCGCCGCGCCGCAACTGGACCAGTTGTTCAATCTGGTCGGGCTGTCGGGCTGCAACGTGCTGCTGACCGATGCCGAGGGCGCGGTGCTGGACCAGCGCGTGAATGCCGCGGATGCCGAACAGTTCCGCGACTGGGGCCTGTGGCAGGGGACCGTCTGGTCCGAGGCGGCGCAGGGCACCAACGGCATCGGCACCTGCCTGGCCGAGGGGCGGCAGGTCACGATCCACCGTGACGAGCATTTCCACACCCGCAACATCGGAATGTCCTGCATGGACGCGCCGATCTGGGGCCCGGACGGGCGCCTGCTGGCCGCGCTTGACGTCAGTTCCGCCCGTGCCGACCAGACCGAACGCTACAACCGCCTGATCTCGGCCCAGGTCGCGCAGACCGCCCGCGCCATCGAGGCCGTGTTCTTTCGCGCAAGCTTTCCCGACGCGCGGATCGTCGTGGCCTCCGAGGACAACGCGGATGCGGCGGTCCTGCTGGCCGTGGACAAGGACGACCTGGCCATCGGGGCGACGCGCGCGGCGCGGCGTGCGCTGGGGCTGGAACGCGAAGGCGCCATCCGTCCGCGTCCGGCGGCCGACCTGCTGGGGCGCAACGACGACCTGACGGGCTTCGACAAGGCCGAACGCGCCGCCGTGGCGCGGGCGCTTGCGCGGGCCGAGGGCAACGTCTCGGCCGCCGCGCGGGCGCTGGGGATCGGCCGTGCCACCCTGTACCGCCGCATGGCCCGGCTGGGCCTGGCGGAAAAAACCGGCGGACTGTCTCGCGGATGAGACAGCTTCCGCGCTGCGGCGCAGGCCGGACGGTTGCAACGAATCGTCCCTGCGCCAAGCTGTGACCCATACCCGGAGAGGGAGAGACTCCGGGCAAAATCCGAGGAGGAAGAGATGCCGAACGACCAGACGCACGAGTTCAAGGGCGTGGGCGTGATGCCCTTTACCAAGCGCTACGACAACTTCATCGGCGGGCAGTGGACCGCGCCGAAGTCGGGCAAGTACTTCACCAACACCACCCCCATCACCGGCGCCGCCATCGGCGAGATCGCCCGGTCCAACGCCGACGACATCGAGGCGGCACTGGATGCGGCCCATGCCGCCAAGGACAAGTGGGGCCAGACCTCGGCCGCGGAACGATCCTTGATCCTGCTGCGCATCGCCGACCGGATGGAACAGAACCTGGAACTGCTGGCCACGGCGGAAACCTGGGACAACGGCAAGCCGATCCGCGAGACCATGGCCGCCGACCTGCCGCTGGGCATCGACCATTTCCGCTATTTCGCCGGCGTCCTTCGCGCGCAGGAAGGCGGCATCTCGGAAATCGACCACGACACCGTCGCCTATCACTTCCACGAGCCGCTGGGCGTCGTGGGCCAGATCATCCCGTGGAACTTCCCGCTGCTGATGGCGGTGTGGAAGCTGGCCCCGGCGCTGGCCGCGGGCAACTGCGTGGTGCTGAAGCCCGCCGAGCAGACCCCCGCCGGCATCATGGTCTTCGTGGATCTGATCGCCGACCTGCTGCCGCCGGGCGTGCTGAACGTCGTCAACGGCTTCGGTCTTGAAGCGGGCAAGCCGCTGGCCTCGAACCCGCGCATCGCCAAGATCGCCTTCACCGGGGAAACCACCACCGGGCGGCTGATCATGCAGTACGCGTCCGAGAACCTGATCCCGGTCACGCTGGAACTGGGCGGCAAGTCCCCCAACATCTTCTTCGAGGATGTCCTGCGCGAGGACGACGACTTCTTCGACAAGGCCCTGGAAGGGTTCGCGATGTTCGCGCTGAACCAGGGCGAGGTCTGCACCTGTCCGTCGCGCGTGCTGATCCAGGAATCCGTCTATGACCGCTTCATGGAACGGGCCTTGAAGCGCGTCGAGGCGATCAAGCAGGGCGATCCGCGCGACAGCGCCACCATGATCGGCGCGCAGGCCAGCAGCGAGCAGAAGGAGAAGATCCTGTCCTACTTCGACATCGGCCGCAAGGAAGGGGCCGAGGTGCTGATCGGCGGCGAGGCGGCCGACCTGGGCGGGGAACTCTCCAGCGGCTACTACATCAAGCCGACCGTGTTCCGCGGCAACAACAAGATGCGCATCTTCCAGGAGGAGATCTTCGGCCCCGTCGTGTCCGTGACCACCTTCAAGGACCAGGACGAGGCGCTGTCGATCGCCAACGACACGCTTTACGGCCTGGGCGCGGGCATCTGGTCGCGCGATGCCAACACCTGCTACCGCTTTGGCCGCGCGATCAAGGCGGGCCGGGTCTGGACCAACTGCTACCACGCCTATCCGGCCCATGCGGCCTTTGGCGGCTACAAGCAGTCGGGCATCGGCCGCGAGAACCACAAGATGATGCTGGACCACTATCAGCAGACCAAGAACATGCTGGTCAGCTACAGCCCCAAGAAGCTGGGCTTCTTCTGAAACCGGCGGGCCGGGGCAACCCGGCCCTTCCCCCTGCGCCCGGCGGCCCCGACCTCCCGCGCGGCCGGGCGCAACCTTCCGTCGGGCGCGGCGTTGAACCGGAAGCCCCTGCTTCCGGTTCTCGCACATGCCCAAGGACGCCGTCATCTCCGACCCCCGCGATGCCGCGAAAGAGGCAGGACTGGTTTATGTCAACGACGACATGCCCGGCATCACCCGGCAACGGTCCGGCAAGGGGTTCAGCTATCGCGGCCCCGACGGCAGGACGATCACCGGCAAGGCCGAACGCGCGCGGCTGGCGTCCCTCGCGATCCCGCCCGCCTATACCGACGTCTGGATCTGTCCCGATCCGCGCGGCCATATCCAGGCCACCGGCCGCGACGACAAGGGGCGCAAGCAGTACCGCTACCACCCCGA
The DNA here is from genome assembly GCF_017356265.1 of Paracoccus fontiphilus. GTDB lineage: Bacteria > Pseudomonadota > Alphaproteobacteria > Rhodobacterales > Rhodobacteraceae > Paracoccus > Paracoccus fontiphilus. The sequence goes on along the minus strand of NZ_JAFNAW010000055.1, from coordinate 2,244 downwards.
TTTCCGCGCCGTCCGCGACAGCGCCAAATACGACCACATGCTGGACTTCGCCCATGCCCTGCCGCAGATCCGCGAGCGGGTGGACGCCGACATGTCGCGGCGCGGGATGCCCGCCGAAAAGGTGCTGGCGACCGTGGTCCACCTGCTGGAAAACACCATGATCCGGGTGGGCAACCTTGACTACGCCAGGCAGAACAAGTCCCACGGGCTGACCACCCTGCGCGACCGCCATGTGAAGATCGACGGAAGCGAGGTGCGCTTCCGCTTCAAGGGCAAGTCGGGCAAGGAATGGAACCTGGGCCTGAAGGACCGCCGGGTGGCCCGCATCGTCCGCGCCGCGCAGGACATTCCGGGCCAGCACCTGTTCCAGTACCTGGACGAGGAAGGCGAACGGCAGAAGGTCACCTCGACCGAGGTGAACGACTACCTGCGCGAGATCTCGGGCCAGAACGTCACCGCCAAGGACTTCCGCACCTGGACCGGCACGGTTCTGGCCGCGCTGGCTCTGGCGGAATACGAGAAATGGGACAGCCAGGCCGCCGCCAAGCGCAACATCCGCGAGGCGATCGAGCGGGTGTCCAGCCGCCTCGGCAACACCCCCACCATCTGCCGCAAGTGCTATATCCATCCCGAGGTCATCGACGCCTATCTGGCCGACGAGCTGAAGCTGGAACTGCGCGAGGAGATCGAGGACGATCTGCAACAACCCGGCCTGCGCCCCGAGGAGCGGCAGGTGCTGGAGTTCCTGAAGAAAAGGTTGAAGACATGAGCACGGTTTCCGCCACCCCCGCCGCCCTGGACCTGATCGCCGAGATCGTCGCGGACCACGGCCCCGTCCTGTTCCACCAGTCGGGCGGCTGCTGCGACGGATCGTCCCCCATGTGCTATCCGCAGGGCGACTTCCGCGTCGGCGAACGCGACGTGAAGCTGGGCGAGATCGGCGGCGCCCCCTTCTACATCAGCGCCTCCCAGGCCGAGGCCTGGGCGCATACGGACCTGGTGATCGACGTGGTGCCCGGGCGCGGCGGCATGTTCAGCCTGGACAACGGGCGCGAGAAGCGTTTCCTGACCCGTTCGGAAATCTGCCGGATCTGAGCCTCGGGCCGGTTGGCAGGGCAGGGGCCGTCCCCTATAACGCCGTGACATCATCGGGGACCGGACCATGGCATACAGTGTTTTCATCGACGGCGAGGCAGGCACCACGGGCCTGCAAATCCGCGAGCGGCTGGCGCCGCGCGATGACATCCGCCTGATCCAGATCGACCCCGAGCGCCGCAAGGACGCAAGCGCCCGGCGCGAGGCCTTTGCCGAGGCCGACGTGGCGATCCTGTGCCTGCCCGACGACGCCGCGCGCGAGGCGGTGGAACTGGCGCGCGACCTGGACACGCGGGTCATCGACGCCTCGACCGCGCATCGGGTGGACGAACGCTGGGCCTTCGGCTTTGCCGAACTGAACGCGCAGGCGCGCGACCGGATCGCGGGCGCCCGGCTGGTCAGCAACCCCGGCTGCTATTCGACCGGCGCCATCGCCATCATCGCGCCCCTGGTCGCCGCCGGCCTGATCGCGCCGGACGAGGCGCTGTCGATCAACGCCGTCAGCGGCTATACCGGCGGCGGCAAGACGCTGATCGCGGAATACGAGGATGGCGCGGCGCCCGCCCATTTTGTCTATGGCCTGAATCAGCGCCACAAGCACATCCCCGAGATCATGGTCCATGCGGGCCTGACCCGGCAGCCGATCTTCGCGCCCTCGGTCGGCAACTTCGCGCAGGGCATGGCCGTGCAGGTGCCGCTGTTCCTCGGCGCGCAGCGCAGCCTTGGCGCCCTGACCCGGGCGCTTGCCGATCATTATGCCGGACAGCGCTTCATCGAGGTGGCGCCCGATGCCGGATCGCGCATCGTGCCCACGGATCTGAACGGCACCAACATGCTGCGTCTCAGTGTCCAGGGCGATGCTGACAATGGCTGCGCCACGGTCGTCGCGGTGCTGGACAACCTGGGCAAGGGGGCATCCGGCGCGGCGGTCCAGAACCTCAACATCATGCTGGGCGCGGATGAGGGCGCGGGCCTTCTGGCCTGACCGCGGCAGGCCTGCAACAGCTGACGCCCGCGTCATGCGGACGGCCTTCCCCCGCTTGTGCGCGCGCATCCCGCCACGCTAGAGCATGTCGCGGGCATCGAGATTCAGGATTCCCAGCTAGCCTATGATGTGCTTCCCTTCTGCTGAGGCAGGTATGGGGGGTC
>NZ_JAFNAW010000054.1 GCF_017356265.1 Paracoccus fontiphilus | reverse complement strand
GGCGAGGATGCGCCGCAACTGGACCGGCCTGCCGCCCTGCCGCAGCCCGCGGCCCTTGTCGCGCCGGGCAGGACCGTCGCCGACACGCCCGACGCGGCGCCATCCGTTCCGTCGGACCAGCCGGCAGCGCGGGCTCCGGCGACGCCCGGCCTTCCCGCGCCCGCGCTGGATCTGTCGCTGCCCCCCGACCTCTCCGACCTGCAGGGCTTGGCCCGTGACTGATCCGGCGCCGCTGAACCCGGCCCTTGCCGCCACCTTCGCGCCCCCCGTGATGGAGGCGCGGCGCTGGCTGGCGGAACTGCCGCTGCCGCCCGGCCTGCCGCTGATCAACGTCAGCCAGGCCGCCCCTGTCGATCCGCCGCCGCAGGCGCTGCGCGCGGCAATGGCCGATGCCGCGCTGCACCGGCCCGAGGCGCATCTTTACGGTCCCGTGCTGGGCAACCCCGACCTGCGCGCCGCCGTGGCCGAGGAGTTCGGGGCCAGCTATGGCGGCGCCGTCAGCCCGGCGCAGGTGACGATCACGCAGGGCTGCAACCAGGCCTTCTGCGCGGCCGTCACGACGCTGGCGCAGGCCGGGGACGAGGTGATCCTGCCGACGCCCTGGTACTTCAACCACAAGATGTGGCTGGACATGCAGGCCATCCGCGCGGTGCCCCTGGCCTGCGGCGACGACCTTCTGCCCGATCCCGACCGGGCCGCCGCCCTGATCGGGCCGCGCTGCCGGGCCATCGTGCTGGTGACGCCGAACAACCCCTCGGGCGCGGAATACCCGGCCGAACTGGTCGGGCGGTTCTTCGATCTGGCGCAAAGCCGGGGGTTGGCGCTGATCCTGGACGAAACCTATCGCGACTTCGACAGCCGCAGCGGGCCGCCCCATGACCTGCTGGCGCGGCCGGGCTGGGACCGCACGGTCATCCAGCTTTACAGCTTTTCCAAGGCCTATCGGCTGACCGGCCACCGCGTCGGCGCCCTTGTCACGTCAGAGGACCGGATGAGGCAGGTCGAGAAGGTCCTGGACACGGTGGCGATCTCGACATCCCAACTGGGGCAGATCGGGGCCTTGTGGGGGATGCGCAACCTGCGCGACTGGTTGGAGGGCGAACGGGCCGAAATCCTGGGGCGGCGCGATGCGACCGTTGCGGCGCTGTCGGCGCTGCCGGGCTGGCGGGTGAAAAGCGCGGGCGCCTATTTCGCCTGGGTCGAACATCCCCTTGCCGCCTCGTCGGCCGACCTGGCCCGCCGCATGGTGGCCGAGATTGCGGTTCTGGCGCTGCCCGGCACCATGTTCGTGCCCCCGGAAGACCCGACCGGCCCGCGCCACCTGCGCATCGCCTTCGCCAATATCGACGGTCCCCGCATCGCTCAACTGGCCGAGAGGCTGCGCGGGCTGGCGGGCTGACAGGCTTGTGGCGGGGCCGCGCGCGTCCTAAAGAAACGCGACACGACCACGAGGGAAGGCCGGGCCATGAAGAACCTGCGGACACACGGGAAATCCACCATCGTCTGGGTGCTGATGGGCCTGATGGTGCTGGGCCTTGGCGGCTTCGGCGTCACCAGTTTCTCGGGCGGATCGACCTCGATCGGGTCGGTCGGCGACACCACCATCACCGCCGAGGATTACGCCCGCGCGCTGCGCAACCAGATGAACGCCTATCAGCAGCAGACCGGGCAGGCCCTGTCCATGGCGCAGGCCCAGGCCATCGGCCTGCCGCATGCGGTGCAATCGCAACTGATCACCTCTGCCGCGCTGGAGGAACAGGCCCGGCGCATCGGCGTGTCCGTGGGCGACGAGAAGGTGCGCCGGACCATCGCGGAAGCGCCTGCCTTCCAGGGTCCGACCGGCAGCTTCGACCGCGCCGCCTATGCCGACGTGCTGCGCCGCGAGAACCTGTCCGAGGCCGAGTTCGAGCGCGAGGTCCGCACCGACGAGGCCCGCCTGCTGATCCAGCGCGCCGTGGCCGGTGGCGTGGCCGCGCCCATGCCTGTGGTCGAGACGACGGCCAAGTGGATCCTCGAACGCCGCGATGTCGCCTGGCGCGAACTGACCGCCGACATGCTGCCCGCCCCCATCGCCGACCCGGACGAGGAGACGCTGAAGGCCTGGCACAGCGCCAACGCCGACCGCTTCACCGCGCCCGAGTTGCGCAAGATCACCTATGCCTGGCTGACGCCAGAGATGCTGGCCCCGACCGTGCAACTGGACGAGGCCGCGCTGCGCGCCGCCTATGACGCCAACATCGCCGAATACCAGCGCCCCGAGCACCGCATGGTCAGCCGCCTCGTCTTCCCGTCCGCCGAGGAAGCCGAAGCCGCGAAGGCGCAGATCGACGCGGGCACGGCGCCCTTCGAATCCTTCGTGCTGCAGCGCGGCCTGCAGCCCGAGGATGCCGAACTGGGCGAGGTCTCGCAGGCCGACCTGGGCGCCGCAGGCGAGGCGGTCTTCGCGTCGCCCGAAACCGGCGTCGTCGGTCCGGTCCAGACGGATCTGGGCCCCGCGCTGTTCGCCGTCCATGCCATCCTGGAGCCGGTGAACGTCCCCTTCGAGCAGGCCCGGCAGGATCTGCGCGCCGAGGCCGCCGTGGACCGCGCCGCCCGCACCATCGAGGAGCGATCCGCCGAATACGAGGACCTGCTGGCCGGCGGCGCCTCGCTGGAGCAGGTGGCCGAGGAAACCGAGCTTGAGCTTGGCACCATCGACTGGTCCGCCGACGCCGCGCCCGCCGAGGGCAGCATCGCGGGCTATCAGGCGTTCCGCGACCGTGCGGCCCAGGCGACCGAGGCCGACTTCCCGGAACTCGCGAACCTGGATGACGGCGGCGTCTTCGCACTGCGGCTGGACCAGATCGTGCCGCCGACCCTGCGCCCCTTCGAGGAGGTCCGCGACGAGGTCGAGGCCGACTGGCGCCGGGCCGAGGCCCATCGCCAGCTTCTGGCCCTGGCCGAGGAGCAGCGCCTGTCGCCCGCCCCGGCCGAGGGCCAGCCCGCCCCGCAATGGACCGCCGCGACGGACATCACCCGCGACGGCTGGATCGAGGGCGCCCCGGCGGAGGCCGTCAGCCGCGCCTTTGCCATGGCCGAGCCGGGCGAGGTCGAGATCCTCGATGCCGAGAACCGTGTGGTCCTGCTGCGCCTTGATGCGATCCACGAGGCCGAGCTGACCGGCGAGGACGCGCTGCGGATCAGCGGCGCGGTCCAGGACCGCCTGGGCCAGTCGCTGCAGTCCGACATCTTCGACTATTACGCCCGTGCCGTGCAGCGCGATGCCGGGATAACGCTGGATCAGCAGGCCATCAACGCCATCAACGCGCAGGTCCAGTGATGGAATTGACGTCCGATTTCGCGACCTTCGAGGCGGCGTGGAATGCCGGCCAGAACCAGCTTGTCACCATCCGCCTGGCCGCCGACCTGGACACGCCCGTCAGCCTGATGCTGAAGCTGACGGATGCCGCGCCCATGTCCTTCATGCTGGAATCCGTGACCGGCGGAGAGGTTCGCGGCCGCTATTCCATCGTCGGCATGAAGCCCGACCTGATCTGGGATTGCCGCGACGGTCGGGCGCGGATCAACCGTCAGGCGCGCTTTTCCGACGACTTCCAGCCGGATGACCGCCCCGCGCTGGACAGCCTGCGCGCGCTGATCGCGGAAAGCCGGATCGAGACGATGCCGGACGGGGTGCCGCCCGTCGCGGCGGGGCTGTTCGGCTATCTGGGGTACGACATGATCCGGCTGGTGGAACGCCTGCCCCATGTCAATCCCGACCCGCTGGACCTGCCCGACGCCATGCTGATGCGGCCGTCGGTCGTGGCCGTGCTGGATGGCGTGAAGGGCGAGGTGACGCTGTGCGCCCCGGCCTGGCACGACGGTTCCGACAACGCGCGCGCCGCCTATGCCCAGGCCGCCGAGCGGGTGATGGACGCGCTGCGATCGCTGGACCGCCAGCCCTCGGAACCCCGCGCCTTGGGCCATGACGCCCGCATCGGCGAGCCGGTGTCGAACTTCAGCAAGCCTGACTATCTGGCGGCGGTCGAGAAGGCCAAGGATTACATCCGCGCAGGCGACATCTTCCAGGTCGTGCCCAGCCAGCGCTGGCGGATGGATTTCCCGCTGCCGCCCTTCGCGCTGTATCGCAGCCTGCGCCGCACCAACCCGTCGCCCTTCATGTTCTTCCTGAACCTGGACGGCTTCCAGATCGTCGGCGCCTCGCCCGAGATCCTCGTGCGCCTGCGCGACGGAGAGGTGACGATCCGCCCCATCGCCGGGACCCGCCCGCGCGGCGCGGACGAGGCGCAGGACCGCGCGCTGGAGGCGGACCTGCTGGCCGACCGTAAGGAACTGGCCGAACACCTGATGCTGCTGGATCTCGGGCGCAACGACGTGGGCCGGGTGGCGAAACCCGGCACCGTCCACCCGACCGAGCAGTTCGTGATCGAACGCTATAGCCACGTCATGCACATCGTCAGCAACGTCGTGGGCGAACTGCGCGAGGGCGAGGACGCGCTGTCCGCACTGCTGGCGGGCCTGCCGGCAGGCACCGTGTCCGGCGCGCCCAAGGTCCGCGCGATGGAGATCATCGACGAGCTGGAGCCGGAAAAGCGCGGCGTCTATGGCGGTGCCGTCGGCTACTTCGCCGCCAATGGCGAGATGGACATGTGCATCGCGCTGCGCACGGGCGTGCTGAAGGATGGCGCGCTTTACATCCAGGCGGGCGGCGGTGTCGTCTACGACAGCGACCCCGAGGCCGAGTTCATCGAAACCGTGAACAAGAGCCGTGCCCTGCAACGGGCTGCCGAAGGCGCGGCGCGCTTCGTGCGCGGCAACTGAGCGCGGCAGCCCGACGCGGCACGCGGGCAATGAAAAACGGCCCCTGCACGGGGCCGTTTCTGCGATCCTGACCGGATCAGTTCGCCGGGGCGGTGGTGGTGCCGCCTTCGGCGGGGGTGGTCATCTCGGACTCCGCGGGTTCGGTCGCGGGCGTCTCGGCGGTGTCGGCCGGTGCCGGCGCGCCGCCTTCGGCCTGCTCGGTGGCGGCCGCAGGGGCCGTGGTGGTCGAGGCCGCCGAATCGGGCGTCGTCATCGGCGCGGCGGCCGGGTCGGTCGCGGTCGTGCCCATCGAATCGGACGTGGTGGTCATCGAGGCGCTGCCGGCCTCGCCCGCCTCGGCCGGGGCTTCCTCCTGGTCGCGGAAGACGTATTCGGGCGCGGCCTCGGCCTGCTCCTTGGTCAGTTCGCTGGTGATTTCCTGCGCGTCATAGTTGATCTGCAGCTGGTCCCACGGCACGGCGATCTGCTTTTCCCCGATGCCAAGGAAACCACCCACGCCGATCACGGCAGCCTTCATGGTGCCGGCCTCGGCGTCCACGATCACGTCATTGATGTCGCCGATGGCGGTGCCGTCCGGCGCATTGACGGTCGCGTCGGTGATCCAGTCGATGCGCAGTTCATTCTCGGCCTGCTGCTGCTCGACCATGCCGCTGGCGGCGACTTCAGCCTCGGCTGCTGCCTCTTCGGCATCGTCGGCGGCTGCTTCGGCGTCCATCTCGGCGTCGGCCGCCGGGGTGGCGTCGGCGCCCATCGGCGCCGTCGTGGTGCTGGTGGCGGGTTCTGCGGGGGCGGGCGTCGCGGTATCCTGTGCGACGACCGGCGCCGCGATCAGCGGCAGGATTACGGCGGTGCTCAACATCAGCTTGCGCATGTCATTCCTCCTGAAATTGCCGCGCATTACGTTCAATGCGCGATTGAGGGGACAATGCCTGACCGTGCCGCCGGTTCCGCCTTCCGCCTCGGAAATCTGGCGGCGGCCCTGTCCTCAGTCCTCGCCGCGATACGGCTGGACGTATTGCAGGGCCATGTCCCAGGGGAAGAAGATCCAGGTATCCTGGCTGACCTCGGTGACATAGGTCTGGACCATCGGCTTGCCCTTGGGCTTGGCATAGACGGTGCCGAAATGGGCCTTGGGATACATCTCGCGGATCAGTTCCAGCGTGCGGCCGGAATCGACCAGATCGTCGATGACCAGGATGCCGTCGCCGTCCCCCATCAGCGCGGGATCGGGCTTGTTCAGCACCTCGAACTGGCCCTGGCCCGCCTCGGTCCCGACGCCCTTGTAGGACCGGATCGAGATCGAATCGATCACCCGGATGTCCAGTTCGCGCGCGACGATCATCGCGGGCACCAGCCCGCCCCGGGTCACGGCCACCACCGCGCGCCAGTCCGTCCCGTCCAGGCGCCAGGCAAGCGCGCGGGCGTCGCGATGCAACTGGTCCCAGCTGACGTGGAAACCCTTTTCGTGCGGCAGGCGGTCGATCATGGCAAGTCCTTTCAATGGCGAAGGATCAGCGACAGGCCCAGCAGGCCAATGGCCAGCCCCGCCCCCCGGTCGATCCAGAATTTCGCGGCATAATAGCGACGCCGCAGCCAAGGCAAAGCCATGAGAGAGGCCAGTGCGCCATAAAACGCCAGTTCGACGCCTGCTGCCGTTGCGTAAATCGCCACCTTGTCGCCCGCCGTCAGCGCCACGGGAAAGATCGACAGCAGGACCGCCGAATAGAACAGCGCGGGCTTGGGGTTCGACAGGTTCAGCATCATGCCGCCCGCAAAGCTCATGCCGCGGCTGCCCTCGGCCGGGTCGGGCAGGGGATCGGGCGCATGGCGCCACGTCTTCCAGGCAATCCAGACCAGATAGGCGCCGCCAAGAACCTTCAACGCGACATAGGTCCAGGGAAGCGCGCGGAAGACCACCGTCAGCCCCAGCAGCGCCAGCAGGCACCACAGAGACGCGCCAAGCGCCAGCCCCAGCGCATAGGGCAGCGCGCGCCTTCGCCCAAGGGCGAAGGCTGCCTGGCTGACCGCGATCACGCCGGGACCGGGCGACAAGATCGCCACGGCCAGCGTGCCCACGAACAGCGCAAGCTGGTCGGCGGTGATGGTCATGCCGGGGCCGAGGCGCTCAGTCCTTCTTGACCGTGGCGATGTCGGGCGCGTCGACCGCCTTCATCCCCACGACGTGATAGCCAGCGTCGACATGGTGCGTCTCGCCCGTCACGCCGGCGCCAAGCCGCGACAGCAGGTACAGGGCCGAGTTCCCGACATCCTCCTGCGTGACATTTCGACGCAAGGGCGAGTTCAGCTCGTTCCACTTCATGATGTAGCGGAAATCGCCGATGCCGCTGGCGGCCAGCGTCTTGATCGGCCCGGCGCTGATCGCGTTGACGCGGATGTTGTCCTTGCCAAGATCCTCGGCCAGATAGCGGACCGACGCTTCCAGCGCCGCCTTGGCCACGCCCATGACGTTGTAATGGGGCATGACGCGTTCGGCCCCGTAGTAGGTCAGGGTCAGCAGGCTGCCGCCATCGGGCATCATCGCGGACGCGTGCCGCGCCACGGCGGTGAAGGAATAGACCGAGATGTCCATCGTCATCAGGAAGTTGTCGCGGGTCGTGTCGGCATAGCGGCCGCGAAGCTGATCCTTGTCGGAAAAGCCGATGGCGTGAACCACGAAGTCCAGCGAACCCCATTCGCCCTGAAGGGTCTGGAACAGCGCGTCGATGGACGTCTCGTCGCTGACGTCGCAGGGCAGCACCAGCGATGAGCCAAGCTGCCGGGCCAGCGGATCGACGCGTTTCTTCAGCGCCTCGCCCTGGTAGGAAAAGGCAAGCTCTGCCCCTTCGGCCGCGACGGCGCGCGCAATTCCCCAGGCAATCGACTTGTCATTTGCCAATCCCATGACGAGGCCGCGTTTTCCGGCCATCAGGCCCTGCTTCTGCTCGCTTGACATGTGCTGCCTCTCGCGCTTTCAACCCTTTGTGAAAGGTGCTTAGGCCAAAGGTTTGCAAGCATCAAGCGCAAGGAAAGCAAGATGGCTGATCGAGACGGACTGTTCGCGGGCGACGACCCTTTCGACATCGCCCGGCGCTGGCTGGCCGAGGCCGAGGCGACCGAGCCGAACGATCCCAACGCCATCGCCCTGGCGACCGTGGATGCCGACGGAATGCCCGACACCCGCATGGTCCTGCTGAAAGAGATCGAAGGCCAGGGGACCGACGGCGGCTTCGTGTTCTACACGAACTACGACAGCGCCAAGGGCCGCCAGATCGCGGCAACCGGCAAGGCCGCCTTCGTGATGCACTGGAAATCGCTGCGCCGGCAGATCCGCGTGCGCGGCCACGTGACCCGCGTCGAGGGCGCGCAGGCCGACGCCTATTACAACAGCCGGGCCCTGCAAAGCAGGCTTGGCGCCTGGGCATCCAAGCAGTCGCAACCGCTGAAAAACCGTGCAGAATTGGTGGCCGAGGTCGCCAGACTGGGTTTACGTTACGGAACCCGCCCTCCCAGGCCAGCGTTTTGGGGAGGGTTCAGGGTGAACCCGACACAGATCGAGTTCTGGGCAGATGGCGCTTTCCGGTTGCATGATCGGTTCCGGTGGAGCAAAGAAGCGCCGAGTACATGGTTTGTCGAGCGGCTGTCACCCTAGGGCTTGACGGATAGGATGCAGTGGCTGACCATAAGAGGTGAGTGCCAGGTTATTTGCAGGCCTTGCCTTACATGATTGACCGCTGCGGCGCAGGCAGAATTGAACGGTAATATTGGTTGATCCCGGGGATGAATTAAGACGCGCTCTGCGCATGTGGTGGGAAGATGACGGAAGAGAAGGGATCGAAGCTGGTATCGGGGCTGGTCAAGTGGTTTGACCCGGCCAAGGGCTATGGCTTCATCCTGAATGAGGAGGGCGGCGCGGATATCCTGCTGCACGCCAATGTTCTCCGCAATTTCGGGCGCAGTTCGGTTGCCGACCAGTCGCGCGTGACCGTCTGGATGCAGCCAACGCAGCGCGGCCTCCAGGCGACCGAGGTGGTGTCGATCGAGCCGCCCTTGTCGGAAGGCGCGCCGATCGCCGACCTGGACAACGGCGTGATCGAGCAGCTTGAAACGCTGCCGCTGCGTCCCGCGCGCGTCAAGTGGTTCGACAAGGCCAAGGGCTTCGGCTTTGCCAACATCTTCGGCTATCCCGACGATGTTTTCCTGCATGTCGAGGTGCTGCGTCATTCGGGCTTTGCCGACCTGATTATCGGCGAGGCGATCGGGGTCCGCGTTGTCGAAGGCCCGCGCGGCCTGATGGCGGCCCAGGTCACAAGCTGGGATCGCGGGACCGAGCAGGGTGCGCCGTCGCTGCGGCCCTGCGGCCTTGGCGATCAGGCGCAGGACGTGAAGGACTTCCTGACGCATGTGGCCGAATAAGGCCGCACTGGCAGGCGCGTTCCTGTTCCTGTGCACGGCTGCCCATGCCGACAAGGTTTCCTGCACGCCGGGCACGGTGATCTTCCAGGCCGGCGATGATCGCGTGACCGTCGCCGTCGAGGTCGCCGATGACGAGGCCGAACGCGCACAAGGCCTGATGTTCCGCCGCGAGCTGGCCCCGAACACCGGGATGCTGTTCATCTACGACAGCCCGCGCGCCGTCAGCTTCTGGATGCGCAACACCTATATCCCGCTGGACCTGATCTTCCTGGACCAGGCGGGTGTCATCCGCCACATCCATCGCAACGCCGTGCCCCTGGACGAAACGCCCATCCCCGGTGCGGCGGCGGGCGACCCGCAGCCCCAGCGCCGGATGATTCTCGAGATCGGCGGAGGAGAGGCCGACCGCCTCGGCCTGGCCGTCGGGCAGCCGATGGCCCATCCCCGGCTGGGACAGGATTTGGCCGCCCTGCCTTGCGGCTAGGGCTTTCCCCCGCCGACGCGATCCGCTAAACGGGTGGCGTCGGGGCGTAGCGCAGCCTGGTAGCGCGACGGTTTTGGGTACCGTAGGCCGGAAGTTCGAATCTTCTCGCCCCGACCACTGTCCCGGTCGACCGATTTCATTCAGCCGCCCTGACCGCCATTGGGTTGTTCGGGTGCGTCGTCCAGTTGGCATAGGGACCGCGGCGGATGCCGGTGCGCAGGTCCATCTCTCCCACCGCGAGTTCCCGCATGTCGATGCAGTTTTCCACCGGGCAGACGTCCAGGCACAGGTTGCAGGCGACGCACTCCTCCTCGATCACCTCGAAGACGCGGCCGGGCTTCATGGCGATGGCCTGGTGGGACGTATCCTCGCAGGCGGCATAGCAGCGGCCGCACTTGATGCACAGGTCCTGGTCGATCCGCGCCTTGGTGACGTAGTTGAGGTTCAACTGGTTCCAGTCGGTGACGTTCGGCACCGCCCGCCCGATCAGGTCAGACATCGCCATGTCGTGGCTGTCGAGGTAATCGCGCAGGCCCGAGATCATCTCCTGCACGACCTTGAAGCCGTATGTCATCGCCGCCGTGCAGACCTGCACCGTGCCCGCGCCAAGGGCCATGAACTCGGCCGCGTCGCGCCATGTCGTCACACCGCCGATGCCGCTGATCGGCAACCCGTAGGTGGCGGGGTTGCGCGCGATCTCGGCCACCATGTTCAGGGCGATGGGCTTGACGGCCGGGCCGCAGTAACCGCCATGCGCGCCCTTGCCGTCGATGGTGGGTTCCGGCGCGAACAAGTCCAGGTCGACGCTGGTGATGGAGTTGATCGTGTTGATCAGGCTGACGGCATCGGCGCCGCCGCGCATGGCGGCCTCGGCGGGCTTGCGGACATCGGTGATGTTGGGGGTCAGCTTCACGATGCAGGGCATTCGGCTGTACTGCTTGACCCAGCGCGTCACCATCTCGATGTATTCCGGCACTTGGCCAACGGCGCTGCCCATGCCGCGTTCGGACATGCCGTGGGGACAGCCGAAGTTCAGTTCCACCCCGTCGGCGCCGGTATCCTCGATCCGCGCCAGGATGTCGCGCCAGCTTTCCTCGTCGCAGGGAACCATGAGGCTGATGACCAAGGCGCGGTCGGGATAGTCGCGCTTGACCGACTTGATCTCGCGCAGGTTCACCTCCAGCGGGCGGTCGGTGATCAGTTCGATGTTGTTGATGCCCAGGACGCGGCGGTCGGGGCCGTGGATCACGCCATAGCGCGGGCCGTTCACGTTGACGACCGGGGGGCCTTCGGACCCGAGGGTCTTCCAGACGACGCCGCCCCAACCGGCCTGGAAGGCGCGGCGGACGTTGTATTCCTTGTCCGTCGGCGGGGCGGAGGCCAGCCAGAACGGGTTGGGGGACTTGATCCCGATGAAGTCGCTGCGCAGGTCGGCCATGATGATGCTCCTCAGCCGGGGATCTCGACCGGACGGCCGGTCAGATGGGCGTCGATGTCTTCGGCGGCGTCGCGGCCCTCGGCCACGGCGGTGACGGTCAGGTCGTCGCCGCCCGCCGCGCAGTCGCCGCCCGCCCAGACGCCGGGGATGCTGGTGCGGCCGGGTCCGGCGATGCCGATCTTGCCGCCGTTCAGGGCAAGCGTTTCGGGCACGCCGTCCAGCCTTTGCCCGATGGCGCGGAAGACCTGGTCGGCCTTCAGGCGGAAGCGGTCGTCCGTCAGGTGCAGCCCGCCGTCGGGATCGACGGCTGTATAGGCGAACTCGACCTCGACGACCGAGCCGTTGCCGTGGACCTTCACGGGCGCCGCGTTGCAGATGATGCGGACGCCGCTGCCGGTGGCGTGGTCCTGTTCGTGGCGGCTGGCGCCCATCTGCGACCGGTCGCGGCGATAGACGATGGTGACGTTTTCCGCACCCAGCAGCCGGGCCTGCACGGCGGCATCCACCGCCGTCATGCCGCCGCCGATGACCACCACGTCGCGGCCCACCGGCAGGGCCGTCAGGTCGCTGGCCTGCCGCAATTCGCGGATGAAGCTGACCGCGTCCAGGACGTTGCGCCGTTCCTCGCCCTCGGCCCGCAGGGCGTTGACGCCGCCCAGGCCCATTCCCAGGAACACCGCGTCGTATTCGGCGCGCAGCGATTCCAACGTGATGTCGCGGCCAAGCCGCTGGTCATGGCGCAGGGTGATGCCGCCGATGCCCAGAAGCCAGTCCACCTCGGCCTGGGCGAAGCCGTCCACGGCCTTGTAGCTGGCGATGCCGTATTCGTTCAGCCCGCCGGGCTTGGGCTTGGCCTCGAAGATCGTGACATCGTGGCCCTTGGCGGCCAGACGGTGCGCGCAGGCAAGGCCCGCCGGTCCCGCGCCGACAACGGCGACGCGCCTGCCGGTGGGTTCGGCGCGGCGGAAGGGATGGCTGCCCCCGGCGATCATCCCGTCGGTGGCATACCGTTGCAGGGCGCCGATCTCGACCGGGTCACCCTCGGCCTCGGTGCGGACGCAGGCGCCTTCGCACAGGGTCTCGGTCGGGCAGACGCGGGCACACATGCCGCCGAAGATGTTGGCGTGAAAGATCGTCATGGCCGCCGCGTCCGGCGTGCCCGTCGCGATCTGGCGGATGAACAGCGGGATGTCGATGCTGGTGGGACAAGCCGTGACGCAGGGCGCGTCGTGGCAGAAATAGCAGCGGTCTGCGGCCACGCGGGCCTCGTGGTCGTCCATGGGCGGCGCGACATCGACGAAGTTCGCCGCCAGTTCATGGGGGGTAAGGCGACCGGGGACAACGCCCGGCGCCAATCTCGCTTGGGACATTTGCGTCTCCTGGCTCACCTGTTGGCAAGAATCAGGCTGGCACAGGGTCGATTTTTTATCAAATGGTAAAACTTCGCCGATGCGGTTTTGCGGCCGATTCAGGCAGGCAGGTCCAGAATCGCCGCAAGCCCGCCAAGTTCCGCCCGTTCCAGCCGCAGGTTGCCCCCATGCAGCGCGGCCAGATCGGCGACGATCGCCAGCCCCAGGCCTGACCCCGAGGCGCCATGTTCGTCCACGCGCCCACCCCGGATCAGCGCGACGGGGGCATCCGTCTGGGCCATGCCGGGGCCGTCATCCTCGATGCAGATGCGCAGGTGGTCCGTCTGCCGCACGGTGATCGCCAGCCGCGTGCGGCCCCACTTGACCGCGTTGTCGCACAGGTTGCCGATCATCTCCTCCAGATCCTGGCGCTCGCCCGCGAAGGCGGCGGGGACGGGGCAGTCGATGCGGGCCGCCATGCCCTTGTCCTGCATCGGCCATCGCAGGACCATCAGGATGTCGTCGATGACGGGCCGCACCGGCGTGCGCTGGCCCAAGGCGCCCGGCCCGGCGGACCGGGCGCGGCGCAGGTGCCAGCCGATCAGGCGGTCCATGCGGGTGATCAGCGCCTGCCCGTCATGGTCCGGCGGCAGTTCGTTCGCCAAGGCCGCCAGCGGCGTCTTGAGCGAATGGGCCAGGTTGCCAAGATGCTGGCGGGACCGGGCAAGCAGGCCTGCATTGCCGTCCAGGGCGGCGTTGATCTCGGCCACCAAGGGCTGCAGTTCGCTGACAGGGGGCAGCGACAGACGGTCCTTGTCGCCGGACCGCACCCGGCCCAAGTCGCGGCGCACCTGATCCAGGCTGTGCAGCCCGGCGGTGACCTGCACCAGGCTGGCAAGGGCGGTAACGATGCCCAGCACGGCCAGGGCGACGGCCAGCGGGCGGCGGATCTGTCGCAGGCTGTTGTCGATCTGCTGGCGCGGGACGGTCACCGTGACGGCGATCTGCGCATCGCTGTCGGGCAGGCTTGCCTGCCGCCGCAGGACGCGCAGGGGGGCGTTGTCCGCCCCCAGCCCCGCGCCGCCCGCGAAATCCCCGGCGGGGCCTTGCAGCCGACCGTCCAGCAG
Source organism: Paracoccus fontiphilus (assembly GCF_017356265.1). Lineage (GTDB taxonomy): Bacteria > Pseudomonadota > Alphaproteobacteria > Rhodobacterales > Rhodobacteraceae > Paracoccus > Paracoccus fontiphilus. The sequence continues at coordinate 10,964 of NZ_JAFNAW010000054.1, read as the reverse complement.
CGATCCGGAGCGCGCGATGACCGCCCCGTCCGCCGCGACCTGCCAGTACCAGCCGGTCAGGGGCAGGCCGAAACGGGGATCGGCGGGGGGATCGTCCAGTTCGATCCGGCCATCCTCGCCCACCTCGACCGAGGCGATCAGGGCGTCGGCGAAGGCGCCCGCCTCGGCGTCGAAGCGGTCGGTGACGAAATCCTCCAGCAAGGCCGAGATGAACAGGAATGCCGCCAGCAGCGCCGCGCCCAGCCAGACGGCGGCCAGCAGCAGCAGCCGTCCCCGGATGGACCGGATCATGCAGGCGCCCGCAGCAGGTAACCCTCGCCCCGGCGGGTCTCGATCACACCGTCGCCCACCTTGCGGCGAAGGCGGCCGATCACGACCTCGATGGACTTGAAGTCGCGGTCGGCATCGGCGTCGTACAGGTGGTCCGACAGTTCCGTGCGGCTGACGATGCGGTTCTGGTGGTGGATCAGGTAGGCCAGGATGCGCTGCTCGAAGGCCGTCAGCTTCAGCGCCACACCGTCGCGGGTGATCACGCCAAGCTGGCTGTCGAGCGTCAGGACGCCCGCGCGGATGACCGGGCGCGCATGGCCCGCCGCGCGGCGGATCAGGGTCTGGCAGCGCAGGACGACCTCGTCCAGGCGGAACGGCTTGACGGCGTAATCGTCGGCCCCGGCGCGGAAACCGGCCACCTTGTCGGTCCAGTCGCCGCGGGCGGTCAGGATCAGGACCGGCATCGTCAGCCCCGCGTCGCGCCAGCGGGTCAGAACCTCGATCCCGGGCATGCCGGGCAGGCCCAGGTCCAGGATCGCGACATCATAGGCCTCGGTCGCGCCCAGGTATTCGCCTTGCGCGCCGTCCGCCGCGCAGTCGGACACAAAGCCTGCATCCGCCAGGGCGGCGGCAAGCTGCCGGGACAGGACAGGATCATCCTCGACGATCAGGGCGCGCATGGGTTTCCTTCATTCCACGGGCTTGCGGGCCGCAAGCTGCCCCCGGCCCGCGACCGACAGGAAGCGTCCGGTCCGCGCGTCGATGCGGATGTCCAGCAGGTTGCGTTGCGGGGTCAGCAGCCGGAACTGATACACCAGCTCCGCGCCAAGGTCGCGTTCGGCGGGCAGGGGCGGGCGGGTGTCGGCGGCCAGCATCCGGCCGTCATAGCGGTCGGACACGGCGGCGGCGATTTCATGAAAGGGCAGGGGCTGGAACTGTTCGATGGCGGCCCGTGGCACGGCATCCTGTGCCAGCACGGGGGCGCAGGCCAGCAGGGACAGGGCAAGGGCGCGGATCGGAACCATGGGCGCAGCATAGCGCGCCCGACCGAAATGGAAACCAAACGGGCCATTGGCGATTCATTCGGTGAAGAACCGCTAGAAGCGATTCGTCAGGGGCGGGCTGCCGTCCCGAAACCGGAAAGGAAGACGACAATGTCCATTCGCAGAATTTCGACCTCGGCCGGGGTGCTGGCGCTGATCGCCGGGCTTGGAACCGCAGCCGTGGCGCAGACAGCGCCCGCCGGGGCCGACCTGCCCGCACCCTTGGCGCAGTTGAACCTGACCAACCTGGAACTGGACACCAAGCGCGACGGCATGCGCGAGGTGGAGGGCCGCACGGCGGACGGCGTCGAGATCGAGGCCAGGATCGACCGCGACGGCACGCTGGTCTCGGTCGAGGCCGATGACGGCGTGCTGCCGCAGTCGCTGGTCGATGCCATGATCCCGGCCGAGGTGAGGGCCCATCAGGCCATGACCCTGTTCACCGCCTTTACCGAGATCGGGCAACGGCCCGAACATCTGGAGATCGGCGGGCGCCAGGCCCAGGGGCAGGAGATAGAGGTCAGGTTCGATCGCCAGAACGCCTTGGCCGGCATCGAGATGGATGACGCCGCGATCCCGGCCGAGTTGGCCGACACCCTGCTGCCGCGATCCGTCTGCGACAACGATGTGATGGCCCAGTTCGGCCGCATCGACGAGATCGGCACCCGTCAGGGCCATGTCACCGTCAGGGGAGAGGACGCCGACGGCAACGACATGCGGGCCGATTTCGACCGGGACGGCCGTGTGGTGCGCTTCGGGCGCGACGATAACGGCGACGGGCCGCGCGGCGACCGGGGGCGTGGCGGGCACGAGCCGCGCGGTGCCGGTCGCGGGAACCACGGACCGGGCGACCACGGGTCCCGGGGCGAGCGTCCGATGGGCGACGGTGTGAGGGGGGACGGTCCGAAGGGGGACGGCCCGCGCGGTCCCGCACCGCTCCCCGCCGATTTCGACAGCGTGGCGGTCAACCAGAAGCTGACGCAGGCGGGCTACAAGGACTTCGGCTTTTTGCGCACGGAAGGCCCGCGCCTGATGCTGGAGGCCACCAATCCGCAGGGCGAGGCCGTGACGCTGGAACTGGACCGGCAGGGCGAGGTGGTCCGCGAAACGGCGCGGTAAGGCCACAAGGGCTGGGGCGGACAGCCGCCCCGCCGCTCAGGCGATGTAGCGATCCTTGCGGTGGTTCACCGCGATGGTCAGGTTCAGGACAAGGGCGCCCAGAAAGCTCCACCCCACGGTCACGGGATCGCGCAGGGTCAAGGCCACCGCGAACAGCATGGCGTCGAAGATCAGTTGCACCCAGCCCGCGCGGAAGCCCGTCGCGTCCTGGATGTACAGCCCGACGATCCCGATGCCCCCCAGCGACGATCCGTGGCGGAACAGCGCGATCATGCCCGCCCCGGTCAGGCAGCCGACCAGAACGGCGCCCACGGCGGGATGCGTGTCGCCGAAATGCAGGTAGTCGGGCAGAACCAGCGTCAGGGACGACAGGATCGCGACCGCCAGAAAGCTTTTCGCGACGAAGGTGGGGCCGAAGCGTTTCCAGCCCAGCCAGTAGAAGGGCAGATTGACGACGAAGAACAGCGGCCCGAAGGGCCAGCCGGTACCGTAGCTGATCAGGATCGCCAGCCCCGCCGTCTGCCCCGTGACGAAGCCCAGATGCGTCAGCAGGACGACGCTGACCGCGGCCATGAAGCTGCCGAAGGCGATCCCCTGGGCGTCGTCGGTGAAGCTGTGTCTGGAAGGCGGCGGGCTCATGGCCGGTGCTATGCCGCGCGCTTCTTGCCGTTGCAAGAGGCCCCGGAAGATGGGGGGCTGTCAGCCCCCCAGACCCCCCGAGGGTATTGGGACAACGAAGAAGGTCAGTCGAAGGCCCGGTCGGTGATGACATGGGTGAAGGCGCCCTCGGGTGCCTTCGAGATGACGGGATCGGACCCCCCCGCCATCAGCGTATCCACGGTGCGCTGATAGTCGGCCTCGTCGAGGACGCCGTTGCTGCCGGCGGTCAGCTTGCCGATCTCGGTGACCATGCGGACCTGGTGGTCCAGGGTCTGGGCGCCGGTCTCGTCATTGTCCAAGACGATCTGGGCGGCTTCCTCGGGGTTTTCCTCGGCGTATTTCCAGCCCTTCATGCTGGCGCGCACGAAGCGGACCAGGTCCGTGACCTTGGCCTTGTCCTCCAGCGTGCTTTCCAGGACGTAAAGCCCGTCCTCCAAGGTGGCGACGCCCTGGTCCTCGTATTTGAAGGTCACCAGATCCTCGGGGGCGATGCCGGCGTCCAGGACCTGCCCGTATTCGTTGTAGGTCATGGTGCTGATGCAGGCCGCCTGCTTCTGCAGAAGGGGATCGACGTTGAAGCCCTGCTTCAGGACGGTCACGCCGTCCGGGCCGCCTTCGGTGGACAGGCCAAGCTGGCTCATCCAGGACAGGAACGGATATTCGTTGCCCGAAAACCAGACGCCCAGGGTCTTGCCCTTGAAGTCCGTCTTGGGGTCGGCGATTCCGCTTTCCTTGAGGCAGGTCAGCATCATTCCGGACGACTTGAAGGGCTGTGCGATGTTGACCAGCGGCAGGCCCTTTTCGCGCGCGGCCAGGGCGGCGGGCATCCATTCGACGATCACGTCGGCGCCGCCGCCCGCCAGCACCTGCGTGGGCGCGATGTCGGGGCCGCCGGGCAGGATGGTGACATCGAGCCCTTCTTCCTCGTAGAAGCCCTTGTCCTTGGCGACGTAGTAGCCCGCGAACTGCGCCTGCGTCACCCATTTCAGTTGCAGGGTCAGTTCCTGCGCGCCGGCGGAGCCCGCGGCCAGGGCGACGGCGGTAGCCAGCATCAGAGTCTTCATCATTCCCTCTCCTGTGTTGGGGCCTAGCCCCGTTGACGGCGCTGCGACGGGTGCCAGAACGTCACCTTCTTCTCGATCAGCGCCACGATGCCATAGAACAGCGATCCCGCGATTGCCGCCACAAGGATTTCCGCCCAGACCAGCGGCAGGTCCAGCCGCCCCACGGCGGTCGAGATCCGGAAGCCCATGCCCTTGGTCGGGCTGCCGAAGAACTCGGCCACGATGGCGCCGATCAGGGCCAGCGTGGTGGTGATCTTCAGCCCGTTGAACAGGAACGGCATGGCGGCGGGCAGGCGCAGCTTCCACAGGCTTGCGCCGTAGGGCGCGGCCCAGGTCGCCATCAGGTCGCGCTGCATGGGATCGGTCGCCGCAAGCCCCGCGACCATGTTCACCAGGATCGGAAAGAACACCATGACCACGACCACGGCGGCCTTGGACTGCCAGTCGAAGCCGAACCACATCACCAGGATCGGCGCGATGCCGACGATCGGCAGGGCGGCGACGAAGTTGCCGATGGGCAGCAGGCCCCGTTGCAGGAAGGGACTGCGGTCGATGGCGATGGCCGTGGCGATGGCGGCAGCCGCGCCGATCAGCCAGCCGGTCAGCGCGCCCTTGAGGATCGTCTGCACGAAGTCGGTCCACAGGATCGCGGTGTTTGCCGCAACGCTTGCGCCGATCTGGCTGGGGGCGGGCAGGATCACCGCAGGTATGGCATAAAGCCGCACCGCCAGTTCCCACAGGATCAGGATCGTGGCGCCAAAGATCAGCGCCACCGCCAAGCGGGTCGCGCGGGTGTCGAAGCGGGCCAGCCAGGTGTTCAGCGCCAAGGCCCCCAGCCAGACGGCGATGATGGGAAGGGCGCTCATCGGGCCAGCCCCATGCGGCGCAGGGTCATCCGTTCCAGCGCGCCGATCAGCATCACCAGCACGGCAGCGAGGATGGCGGCGGCGAACAGGGCCGACCAGATCTGCACCGTCTGCCCGTAATAGCTGCCCGACAGCAGCCGCGCCCCAAGCCCCGCCGTGGCGCCGGCCGGAAGCTCGCCCACGATGGTGCCGACAAGGGCGGCGGCGATGGCGACCTTGAGGCTGGCGAACAGGTAGGGCAGTGAGCTTGGCAGCCGCAACCGCCAGAACTGCTGGGCGCGCGAGGCGTTCCAACTGTGCATCAGGTCCAGTTGCATTGCATCGGGGGTGCGCAGCCCCTTCACCATGCCGACCAGCACCGGAAAGAAGGACAGCCAGGCCGCGATGATCGCCTTGGGCAGCAGGCTGGTGATGCCTGCGCTGGCAAAGACCACGATCACCATGGGCGCGATGGCCAGGATCGGCACTGTCTGGCTGGCTACCGCCCAAGGCATCACCGACTGGTCCATGGCGCGGTTGTGGACGATCCCCACGGCCAGAAGGATCCCTGCCACGGTTCCGATGGCAAAGCCCGCCAGGGTCGCCGACAGCGTGACCCAGCCATGCCAGACCAGGCTGCGCTTCGAGGTGATCTTCTGGCCCGCGATCCCCTCCCACAACCCCGCCGCCACCTGATGCGGGGCGGGCAGGACGGGGCGTTCCAGCGTCAGCGTCTGGCGGATCAGGTCGCCGGTGGTCAGCAAGGTTTCGGCCCGCGCCGCCTGGTCGCGGACCCAGGGCGCGTTCATCCAGACCGCTGCCCCATACCAGATCACGACGATCGCCAGCAGCACTGTCAGGATCGGCAGGACGCCCCGTAGGGTGGGGTTCACCCCACCACCTGCCGCCGCGTCAGTCATAGCTGTGCCCTTCGCGCAGCCCTTCACGGACCTGCTGGGCCAGGGCGATAAACTCGGGCGTGTCGCGGATCTCCAGCGGGCGCTCGCGCGGCAGGGGGCTGTCGATCACCCGCGTGATCCGCCCCGGACGCGGCGACATGACGACGATCTTCGTAGACAGATACACCGCCTCGGGGATGGAGTGCGTGACGAAGCCAATGGTCTTGCCGGTCTTCTTCCACAGGTCCAGAAGCGCCTCATTGAGCCGGTCGCGCACGATTTCATCAAGTGCGCCAAATGGTTCGTCCATCAGCAGGATATCGGCATCGAAGGCCAGGGCGCGGGCGATGCTGGCGCGCTGCTGCATCCCCCCCGAAAGCTGCCAAGGATACTTGCCGCCGAACCCGGTCAGATCCACCAGATCCAGAACGCGCGCGATCCGCTGCGCCCGGTCGCTGCGGGAAAAGCCCATGATCTCCAGTGGCAGGCTGATGTTCCCGGCAATCGTCCGCCAGGGATAAAGCCCCGGCGCCTGGAAGACATAGCCATAGGCCCGCGCCTTGCGCGCCGCGTCGGGAGTCATGCCGTTGACGGACAGCGTCCCGCCCGTGGGGGTTTCCAGCGCGGCAATGGTGCGCAGGAAGGTGGTCTTGCCGCAGCCCGAGGGCCCGATGAAGCTGACGAAATCGCCCCGGTTGATGGCGAGGCTGATGTCCTTGAGCGCATGGACGGGACCGTCGGCGGTGGGGAAGGTAAGGGAGATGGATTTAGCAGCAATTGCAGTCTCGCTGCGTCGCGCTACTTGCAATTTAGTCGTCCTCCATGAGGAGACCAAATTGGTCCTGGGAGTTATCAGGTATGTAGCCAAGCCACCCAGATCCTGAAAAGAAGGTTTTCATAGTGGTTGTTTCAATACTCTTTAGTGACGATAGTAGATAATATTGGGCGTGTTCTAAATCTCTGTCTCTGACTCTATCGCCTTGGCTCCTAATCAGTCGCTGACCCGTCCCATCTCTTGCAGGCATAGAAAGTTTGATAATTAAGAAGGAGTATTCATCGTCGGTGGAGCGCGGTTGAATAACTTTTCCATGCACAATCCGATCCCGAACATCTTTAACCTCTAATAATTCGTTAACCGCTATTCTGTCTGTATGGGCTTGAGAGATCTTATCTTCAATCCACTGAACTGCAGATATCTTATCATTCCATTGCACTGGGTAGCGTTTGTAGGCCTGTGAGATATCTGGAAAGCGAGCTTGTGCTAGGCATAGGAGTTCATCTATCTCAAATTCCAGCTTTGCGAATCTTAAGATGAGCAAGCCCACATCCTTTACAATTTTGTCGCGCTGCTTGAGCGATACCCAGCCCATCAAACCCCGCTTGCCGGAATTCCCGACCGCTCCACCGGCCTCGGCGCGATCAACTCCTTCCAGGCCGACAGCGCCCGGTTAACGGTGCCGCGCGGTTCGCGGGCGACGAACTCGCCATGGCCCTCGCGGCTGTCCAGCATGCCGTCGTTCACCGCCACATGCCCGCGCGTCAGGACATAGCGCGGCAGGCCCTTTACCCGCTGCCCCTCGAACACGTTGTAGTCGATGGCCGATTGCTGGCTGCCTGCGCTGATCACCTTTTCCGCCTCGGGGTCCCAGACCACCAGGTCGGCATCCGACCCCACCAGCACCGCGCCCTTCCTGGGATACATCCCCAGGATCTTGGCGATGTTGGTCGAGGTGACGGCCACGAACTCGTTCGGCGTCAGGCGTCCGGTCGCCACGCCATGCGTCCACAGCATCGGCATCCGGTCCTCCAGCCCGCCGGTGCCGTTGGGGATCTTGGTGAAGTCGCCCATGCCGGTCCGCTTCTGCGCCGTGGTGAAGGCGCAATGATCCGTCGCCACCACCGACAGCGATCCCGATTGCAGCCCCGCCCACAGGCTGTCCTGGTGCAACTTGTTACGGAACGGCGGCGACATGACGCGGCGCGCCGCGTGATCCCAGTCGGCGTTGAAATACTCGCTCTCGTCCAGCGTAAGGTGCTGGATCAGCGGCTCTCCCCAGACCCGCTTGCCCTGAGCGCGGGCGCGGCGGATCGCCTCATGGCTGTCCTCGCAGGACACATGCACGACATACAGCGGCACGCCCGCCATGTCGGCCACCATGATGGCGCGGTTGGTGGCCTCGCCCTCGACCTGCGAGGGACGGGAATAGGCGTGCGCCTCGGGTCCGGTGTTGCCCTCGGCCAAAAGGCGGGCGGACAACTCCGCCACCACGTCGCCGTTCTCGGCATGAACCAGGGCCACGCCGCCCAGGTCGCCCACCCGGCGGAAGCTGCTGAACAACTCGTCGTCGTTCACCATCAGCGCGCCCTTGTAGGCCATGAAGTGCTTGAACGAGGTGATGCCGCGATCCACGATCGCCTGCATCTCGTCGAACACCTGCTCGCCCCACCAGGTCACGGCCATGTGGAAGCTGTAGTCGCAATGCGCCCGGCCGGACTTGTTGTCCCACATCCGCAACGCGTCCAGCAGCCCCTGCCCGGGCGAGGGCAGGGCGAAGTCCACCACCATGGTCGTGCCGCCCGCCAGCGCCGCGCGGGTGCCGCTGTCAAAGTCATCCGCCGAATAGGTGCCCATGAAGGGCATCTCCAGATGCGTGTGCGGGTCGATGCCTCCTGGCATGACAAGGCAGCCCGACGCATCCAGAACCGTGTCGCCGGTCAGCCCCTGCCCGATGGCCGCGATGCGCCCGTCCTCGATCAGAACGTCGGCCTTGTAGGAGAGGTCTGCGGTGACGACCGTTCCGCCTCGAATAACCGTGCTCATCCCCGTGCCTTTCATCTTGGTTCAAATATCCCGCGGGGGTCCGGGGGCGCGAAGCCCCCGGCCTTCGTCCGCGTCAGCGGACAATCTCGGCCGCATCCAGCACCGCGTGCAGCAACACGTCCGCCCCCGCCTTCGCCCATTCCGGGCTGATCTCCTCGGCCTCGTTGTGGGACAGCCCGCCGACGCAGGGGCACATGATCATCACCGTCGGCGCCACCCTGTTGATCCAGCATGCGTCATGCCCCGCCCCCGAGACGATGTCCCTGTGGCTGTAGCCCAGCCGCTCCGCCGCATCCCGGACCTTGCCCACCAGGCCGGGATCGAAGGCCACCGGAGCGAAATGGCCGACCGGCTCGATCTCGATCCCCAGGCCCAGGTCGGCGGCGATGGTGGGCGCCTCGTCTTCCAGGCGGGCGCGCATGGCATTCAGCTTGGCAAGGTCCGGCGACCGGAAATCGACGGTGAAGACCGCCCGGCCGGGAATCACGTTGCGGCTGTTCGGCCAGACATTGGCCTGCCCCACGGCACCCACGGCGTCGGGCTGATGATCCAGGGCGATGCGATGCACGGCCTCGATGATGCGCGCCATGCCCAAGCCCGCGTTCACGCGCATAGGCATGGGCGTCGATCCGGTATGCGCCTCTTTCCCGGTCAGCGTGACTTGCAGCCACCACAACCCCTGGCCGTGGGTCACCACGCCGATCTGCTTGCCCTCGGCCTCAAGGATCGGGCCCTGCTCGATATGGTATTCGAACATCGCGTGGATCTTGCGGGCGCCCGGCGTCTCCTCTCCGCGCCAGCCGATGCGGTCCAGTTCGTCGCCGAAGCGCTTGCCCTCGGCGTCCGTGCGGCTGTTGGCGTAATCCTCGGTCAGCACACCCGCGAAGACGCCGGATGCCAGCATGGCGGGCGCAAAGCGCGTGCCTTCCTCGTTCGTCCAGTTCGCCAACACGATGGGACGGCGCGTGACAATCCCCATGTCGCGGATGGACCGGATCACCTCCAGCCCCGACAGCACGCCCAGAACACCGTCGAACTTGCCGCCCGTCGGCTGCGTGTCCAGGTGGCTGCCGATATAGACCGGGTCCAGATCCGGCTCGGCCCCCTCGTGGCGCATGAACATGCTGCCCATCCGGTCCAAGGCCATGGTCATCCCCGCGTCCTCGCACCAGCGGCGGAACAGGGCGCGGCCCTCGGCATCGGCGTCGGTCAGGGTCTGGCGGTTGTTGCCGCCCGCCACGCCGGGGCCTATTCTGGCCATCTGCATCAGGCTGTCCCACAGCCTTTCGCCGTCAACCGTCATGTTGGCAGCCGGAACCGGCCCGCTGGCATCGGTCATTTGTCGTCCTTCCTGTCTGGCCGCCCCGTTCTGGCGCAGGGTCGGCTGGATCGGGCCGGGGCGTCGGTGCAATCCCCAAGCCCCTTCCTTTGTTGACCAAATGGTCAGGATCACGCTAGCACGGGGCCGGGTTCAGTCAAGCGTTCCGAAAGGTGCCTCGATGCCTGCTGCCCAAAAATGCACCATCGGGAAAGGCAAGGCCGGAATGGCAGATCAGATGGAACCACCCCGCACCCGCATCCAGCAGAAGAACCGCGACCTGATCCTGGAAGGGGCGCTGACCGCCTTTTCGGTCAACGGCTTCCGCGGCGCGACCGTGGACCAGATCGCCGAGGCTGCGGGCCTGTCCAAGCCGAACGTGCTTTACTACTTCGCCTCCAAGGACGACATCCACAAGACGCTGCTGACCACGCTTCTGGACATGTGGCTGGCACCGATGATCCGCATCGATCCGGCAGGCGACCCGCTGGCCGAGGTGATGGGCTATGTCCGCGCCAAGCTGGAGATGTCGCGCCGCTTTCCCCGCGAAAGCCGGCTGTTCGCCTATGAAATCCTGCAAGGCGCCCCGCATCTGACCGAGATCCTGGGCGGCAGCCTGCGAGAGATCGTCGACACCGCCGCCGCCATCCTGCGGGGCTGGATGGACCAGGGCCGCCTGGCGCGCGTCGATCCCCATCACCTGATCTTCTCGATCTGGGCGCTGACCCAGCACTATGCCGATTTCGACGTGCAGGTCCGCGCCGTCCTGGGCCCCGGCCACGACCCCTTTGTCGAGGCCGATCCGTTCATCGAGAATCTTTACCGCAAGATGCTGGGCGTCTAGAGCATGTCGCGGGCATCGAGATTCAGGATTCCCAGCTAGCCTATGATGTGCTTCCCTTCTGCTGAGGCAGGTATGGGGGGT
>NZ_JAFNAW010000053.1 GCF_017356265.1 Paracoccus fontiphilus | reverse complement strand
GGCGCGGATGCCGCGGCAACGGGTGCGGCGGCGGACACGGCGGCATCGGCCGGCATGAACAGTGCCGCGCCGACCGACAGCCCGGCCAGCGGCAGCGCCGCATCGACCGACTCGGCAGCAGGTGGCGGCGCGGCAACGGGCAGCGCCACCACCGACATGGCGTCCAGCAGCGCCCCGGATGCGGCGGCCGGCGACGGCATCGCCAAGGACGGATCGCACACGCCGCTGGAAGGGGCCTCGGGGCAGCAGGCGGGTGTTGCCATGTCCGGGGCGGATGCCCAGGCCCAGCAGGAAGGCCAGCCCACGGCGGCCGAGCAGGCGGCGGGTTCCGCCGGGGGCGAGTCGGGTCGCGACGCCCATATCCAGGCGGCGCGCGACGCACTGGCCGCAGGGGACGAGGACGCCTGCATGAAGGCCGTCCAGGCCGCGCAATCGTCCTGACGACAAGGGTCGGCCGGGTGTCCCAGTCCCGGCCGTCCGCCGATTTGGCGTCGTTCAGGCGAATAAGACTGGATTGCAGCGCCGCTTTCTGGTGAGAGGGGCGCCAAGCAAGGCTTGGCCAGACGGACGACGCGATGAGCATACATCTTTACCCCAACGACCTTCCCGACGACCTGGTGCTTGGCCCGGTGGTGGCCATAGACACCGAGACAATGGGTCTTGATCCGCGCCGCGACCGGCTGTGCCTCGTGCAGCTGTCGTCGGGCGACGGCGATGCCCACCTGGTCCAGATCGAGCGCGGACAGACCGAGGCGCCGAACCTGTGCCGGATGCTGACCGATCCCAAGGTGCTGAAGCTGTTCCATTTCGGGCGCTTCGACATTGCCGCGCTGGAGAACGCCTTTGGCGTGGTCACGGCGCCTGTCTGGTGCACCAAGATCGCGTCCAAGCTGGTCCGCACCTATACCGACCGGCACGGGCTGAAATACCTGCTGAACGAACTGGTCGGCGTGGATGTCAGCAAGCAGCAGCAGACCAGCGACTGGGGCGCGGCGGATCTGACGGATGCGCAGCTTGAATATGCGGCGTCCGACGTGCTGCACCTGCACAAGCTGAAGGAAGCGCTGGAGGAGCGGCTGCGGCGCGAGAACCGCATGGGACTGGCACAGGCCTGCTTTGACTTCCTGCCCGCGCGCGCGCATCTGGATCTGCTGGGCTGGGGGGATGAAAACGACATCTTCAAGCACTAGATCGGCCAGGCCGGGGGCTTTCTGCCCCCGGACCCCCGAGGATACTTGCACCAAGGCAAAGGCAGGCGGCTTGACGGATTATCTGGACACGGCGCGGCGCGTCATCCTGACCGAGGCGCAGGGGCTGGCGGTCCTGGCCGAGGGGCTGAACGGCGATTTCGCACGGGCGGTCGATCTGATCCTGGGGGCGCGGGGGCGCGTGGTCGTGTCGGGCATGGGCAAGTCGGGCCATGTCGGGCGCAAGATCGCGGCCACGCTGGCATCCACGGGAACGCCCGCGCAGTTCGTCCATCCGGCCGAGGCAAGCCATGGCGACCTGGGCATGGTGACGCAGTCCGACGTGGCGCTGGTGCTGTCGAACAGCGGCGAGACGCCGGAACTGGCCGACCTGATCGCCCATACGCGGCGCTTCGAGATCCCGCTGATCGGGGTCGCCTCGCGCCCCGAATCGACGCTGCTGCGGCAGGCGGACGTGGCCCTGGTCCTGCCCGCCGCGCCCGAGGCCTGCGGCAACGGCATCGTGCCCACGACCTCGACCACCATGACGCTGGCGCTTGGCGATGCCTTGGCCGTCGCGCTGATGGAGCATCGCCAGTTCACGCCCGAGCATTTCCGCACCTTCCATCCCGGCGGCAAGCTGGGGGCGCGGCTGGCCAAGGTGGGCGACCTGATGCATCGCGACATGCCGCTGGTGCCCGAGGAGGCCCCCATGACCGAGGCGCTGCTGGTCATCAGCCAGAAGGGCTATGGCGTGACCGGCGTCACGGACGGGGCGGGGCGCCTTGTCGGCATCATCACCGACGGCGACCTGCGCCGCCACATGCAGGGCCTTCTGGACCGGCGCGCCTGCGAGGTGATGACCCCCGATCCGCGCGTGATCGCCCCCGACGCCCTGGCCGAAACCGCCGTGGCGCAGATGCAGGACCGCAAGATCACCTGCCTGTTCGCGGTGGCCGGCGGCCTGCCGCAGGGCATCCTGCATATCCATGACTGCCTTCGCGCCGGTATCGTCTGAGCCATGAACCGAACCCGTGTCGTCCGCTGGCTGCGTGTGTTGCTGCCCTTGCTGGCACTGGCGATGCTGTCGGTGCTGTTCCTGTTTTCCCGCACCGGCGACACCGAGTCGCGCATCCCCTATGCCGAGGTCGATGCCGAGGCCATGGCCCGCGATCCCCGCGTCGTGGCGCCCGAATATGCGGGCGTGACCGAGGACGGGGCCAGCCTGACCCTGCGCGCGACCGAGGCCGCGCCCGGAAACGGAGGTAGCGGCAGCGCCCGCGACCTGCGGCTGGACTGGCTGCGGCCCGACGGGCTGCGCGCCGACCTGACGGCGCCCCAGGCCGGGCTGGCGGAGGGCGCGATCCGGCTGGACGGCGGCGTGCGGATGACCACCTCGACGGGGTGGACCCTGGATACGCAAAGCGTCGAGGCCGCGACCGACCGGTCCCGCATCGCGGCCGGCGACGGGGTCGAGGCCGAGGCGCCGTTCGGTGCCCTTTCGGCGCAGCGGATGGAACTGGCCCCGGCCGAGGAGGGCGACAGCTCGATCTTGAATTTCTCGGGCGATGTCCGTCTGATATACAAGCCCTGATCCCACCGGAAGGACAAGCCGATGCTGCGCCCCTTGCTGACAGCCCTGATCCTTGCCGCCACCCCGGCGGTGGCGCAGAACGTGACCTTCGGGGGGATGCGGGCCGACATCCAGGCTCCGGTCGAGGTGGCGGCGGACAACCTGTCGGTCAACCAGGCCGACGGCAGCGCGGTCTTTACCGGAAACGTGGTGATCGGCCAGGGCGAGATGCGCCTGTCCGCCGATAGCGTCACGGTGATCTATGCCGAGGGCGGGCAGAGCCGCATCCGGTCGCTGGACGCCACCGGCAACGTGACCTTGGTGTCGGGTCCCGACGCGGCCGAGGCGCAGGCGGCGACCTATGATGTCGAGACCGGCAATGTCACCCTGACCGGCGACGTGGTGCTGACCCAGGGGCAGAACGTGCTGACCGGCGACAAGATGCTGGTGAACCTGGAATCGGGCACGGCACGGGTCGACGGCCGGGTCCGGTCCGTCCTGCAGCCGGGCGGCAACTGATGCGGGGTGCGGCGGCGCGGACGGGGGACGGGCTGAGGGTCCGGGGCCTGCGCAAGTCCTATCGCAACCGTCCGGTGATCCGCGATGTCTCGGTCGATCTGGCGCGCGGCGAGGTCGTGGCCCTGCTGGGTCCGAACGGATCGGGCAAGACGACCTGCTTCTATTGCATCGCGGGCCTTGTTCCGCCCGATGCGGGTCAGGTGCTGATCGACGGGCAGGACGCCACCCGCCTGCCGATGTTCCGCCGCGCCCGGATGGGCATCGGCTATCTGCCGCAGGAGATGTCGATCTTTCGCGGCCTGACGGTCGAGCAGAACATCATGGCCGTGCTTGAGGTCGTCCACGAGGACCCCCGCCACCGCCGCGACCGGCTGGAGGAGTTGCTGGGCGACTTTTCCATCGGCCATCTGCGCAACGCCCCCGCGCTGGCCCTGTCGGGCGGCGAGCGTCGGCGCGCCGAGATCGCGCGCTGCCTGGCGTCCGATCCCAGTTTCCTGCTGCTGGACGAACCCTTCGCGGGCGTCGATCCGATCGCCGTGGGCGAGATCCGCGGGCTGGTCCATGATCTCAAGTCCCGCGGCATCGGGGTGCTGATCACCGATCACAACGTGCGCGAGACGCTGGGCATCGTGGACCGGGCCTATATCCTGCATGACGGGCATGTCCTCATGTCGGGCAGCACCGCCGAGATCGTCGCCGATCCCAAGGTGCGCGAGGTCTACTTGGGCGAGGGTTTCCGGCTGAGCTAGCGCTTCCGGAGAGGTTGGGGCGAAATCGCCTCACGCGAACGTGCGCCCCGTTGACAGAACCCATCGGCTGTCACCAAATTGATTCCTGCGGGTGCGGCAGGAACCGTATCCCGCCACCCCCGTTTCCGCCGGGCGCCGGCTGCTATGAACGGGCTGGCGCACGCGGGAACGGGCAACCGAGAGGAAAGACGATGCGCTATACCATCAGCGGAAAACAGATCGATATCGGCGACGCGCTTGCCACGCATGTCCAGACGGAAGTGGGCGAAACGGTCGGCAAGTATTCGCAGCGCCCGACCGACGCCACGGTCACCTTCTCGAAGGACGCCCACCAGTTCCTGTGCGATGCCGTGGTGCACCTGTCGACGGGCCTGAACGTGACCGCCCGCGGCGCCGCGACCGAGATCTATGCCGCCTTCGAGGCCTGCCGCGAAAAGATGGACAAGCAGCTTCGCCGCTACAAGCGCCGCCTGAAGGATCACCACAAGGACAGGTCCGAGCCGGTTGAATTCGGCCAGGCAGGCATGTATGTGCTGGCCGCTGACGAGGATGAATGGGAAGCGCAGGACAGCGGCCTGCAGCCCATCATCATCGCCGAGATGGAAACCCGCGTGCCGACCCTGTCGGTGGGCGACGCGGTGATGCAGATGGAATTGTCCGGGACCCCGCTTCTGGTGTTCCGCAACGAGAAACACGGGGGCGTCAATGTCGTCCATCGCCGCGACGACGGCAATGTGGGATGGATCGACCCGCGCGGCAATGGCTGAGGCCATCCGCGTGACGCTTGATTGAACAAAAAACGCCTCCGCCGTTCCGGGCGGGGGCGCTTGAGCCTTGGGAAAGACGGAAACGATGCTGCTGACCGAAATCCTCAAACCGGGCGCCGTGCGTTCCCTGGGACAGGTGACCTCGAAGAAGCGGCTGTTTCAGGAGCTGGCGGAACTGGCCCATGCCGAATACGGGCTGAACGCCACCGAGGTTCTGGACGCCCTGCAGGAACGCGAAAGCCTGGGGCCGACCGGCGTGGGACAGGGGGTGGCCCTGCCGCACGCGCGGCTGCACGGGCTGGACCGCGTGGTGGGGCTGTTCGTTCGGCTGGACAAGCCGCTGGATTTCGACGCGGTGGACCGTCAGCCGGTCGATCTGGTCTTTGGCCTGCTGGCCCCCGAGACCAGCGGGGTCGACCACCTCAAGGCGCTGGCGCTTGTGTCCCGCACCCTGCGCGACACCGATCTGCGTGCGAAGCTGCGCGCCAACGACGACCCGGTCGCCCTGCACGCGGTTCTGGCCGCGGCCCAGGGGATCAAGGCCGCTTAAAGGCTTTGGGTTGGGGCCGATTCGGTCCTATATAGGGCCTCCACCTGTTGAAGG
Source organism: Paracoccus fontiphilus (assembly GCF_017356265.1). Classification (GTDB taxonomy): domain Bacteria; phylum Pseudomonadota; class Alphaproteobacteria; order Rhodobacterales; family Rhodobacteraceae; genus Paracoccus; species Paracoccus fontiphilus. The sequence goes on along the minus strand of NZ_JAFNAW010000053.1, from coordinate 19,483 downwards.
AGGCCGAAGATGACCAAGACGCTCACCGACACCCCCCAGGACAGCGGCGCAACCCGGCTGCGGGAATATACCCGGCAGGAACGTGAATCGGGCACCCATCCGGCCGTGGAGGTCCTGCGGTCGCGCCCCCAGACCCGGAGCGAGGAGAACCGCAGAACGGTCGAATACCTCCGGATCGAGCGCGGGCATGTAAGTTGAGGGCTTAGTTGGCGCGAGGCCGTCCGGAAGGGGCGGCCTTTTTTTACCCTGCGAGACGCCGGAACGCGGCGGTGAAGACGATGGCGGCGGCGATCATCGCGATGCCGCCCAAGGCGTGTGCGGTCAGGCCGTGCCCGGCGGTTCCGGCCTCGGCCGCAAGCAGGAAGCACATGTTGGCGTCCAGTCCGAACGGTGCCGTCCGGGGATGGCTGCGCAGGATCGCGCCTGCCGCGATGAAGGGAAATGCCAGCAGCAGCGCCATGCCGGCGGGGTCAGGCAGGGCGGCGTCCATGCCGCGATAGGCCAAGGCGGCGATCACGCCGATGGCCGCGCCTGTCGGCATATAGGCCAGCATGGGCGCGGGATTGCGGCTGGAGGCGATCAGCAGGCTGAAGACGGACAGCGACAAGGCGGCCCCCTTCCCTGCCGGACCGCCGATCAGGTGCAGCAGCGCGCCGCCCAGCAGCGCCGTTGCCGCCGCGATGACGCCGTGGCGCGCAACCCTTTCCAGCGCAGGATGGGGGATCGGCTCGGGGCGGTCCGGCCGGGCGGGCGTGAACAGGAAGGTGATGGCGGTGACCGCGATCACGCCGATGACGGTGCAGGCCAGCCGTCCCTTTGCCATGGCCAGCGCGTCGACGGCATGATCCAGCGCCGGAACGACGATGACCGCCACGGTGATCGCCGCCAGCAGCACCCCATAGCTGTAGATCGTCCCGATCCGATAGGCGAGGGCCGCGCCAAGCCCGCTGGTCAGGGCCAGCATCGCGACCTGCATTGCGGGGCTGGGGATTGCGGTCAGGATCCACCAGCCGATCGCCGCGCCAAGGGCCGTTCCCGCCACGCGCAGCACCGCCCGCAGCACAAGATCCTGGCGGAAGGGCTGCGCCACGACCCAGACCGGCATGGCCGCCCAGAACGGGTTGGGCAGGTCCATCAGCACGGCCGCCGCCAGCGCGATCGCGGCGGCGGCGCCAAGCTGCAAGGCCCGGAAGATCCAGGGGGGCGCTGATGTCATGATCGACCCTGCCAAGGCCGGGCCGCCTTGCGGCGACCCGGCGGGCAATCAGGCCCGGACCAGCTTCTCGTAATCCTCGGCCACCTTGCGGGTCGTCTGGCCCACCTGGAAGTGCCAGTCGCCGATCTGGCCGACGGGCGTGACCTCGGCAGCGGTCCCGGTCAGGAAGCACTCTTGGAAGCCGTCCAGTTCCTCGGGGCGGATGCGGCGTTCGTGGACCGCCGTGCCGTTGTCCTTCAGCATCTGGATGATCGTCTGGCGCGTGATGCCGTTCAGGAAGCGGTCGGCGAGGGGCGTGTGGACCTCGCCGTCCTTGATGAAGAAGATATTGGCGCCGGTCGCCTCGGCCACATAGCCTTCCCAGTCCATGAACAGGGCGTCCGAACAGCCCTTCGCCTCGGCGGCGTGCTTGGACATGGTGCAGATCATGTAAAGGCCGGCGGCCTTGGCTGCGGTCGGGATCGTCTCGGGCGACGGGCGTTTCCATTTCGCGACGTCCAGCTTGGCGCCCTGCCATTTGGCGTCGCCGTAGTAGCTGCCCCATTCCCAGGCGGCCACGGCCATGCGCACCGGGTTGCGCGCGGCCGACACGCCCATGTCGGGACCCGACCCGCGCCACATCACCGCGCGGACATAGGCGTTGGTGAAGCCGTTGGCCTTCAGCACCGCTTCCTTGGCCGCGTCGATCTCCTCGGCCGAGTAGGGGGACTGCATGTCCAGCAGGCGGGCCGATTCGATCAGCCGCAGCGAATGCTCGTGGCCCTTGAAGATCTTGCCGTCATAGCAGCGCTCGCCCTCGAAGACCGAGCTTGCATAATGCAGCGCATGGGTCAGGATATGCACATTCGCGTCGCGCCAATCGACCAGTTCGCCGTCCATCCAGATCTTGCCGTCGCGATCGTCATATGCGCCCGTCATCATTCTCTCCAATCGGTGCCCGGCTTTTTCGATTCTTGCGCGGGTCCGCCGGGGAACGGCCCTTTTGTTGCGCGAAGCCCTTGACGGCTAGCAATCGAATCTTGGAAAGTCAACATCGCTGTCCTATCAAGGGATGAACTGGACAAGGATGAGATGATGGCCGAGACGCTGCGCGTTCACAGCATGATGGGCGAGGATCTGCTGTTCCTGACCGACGAGAAGCTGCGTCGCGGGATCGAGGCCATGTTCTTCGCCTATCGCGCCTTCACGGCTGACCCGGACCTGATCCTGGCCGATCTGGACTATGGCCGCGCCCATCACCGCGCCCTTCATTTCATCCATCGCGATCCGGGTCTGACGGTCACGTCCCTGCTGGCGGTCTTGGGCGTGACCAAGCAGTCGCTGAACCGGGTGCTGCGGGCGCTGATCGACGACGGGCTGGTGGAAAGCCGCGTCGGGCGGCGCGACCGGCGCGAACGCCTGCTGCATCTGACCGAAAAGGGCGCCGCCCTGGAACGCCGCCTGTCCGAGGCGCAGCGGGCGCGGATGCGGCAGGCCTATCGCGCGGCGGGACCGCAGGCAGTCGCGGGATTCAGGCAGGTGCTGGAGGCGATGATGGACCCCGAGACGCGGGCGCAGTATCAGTCGATGAAGGAACTGCCCGAGTAAAGGCCCGCCATGAGCCAGACTGACGCCCATCTGCTGATCGTCGATGACGACGAACGCATCCGTGCGCTTCTGGGCCGGTTCCTGCGCAAGAACGGCTTTCTGGTCACGCTGGCCCGCGACGCCGCGCAGGCCCGCCGCCTGCTGGCGGGGCTGGAGTTCGACCTGATCGTCCTGGACGTGATGATGCCGGGAGAGGACGGCTTCGCCCTGACCCGGTCCCTGCGCGAAAGGCTGATGACGCCGATCCTGCTGCTGACGGCGCGCGGGGAAACCGAGGACCGGATCACGGGCCTGGAGGTTGGTGCCGACGACTACCTGCCCAAGCCCTTCGAGCCGCGCGAACTGCTGCTGCGCATCGGCGCCATCCTGCGCCGCGTCCCCGCGCCCGAGGTCCACCAGCCCAAGTTCCTGACGCTGGGCGCGCTGCGCTATGACATCGACAAGGGCGAGTTGTGGCAGGGCGAGAATCACCTGCGCCTGACCGGGACCGAGCAGTCGCTGCTGCGCCGCCTGGCCGCCAGCAAGGGCGAGCCCGTCAGCCGCGCCGACCTGATCGAGGATCTGGGCCGCGGCGGCGGGGACGAGGGCGAGAACAGCGAACGCGCCATCGACGTGCAGATCACCCGCCTGCGCCGCAAGATCGAGCCCGACCCGCGAGAGCCGCGTTTCCTGCAGACGGTGCGCGGCACGGGCTACATGCTGGTGGTGGACTAGTGGACCGGCTGGCCTGGCACGGGATCGAGCTTGACGCGGACACCGCGCTTGCCCTGCTGGAATGGCAGGCCGAGATGGGCGTGGACGAGCCCATGGGGGACGGGCCGGTGGACCGGTTCGAGATTGCCGCCCGGCCCCAGCCGGTGGTCCCGCCGCCCGCCGCGCCGGTCCTTCAGTTGAGTGCCGACGACGACCAGTCCGCCCGCGTGGCCGAGGCCGAGCGTCTGGCGGGATCGGCCATGACACTGGACGCTCTGGCCGCCGCGCAGGAGGCCTTTGACGGGATCGAGCTGAAGAAGGGCGCGCGCAACTTCTGCTTTGCCGACGGCAATCCCAAGGCCCGCGTGCTGATCCTGGGCGAGGCGCCGGGGGACGAGGAGGACCGCCAGGGCCGTCCCTTCGTGGGTCGTGCGGGACAGTTGCTGGACCGGATGTTTGATGCCATCGGCCTGTCGCGCCAGTCGGTCGATGCGGAAAAGGCGCTTTACATCACCAATGTCCTGACCTGGCGTCCGCCGGGCAACCGCGATCCCCAGCCCGACGAGATCGCGATGAGCCTGCCCTTCGTGCGCCGCCATATCGAACTGGCCGCGCCCGACCTGATCGTGCTGATGGGCAACATCGCCTGCGATGCCGCCATCGGCCGTCGCGGCATCCTGCGGTTGCGGGGAAACTGGGCCACCGCCTTCGGTCGTCCCGCCCTGCCGATGACCCACCCGGCCTATCTGCTGCGAAACCCGCCCGCGAAACGCGAGGCCTGGGCCGACCTGCTGTCCCTGTCGGCGCGGCTGGAGGGATCGTCCTAGCCCTTGCAGCCGCGCATCTCGACGGCGCCATCCTTGTCGGCCAGGGTGAAGACAAGCCGGTTCCGGGGCAGGTCGAAGGGCGCGGCCTCGGGCGGCACGAAATCCGCCGTCAGCAGGGTCCGGCCGGATTCGGACCGCACCTCGGTGCCGGAAACCCAGACATCGCTGTCGGCCAGTTCCATCGCGGCAAGCGCGACGGGACGGGGCAGGGTGGCGGTGACGCGGATGCCGTCCTCGATCGGGCGGATGTCGCAGCTCGGGCGCTCGCCGGCGGGTTCCGGCACCCGGTCCATCGCGGCAAGGATCACCGGGTCGGGCGCCGCGCCGGGGCTGTCCGCACGCAGCGCGGCATGGGCGGGCACGCAGATGTTCTTGCACAGCCCGAAATCCACCGAGACCGCCAGGTCGACCGGCTGGCCGGGATCGGCGGGCCTTGCCGTGAAGGGCAGCACCAGCCGGTCGTGATAGCCAAGCGCGACGCCATCGCCCGAGGGGATCGCCTGCGGCGCGGGCCAGTGCAGCGCGATGTCGCCCAGGTTGTCCGACCCCAACCAGTCGAATACCGGCGGCAACCCGCTGTCGCCGGGGCTGCGCCAATACGTCTTCCAGCCGGGCTGCAACTGGAACTCGATGGCACCGACGCGGCTTCCGTCTGATTGGACCCAGCCGGGCAGGATGCGGACGCCGATCAGGCCCGGCGCGGGCTCGGCCGAAAGCGGAAGCGCCGACAGGGCAAGGCAGAGAAGGGGCGAGGCGATGCGGATCATGACCAATCGATAGCCTCTGGCCCGCGCAGGATGAAGTCACAAAGCCGCGCGGGTCTTGCAACGCGAAGAACAAAGGCCGATCTAAAAAGGAAAGGAGAGCCGATGAGCACCACCCCCGAGACCCAGGGCAGAGGCCCCGAACGCCGCCTTTCCGATGACGGCCAGACCAACCTGACCGGCAAGATCCTGATCGCCATGCCCGGCATGGCCGATCCCCGGTTCGAACGGTCGGTGGTGCTGATCTGCGCCCATACCGACGAAGGCGCCATGGGTCTGGTCCTGAACCGTACCCTGCCCGAGATCGACTTCGGCGACCTGCTGGAGCAGCTGGGGATCGAAAGTGACGGCACCGCCCGCCGGATCGAGGTGCGCTTCGGCGGGCCGGTCGAGCCCGGCCGGGGCTTCGTCCTGCACAACGTCCCGGAATATGGCGACGACCCGGAAGGGCGTCTGCGGATCGGCCGGACGCTGGCGATGACCACCACGCGCGACATCCTGGAGGAACTGGCCCATGGCCACGGTCCCGCCTCGGCCGTGCTGGCGCTTGGCTATGCGGGCTGGGGCCCGGGCCAGCTGGAGGCCGAGATGCTTCAGAACGGCTGGCTGACCGGCGACGGGGCCGAGGACCTGATCTTCGGCGCGGCCCATACGGACAAGTGGCAGATCGCGCTGCGCGCCCAGGGCATCGACCCGTCGCTGCTGTCCGCCGCGGCGGGCCGGGCCTGAGGCCTACTCTGCCGCGCTGCGCCGCGGCAGCACCCAGTTCGGACGCGGGAAGTGGCAGGTATAGCCGTTCGGGAAGCGTTCCAGGTAGTCCTGGTGTTCCGGCTCGGCTTCCCAGAAATCGCCCACGGGTTCGACCTCGGTCACGACGCGGCCCGGCCACAGGCCGGATGCGTTGACATCGGCGATGGTCTCCTCTGCCACGCGCTTCTGGTCATCGTCCGCGTAGTAGATGGCGGACCGATAGCTGGGGCCGATGTCGTTGCCCTGCCGGTTCGGCGTGGTGGGGTCGTGGATCTGGAAGAACACCTCCAGCAGCTTGCGATAGGTGATGATGGTGGGGTCGAAGATCACCTCGATCCCCTCGGCGTGGTTGCCGTGGTTGCGATAGGTGGCGTTCGCCACCTCGCCCCCGGTATAGCCCACGCGCGTGGAAATCACGCCGGGAAGGCGGCGGATCAGATCCTGCATTCCCCAGAAGCAGCCGCCCGCAAGAACCGCGCGCTCGCTCATCGCACGGCCTCCTCGACCTGGGACAGATAGGCGCCATAGCCCTCGGCCTCCATCCGGTCGCGGGGGACAAAGCGCAGCGCAGCCGAGTTGATGCAATAGCGCAGCCCGCCCGACTCGCGCGGGCCGTCGGGGAAGACATGGCCCAGATGGCTGTCGCCGTGCCTGGACCGGACTTCGGTGCGGACCATGCCGTAGGACACGTCGCGGTGTTCGGTCACGGTATCGTCGATGGGCTTGGTGAAGGCCGGCCAGCCGCAGCCCGAGTTGTATTTCGCCGACGAGGCGAACAGCGGCTCTCCGGACACGATGTCCACATAGATGCCGGGTTCGAAATGATGGTCGTATTCGCCGGTGAAGGCGCGCTCGGTGCCGCTTTCCTGGGTGACGCGATACTGCTCGGGCGTCAGGCGGGCAACCGCCTCGGGGGTCTTCTGATAGGCCATGCTTGTCCTCCGCTGGTCCTGTTCCGCCCCAATATGGGATCGGCGGGCGGGATCGCAAAGGTCAGGCGCAAATCGCCGCCCTGGCTTCGGCATATTCCGCGGCCAGCCGGTCGATGCGGGTCGCCGCAGGCACGATGTCGCGCACCGCGCCGATACCCTGGCCCGATCCCCAGATCTGGCTCCATGCCTTGGCCTTGGCGCCGCCGAAGTTCATGGCGGACGGATCGGCGCTTTCCAGATTGTCGGGGTCCATGCCCGCCGCCCGGATCGACGGCGCCAGATAGTTCCCCGACACCCCCGTAAACAGCGACGAGGTGACGATGTCGCCCGCCGCGCTGTCCACGATCATCCGCTTGTAGCCTTCCGGCGCATTCGCCTCGGCGGTCGCGATGAAGGGGCTGCCGATATAGGCCAGATCCGCGCCCATGGCCCGCGCCGCCAGCACCGCGCGCCCCGTGGCGATGGCGCCCGACAGCAGCAGGGGGCCGTCGAACCAGTCGCGGATTTCTTGGACCAGGGCAAAGGGCGACAGCGGCCCGGCATGGCCGCCCGCGCCTGCCGCGACCGCGATCAGCCCGTCCGCGCCCTTCTCGATGGCCTTTTTCGCGAACACGTTGTTGATCACGTCGTGCAACGCGATGCCGCCGCAGTCATGGGCGGCCTCGTTCACCTCGACCCGCGCGCCCAGGGAGGTGATCCAGATCGGCACCTTGTGGCGGTGGCAGATCTCAATGTCGCGTTCCAGACGGGCATTGCTGCGGTGGACGATCTGGTTGACGGCGAAGGGCGCGGCGGGCCGGTCGGGGTTGGCCTGGTTGTGGCGGTCCAGTTCCTCACTGATGCGGGTCAGCCAGGCGTCCAGCAGGGGTGGCTCTCCGTCCTTCTCGCGCGCGTTCAGCGCCGGAAAGCTGCCGACGATGCCCGCCTTGCATTGCGCGATGACCAGATCCGGCCCCGACACGATGAACATGGGCGAGGCGACAACGGGAATGCGCAGGTCTTGCAGGATGGGTGGCAGCATGGGTTCCTCCGGATCTGGGGCGACGATGGCGCGGGGGGTGTCATGGGGCAACCCTGACGCGGCGGAAAAACTCGCGGTCTTGTGAAACCTCCGGGGGTCGGGGGGGTTGGGACGGTGACGCCCGTTGCAAAGGAGAATGCGCGCCGATGCAGCCGCCTGCCTCATCCGTTCCCGATCTGCCCGCCAACGCCGCCCTGTTCCTGGACTTCGACGGCTGCCTGGTCGAGATCGCGCCCCGCCCCGATGCGGTGGTGATCCCGCCCGGCCTGCCCGAACGGCTGGCGCGGCTGCATGGCCGGCTGGGCGGGGCGGTGGCGCTTGTCTCGGGCCGCGACATCGCCGACCTGCGGGGCTTCCTGCCGGATTTCCCGGGCGCCATCGCGGGCAGCCACGGGGCGGAACTGTCGCTGGACGGACAGCTGATCCAGAAGACGCATGGCGTCGATCTGGACCTGGACAGCCTGCACCGCGCCGCGGCGGCGGCCGTGGCGGACAGTCCCGCGATCCTGGTCGAGCGGAAACCCCACGGCGTCGCCCTGCATTACCGCGCCGATCCCTCCCTGCGCCCGGTGGTCGAGGAGGTGATGGCGCAGCTTGCCGACGCCCATCCCGGCATGGTGCTGCAACCCGCCAAGATGGCGGTCGAACTGCGTCCTTCGGGCGCCGGCAAGGACGGCGCGCTGGATCGCCTGATGGCGGTCCCGCCCTTTGCCGGGCGCGTGCCCGTCTATGCCGGCGACGACCTGACCGACGAGGTGGCGATGGCCCATGCCCAGGCCCATGGCGGCTTCGGCATCAAGATCGGCGAGGGCGAGACGGTCGCCCACCATCGCATGTCCGATCCCGCCGCCTTGGCCAGGTGGCTGGACGGCGCCCTGATGGAGGCTCGCTGATGGCGCGTCTGGTGGCCGTGTCGAACCGCATCCCCCTGGGCGACAATCCTTCGGGCGGTCTGGTCGTCGCGCTGGAAGATGCGCTGCGGACCTCGGGCGGGCTGTGGGTCGGCTTTTCCGGCGAGACGGTCGAGGAACCGTCGGACGACCTGGCCTTTCACGAAGGCGCGGCCTTCGGGCGGGCCTCGTTCGACCTGACGCCCGAGGATCACGAGACCTATTACCTTGGCTATTCCAACTCGGTCCTGTGGCCGGTCTGCCATAGCCGGGCCGACCTGATGCGGATCGTTCCCGAATACCTGGACGGCTATCGCCGGGTGAACGAACGCATCGCCCGGCTGCTGGTCCCCCACCTGAAGCCCGACGACCGCATCTGGGTGCAGGACTACCAGCTTTTCCCCCTGGCGCAGGAGTTGCGAAAGCTGGGCGTCACGGCGCCCATCGGGCACTTCCTGCACATCCCCTTTCCCGGCCCGACCGACTGCGCCACGCTGCCGAACCCGGACGAGCTGTTCACCTGGCTGTCCCACTATGACCTCGTGGGCTTCCAGGCGCAGCGCGACCTGGACAACTTCGCCGCCAGCGCGCGCAGCCTTTCGGATTTCGCGCAACTGTCCGAAGACCGCTTCCGCATCGCGGGGCGCGACATGCGGGCGGGCGTCTTTCCCATCGGCATCGACGCCGAAGCCTTCATCGCCGAGGCCGAGGGCGCGCGCGAGGAGGACCGGATGCGCAGCCTGACCGGCGCGCAGATCATGATCGGGGTGGACCGGCTGGATTATTCCAAGGGCATCCCGCAGCGATTCCGGGCCTTCCAGGCGCTGCTGGACGGCGACCCGTCCCTGACCGAACAGGTGATGCTGCTGCAGATCGCCCCGCCCACGCGGGAATCGGTCGATGCCTACCAGCAGATCCGCGAGGAAACCGAACATCTGGCGGGCCGCATCAACGGCCAGTTCGCCACCGTCAACTGGACGCCGATCCGCTTCATCCACCGCCCGATCCCCCGGCACGAGCTTGCGGGCCTGTATCGCCAGGCGCGGATCGGCCTGGTCACGCCGCTGGCCGACGGCATGAACCTGGTGGCCAAGGAATATGTCGCGGCCCAGGACCCCGCCGATCCCGGCGTGCTGATCCTGTCGCGCTTTGCCGGCGCGGCCGAACAGATGCCCGAGGCGCTGACCGTGAACCCGCATGACACCGCCGACATGGCGCAGGCCATGCGTCAGGCGATCGACATGCCGCTGGAGGAACGCCGGGACCGCCATGCCGCCCTGCTGCGCTGCGTCCTGGATCACGACGTCGGCTGGTGGTCGGCGGCCTATCTGGAAGCCCTGGCGCAGGCGCGGGCCTGAACAAGGGGATCGAAAGCGCGCCGTCCAGACCGGGGCGCGGGGCTCCCGGACCGAAAGACATGCGGTCGTGACCCGGACTTGTGCGGGCGGTGTGCCTGGCCCCGGCCGATGATCGACACGGCCGTGCCGAAGACGGATTGAGGTTCCAGAGGCCTTGGCGGAAGGAATCTTCACCGTGTCACGTCTGTTTGCGCGATCGCCCCTTGCGGACGCCCGGTTCTTTGACGCGGAAGGGGACGTCCTTCTCGTCACGTTCTTGTCCTTCGGACACCGTTCCCGGAACAACAGCTTCTGGGGCGACACGCTGGCGGAACGGCTGCGGAATCGACGATCGGCCTGACCTCGAAACCCGGCGCGGACTGGTTTCCCAAGGCGGGACTTCACCCGATGGTCCCTGCGATCCGAGAGGTATCCCGCAGGTTCAGGACGGTCATCGTCTATGGCGGCTCCATGGGGGTATACGCCGCCCTGAAATACGGCAATCTTCTTGAAGCGGATCATGCCATCGCCTTCTCTCCGCAGTATACACTGGACCCCGAGGTGGAGCAGGAGAAGATCTACAACAGGCATTTCCGGCCCGAGCTTCACGCCGGAATGCAGATCGCCACCCTGGACGTCTGCAGGAACGCGACCGTGTTCTATGATACCCGCCACCGCGCCGACACGCAGCGCGTCGGTCTCATCAGGAAGCAGGCGCCCTGGATCACCGAGATCGCCCTTCCGAACACGGGGCATAGCTGCGTTCAGGTCTTTGCGGGCACGGCCAACATGAAGGCGCTGTTCGACAGCACCATCGCGGCGGACACCGCGGCCATCCGAAGGACGGCGCGCGCCCTCAGGGTGAAATCCGTGCTGCGCTATGTGACGACGGCGACGGCAGCGATCCCACGCGACCCCGATCTTGCCAGAAGGATATCAGCCAAGTCGCCCGTGCCCATCCCGGAGGTCTTGGCCGCAGAGTTGGATTTCAAGCTGGCAGTCCACCACGTCAAGGCGAGGAACCTGGCCGCCGCCCATGAGGCCGCGATGTCCGCCGTGAGCCTTCAGCCGCAGAAGTCGCACCACCATCGCCTGATCGGACAGATCCATTTTCTTCGAAAGGACTGGACGGCAGCCCTTCAGGCCTATGACGAGGCCCTGAAAGCGGACCCGCGCGACATCCTGGCGCTTGTCGCCAAGGCCAACATCTACAACCACACGGGAGATCGCGAGAATGTCGTCGGCCACCTCTCGGCGGCCGCGGACATCGATGCGGCCCATCCGGCCCTGAAGACGGCCCGGGACCGGATCGAGGCAGACTGGCGCCGGATTGACGCCTGAGGGCTTTCCCGTGGCCTCGGCCCGCGACCATCCTGGGCGGGGCGTGCGGAACCTGCGGCCGGGCGATCCGCATCCGGCCGGGGGGCGGGGGCAGGCACTGGCGGGGATCGGAAGGCGGGGACAGGCTGCCCCCGCCCCTGCCACATCCGGCTGGGGCTATCGCGCCGCCAGCAGTTCCGGCACGGACAGCAGGATGAACTCGTTGTCCGCCGCCTTGCCGATCTCGCGCCCGCCCGAGAAGGGCAGGTTGTTGTCGTTGGCGATCAGGATGTGCGTGTCGTCGACGCGGGCCACGTCCTCGATGGTGAAGAAGGGGAAGGCGAACCTGCCCTCGGTCGAGGCCATGCCTTCCGGTGCCTTGCCATCGGGATCGGCGATGTCCAGCAGGTCGACATGGCCGATGCGGCGGATGAAGCCGTCCGCGTCCGTGCTGGCGGTATCGACAAGCACCACGTTCTTGACGCGGGCGGGCTGGGGATAGCAGGCGGACTGGTCGGCCGTGCCCTCGGCGCAGGCGCGGGCGGCGTCGCCCTCGCCATTGTCGCGCTCGATCACCAGGGCGCGGGTATCGTCGATGAAGTTGAAATCGCCGATGGCGGTCGCCCCGTCCGACAGGCGGAAGCGGTGGCTGTCGCCGGTCCAGTCGGCCGCACCGGTGTCAAAGGTCATGACGCGCAGGAAACCGCCCTCGGGTTGGCCGTCGCTTCCCAGCAGCGGCTTTTCCAGCATGGCCCACAGCAGGTTCGTTCCCGGTTGCAGGGCCATGCCTTCATAGCCGCCCGAGCGCTGGGCCTGGAAGTCGGTGCCGGGCTGCGCGGGAACGACGACGCCGGGCGTATCCGGCCCGGCCACGGCGTTGCCGTCCAGCGTGGTCCCGTGGACGGACAGCACGCGCCCGTCGCGGGCGACGCGCAGGACATAGGGGCCGAACTCGTCCCCGATCCACAACTCGTCGTTCAGGAACTGGATGCTTTCGGGATCGAAGTCGGCGCCGGTGAGATAGCGGCCTTCGGTCGCCTCGTTGGCGATGCGGAAGGGCACCTTGCGGTCGGGATCGCGCAGGAACACGGTTTCCAGGCGGGCCACCTTGCCGGTGTCGAAGTCCGGCTGCATCCGGTGGAAGAACAGCATCGCATCGGGGCTGTTGATCCTGCTGCCAAAGCCGTTGTCGGTCAGGGCGAACCAGCTGCCATCGCGGTCCCGGTTCATGGCAAGGCCCGACATGCCCTGCACAGGCTGCCCGATGAAGGGCAGCGAGATGCCCGTCCTGTGCCCGCCATAGGCCTTGCCCACGTCCCCTTCAACCGTCATCGGGTCTTCGTTCCGCTGCTTGCCGGTGAACTTGCCCGACACCCACAGGTCGCGCGGCGCAGCAGCGGGGGGCGTCACCATCGTGAAGGCCGGCAGGATCGCGTGACCGGCCAGGATGGCGGGGAACCGCTCCTCGGCAAGGGCGGGGGCTGCGGCGGAACAGGCCAGCAGGGCAAGGGTCAGGCGCATGGTCGGGGTCCTTCTTCATGTCCGAAGATGACCTGCTAGGCGGAAAAGCTGACAACCATGCGGCGCGCGCGTGACAGCGGCATGAAACCGCGTCAGCCGTCGCCCCTGTCCGGAGCGTTTTGCACGCGCGCGATCCGCTTGGCCATCGCCTGCGCCTTGCGCCGGTGATAGCGCCGCACGATGGGAATCGTCGCGTAGAATGACAGAACCGCGGCGATCCCGCCCAGGACCGCCCCGCCGACGGCATAGGGCAGGAAGATTTCCTGCCAGAATTCGGACAGGCCGCTCCAGCTGGTCGGGCCGGGGCCGATGGCGGACATGATGTTGTGCCAGGTCTCGGACGTGGCATGGGCGAATTCGCGAAAGATCTGTTGCGGGGACATGTCGCCGGGCAGGCCAAGCAGCGTCCGTCCCAGGCCGACCGCCCCCAGCGCGATGAACGGTGTCGTCAGCGGGTTGCCCGCGAAGGTGCCCACGAAGGCCGCCAGCACGTTGCCCCGGATCGCCAGGCAGACCAGCGCGGCGACGATGAAGTGAAAGCCGTGCAACGGCGAAAAGGACAGGAACACCCCGGCGGCGATGCCCCGGGCGATCCGGTGCGGCTGGTCGGGCAGGCGGCGCAGGCGGTGCCACAGATAGGTGGTGCCCCGGCGAATCCCGCCGGGCGGATAGATCAGTTCCGTCAGGATCTGGCCGTAGCTGCGCGGCTTGGTTCGCTTGAACACCTTGCAATCCCCCGTTGACCGAATGCGGCAGCCCGCGTCAGGGTTTCATGGCCGCGTCGCGGATGCGGGCGACCTGCGCCACGTCGCTTTCCGCTTCCAGCGCCGTCAGCAAGTTATGCAGGTGTTCCTGGTCGCGCAACTCGACCTCGACCTCGATGCGGTAGAAGTCGGGCTTGCGGTCCTTGAACTCCAGGTTCGAGATATTGGCCCCCTGCGCCCCGATCAGGCTGCAGATGCGGCCAAGCACCCCCGCATCGTGGCGGATCGTCAGGCTCAGCAGGGTCGAATAGGCGGCCGGATGGCGGCCTGCGCGCCATTGCACATCGACCCAGCGGTCGGGGCTGTCCTCGTATTCCGCCAGGACGGGGCAGTCGATGGCATGGATCACCACGCCCTTGCCGCGATAGGTGATGCCGACGATGCGTTCGCCGGGCAGGGGCTTGCAGCAGGGGGCGCGCTTGAAGTCCGCATCCGCCTCGACCCCGGCGAAGGGGCGGGCGCCGTCGATCTCGTCCTGGTGGGCGGCAAGGTCGGGCCAGAGGACCTGCAGAACCTCCTTGGCCGAATTCTCGGCGCTGCCGATCCGGGCCAGCAGCTCGTCCGCGTCGGCCAGGCCCATCTGCTTGGCGGCGGTGCGCAGGGCCTTGTCGGTGACCTTGCGGCCCACGTGTTCGAAGCTGACGCGCACCAGTTCGCGGCCCAGGCGGATGAAGCGGTCGCGGTCCTCCTCGCGCAGGGACCGGCGGATCGCGGCCTTGGCGCGGCCGGTCACGACGATGTCGAGCCAGGTCGATTGCGGGCGCTGACCGGAGGCCGCGATGATGTCCACCGACTGGCCGTTCTTCAGCCGCGTCCACAAGGGCACGCGGATGCCGTCCACCTTGGCGCCGACGCAGGAATTGCCCAGCCGCGTGTGGATCGCATAGGCGAAGTCGATGGGCGTCGCGCCCTTGGGCAACTGGATCACGTCGCCCTTAGGCGTGAAGCAGAAGACCTGGTCCTGGTACATCTCCAGCTTGACGGCTTCCAGGAACTCGTTGTGGTCCTCGCCCTCGAAGCGGTCGGCCAGGCTGTCGATCCATTCGGCGGGATCGACGGCGAAGGGGTTCTTGGTGCGGGTGCCGTCGCGATAGGCCCAGTGGGCGGCGACGCCGGATTCGGCCACCTCGTGCATCTGGCGGGTGCGGATCTGCACCTCGACGCGCTTGCCGTCGCGGCCCGACACGGTGGTGTGGATCGAGCGGTAGCCGTTGGACTTCGGCTGGCTGATGTAGTCCTTGAACCGCCCCGGCACCGCGCGCCAGCGGTGGTGGATCACGCCAAGCGCGCGATAGCAGTCCATTTCCGACCGGGTGATGATGCGAAAGCCGTAGATGTCGGACAGCCGCGAGAAGGCCAGCTGCTTTTCCTGCATCTTGCGCCACACGGAGAACGGCTTCTTGGCGCGGCCAAAGACGGTCGCCTCGATCCCCTCGCGTTCCAGTTCGGTGCGGATGTCGGCGGTGATCGCGCCGATGATGTCGCCCGAATCGCGCTGCAGGCTGACGAAGCGGCGGATGATGGAATTGCGCGCCTCGGGGTTGATGACCTTGAAGGCGAGGTCTTCCAGCTCCTCGCGCATCCATTGCATCCCCATGCGCCCGGCCAGGGGCGCATAGATGTCCATCGTCTCGCGGGCCTTCTTGACCTGCTTTTCGGGACGCATGGACCGGATGGTGCGCATGTTGTGCAGCCGGTCGGCCAGCTTGACCAGGATCACGCGCAGGTCGCGCGACATGGCCATGAACAGCTTGCGGAAGTTTTCCGCCTGCTTGGACTGCGCCGAGGACAGTTCCAGGTTGGTCAGCTTGGTGACGCCATCGACCAGATCGGCGATCTCGTCCCCGAAGGTGGCCGCAAGGTCTTCCTTGGTGGACCGCGTGTCCTCGACCGTGTCGTGCAGCAGGGCGGTGACGATGGTCGCGTCGTCCAGCCGCATCTCGGTCAGGATGGCGGCGACGGCGATGGGATGGGTGAAATAGGGCTCGCCCGAATGGCGGAACTGCCCTTCGTGCATCCGCATCCCGTATTCATAGGCATCGCGCATCAGGGCGGCGTTGCTGCGCGGGTTGTAGTTGCGGACAAGCGCGATAAGGTCTTCGACGTCGATCATAGCCTGCCGAAGACCCCTTTCCGATGCCTCAACGCTGGTTGGCTTCCAGCATCATGCGCAGCATCCGCTCCTCGGATTCCTCGTCGGCGGGCTTGGGGCGGTCGACCTCGGCGCCCAGCAGCAGGGCCATGGCGTCTTCCTCGGGCTCGTCGACCTCGATCTGGGTCTGGGTCGATTCGATCATGCGTTCGCGCAGCTCGTCCACGGGCTGCGTTTCCTCGGCGATCTCGCGCAGGGCCACGACCGGGTTCTTGTCGTTGTCGCGGTCCACCGTCGGCGCGCTGCCGGCGGCGATTTCACGCGCGCGATGCGAGGCCAGCATCACCAGATCAAAGCGGTTCGGGACCTTGTCGACGCAGTCTTCAACCGTTACGCGGGCCATGTCTCACCTGTGCAGTTGCGAATCGGAAATCCGGGGCGAAACCGAGGTTCTGGACGTCACCCGTGGAAATGTCAAGGAAGGAACAGGCCGGTGCCCGGGGGCAGCGGCGTCATGGCCTTCAGGTCTTCGGCATCCAGTTCCGCCAGCATCCGCGAGACGGTCTTCCCGGTCAAGGGGTGGCGCCAACCGGGCGCGATCTCGGCCAGGGGTGCCAGGACGAAGCCGCGATCCTGCATCCGCGGATGCGGCAGGATCAGGCAGCCGGGCGTCTCGACCCGCTGGCGGGCCAGCGGCAGGGCGATCCAGTCCCGCACGGTGGCGGCATCGGGCAGCACAAGGTCGTCAAGCGCGATCAGGTCCAGGTCCAGAACCCGCGCGGACCACCGGCCCGTGCTGCGGTCGCGGCCCAGGCGCGCCTCGATCCCGTGAAGGCGGGCCAGAAGATCGGGTGCCGGCAGGATCGTGCGGATCGTCGCGACGGCATTGGCGAATTCCGGCCCGGAGCCGGGCGGAAAGGCGGGCGTGCGCCAGACGCGGCTGACAGCCGCTATCGAAATGTCCCGCTCGGCGTGCAGGATCGCCAGGGCTTCATGCAGCACGTGCGACGGATCGCCTGCCGCGGTCGGAAGATTCCCCCCCAAGGCAATGATACCGAAAGACAAGTTTTCCATGGGACCCGTTCGTTCTATGAAGATGATGCGGCAGGACCGTTTGCGCCATGTTCCTCACCATGGCTGGTCCTTGTCTTGAACGAGCAGTCTCATTGAAGGCAATGATAATGTTTTACAAGGATGATCGCCTGGCGATCTTCATCGACGGAGCCAACCTTTACGCCTCGGCGAAGGCGTTGGGCTTCGACATCGACTACAAGCTGTTGCGACAGGAATTCGACCGCCGCGGCAAGCTGATGCGCGCCTATTACTACACCGCCCTGATGGAAGGGGAGGATTATTCCCCGATCCGCCCCCTGGTCGACTGGCTGCACTACAACGGCTACTGCGTCGTGACCAAGCCTGCCAAGGAATACACCGACACGATGGGCCGTCGTAAGGTCAAGGGCAACATGGACATCGAACTGACCATCGACGCCATGCAGCTTGCCCCCAGGCTGGACCATGCCGTGCTGTTTTCCGGCGACGGAGACTTCCGCCCCCTGATCGAGGCGCTGCAGCGCCAGGGCGTCCGCGTCTCGGTCGTCTCGACCATCCGCAGCCAGCCGCCCATGATCGCGGACGACCTGCGCAGGCAGGCGGACAACTTCATCGAGCTGGATGCCCTGCGGGACATCGTGGGACGGCCGCCGCGGGAACAGCAGGCGGGCGAGGCATAGGAAAGAGGCTGACCGGGCGAGGGTCTGGTCAGCCTTGGCGCGAATGGGGCGGATGGCCGTCCCGCCGACCCTTCGGGCCGATCGGGAAAGGATTGGCTGCCGGTCGCGTCCCTAGACCAGCCGCCCCATGTCCATCGCCGCCCGCACGAAGCCCGCGAACAGCGGCGCGGGCTCGAAGGGCTTGGACTTCAGTTCCGGGTGGGACTGCACGCCGATGAACCAGGGGTGGTCGGCATATTCGACCGCCTCGGGCAGCTTGCCGTCGGGCGACATGCCCGAAAAGCACAGGCCCGCCTGTTCCAGCTGGTCGCGATAGGTCGCGTCCACCTCGTAGCGGTGGCGGTGGCGGTCCTCGATTTCCACGGCGCCGCCATAAACCTCGCTGATCTTCGACTCGGGCGTCAGGATGGCGGTATAGGCGCCCAGCCGCATGGTGCCGCCCTTGTCGTCCGTCACCTTGCGCTGCACGGTATAGTTGCCCTGCACCCATTCCTTGAGGTGATAGACGACCGGCGTGAAGCGCGTCTTGCCCGCCTCGTGGTCGAATTCCTCGGAGCCCGCGTCGGGCATTCCGGCCAGGTTGCGCGCGGCCTCGATCACGGCCATCTGCATCCCCAGGCAGATGCCCAGGTAGGGCACCTTCTTCTCGCGCGCGTATTTCGCGGCCGCCAGCATCCCCTCGGTGCCGCGCTCGCCGAAACCGCCCGGCACGATGATGCCGTGGTAGCCGTCCAGAAGATGCGCGCCTTCGCCTTCCAGCTTCTCGCTGTCCACCCAGTCGGCCTTGACGCGGACGCGGTTGGCCATGCCGCCATGGGTCAGCGCCTCGGCGATGGACTTGTAGGCATCTTCAAGCTGCGTGTACTTGCCCACGATCGCGATGTTCACCTGGCCCTCGGCATTCTCAAGCCGGTCCATCACGTCCTCCCACTTGGACAGGTCGGGACGCGGGGCGGGGCTGATCTGGAAGGCGTCCAGAACGGCGCGGTCCAGGCCCGCGCGGTGATAGGCGAGCGGCGCCTCGTAGATCGACTTCAGGTCATAGGCGGGGATCACGGCATCGGGGCGGACGTTGCAGAACAGCGCGATCTTGGCGCGTTCCTTTTCCGGGATCGGGTGTTCGCTGCGACACACCAGCACGTCGGGGGCAAGGCCGATGGATTGCAGTTCCTTGACGCTGTGCTGGGTGGGCTTGGTCTTGAGTTCGCCCGACGCCGACAGATAGGGCAGCAGCGTCAGGTGCATCAGGATGCACTGGCCGCGCGGGCGCTCGTGGGTGAACTGGCGGATCGCCTCGAAGAAGGGCAGACCCTCGATGTCGCCCACCGTGCCGCCGATCTCGCACAGCATGAAATCGACCTCGTCGTCGCCGATGGCGATGAAGTCCTTGATCTCGTTGGTGACGTGGGGGATCACCTGGATGGTTTTGCCCAGGTATTCGCCGCGCCGTTCCTTTTCCAGCACGTTGGAATAGATGCGCCCCGAGGACACGCTGTCCGTGCGCCGCGCCGACACGCCCGTGAAGCGTTCGTAATGGCCCAGGTCCAGGTCAGTTTCCGCGCCGTCGTCGGTCACGAAGACCTCGCCATGTTCGAAGGGCGACATGGTGCCGGGATCGACGTTCAGATAGGGGTCCAGCTTGCGCAGCCGCACGGTGAAGCCGCGGGCCTGCAGCAGCGCGCCCAGTGCCGCCGAGGCCAGGCCCTTGCCGAGCGAGGACACGACGCCGCCGGTGATGAAGATGTAACGCGCCATGAGGCCCCCGTGATTTCGCAAATGGTATCTGGTTGCGGGTCGCCGAACGACCAGCATCACGGGAGTCAAGCTATAGCCGATTCGCCCCGTGGCCGCAATGTGCCGCAAGTTGATGTGGGGGCGGGAAAACCCGCCCCTAGGTGTGGTGTGGATCAGTTCGCCGGAGTGGGCGCAGGCGCGGCAGGTGCCGGTGCGGCCGGGGGCGCGACAGGCTCGACGGCCGGAGCCTCGGCGGCGGGGGCGTCAGTCGCATCGGTGGCGGGCGCTGCCGTGTCGGCCGC
>NZ_JAFNAW010000052.1 GCF_017356265.1 Paracoccus fontiphilus | reverse complement strand
AAGACACGTCGTTAACGACGTCGCTATACACGTGCCTTAGCCGATCACCCCACGCTCAGGCAGGCGGGCGAAATCGGGTGGTTACGGTTCCTCGGCTGATCAGTCCGCCGGATTACGGACAAGAGCCCGGCCGGCTGGATCGTTAGGGATGCTGAAGTTCAGGAAGGACCCAGGTCAGTCAGTAAGACATGCAGGTGCTCATAACGGCCGTCAAGCCAAACCGGAGAATGAGCATGATCAGTGAAAGCTAAAGCTTAGCTCACAGAAGAAAAAAGCAACACTCTGAGTCCGTTATAGAATCAAAGTTCACGTCGCAACGATGGCAGTTTAATGGTTGTCAGAAAGGAAGCGGATCCGGCCGAAAGGAAGTTTTATGCCGGCCGGAACAACTCACACGGTGTCGAGATACAGCTCGACCGTTTCCTCGTCCGACAGTTCAGCCATGTAGTGCAGTTCCTGCCGCTTGGTCATCACGAAATTTTCGATGAGGTGGCTGGGGAAGATGCGCCGGATCTCGGGGCAGTCATGGAAGGCATCAATCGCCTCGCCCCATGTCGCGGGGAGTTGGTCCAGCCGCTGGTCATAGGCATTGCCCTTGAAAGGCTCCGGCGCTTCGAGACGATCTAGGATGCCGTTCAGCGCTGCCCCAAGGATCGCCGCCACCGTGAGATAGGGGTTCACGTCGCCGCCCGCCACGCGATGCTCGATCCGCCGGGCCTTTGGACCCGATGAGGGAATGCGGATTGCGGCCGTGCGATTTTCGTAAGCCCAGCCGATGCCGGTCGGCGCATGGGCATTGGGAACAAGCCGGTCGTAGCTGTTTTCGTGCGGCGCGAACAGCAGCGTTGATCCGGGCATGGCGCGCAGGCATCCGGCAACGGCATGGCGCAGGGCCGCCGTCCCTTCCTCGCCGCCGTTGTCGAAGATGTTGCGACCCGACTGGTCAAGGATCGAGAAATGCATATGCATCCCGTTCCCCGAGAAGGCCTCGTAGGGCTTGGCCATGAAGCTGCCCGCAAAGCCGTATTGCCGCGCGATCCCCTTGACCAGCATCTTGAACAGCCAGCTGTCGTCCGCTGCCTTCAGGGGATCGGCCTGGTGCATCAGGTTGATCTCGAACTGGCCCGGCCCCGCTTCCGAGATCGCGGTGTCGGCGGGAATGTCCATCGCCTCGCAGGCGTCGTAGAGCGTGGTGAAGAACTGGTCGAAGGCATCCAGCGCCCGCAGGGAAAGAACCTCGCCCCCCGTGCGGCGCTTGCCGGAACGGGGGCTTGGGGGCACGCGCAACTGGCGGCCAGAGTCGTCGATCAGGAAGAACTCCAGCTCGGTCGCCACCACCGGGGTCAACCCGGCCTCCTTATAGCGCTCGACCACGCGGGCCAACGCCTGCCGGGGATCGCCCTCGTAGGGGCGGCCGTCCAGGTGGAACATCCACAAGGGCAGCAGCGCCGTGGGGGCGTCCAGCCAGGGCATTGGCAGGAAGCCGCGTTCCGTGGGCAGCAGCAGCCCGTCCGGGTCGCCGATCTGGAAGACCAGGGGGCTGTCCTCGACATCCTCGCCCCAGATGTCCAGGTTGAGGACCGAGAAGGGAAACTTGGTCCCCTCCTCCAGGAGCTTCCCGGCATAGCGGGCCGGGATTCGCTTGCCCCGCGCGACCCCGTTCAGGTCGGCCGCGGCGACGCGGATGGTCTTGACCTCGGGATGTTCTTTCAGCCAGTCCATGGATCACCGGAAGATTTGCGGGCGGTATCGAACCCGCTTGACGGTGCCGGGCAGATGCCGGTTCAGGCGCCGGTTGACGATGCCGAACAGCGCGATCAGCGCAAGGGTGCACAGGATGAAATAACCCGCCACGATTGGATAGGCCACGAAGGGGTTGAAGGTCTGGCCCGCGAAATAGCTGGCGTAATACAGGCTGTCGCCCCTCTGCTGGAAGGCCGGGAAGCCGGAAAAGAACACCAGCGTCGTGGCGTGGAACAGGAAGATCGCCTCGTTCGTGTAGGACGGCCAGGCAAGGCGCAGCATCGTGGGCCAGAGAATGCGGCGGAACTTGGTCCAGCCGGTCATACCATAGGCTTCGGCGGCCTCGATATCGCCCTTGGGGACCGCCATCAGCGCGCCGTGGAAGATCTGCGCGGAATAGGCGGCGGTGTTCAGCGTCAGCACGATCAGCGCCCCGGCCCAGGCCTTGGCCAGCCAGCTTGTGGCGACGGTCAGGCCAAGGATTTCCACGCCCGCGCGGGGCAGCAGGACAAGCGCCTCGTAGGCCAGGAAAAACTGGATGAACAATGGGCTGCCGCGAAACAGAAAGATGAAGGCGTTGGCGGGCTTGCGCAACCAGGAGTTCGCGCTGGTCTTGGCCAGCGCCAGCCCGGTCGCCAGGAAGAAGCCGAACAGCAGCGCGAAGAACGCGAAATAGAGGTTCCAGATCAGCCCTGACCCGATCAGCGTGACTTGCTGGCACAGCGTGAAATCGGAACGGGGCAACAGCCGTTCGCCGATGCCCAGCGACCGCAGGCCATAGTCCAGGATCGTCTGCGCGCAGGTCATAGTGCACCCGCCTTGCGCTGCGCTTCGCCCGCCATGGTGGCCTGACCCCGGGTCAGGCGCGCGGTCACCCGGCCCAGCACCCGTTCCGAGATCCAGGTCATCAGCAGATAGAAGACCAGCACGACAAGGAAATAGTAAAGCCGCCAGTCGGGATGCGGATAGGCGAAGGACCGCGTCTTGGCCCCGCCCAACTCGCGCGCCCAATAGACGATATCCTCGATCCCCAGCAGGAACAGCAGAGGCGTCGCCTTGATGAGGATCATCCACAGGTTCGACAGGCCCGGCAGCGCATAGGTCCACATCTGCGGGACCAGGATGCGCCGCGTGACCTGGGGGGGCGTCATGCCGTAAGCTTCCGCCGTTTCCAGCTGCGCGCGGGGCACGGCCTGCATGGCGCCGTGAAGCACGTTGGCCGCAAAGGCGCCGAAGACGACCGAGAAGGCGATCACCGCCAGCGTCATGGCATAGATGTCATGGACCCATTCGGGGCTGGTGGAAAGCGGCAGCTTGGCCGCTGCGCAGACCACGAAGTCGTTGCCCTGCCGCACCGGCGCGTCGCTGTCGCACAGCGCCTTGTGGCGCAGCCATTCCAGGCCTTGATCCAGCGCGATGGGCACGAACAGGAAGAAGATGATGTCGGGCACGCCGCGCACCATCGAGGTGTAGATCGTGCCGAACCACCGCAGCGGCGCGACCCGCGAGCGGGACGCCATCGCGCCGCCATAGCCGAACAGCAGCGCGATGGGGGCCGTGATCGCCAGCAGCAGCAGGACCGTCCCGAAGCTGGCGTAGAACAGCAGGTGCGTGCCGGTCGTCAGATAGCATGACAACCAGGCAAGCCCCTCCAGCACCGATGGGTCGCTGCAATATGAAAACATTCACTTCGCCCTGAAGGCCGCCGCGGATCGCCCGCGGCGGTCAGATCATTCGTAGGTCTGCGCGTCGTCGCCAAAATGCTTCTTGATCATCTCGTTGAGGCTGCCGTCCTCTTTCATCGAGGCAATGGCGGCATCGAATTTCCCCAGCAGCTCGGTGTCGGACTGGCGCAGGCCGACGCCGATGCCCTCGTCCAGCTTCACCTGCTCGCCCACGAAGACCAGGTCATTGCTGTCCTCGACAAAGGGACGCATGACCTCGTGGTCGCCGAAGCCCGCGTCGGCCTCTCCGTTGCGGACGGCGGCAAGGACCTGGTCGATGTTCGGGAATTCCAGCAGCGTGGCGCCGGTTTCGGCGATATAGGACGCCTGAACGGTGCCCGTCTGAACCGCGATCACGCCGCCTTCCAGGTCGACCCCGTCTTCAAGCGCGGCATAGGACGACGGCGCGGGCGGCAGGTAATCCTGCGTGAAGGCGATCACCGCCTTGCGTTCCTCGTTGATGCTCATCGCGGCCATGATCGTGTCATAGTTCGACGACACCAGGTTCGGGATGATCGAATCCCAGTCGTTCTTGACCCAGGTGCATTCCAGTTCCGCGCGCTTGCAAAGCTCGTCGCCCAGTTCCCGCTCGAAGCCCGCGACCTCGCCCCTCTCGTCGATGAAGTTGTACGGAGGATAGGCGCCCTCGGTCCCCATGCGGACGGTCTGGGCCTGTCCCATGCCGGCAGTCATCGCAAGGGCCGTCGCGGCGATCAGCAGTGTCTTCATTCTCTGTCTTCTCCTGTTGGTCGTCTTGTCAGTGCGCCGAGGCACTAAGGAACTGGCGCAGCCGATCCGTGCGGGGCGCGCCGAAAAGCTGGTCTGGCGGGCCTTCCTCGGCGATCAGCCCCTGGTGCAGGAAGACCACGTGGTCGCTGACATCGGCGGCCAGACGCATGTCATGGGTCACGATGATCATGGTGCGGTGTTCGGCAGCCAGATCCTTGATGACGCGCACCACTTCCTGCTGCAGTTCAGGGTCCAGCGCGCTTGTCGGTTCGTCGAACAGCAGCGCCTTGGGGTTCATGCACAGGGCGCGGGCGATGGCGGCGCGCTGCTGCTGGCCGCCGGAAAGCTGGGCGGGCCAGGCATCGGCCTTGGCGCCGATGCCGACCTTGTCCAGCAGCATCCGGGCGCGGGCCTCGACAGCCGCGCGATCCTCGCCCAGGACCGTCACCGGCGCCTCCATGACGTTCTGGAGGATCGTCATGTGGGACCACAGGTTGAACTGCTGGAAGACCATCGACAGGTTGGTGCGGAACCGCATCACTTGCGCCCGGTCGGCGGGCACGCGCGTGGCGCCCTGCCCCTTCCAGCGCACGGCCTCGCCTTCGAAGCTGATCTCGCCGGCCTGGCTGTTTTCCAGAAGGTTGCAGCAGCGCAGCAGCGTGGACTTGCCCGATCCCGACGATCCGATCAGGCTGACCACATGACCGCGCGGCGCGGTCATCGAGACGCCCTTCAGCACCTCGACCGAACCATAGGCCTTGTGAAGCCCCTGGATCCGGATCACGGGCGCGGTATCGGTCGAAACGGTTTTGTCGTTCATCATCGGCGCATTGGGCGACAATCCCGGCGCTTTTGCAACGGGGTCTGCGTGGCAACCTGCCGATAAACGCAGGTTGCCGCAGCGTCAGACGATCTCGACCGAGTATTTCTCGATCACGGTGTTGGCCAGAAGGCCTTCGCACATCTTCTCGACCTCGGCCTTGGCCTGTGCCGCATCGGAGGCGTCCAGATCCAGCTCGATCAGCTTGCCCTGGCGCACGCCCGCGACGCCCTTGTGGCCCAGGCCGCCAAGCGCATGGCGGATCGCCTCGCCCTGCGGGTCAAGGACGCCATCCTTCAGCATGATCGTGACACGGGCTTTCATGGCGTCTTTCCTTTTAGTTGATCGCAGTCGGTTTCAGGCTGGTCGTGTTGGCGGGCATCAGGCCCAAGCGACGCGCGACCTCGGTATAGGCGTCGGTCAGGTTGCCCAGGTCGCGGCGGAACACGTCCTTGTCCAGCTTCTGGCCGGTCTTCATGTCCCAAAGGCGGCAGCTGTCGGGGCTGATCTCGTCCGCGACGATCAGCCGCATGAAGTCGTTGTCCCAGACGCGCCCGATCTCGATCTTGAAGTCGATCAGCTTGATGCCGACGCCGTAGAAGACACCCGACAGGAAGTCGTTGACGCGCAGCGCCAGCGACACGATGTCGTCCAGGTCCTGCTGGGTCGCCCAGCCGAAAGCAATGATGTATTCCTCGGACACCATCGGGTCGCCCAGTTCGTCGTTCTTGAAGCTGTATTCGACGATGGGACGCGGCAGCAGGGTGCCTTCCTCGATGCCCAGCCGCTTGGACAGGGAGCCTGCGGCGAAGTTGCGCACGATCACTTCCAACGGCACGATTTCCACCTGGCGGATCAGCTGCTCGCGCATGTTGATGCGGCGGATGAAGTGGTTGGGGACGCCGATGTTCGTCAGCCCGTTCATGAAGAATTCGGACAAGCGGTTGTTCAGGACGCCCTTGCCCTCGATCACGGCCTTCTTCTGCGCGTTGAAGGCGGTCGCGTCGTCCTTGAAATACTGGACCAGCGTGCCGGGCTCGGTGCCTTCGTACAGGATCTTCGCCTTGCCTTCGTAAACTTTCTTGCGGCGCGGTGCCATGGCGGGCGTCCTTTCGCATGTCCCTTATCTCACGGGCCTTACCTTACAAGCGGCACCGGGGGCAATACGAGAGGCTTGCAAGCGCCCGTGGCCGGGCTAAGATCCTTGCCAAGCCAACCACGGAGGCCAAGATGACTACCTTCGACGACCGCGAACGCGGCTACGAGGCGAAGTTCGCCCATGATGCGGAACTGCGCTTCAAGGCCGAAGCCCGCCGCAACCGGATGCTGGGCGAATGGGCCGCGGGCCTGCTGGACAAGCACGGCGACGAGGCCCGCGCCTATGCGCTGAGCGTCGTGACCGGCGACGTCGGCGGATCGGGCGATCACGACGTCTACCGCAGGCTTGCCGCCGACCTGGAAGGAAAGGCGGGCGAATCGGAGATCCGCACGAAGATGGCCGAACTGATGGAAAAGGCCCGCCGCCAGATCATCGACGAGACCGAATGATCGGCGCGTGAGGTTCCAGGACGGGGCCGCCCTGCCCCGCCCTTCAGGCAGCCGCCGCCTCGGCGCGGGGATAGCGCAGCGCCATGGTGATGCCGCGCGACAGGTTCAGGGCCATCAGCGACGCCCATAACCCGTGATTGCCCCAGACCGGCGGCAGCAGCAGGACGGCGGCAAGGAAGACCAGCGCCGACCAGATCATCGCCAGCCGCATGTCCCGCGTCAGGGTCGCCCCGATGAAGATGCCGTCCAGCATCCACGCCGCCACGCCGACCAGCGGCGCAAGCCCCAGCCACGGAAGATAGCGGCGCGCCTCGACCCGGACTTCGGGCGAGGTCGTCAGCAGGTCGATGACCGCCCCGCCTCCCAGCCAGAAAGCCAAGGCAAGCACCGCAGCCCCGCCGATGCCCCAGACCGATGTGAGGACCGAGGCCTTGCGGACGCCGCCGGGCCTGCGCGCGCCGACCGCCTGCCCCACCAGGCTTTCGGCGGCGAAGGCGAAGCCGTCCAGGGCATAGGCGGTGACCGACAGGAACTGCAGCAGCACCTGGTTCGCGGCCAGCGTCACGTCGCCATGCCGGGCGCCCAGGAAGACGAAGCTGGTGAAGCTGGCCTGCAGCAGGACGGACCGGATCATGATGTCGCTGTTCACGCGCGCCAGCCGGCCCAGCTTCGCGCGCGCGAAAAGCCCCGCCGCCGTCAGCCCCTGCGCCATGGCACGCCGGGTCATCCACAGCCCCAGCAGCAGCCCGCAATATTCGGACAAAAGCGTCGCGGCGGCGACGCCCGGCACGCCCAGGTCAAGGCCCAGGACGAACCAGACCGACAAAGCCGCGTTCAGCCCGTTCTGGACCAGTTGCAGCAGCAGGACCGATTTGGCGCGCTCGACCGCGATCAGCCAGCCGGTCAGGGCATAAAGCGCGATGGTGGCCGGCGCCCCCCAGATGCGGATCGCCAGATAGTCCCGCGCCAGCCCTTCGACCACAGCCGAGGTCGGCGCGATGCCGAAGGCTGCCCGGAAGACCACACCCTGGAGCAGGATGAAGCACGCCCCCGCGACACCCGCGATGGCAAGGGCCCGCAGCAGATGTGCCCCGCCCTCGGCCGGATCGCCCGCCCCCCGGCTTTGCGCCACCAGGCCCGAGGTTCCCATCCGCAGAAACCCGAAGATCCAGTAGATCGAAGTCAGGACGACCGCGCCGATGGCGACGGCGCCGATCGCCTCGGGTCGGCCAAGCTGGCCGATGACGCCGGTATCGACCAGGCCCAGCAGGGGAACCGTGGCATTCGACGCCACGATGGGCAGCGCGATCGCCAGCACCCGCTGGTGGGTCAGTGGCTCGGTCCGGGACACGGCCGCCCTAGCCCTGCGGCATCAGGAAATGTCCCGTCGCCTGCGCCAGCAGCCGAGAGCGGTTGTCCTGCCAGGCCTCGACCTGGACACTTGCATATCGCCGCCCCGACCTGACCACCCTTGCCCGGGCATAGGCATCGCGCGGCAACCCGCTGCGCAGGTAGTCCACGGTGAAGTCGATGGTCTTGGGCAGGCGCGGCGGGCTTGCCGACACGGCAGCGTCGGGAACCGAGCGGCCCGATTCCATGTCCTCCCACATCGCGGCCCATGCCAGCTCGATGATCGCGGTGGTTTCCAGAAAGGCCGCCGTCACGCCGCCATGCAGTGCCGGCAGCAGGGGGTTGCCGATCAGTTTTTCGTCATAGGGCAGGATGGCGGTCAGTTCGTCCCCGCGCCGGTCGAAGCGGATGCCCAGCCAGGCCAGATAGGGCACGCCCGACACCAGGGCCGACAGCGCCGAATCGCGGCGCGACTTGATCTGGTCCAGCGGTTCGCGACGATCCATGGCCATCACCGTTCCACCGTGAAGGCGCCGGTCGCTGCGGCAACGGGGTTCTGCTCGTCCTCGTCCAGGGCCACGGCACGGACAAAGGCCACGGTCCGGGTCATGTGATAGCATTCGGCCCGCGCCGTGATCCGCTGCCCCTTGGAGGCCGAGCGCATGTAGTCTATCCGCAGGTCGATAGTCGCCGTCGATGCCGGCCCCAGGGGATGGGCCATCACCGCGGCCCCGCAACAGGTGTCCATCAGCGCGGACACGACGCCGCCATGCACGACCCCGCTGCGCGGATCGCCCACCAGATGCTCGGCCCAGGGCATGCTGATCGTGGCTGTCCCCGCGCCTAGGCCATCGACTCGCAGGGCCAGCGCGCGGGCATGGGGGATCGCCTCGATGAACTGCTGCGCGATGCGCCTTTGGTCGCTTTCGGTCATGTCGGGGCCCAGGGCCATCGCATTCTCCATTCTTTCGCTTCACGCTAGCCGCCCGGGGCTTGTTCGCTCAAGCCCCCCGGTGGAAACCTTGTCGCTTAGGTTGAGATGTGCTTCCCGACAAGCTAGCCTTCGGCGACACGCGGGATTGGAGGACGAATGCCCGGCGAGCAGACCATAAGCTTCAAGGATATGTGCACGCGCTTCGACGTGACCCCCCGGACGCTGCGCTACTATGAATATATCGAACTGCTGAGCCCCCGTAAGGAAGGCCGCGCGCGCTTCTACGGACCCCGAGAAATCGCCCGCATGACGCTGATCCTGCGCGGCCGCCGCTTCGGCTTCTCGCTCGAGGATATCCGGCAGTGGCTGCTGATCTACGAGCAGAAAGGCTCACGCGAGCAGTATCAGGTCTGGCTCGACTTGGCGGACCGCCAGCTGACAGTGCTGGACAACCAGATCGCCGAACTGACCGCGGCGCGCGCCGACCTCCAGGCCCTGCGGGAAACGGCGGCCCAGGAATTGAGGAAGATGGGTTGACCCTGCGTCAGACATGTCCTTGACTTTCCTCTGTGACGCGGCGTCTTGCTTACGTTCGCGTCAACTTGCCGCTATGTCTGTCGGCAAGGACGGCAGACGGTGAATGAGGAGGAACCGCGATCCATGTCCGACGAGCTGATGACGATTCGCCAGATGTGCGATGCGTTCGGCGTCACCCCCCGCACGCTGCGTTTCTATGAAGCGCGCGAGCTGATCTTTCCTGAACGTCGCGGGCAGCATCGCCTGTACGACCGCCGGGACAGGGCACGCCTGACGCTGATCCTGCGCGGCAAGCGCTTCGGCTTCAGCCTCGAGGAACTTCGCCAGCTGCTGGAGCTTTACGAGCCCGGCGGCACGAACAACGCCCAGATCGCCGCGACCATCTCGGTCGGCAGGCAGCGTCTGGCGGACATGGAACGTCAGTATGCCGACCTGAGCGAGGCGATCGTCGAGCTCAAGTCGCAGCTTTCCGATGCAGAAGCCCGGCTTGCCGCCGCGTCCAAAGCCAAAAGCACAGGGTAGCGCCATGACCATCTACATCCCGCCAGTCCGCGACATGCAGTTCCTGCTGCATGACGTCCTGAAGCTGTCGCAATCCGGCCTGCCCGGCTACGAGGATCTGGACCCGGATTTCACCGAGGCGATCCTTGACGCGGCGGGAAAGCTGGCGACCGAGGTGCTTGCGCCGTTGAACGCCGTGGGCGACCGCCAGGGCTGCCGGCTGGAGAACGGCGTTGTCCGCACCCCCGACGGCTTCGACAAGGCTTTCGAGGCCATGAAAGAAGGCGGCTGGACCGCGCTTGACTGCGACCCCGCCTATGGCGGCCAGGGGATGCCCTATGTCATGGGCGTCGCCACGGGAGAGATGTTCGTCAGCGCCAACATGGCCTTCAACATGTACCAGGGCCTGACCCACGGCGCCTATTCCGCGATCCACGCCCATGGAACCGAGGACCAGAAGCGGACCTACCTGCCCAAGATGGTCAGCTGCGACTGGACCGGCACCATGAACCTGACGGAACCGCACAGCGGCACCGACCTGGGCATCCTGCGCACCAAGGCCGAGCCGCAGGACGACGGCAGCTACAGGATCACTGGCCAGAAGATCTTCATCTCGGCCGGGGACCATGATCTCGCGGAAAACGTCATCCACCTTGTGCTGGCAAAGGCGCCGGGCGGGGGCGAGGGCACCAGGGGCATCAGCCTGTTCATCGTGCCGAAGTTCCTGGTGAACGCGGACGGCAGCCTGGGGGAACGCAACGGCGTCTCGGTCGGCGCGCTGGAACACAAGATGGGCATCCACGGCAACGCCACCTGCGTGATGAACTATGACAACGCCAAGGGCTGGCTGCTGGGCGACATCCACAAGGGCATGAGGGCGATGTTCACGATGATGAACGAGGCCCGCCTTGGCGTCGGCCTGCAAGGCTATGCCTGCGCGGTGCCCGCCTATCAGAACGCCGTCGCCTATGCCAAGGATCGCCTGCAGGGCCGCGCCGTGACGGGTGCCCAAAATGCCGCAGGCGCGGCCGATCCTCTGATCGTCCATCCCGACATCCGCCGCAGCCTCATGGACCAGAAGTCGTTTCTGGAAGGTGCCCGGATGCTGGTCCTGTGGGGCGCGCACATGATCGACAAGGCACATGGCGGCGATGCGGATGCCGAGGGGCTGGTGTCGCTGCTGACCCCGGTCATCAAGGGCTTCCTGACCGACAAGGGGTTCCAGACGGCCGTTCTGGCCCAGCAGGTCTTCGGCGGCCACGGCTATATCGAGGAACATGGCATGAGCCAGTTCGTCCGTGACGCCCGGATCACCATGATCTACGAGGGCGCGAACGGCGTGCAGGCGCTGGACTTGGTCGGGCGCAAGCTGGCCCAGGACGGCGGCAAGCACGTGATGGCCTTCTTCGACATGGTCAAGACGTTCTGCAAGCAGCACGGCGAGGGGCCGATCGGCGCCGACTTCGTCGCTCCGCTGAAAGCCGCGTCCAAGGATCTGCAGACAGCCGCCATGTTCTTCATGGAACGCGGCATGAAGAACCCGGACGACGCGCTGTCGGGCAGCTACGACTTCATGCACCTGTTCGGCCATGTCGCGCTTGGCCTGATGTGGGCGCAGATGGCAGTCGCTGCGCAGGAGGCACTGAACACCGGCCAAGGCGACCCGGCCTTCCTGAAGACCAAGCTGGCCACGGGACGCTATTACATGAAGCGGCAACTACCCATGACAGGGACGCATCTTGCGCGCATCCAGTCGGGGTCGGCACCCGTGATGGAACTGGAGGCGGAAGCCTTCTGAACCGGATCAAGGGTGGAGGGGGACGCAATGGGTATTTGCACAACGAAGAAGCGGATGCGTCCCGGCCCCTCCTGCCTCCCGGCCGGTCCGGCATGTCTCAGCCAAGAACCGGGACGACTTCTCCGTTGACGGTCATCGGCTCCCCAGCCTGTACCGTGTGACCAGCATAAAGCTCTACTGGTTGAAGAAGGGTTAATCCGTGCCTTCTTCGTTGCAGAAATACCCCGCGGGGGTCCGGGGGCGCGAAGCCCCCGGCGGTTGGAGGAACAGGATGACCGCGCAACTCTGGTGCTTCGGCGAGTCCGGCAACGCCTACAAGGCCGCGCTGACGATGCAACTTGCCGGCTATGACTGGACGCCCGTCTATGTCGATTTCTTCAGTGGAGAGGCGCGCAGCCCTGCCTTTCGTGCCATCAATGCCATGGGCGAGGTTCCGGTCTTTCGCGAAGGCGACCTGACGCTGACGCAATCCGCCGTCATCCAACTGCACATCGCCGAGCGGACCGGCAAGTTCATGGGCAACAACCGGAACGAAACGCTTCGCTGGCTGATGTTCGACAACCACAAGCTCTCTGGCCAGGCGGGACCGGCGCGGTTCCTGCTGAACTTCCTGCCATCGGACAAGCGTCCGGCAGGCGCGGCGGAATACCTGCAAGGCCGCCTGAAAGCCGCCTACAAGGTTCTGGACGACCACCTGTCCACGCGCGACTGGATCGCCGACGATCTCCCCACCATCGCGGACTTCGCCTGCTGCGGCTACCTGTTCTACCCCGAGCCCTTCGGCTTCGACCGCAAGGACTGGCTCTATATCAACCGCTGGCTGGACGCGATCAGCGCCCTGCCCGGCTGGAAACACCCCTATGACTTGATGCCCGGCAACCCCTCTGACCGGGCGCCGAAGGAGGACTAGAT
The DNA here is from genome assembly GCF_017356265.1 of Paracoccus fontiphilus. GTDB lineage: Bacteria > Pseudomonadota > Alphaproteobacteria > Rhodobacterales > Rhodobacteraceae > Paracoccus > Paracoccus fontiphilus. Next base: position 12,391 of record NZ_JAFNAW010000052.1, on the reverse strand, counting down.
GACCGACGCCTTTATCTATGACGCCGCCCGCACGCCGCGCGGCAGGGGCCGCCTCGATGGCAGCCTGCACGAAGTCACGGCGCTGGCGCTGTCGGCCCGGTTGCTCAACGCCGTCAAGGACCGCAACAACCTGGACGGCCACGCGGTCGAGGACGTGATCTGGGGCAATGTCACGCAGGTCAAGGAACAGGGCGGCTGCCTGGCGCGGTCCGCCGTGCTGGCCTCGGATCTCGACGAACGCATCCCTGGTCTATCGATCAACCGCTTCTGCGCCAGCGGCATGGAGGCCGTGAACCTTGCCGCCAACCAGGTCAAGGCGGGTGCGGGCAACGGCTACATCGCCGGCGGAATCGAGATGATGAGCCGCGTTCACATGGGTAGCGATGGCGCCGCCATTGCCGTCGATCCCACTGTTGCAATGAACCACTATTTCGTCCCGCAGGGCATCAGCGCCGACATCATCGCGACCGAATACGGCTTTTCCCGCGAGGATGCCGACAAGTTGGCCGTGGAAAGCCAGCGCCGCGCCGCCACGGCGTGGGAGGAAGGCCGCTTCGCCCGCTCCATCGTGCCGGTCAGGGACCAGAACGGCCTGACCATCCTCGACCGCGACGAATACATGCGCCCCGGCACCACGATGGAGGATCTGGCCAAGCTCAAGCCCGCCTTCAAGGACATCGGCGAGGTGATGCCCGGCTTCGACAAGGTCGCCATGCTGAAATATCCGCATCTGGACCGGATCGACCACATCCACCATGCGGGCAACAGCAGCGGCATCGTGGACGGCGCCGCCGCCGTGCTGATCGGGAATGAGGAATTCGGCAAGGCCCACGGCCTGCGCCCCCGCGCCCGCATCCGCGCCACAGCCAAGATCGGCACCGACCCCACCATCATGCTGACCGGTCCGGTCCCCGTGACCGAGAAGATCCTGGCCGACAGCGGCATGTCCATTTCCGACATCGACCTGTTCGAGGTGAACGAGGCCTTTGCCGCCGTGGTCCTGCGCTTCATGCAGGCCTTCCAGGTCGATCCCGCCAAGGTCAACGTCAACGGCGGCGCCATGGCCCTGGGTCATCCGCTGGGCGCGACCGGCGCGATCATCATCGGCACCCTGCTGGACGAGCTTGAGCGTCAGGACAAGACCATCGGCCTTGCCACGTTGTGCATCGCGTCCGGCATGGGCGCGGCCACCATCATCGAGCGGGTGTGATGGCGATCTTCCGCAAGGACAGCGTGCCGATTGCCGAGGCGGTTTCGGGTTATCCCGATCCGTGGAACCTGGGGCGCGGCTTCCTGTCGTATCGCCACCTGACCGAGGCAGGCGGGCTGACGCAGTTCGGCATCGCGCTGGAAACGCTGCACCCCGGAAAGCAGTCCAGCCAGCAACACTGGGAGGAGCACGAGGACGAGTTCCTCTACATGCTGGAAGGCGAACTGACGGTGATCGAGGACGAGAGCGAGACCGTCATCCATCCCGGCGACTGGTGCTGCTGGAAGGCAGGCGTTCCCGTGGCGCATGTGCTGAAGAACCGCTCGGGCAAGCCCGCCACCTATCTGATCGCGGGCAGCCGCATCCCCAAGAACGTCTGCCATTATCCGGGGCTCGACATGCTGGCCACGGATGCGGGCTACACGCATCTGGACGGCACCCCCTACCCGACGAAGGGAGAGAACGAATGACCGATTTCACCATGCGGAAGAACGCCGATGGCGTCGCCGTCATCACCTGGGACGTGCCCGGCAAGTCGATGAACGTGCTGTCTCTGGAGGGCGCGTCCGACCTGAACGCGCTGATCGACGACGCCCTGGGGGACGAGGCCGTCAAGGGCATCGTCATCACCAGCGGCAAGAAGGATTTCGCCGCCGGCATGGACCTGAACGTCATCGCGGGCATGAAGCAGGGCGGCGCGCAGGCGGTCTTCGACGGCATCATGTCGCTGCACCACGTCCTGCGCAAGATCGAGCGCGCGGGCATGGACCCCAAGACCCAGAAGGGCGGCAAGCCCATCGCGACCGCCTTGCCCGGCACCGCGCTTGGCATCGGCCTGGAATTGCCCCTCGCCACGCACCGCATCTTTGCCGCCGACAATCCCAAGGCCAAGATCGGCCTGCCCGAGATCATGGTCGGCATCTTCCCCGGCGGCGGCGGCACGATCCGGCTGTCGCGCAAGCTTGGCATCATGGCCGCCGCGCCCTTCCTGCTGGAAGGCAAGCTGTCGGACCCGAAGAAGGCCAAGGCCGCCGGGCTGATCGACGAGGTGGTGGACGATCCTCTCGCGGCCGCGCGCCAGTGGGTGCTGGGCGCCACCGACGCCGACCTGATCAAGCCGTGGGACGCCAAGGGCTACAAGATGCCGGGGGGCGATCCCTACCATCCGCATGGCTTCATGACCTTCGTGGGCGCCTCGGCCATGGTGAACGGCAAGACCATGGGCGTCTATCCGGCGGCCAAGGCGCTGCTATCGGTGGTCTACGAGGGCGCGCAGGTGCCCTTCGACATGGCTCTGAAGGTTGAGGCGCGATGGTTCACCAACGTGCTGATGAACCCGTCAAGCACCGCCATGATCCGCAGCCTGTTCATCAACAAGGAGGCGTTGGAAAAGGGCGCCAACCGGCCCGAAGCGCCGGACCAGTCGGTCAGGAAGGTCGGCATCCTCGGCGCCGGGATGATGGGCGCGGGCATCGCCCATGTCAGCGCCATGGCGGGCATCCATGTCGTGCTGATCGACGCCCGGCAGGAGGCCGCCGACAAGGGCAAGGCCTATTCCGAAGGCTTGCTGGACAAGGCCATCAGCCGCAAGAAAGCGTCCGAGGAGAAGAAGGCCGAGGTTCTGGGGCGCATCACCGCCACCACCGACTATGCCGCGCTGGAGGGCTGCGACCTGATCGTGGAGGCCGTCTTCGAAGACCCGCAGGTCAAGGCCGAGGTCACCAAGCGCGCCGAGGCGGTCATTCCGTCCGAGGCGATCTTTGCGACCAATACCTCGACCCTGCCGATCAGCGATCTGGCAAAGGCCAGCGCCCGGCCGGACCAGTTCATCGGCATCCACTTCTTCAGCCCCGTGGACAAGATGATGCTGGTCGAGATCATCAAGGGACGCGAGACCGGCCCGCGCGCCGTGGCCAAGGCGCTGGATTTCGTGCGCCAGATCCGCAAGACGCCCATCGTGGTGAACGACGCGCGCTTCTTCTATGCCAACCGCTGCATCATCCCCTATATCAACGAAGGCATCCGCATGGTGGCCGAGGGGGTGAACCCGATCCTGGTCGAGAACGCCGCCAAGATGATGGGGATGCCGCTGGGGCCGCTGCAACTGGTCGATGAGACCTCCATCGACCTGGGCGTGAAGATCGCCAAGGCCACCCGCGCGGCCATGGGCGATGCCTATCCCGACGGTGCGGTGGATCAGGTGCTGTTCGCGATGGCCGACGAGGGCCGCTTGGGCCGCAAGTCGAACGCCGGTTTCTATGCCTATGGCGATGACGGCAAGCGGCATGGACTGTGGGACGGGCTTGCCGCCCGCTATCCGCAGTCGGATGACCAGCCGGACCTGACCACCGTGCAGCACCGGCTGATGTTCGCGCAGACGCTGGAAGCCGTGCGCGCCTTCGAGGATGGCGTGCTGGAGGACATCCGCGAAGGCGATGTCGGCGCGATCCTCGGCTGGGGCTTCGCACCCTGGACCGGCGGGCCGTTCGCCTGGCTGGACATGCTGGGCGCCGCCCGCGCCGTCGAGATCTGCGAGCGTCTGACGGCCGAGCATGGCGAGCGTTTCGCCGCGCCCCGGCTGCTGCGCGAGATGGCCGACAGCGGGCAGGGCTTCTACGACCGCTACGGCAGCGGCAAGAAGGCTGCCTGAAAGATCGAAAACGCGCCCCGGCCTTTCAGCCGGGGCGTGCCTGATCCTGCCCCTTCATTGTTATTGTTGTTTTTAGTCAATCGTCATCGTCATCGTCGCCCCGCCGGCCGCGACGGTCATCGTCATCATCGTCGTCATCGTCGTCCCAACGATCGTCGTCGTCATGGCGGATGCGATGGCTGTAGCCCCACCGGCGGTTGTCGTCGTCACGATCCCATCCCGGAACATGGAATCCCGGGGCGATGAAGCCGCGCAGGATGCGGCCCACATCATCGTCATCGGCCAGGGCGGCGCCCGGTATGGCAAGGCTGGCACCCGCCGCAAGGGCAAGCAGAAGGCAGTGTCGTGTCATGGCTGCGGTCCTTCATCTCTCGCAGGCCATCCTGCCTGCGGGATGATGACGGATGGGGCGGGGGATTATTCCCGCGCCTGCGAAAAAACCTACAGCGCCATGTCGTCGCGATGGACCAGGGCGGCACGGGCGGTATAGCCCAAGATCGCCTCGATCCGGTCGGAACGATGGCCCGCGATGCGCCGCGCCTCATCTGCGGTATAGCGGGTCAGGCCGGTCGCCAGCGTCTCGCCCGAGGGGCCGGTGATCGCCACGGGGTCGCCGCGCCCGAAGTCACCTATGATGGTGCGGACCCCGGCGGGCAGCAGCGACTTGCCTTGGCGCAAAGCAAGGGCGGCGCCTTCGTCCACGACAAGCGCGCCCTTGGGCTTCATCGCCGCGATCCAGCGCTTGCGGGCAAGCTGGGGGTCGCTTTCGGGCAGGAACCAGCTGCATCGCGCGCCATCCGCCACCGCCGACAGGGGCCGCATCACCGACCCCTCGGCAATCGCCATGGCGCAGCCCCCGGCAATGGCCGTGCGCGCCGCCATCAGCTTGGTCTTCATGCCGCCCTTGGACAGGCCGGATACCGGATCGCCGCCCATCGCCTCGATCTCGGGCGTCAGGGCCTCGATCACGGGCAGGTGCCGGGCGGACGGGTCCGTCTTGGGATTGGCGGTGTAAAGCCCGTCCACGTCCGACAGCAGCAGCAACTGGTCCGCGCCGCAGGTGACGGCGATCTGCGCGGCCAGCCGGTCATTGTCGCCGAAGCGGATCTCGTCGGTGGCGACCGTGTCGTTCTCGTTGACGATGGGCACGACGCCAAGCGACAGCAGAGTCTGCATGGTCGCCCGGCTGTTGAGGTAGCGGCGGCGGTCCGCGCTGTCCTCCAGCGTCAGCAGCACCTGCGCGGTGGTCACGCCGTGGGGGGCCAGCGCCTCCTCATAGGCACGGGCCAGCCGGATCTGGCCCACGGCGGCGGCGGCCTGCGCCTGTTCCAGGGGCAGTGCCCCCAAGGGCAGGCCCAGCACCCGCCGCCCCAAGGCGATGGACCCCGACGACACCAGCACCACGTCGCAGCCGCGGCCGCGCCAAGCGGCCACGTCGTCGCACAAGGCCCGCAGCCAGTTGCCGCGCAGGCCGTTTTCATCCACTAGCAGCGCCGAGCCGACCTTGACGACCAGCCGCCGCGCCCCGGTCAGGGTCGGGCTTACGGCTGCCATGGCGCCTCGGGTTCGTCATTCGTGGCACGGCGGGTCGGTTCGATCTGCGTCCACAGCGCGCGCAGAACCTCGGTCACGCCCAGCTTGGCCACCCCGGACATCAGCAGGACCGGCCCGCCGATCTCGGCCTCCAGATCGGCCTTGCGTTCGGCAATGGTCTCGTCGTCCAGGGCGTCGATCTTGTTCAGCGCCGTGACGCGCGGCTTCTGCATCAGGACCGGCGAATAGGCCTCAAGCTCGGTCAGGATGGTGCGGGCGTCGGTTGCCACGTCCTCGGAGGTGCCATCGACCAGATGCAGCAGCACGTTCGAGCGCTCGACATGGCCCAGGAACTGGTCGCCCAGACCCCTGCCCTCGCTGGCCCCTTCGATCAGGCCGGGAATGTCGGCCATGACGAATTCATAACCGTCGATGCCCACCACGCCCAGGTTCGGGTGCAGCGTGGTGAAGGGATAATCCGCGATCTTGGGCCGCGCGTTCGACACCGCCGCCAGGAAGGTGGACTTGCCCGCGTTCGGCAACCCCACCAGACCCGCATCCGCGATCAACTTCAGCCGCAGCCAGATCGTACGTTCCACGCCCGGCTGGCCCGGATTGGCATTGCGGGGGGACCGGTTGGTCGAGGTCTTGAAATGCAGGTTTCCCCAACCGCCATTGCCGCCGCGCGCCAGCAGCACCCGCTGGCCGGGTTCGGTCAGGTCCGCGATGACGGTGTCCTCGTCCTCCTCCAGGATCTCGGTGCCAACGGGGACGCGCAGGGTGACGTCGTCGCCCGATTTGCCGGTCATCTGGCTGCCCATGCCGTGCTGGCCCGACTTGGCGAAGAAATGCTGCTGATAGCGGAAGTCGATCAGGGTGTTCAGCCCCTCGACAGCCTCGGCCCAGACATCGCCGCCATTGCCGCCATCGCCGCCGTCGGGGCCGCCGTATTCGATGAACTTCTCGCGCCGGAAGGACACGCAGCCGGCACCGCCGCCGCCCGAGCGGATATACACTTTGGCAAGATCGAGGAATTTCATGGGCCGGGCTCCTGTTCAATGGGACGCGATACGCGCACTGGCCCCGTGGTTCAAGAGGCGCACGAATCTTGCCAGACCTTTCGCCGCATCACAAACTGCACCTGCGAGTTCAGATGGAACCGCCTCAGTGTGGAGAGTGAGCATGTCAAGCAAAGCCCTGGCCGAGTTCATCGGCACCTTCATCCTTGTTTTCTTCGGCGTCGGTTCTGCCGTCCTGATGGGCGCGCAGATCGGCTTTCACGGCATCGCCATGGCCTTTGGCCTGTCCATCGTCGCCGCCGCCTATGGCCTCGGCGCGATTTCCGGCGCGCAGTTGAACCCGGCGGTGTCGCTGGGTTTCCTGACCTCGGGCCGGATGGGCGGGGGCGATTTCGTCACCTACTGCATCGCGCAGATCCTGGGCGCGATCGCGGCGGCAGCGGTGGTGCTGGTCATCGCCACGGGCAAGGCCGATTATTCCGTTGCGCAGAACGGCCTGGGCCAGAACGGCTGGGGCGCGGGCTATAACGGCGAATACACGCTGTTCGCGGCGCTGGTGTTCGAATTCGTGGCGACCTTCCTGTTCGTGACCGTGATCCTGGGGGCCACGCAGACCGACGCCCCTGCAGGGTTCGGCGGGCTGGCCATCGGGCTGACGCTGGCGGGCATCCATCTGGTCGGCATCGACGTGACGGGCGTGTCGGTGAACCCTGCGCGGTCCGTCGGGCCAGCGATTTTCGCCGGCGGTCAGGCGCTGTCGCAACTGTGGCTGTTCATCCTGGCGCCGCTGGCGGGGGGTGCCCTGGCGGGCGCGCTGCACGGCGCGGGAATCACCCGCTCGCCCCACGTCAAGCCGCGCGGCTGACGGCTTCGCCCCTTTTTCCGCAGGCTCCTGCCCCCTAGATGAAGGGGACAGGAGGCCACGATGATCCATTTCGACAACAGCTATGCCCGCCTGCCGCAGGGCTTCTTCGCCCGCGTCGCGCCGACCCCCGTGGCCGAGCCCCGCCTGCTGGCGCTGAACGAGGGGCTGGCAAAACGGCTGGGGCTGGATGCAGGCTGGCTTTCCAGCGCGGACGGGCTGGCGATGCTGGCGGGCAACGCCATGCCGCCGGGGGCGGAACCCATTGCGCAGGCCTATGCCGGCCACCAGTTCGGCGGCTTTGTCCCGCAGCTTGGCGACGGACGCGCGGTCCTGCTGGGCGAGGTCGTGGCCCCCGATGGCGCGCGCTTCGACATTCAGTTGAAGGGCAGCGGGCCGACGCCCTTTTCCCGGCGCGGCGACGGGCGGGCCTGGGTCGGGCCGGTGCTGCGCGAATACATCGTCAGCGAGTTCATGCACGCCATGGGCGTGCCCACCACCCGCGCCCTGGCCGCCGTGGCGACCGGCGAAACCGTGTGGCGCGAAACCGGCCTGCCCGGCGCGGTGCTGACCCGCGTGGCCTCCAGCCATATCCGGGTCGGTACCTTCCAGTATTTCGCCGTGCGGGGGCAGGAAGATGCCTTGGCCGCGCTGACCGACCACGTCATCGCGCGTCATTACCCCACCGCGAACGGCCCCTTGTCGCTGCTGGATCACGTCATCGCGCGGCAGGCCGAAACCATCGCGCAGTGGATGGCGCTGGGCTTCATCCACGGGGTGATGAACACCGACAACATGGCCGTCTCGGGCGAGACCATCGACTATGGCCCCTGCGCCTTCATGGACGCCTACCACCCCGACACGGTGTTTTCGTCGATCGACCGGGGTGGCCGCTATGCCTGGTCGCAGCAGCCGCAGATCGCGGTGTGGAACCTGGCGCAGCTTGCCACCTGCCTGATCCCCCTGATGGGCGAACGCGAGGCCGCCATCGAGGCCGCGACGAAATCCGTCCACACCTTCGCGCCGCTGTATCAGGCAGCATGGAAGCGGCGCTTCGGCGAAAAGCTGGGCCTGACCGAGGCCGCGGACGTGCAGCCCCTGGCCGAACGCCTGCTGACCATGATGGCGCAGCAGCGGGCGGATTTCACGCGCGTCTTCGCGGGCCTGCCGGATGGCAGCGCGCGGGACGAGTTCACCGACCGCGACGCCTTCGATGCCTGGGCGGTGGACTGGCAGGCGCTCGATCCCGACCCCGACCTGATGCGCCATGCGAACCCTGTCCGAATCCCGCGGAACCACCGGATCGAGGAAGCCATCGCCGCTGCGGTGGCCGACGATCTCGGCCCCTTCCGTCGGCTGTTCGACGCGGTGACGCATCCGCGGGACGGCCGGGCGGACTGGGACGATCTGGCCGCCGCCCCCCGGTCCGAGCAGATCGTCCAGCAGACCTTCTGCGGCACCTGATCAAGGCATGGGCAGGACCGGGCTTTGCCGCGTGATCCCCTTGCGGCTGGCCCGCCTGCGGCTATCTTGCGACCGGCACCCAAAGGCGGCATGTCCTTGTTGAGACTGGCAAGCTACAATCTGCACAAATGTCGCGGGCTGACCGGCCCGCACGCGCCGGAACGCAATCTTGCGGTCATCGCCGCGCTTCGGCCCGACATCATCGCCCTGCAAGAGGTGGACTTCCGCCTGGGCGCCCGTCCCGAGGCCCTGCCCCGCCGCCTGATCCGCGAGGCCACGGGGCTGGTTCCGGCCGAGATGACGACCACCGGGGAAAACTCTCTGGGGTGGCACGGGCAGACGATCCTGATGAGGCCGGATCTGGCGGAACAGGCCGTGCTGCGCCGCCTGCCGCTGCCGGGGCTGGAGCCGCGCGGGGCGGTGGTCCTGCGGCTGCCCAAGCTGACGGTGATCGGGGTTCACCTGGGCCTCGCCCGCTCGTCGCGCCGGGCGCAACTGGCGCGGATCACGGCGCAGGCCGCGCGGATCGCGGACGACAACATCGTCCTGATGGGCGATTTCAACGAATGGCACGACAGCCGGGGCCTGGAATCGCTGGCGGGGTTCCGCGTCATCGCCCCCGGCCCTTCATATCCGGCGCCGCTGCCGCAGTTCCGGTTCGACCGCATCGCCATGTCCCACCACCTGAAGTTGCTGCAGCATGGCGTCTTCACCGGCGCCCGCGCCCGCGACGCGTCCGACCACCTGCCCATCTGGGCCGAGATCGAACAGCCCTGAAGTTTCGGCTTCCGGCCTGCCCCTGCGGCAGCTATGAAGGCCGCGACGCAAGCAACGGAGGGGCGTTCATGACCGCCATCATCGACATCTACGCGCGAGAAATCCTGGACAGCCGCGGCAACCCGACCGTCGAGGTCGACGTGACGCTGGAGGACGGCACCATGGGCCGGGCAGCGGTGCCCTCGGGGGCATCGACGGGCGCGCACGAGGCGGTCGAGAAGCGCGACGGCGACAAGGCGCGCTACATGGGCAAGGGCGTGCTGGAGGCCGTGGCCGCCGTGAACGGCGAGATCGCCGAGAACCTGATCGGCGAGGACGCGACCGAGCAGCGCGCCATCGACATGATGATGATCGAACTGGACGGCACCCCCAACAAGGGCCGACTGGGCGCCAATGCCATCCTGGGCGTGTCGCTGGCCGTGGCCAAGGCCGCGGCGGATGCCTGCCAGCAGCCGCTCTACCGCTATGTCGGCGGGACGAGCGCGCGGATCCTGCCGGTGCCGATGATGAACATCATCAATGGCGGCGAACATGCCGACAACCCCATCGACATCCAGGAATTCATGATCATGCCGGTCAGCGCGGAAAACATCCGCGACGCCGTGCGCATGGGATCGGAAGTCTTCCACACACTGAAGAAGGAACTCTCGGCTGCAGGGCTTGCGACCGGCGTGGGCGACGAGGGCGGCTTTGCCCCCAACCTGTCCTCCACCCGCGACGCCCTGGACTTCATCCTGCGCGCGGTGGAGAAGGCCGGCTACAAGCCCGGCGACGACATCATGCTGGCGCTGGACTGCGCGGCGACCGAGTACTTCAAGGGCGGCAAGTACGAGTTCGCCGGTGAGGGCAAGTCGCTCTCCTCGGCCGAGAACGTGGACTACCTGGCAGCCCTTTGCGCAGACTATCCGATCCTGTCGATCGAGGATGGCTGCGCCGAGGACGACTGGGACGGTTGGAAACTGCTGACCGACCGGCTTGGCGGATCGGTGCAGCTGGTCGGCGACGACCTGTTCGTGACCAACCCCGCGCGACTTGCCGAAGGCATCGCCAAGGGCTGCGGCAACAGCCTGCTGGTCAAGGTCAACCAGATCGGCACGCTGTCGGAAACCCTGGACGCCGTGCGCCTGGCCGACCGCAACGGCTATACCAGCGTCATGTCCCACCGCTCGGGCGAGACCGAGGACGCCACCATCGCCGACCTGGCGGTCGCCACCAATTGCGGCCAGATCAAGACCGGCAGCCTCGCCCGCTCGGACCGGCTGGCGAAATACAACCAGCTGATCCGCATCGAGGAGATGCTGGGCGCCACCGCCGAATACGCAGGGCGCAGCATCCTGCGCTGATCGCGGGCCAGCCGCCGGCAATGCCGCCCCTGCGTAACTGCGGGGGCGGCTTCAATTTTTTCGGGCCTTGCGTGTTCGCCACTCGACAGACGGCATTCACCGGCTAAACTCCGACCATTCGGGGCACGGCCCCGTTGGGCAGCAATCGTGATTGCCCTGATCGGAGGAGAGTTCATGAAAGATTCCAAGAGCCTGCACCGCAGGTCGTTTCTGACCAAGGCGTCGGTCGGCGGCGTCGCGGCAGCGGCAAGCGCGACCCTGGCGGCGCCGGCCATCGCGCAGGAAACCCCCACCATCAACTGGCGTCTGGCCTCGGCCTTCCCGAAGTCGCTGGACACGATCTATGGCGGGGCCGAGGAACTGTCCGTGCGCCTGCGCGAGGCGACCGACGGCAAGTTCACGATCCAGGTCTTTGCCGCGGGCGAAATCGTTCCGGGTCTGGACGCCATCAACGCCTCGGCGGATGGCACCGTCGAATCCGCCCATGCCGTGGGCTATTACAACTGGGGCAAGGACCCGGCCTTCGCCTGCGGCGCCGACCTGCCCTTCACCTTCAGCGCGCGCGCGAAGAACGCCTACAACTACTACGGCGGCGGGATCGACAACTATAACCAGTTCCTGGAAACGGTGAACCTCGTCAGCTATCCGGGCGGCAATACCGGCGTGCAGATGGGCGGCTGGTTCCGCAAGGAAGTGAACACGCTTGCCGACCTGAAGGGCGTCAAGATGCGGATCTCGGGCCTGGCCGGGCGCGTGGTCGAAAAGCTGGGGGTGGTGCCGCAGCAGATCGCCGGCGGCGACATCTATCCGTCGCTGGAGAAGGGCACCATCGACGCCGCCGAATGGGTCGGCCCCTATGACGACAACAAGCTGGGCTTCCAGAAGGTCGCGCCCTACTACTATTACCCCGGCTTCTGGGAAGGCGGTCCCACGGTCAGCTTCTTCTTCAACAAGGCGAAGTTCGACGAGCTGCCCGAAAGCTACAAGTCGTTGCTGCGCACCTGCTGCCAGGCCACTGACCAGAGCATGTTGGCCAAGTACGACTTCAAGAACCCGACCGCGCTGAAGGAACTTGCCGCGTCAGGCGCGCAGCTGAGGACCTACAGCGAGGAGATCCTGACTGCCGCCTTCGCCGCCGCAAGCGAGGTCTACACCGAGATCGCCGGCCAGAACGAGCACTTCAAGCGGCAGTACGAGGCGCAGTTGCAGTTCCGCGACGACTGGTATCTGTACAACCAGACGGCGGAATACACCTTCGACACCTTCATGATGATCCAGCAGCGCAACGGCAAGCTGGCGCCGACGCAAGGCTGATCGGCACCACCCTCGTGCCAAAGGAAAAGGCCGGGCATTCCGCCCGGCCTTTTCTGTTTCAGTTGTTGCCGCCCAGGCCGGGCGGCGGGCCGCCAAGCCCAAGACCGCCCTGCGATGGCGCAGGCTGGGGCGTCGCAGGCGCGGCGCCTTCTGCCGGTGCAGGTGTTGCGGGCGCGGGTGCCGCAGGGGCGCCCAAGCCGGGCGGGGGCGACCCCAGGC
>NZ_JAFNAW010000051.1 GCF_017356265.1 Paracoccus fontiphilus | reverse complement strand
TACCACGGCCTGATCCCTTTAATCTGTGAAACTCGGTCAGACCGTGACACACAAATTGAGGATGACCCGATTTAAGGGCAACGCGACAACGGCTTTGCCCAAAGGATGGCCCAGGCCAGGGTGCTGCAACGCGAGGTCCTGGCGTCTTGGGACGCGCTGATCGCCTATTGCCGCACGGTCATGGCCCATCGCGAGATCGAGCAGTTCCGCGTGCTGTTTCTGGATCGCAAGAACACCGTGATCGCGGACGAAGCCCTGGGCAGCGGCACGGTGGGCCATGTTCCCGTCTATCCGCGCGAGGTGGCCAAGCGCGCGCTGGAGCTGAACGCCAGCGCGGTGATCCTGGTCCACAACCACCCTTCGGGCGATCCGACCCCCTCGCGAGAGGACATCACCATGACCGCCCGGGTGATGGCCGCCTGCGAGGCCATCGACGTCACCGTCCACGACCACATCGTCGTGGGCAAGACCTGCGAAGTGTCCTTTCGCGCGACGGGCCTGTTGTAAGGGCTGCCGTGACGGCACGATGACCGTGCCGCCACAGTGGGCAACGCCCGAAGGTTGCAGGTGCGGCGTTCTGAACCCCCCTACACCTTCGCTGTCAGTTCTGGCAGCACCTGGAACAGGTCTCCGACCAGACCGTAGTCTGCGATCTGGAAGATGGGGGCTTCCTCGTCCTTGTTGATGGCGACGATGACCTTGCTGTCCTTCATGCCGGCCAGGTGCTGGATGGCGCCCGAGATGCCCACCGCCACGTAAAGCGCGGGGGCCACCACCTTGCCGGTCTGGCCCACCTGCCAGTCGTTCGGGGCATAGCCGCTGTCCACCGCGGCGCGGGACGCGCCCACCGCCGCGCCCAGCTTGTCGGCCAGCGCCTCGATCAGCGCGAACTGCTCCTTGGAGCCCACGCCGCGCCCGCCAGACACCACCCGGCCCGCCGAGGTGAGTTCCGGACGGTCGGAGGCCGCCACCTCGTCGGACAGCCACGACGACAGGCCCGGATCGGCGGTGAGGTCCGCATCCGCGACAGCGGCGGCCCCGCCCGTGCCCGCCGCCTCGAAGCTGGCGGTGCGGATCGTCATGACCTTCTTGCCGTCACGCGATTTCACCGTCTGGATGGCGTTGCCGGCATAAACCGGACGCTCGAAGGTGTCGGCGTCGATCACCTTCGACACCTCGGGGATCACCATCACGTCCAGAAGCGCCGCCACCCGCGGCATGACGTTCTTGGCGTCGGTGGTGGCGGGGGCTGCGATGTGCTCGTAATCGCCCGCAAGGCTTGCCAGCAGCGCCGCCGTCGGCTCGGCCAGGCGGTGGCCGTAGCGCGCGTCCTCGGCCACCAGCACGCGCGCCACCTCGGCGATGGTCGCGGCCTCGGCTGCGGCGTCCCTGGCATGGGCGCCCGCGCACAGCACCGTCACCTCGCCCAGCGCGGCCACCGCGCCCACCGCCTTGGCCGTGGCGTCCCGGTTCAGAACGCCGCCCGTCACTTCGCCCAACAGAAGAACCGCCATCAGATCACCCCCGCTTCCTTGAGTTTGCCGACCAGTTCGTCGACCGATCCCACCTTGATGCCCGCCTGCCGGCCTTCCGGCTCGCGGGTGGTCACCACCTCCAGGCGCGGGCTCACGTCGACGCCGTAATCGGCCGCCGTCTTCTCCTCCAGCGGCTTCTTCTTGGCCTTCATGATGTTGGGAAGGCTGGCATAGCGCGGCTCGTTCAGGCGCAAATCCGCCGTCACGATCGCCGGCAGCTTGACCTCAATGGTCTGCAGCCCCCCGTCCACCTCGCGCGTGACGCGGGCCGCATCGCCCTCGATCACCAGCCTGGAGGCAAACGTCGCCTGCCCCCAGCCCAGGAGAGCCGCCAGCATCTGGCCGGTGGCGTTCATGTCGTTGTCGATGGCCTGCTTGCCCGCGATCACCAGGCGCGGCTGTTCCTGATCGACCACCGCCTTGAGGATCTTGGCCACCGCCAGGGGCTCGATGTCCTGGTGCACGTCCTCCGCCGCAACCACCAGGATCGCCCGGTCCGCGCCCATCGCCAAGGCCGTGCGCAGCGTCTCGGCCGCCTGCTTCACGCCGACGCTGACCACCACCACCTCCTCGGCCTGGCCCTTCTCCTTCAACCGGATCGCCTCCTCCACCGCGATCTCGTCAAACGGGTTCATCGACATCTTCACATTCGACAGATCAACCCCAGACCCGTCCGCACGAACACGAGCCTTCACGTTGTAGTCAATAACCCGCTTGATCGGGATCAGAATTCTCATGGATGTGGTCCTTTCTTTACCGTGTCGGGACGGGCGTTTCGCCTCGATAGTCGTAGAAGCCGCGTCCGGTCTTGCGGCCCAGCCAGCCGGCCTCGACATATTTGGTCAGCAGCGGGCAGGGGCGGTATTTTGTGTCGGCCAGCCCGTCATGCAGCACGTTCATGATCGCCAGGCAGGTGTCCAGGCCGATGAAGTCGGCCAGTTCCAGCGGACCCATCGGATGATTGGCGCCCAGCTTCATGGATTCGTCGATGGAGCGCACGTTGCCCACCCCCTCGTACAGCGTATACACCGCCTCGTTGATCATCGGCATCAGGATGCGGTTGACGATGAAGGCCGGGAAATCCTCGGCGCTGGCGGCGGTCTTGCCCAGCTTCTCCACCACCGCGTGCAGGGTCTTGTAGGTCGGCTCGTCGGTGGCGATGCCGCGGATCAGTTCGACCAGCTGCATCACCGGGACCGGGTTCATGAAGTGGAAGCCCATGAACTTTTCCGGCCGGTCGGTACGCGAGGCCAGCCGCGTGATCGAGATCGACGAGGTGTTCGAGGTCAGGATCGTGTGGGGCTTCAGGTGCGGGACCAGATCCTCGAAGATCGCCTGCTTGACGGTTTCGCGCTCGGTCGCGGCCTCGATCACCAGGTCGGTCTGGCCCAGGTCGGCCAGCCGCAGCGTGGTGCGGATGCGGGCCATGGCGGCCTTCTTGGCGTCCGGGTCAACCTTGCCCCGGCCGACCTGGCGTTCCAGGTTGCGGTCGATCAGCGCCAGCGCCTTGTCCATGGCCTCCTGGCTGATGTCGGTCATCAGCACGTCGTATCCAGCCAAGGCAAAGACATGCGCGATCCCGTTGCCCATCTGGCCCGCACCAATGATCCCAACCGTCTGAACCGTCATGGCCCCGCATCCTCGCCGAAAGTCCACTTTCCGTCCCCCAGGGCCGGCGCGGCGCGGTCGTGGGTCAGGGGGCTGCGACCCATGCGGATGGGGGTGCGCAGGCCCGGGATGCCTTCGGGGGCGATGCGCAGGCCGCGCGCCGCGATCTGGGGGTCGGACAGCGCCTCGGCCACGTCGTTGACGGGACCGGCGGGGACGCCCGCGGCCTCCAGGCCGGCGATCAGATCGGCGCGGGTGCGCCGCGCGGTGGCGGCGGCCAGCATCGGCACCAGCCGGTCGCGATGCGCGACGCGAGCGGGGTTGGTGGCGTAATCGGGGTGGCTCGGCAGATCGGCCAGATCCAGCACCCGGCACAGCGCGGCGAACTGCCGGTCATTGCCGCAGGCCACGATCAGGTGGCCGTCGGAGGCCGGAAACAGCTGATAGGGCACGATGTTGGGATGGGCGTTGCCCAGCCGGTGCGGCACCGTGCCGCCCAGCAGGAAGTTGGTGGCCTGGTTGGCCAGCACCGCCACCCCGCAATCCATCAGCGACAGGTCCAGATGCTGGCCTTGCCCCGACCGCGTCCGTTCCGCCAGCGCCGCCTGCACCGCGATCACCCCGTAAAGCCCGGTGAAGATGTCGATCCAGGCCACGCCGACCTTTTGCGGTTCGCCCGTCGGGGCGCCGGTCAGGTCCATGATGCCGGACAGGCCCTGGATCAGGAAGTCGTAGCCCGGCTGGGACGCGCGCGGCCCGTCCTGGCCAAAGCCGGTGATCGAGGCATAGACCAGCCGGGGATTGCGCACCGAGAGCGTGGCGTAATCCAGCCCGAAGCGACGCAGCCCGCCGGCCTTGAAGTTCTCGACCACCACGTCGGCCCCGTCGATCAGCCCGCGCAGCCGGTCCAGGTCGGCCGGGTCGTTGAAGTCGCACACCACTGAGGTCTTGCCGCGGTTGGCCGCGTGGAAATAGGCCGCGACCCGTTCGGTGGTGCCGTCCGCGCGGGGCCGGTCGATGAAGGGCGGGCCCCAGCGGCGGGTGTCGTCGCCCTCGGGCGATTCGACCTTGATGACCTCGGCCCCCAGGTCGGCCAGTGTCTGGCCGACCCACGGCCCGGCCAGGATGCGCGCCAGTTCGACGACGCGCAGCCCCTTCAGCGGCGGTTCAGCCAAAGGCCTGGATCCCGGTCTGCGCACGGCCCAGGATCAGCGCGTGGACATCGTGCGTGCCTTCATAGGTGTTCACGGTTTCCAGGTTCTGGGCGTGGCGGATCACGTGGTATTCGCTGGAGATGCCGTTGCCGCCGTGCATGTCGCGGGCCATCCGCGCGATGTCGAGCGCCTTGCCGCAGTTGTTGCGCTTGACGATCGAGATCATTTCGGGCGCAAAGCGGCCTTCGTCGAACAGCCGGCCCACGCGCAAGGACGCCTGCAGCCCCAGCGCGATCTCGGTCTGCATGTCGGCCAGCTTCTTCTGGAACAGCTGCGTCGCGGCCAGGGGGCGGTTGAACTGATGGCGGTCAAGCCCGTACCGGCGGGCGCGGAACCAGCAATCCTCGGCCGCGCCCATCGCGCCCCAGGAAATGCCGTAGCGCGCGCGGTTGAGACAGCCGAACGGCCCGCCCATGCCCTCGATGCCCGGCAGCAGCGCGTCCTCGGACACCTCCACGTCCTCCATCACGATCTCGCCGGTGATCGAGGCCCGCAGGGACAGCTTGCCCTCGATCTTGGGCGCCGACAGGCCCTTGGTGCCTTTCTCCAGAACGAAGCCGCGCACCTTGCCGCCATGGGCGTCCGATTTGGCCCAGACCACGAACACGTCCGCGATCGGGCTGTTCGAGATCCAGGTCTTGGCGCCGTTCAGCACATAGCCGCCGTCGGTTTTCTTCGCGCGGGTCTTCATCCCCGCCGGGTCGGACCCCGCATCCGGTTCGGTCAGCCCGAAGCAGCCGATCCATTCGCCCGTGGCCAGCTTCGGCAGATAGCGCCGCTTCTGGTCCTCGCTGCCATAGGCCTCGATGGGAAACATCACCAGCGAGGACTGGACCGAGGCCATCGAGCGATAGCCGGAATCAACCCGCTCGATTTCCCGCGCCACCAGGCCGTAGGCCACATAGGACGCGCCTACCCCGCCATAGGCGTCATCCACCGTCACCCCCAGCAGGCCCGCAGCCCCCATCTCGCGAAAGATCTCGGGGTCGGTCGTCTCGTTCAGGTAGGCGTCGGTGACGCGCGGCGCCAGCCGGTCGGCCGCAAACGCCGCAGCAGCGTCGCGGATCATCCGCTCCTCCTCGCTCAACTGGTCGTCCAGAAGAAACGGGTCAGACCAGTCGAACGCAGCGCCCTTGGGGGATGTGGTGGACATGAAGGAACTCCTGATTTGTTGCCAGAAGGATATCCATTTGTGCGCAACATCAAAAATGATAAATTTCCATGAGTTCATGCATGGGATGAATGTCTTGCGGATCAGACGATACTTGCCGAACCTCAGCCTGCTTCTGGCGTTCGACGGGGTGATGCGGCATGGATCGGTGACGGCGGCCGCGCAGGAACTGGGCCTGGCGCAAAGCACCGTCAGCCGCCTGATCCAGACGCTGGAAGAACAGATGGGCCAGAAGCTTTTCGTGCGTCATCGCCGCCGCCTGGTCCCCACCGACGGGGCCGCGCGCTATCACCAGGACATTTCCGCCGCGCTTGACCTGATCCAGCGGGGCGGGATGTCGCTGATCGCCAATCCCGAAGGCGGCAGCCTGGACCTGGCGGTGCTGCCGACCTTCGGCACCCGCTGGCTGGCCCCGCGCCTGCCCGGATTCATGGCCCGGCATCCGGGGATCCTGGTCAACCTGACGACCCGCTTTCAGCCCGTCGCCTTTAACAGCGAGCCCTTTGATGCGGCGATCATCTATCGCCATGACGCCGCCCCGGATGCCCACAGCCTGAAGCTGTTCGATGAAAGCCTGACCGCCTGCGCCAGCCCGGCCTTTCTGGCCACCCATCCGATCCGCGATCCGGGCGACCTTGCGGGTCTGGTCCTGCTGCATCTTCAGACCCGCCCGGATGCCTGGGCCGACTGGTTCCGGGGCCAGGGCACGGGGACCGCGCCGTCGGGGGGCATGGTGATGGACCAGTTTTCCATGATGATCCAGGCAGCGATTTCCGGGGTGGGGCTGGCGCTCTTGCCGGACTACCTCGCGCGCCAGGAAATTGCCGAACGGCACCTGCTGCCCGTTCTTGAAACGGCCGTTCCAGGCCAAGGCGGATACCACCTGGTCTGGCCGGGGACGCGCGCCGAATCGCGTCCGTTGATCCATTTCCGCGACTGGCTGGCCCAGGAGGTCACGACAATTGAAGACCCGCGATAACCGTTTCAAAGATCGTGTCTGCCGCGATGTCGCAGGCTTGAATGATGAAGGCCAAGCCCAAGCGTCCTGCCGTCTTTCAAGACATCGGCGATGCCCCTTTCCCTGTCCTTACCACTGCAGCAGTTTTCTTCCGGCGACGGCACCTGCGGTTGTGCCTGCCAGGATCGCCAGGCCGTACCAGAGGGTGAAGAACAGCGGCGAATCCTCGGTGCAATGGAGCGCATAGCCTGCCGCCGCGCCGCCCGAGGCCGCAAGCCCGATCAGCGCGCCCGTCAGCGCCGGACGAAGGGCAGCGCCACGCCGGAACAGCGCCAGGCCCAGGATGATGGCCGGCGCCGACAGCGCGGTGATGGATGCCAGGCAAGCGACGGCGCTGCTACCCAGGGCGGTTGGCAGGATCTGGGCCGGGGGGGTCTGGACCAGCCGCACCGCAAACAACGCCAGGGCCGCCGCCACGGGAACCGCCAGCACCCATGGCCGGACAGCGGCGCCTGGCCGGGCCGAACGCAGGGCCAGCACCAGGGCAGCGACCGCCAGAACCAGGGGCAAAACGACCTTGGCCAGGACCGCAGGATTGTCCAGGGCGGACAGCAGGCCGGCGCGCGGCCCGGCCAGCAGCAGGAACAACCCGGCCGACAGGGCCGCCGCGCCCAGGATCGCCCCGGCCGCCAAGGGGGCCGACAAGGGCGCCGGAGGGGGGCTGGCGGCCAGGCGGCGGATCAGGTCGTCGGTGGATCGGGGGTCGGTCATCGCACCCTCTCGGCCAGATGGGCCAGGCGCCGCATCGCCCGGTGCAGCGCCACGCGGGCGGCGCCTGCGGTCAGGCCCAGTCCGGCGCCCGCGTCTTCGGGACTTCGTCCCTCCAGCCGGACGGCGCGCACCAGGGCGGCGGACCGGGCGTCGATCAGTCCCAGCATCCGGTCGGCGTCGCGCGCGGCCAGGGGCGCGGGTTCGGGTTCGGCGGCCAGAATCTGGGCCACCTCGTCGATCGGCAGATGCAGGCGATGGCCGCGCTTGCGGAAGGCGTCGACCACCTTGTGCCGGGCCACGGCGTAAAGCCAGGCCCGGACAGGCACCGTTGCATCCCAACTGCCGCGTTTCAGGTGGATGGCCAGCAGAACCTCTTGCAGGATGTCCTCGTGCAGGTCGGGGGGCAGGCTGCGGCCCCGCGTGCGGATCAGCCCGCGCAGGGGCGGCGTCACCTCGGTCAGAAAGCGCAGAAAGGCCGCGCCGTCGCCCCCGTTGGCCCGGCGCATCAGATCGTCCCAGACGCGGTCCTTTTCCAGCACGGCCTCCGTCCGTCGATGCCCCAGTCTAGCCCCGGTCCGCGAGGCGGGGCAATGCCCGCCCTGGGCAGGATCTCCGGCCAGCATCATCGGCGTCCGCCCCTGGCGCGATCCAGTCCCAGCAGGTGATCCAGCGACAGCCGCCCCGGACCGTGGGCCGCCAGGGCCAGCAGGGCCGCCGCCCACAGGCCATGGGTCAGCCAGGCGCCAGGATAGACAAAGACCTGGATCACCGCCGTCATCGCCAGCAAACCCAGGGCCGACAGCCGCGTCATCAACCCCAGGATCATCAGCACCGGCAGCGCGTGTTCCGCCAGCGTGGCCAGCACGGCCGCCCAGGCGGACGGAATCAGCGGCAAGGCGTATTCGTGTTCGAACAGGAACCAGGTGGAATCCGTGATCGACAGCCCCTCGACCTTGGTGCGGCCCGATTGCCAGAAGACAAGGGCGGGAAAGACCCGCAGCGACAGGGCCACCAGATCGGCGGGGATGCGGGCAGGCAGGGCGTTCAGCCGGGCGATCATCGGGTGCGCGCCTTGATGAAGGCGCCCTGTCGCATCAGCGCGATCAGGCGGGGGGCGGGATCGTGATCGGGATCAAGGGCGGCGGCGCCGGCCAGGGTCGCGCCGGATTGCAGCGCCTCGATCAGCACGGCATCGGCGGGCGTGATCGCCTCGACCGGGATGGCGAAGGACGGATCACGCAGGATCAGCGCGATCTGGGGGCCGGACGGCAGCGGTCCGGGGGCGGCGCCCGGCTGGTTCTGCGCCCAGATCGTCACCGCCGGATGGTCCAGCCGCAGCACCGTGACTGAAGGGTGCAGGGCCAGCCGCAGGGTTTCAGGATCGGCTGCGGCCAGGATGGCAGGGTCCAGGGGGGCGGCGTCGGCGGCATGAAAGGCCAGTCCCCGCGCCCATTCGATCCGCGCCACATCGGCCATGAACGGCCATCCCGCCAGCGGCCGAAAGCCCGCCAGAAAGCCCGCGAACCCCGCGCCCCATTCCATCAGGACCGGGCTGCGCGGCGGATCGGCCGCCAGATAGGCGCGAGCCAGGGCGGCAAAGAATTCGTCCCCCACCAGCCGCTGGATCACCGGAAAGCGCCGCCCAAGCGCCTGGCCCAGGCTGACGGCCACGTTGTTGCGATAAACGGCAAAGCGGCGCGCGGTCTCGGCCGGGTGGGCGGCGGTGACGCCGGGCGGCAGGGTGCCGTCGCGCAGGGCGCTGCGGAACGCGGACTGGCCATCAGGCGGCATGACGGGCCACCCGTGTCAGGAGGGCATCGGCGCGCGCGGCCTCGGCGGCCAGGACCGGCCAGGGAGGCAGGTCGTTGTCCCATCGACCAGCGTGGGGACAGGGCCGATGCGGTCGATCACCTGCCCGTAAAGCGTCCAGACCGGATCGGCCACCACCGCCCCATGGCTGTCGATCAGCAACGGTCCCGAAGGCAGATCCTCGGCCGCGTGCCCGCCCAGGTGGATCTCTCCCACGCCGTCCATCGGGAAATCGGCCAGATAGGCGCGCGGATCACGGCGGTGGTTGGTGCAGGACACGAAGACGTTGTTGATGTCCAGCAAAAGCCCGCAGCCGGTGCGGGCGGCGATCTGCGCCAGGAATTCGGTTTCGGGGATGTCGGACTGCGCGAACAGCACATAGGTCGCGGGGTTTTCCAGCAGCATCCGGCGGCCCAGCACCTGCTGGACCTGATCCACATGATCGCAGACGGCGGCCAGCGTGCCGGACGTATAGGGCAAGGGCAGCAGGTCGTTCAGGTACTCCGCGCCGTGGCTGGACCAGGCCAGATGTTCGGAAAAACTTTCAGGCTCATAGCGGTCGCACAGGGCCCGCAGCCGCGCCAGGTGGCCGGCGTCCAGCCTGCCTGCACCGCCGATCGACAGCCCGACCCCCATGGACGGACAGGGCGTGATCGGCCCGCAGCGCCGCCAGTTGCGCATGGGGCAGCCCGCCCGCGCCCATGTAGTTTTCGGCATGGACCTCGAAAAAGGCGGGCGGGTGCGGATCGCGGCGGATATCGGCAAGGTGCTGGGGCTTGAAGCCGACACCGGCGCGGGGGGGCAGTCGGGTCATGGCATCCTCCTGGTGCCGGGCGCAATGGAAGGGCGCGGTCGCGGGACCGCGCCCTGTCGGATCATGCGGGAACGTCGCGGGTCAGCGGCTCCAGCGAGGCTTTGCGCGCGGTGCCGTCGCTGGCGGGGGGCAGTTCCATCGACAGACAGGTGCCCGCCGGGACCAGCTTCCAGGCATTGCCCTGGTAATCGGTGGTCGAAGTGCCAGCGCAGGTCGTGCCCGGCCCCGCCGCGCAATCGTTTTGCCCGGCTTGGGCCACGCCATAGCATTTTTCCATTTCCTGCGCCTGAATGGGCGTTGCGGCCATCGCGCCAAGCGCGCAGGCCAGCGATGCGCCAAGGGCCAGGCGGGACATCGTTGCGGTCATCAGTGTTTCTCCCTGTCTGAGAAGGCTTGCACGCCTTCCAGAAGACAGATCGGCAGAAGGGGCCAGGATGTTACAACGCGCCCAGAACTTCTTTCGCGCCATGCCTGTCCGGCGGTGCGACCACAGGCCTTGACAGGCCTGGAACAGCGGCTGTTGGCGCAAAAGCCATGACTGGAACGATCACAAGCTTCGTGGCTGTCTGTTGAACGCTGCCCTTCCGCCCTTCCGGCATCTCTGCACAGGTCCATTGCGTGCTGCCATGGCGCAGGACACCGGAATTGACCGACAGCCTGAAACCACCGATCGGGTCGCGGCAGTTCTTTCCGGTCAGCAGGTGATACGCGCCGTGATGCCGGGTCCATGTCACGCCGCCAGGGGGATCGACCCTTCTCGACATTGTCTTCGCGCGCCCTTTGGTTTCTGACAGGGCGTTTGTCGTTTTCAGGGATCCCGCCTTGTCACGGACAGCCGCTTTTACGGGCGGATATTCCTGATCCTTGTCGCGAACCTTGCCTTCGGCGGATGGCCGAAGGTCTTCAGCGACGCACCGACAGCCGACACAACACGCAGTGCGGTGCCGGTCATCCCTGGTCCTCTTTCCGTTCCAGGGCGTGCCGGAACGTCTCGATCAACTGCTGCTTGAGGATCTTGCCATTGGGGGAGGTCGGCAGCGCGGTGGTGACGATGATGCGCGCCGGACGCTTGTAGGCCGAAAGCCGTTCGGCCACATGCAGGCGCAGATCGGCTTCGGTCAGGCTGGCCGGGTCGTCGGTCTGGCAAAAGGCCAGAACCTCCTCGTTGCCGCCCTCGATCCTGCGCCCGATCACGGCGGTCTGGATCACGCGGGGGTGGTCGTTCAGGGCAGCTTCCACCTCGGGCGGATAGACGTTGAAGCCGCCGCGGATGATCAATTCGCGCACGCGTCCGGCGACGTGCAGGTTTCCGGCCTCGTCCAGCCGGCCCAGATCACCGGTACACAGAAACCCGTCGGCATCGAAGGCCGCCGCAGTGGCCTCGGGGTTGCGGAAATATCCGGGCATCACATGGGGTCCGCGGGTCAGGATCTCGCCCACGCCGTCGGGGCCGACATTGCGCAGGCGCAATTCCACCCCCGGCAGGGCGGGGCCGACGCTGACATCCGGCACGCCCGGCGGGTTGGTGGTCAGCGTGACGCCGGCCGTGGTTTCCGTCAGGCCATAGCCGTTCTGCAGCGCGACGCCGTAGAAGGCC
Organism: Paracoccus fontiphilus; assembly: GCF_017356265.1. Classification (GTDB taxonomy): domain Bacteria; phylum Pseudomonadota; class Alphaproteobacteria; order Rhodobacterales; family Rhodobacteraceae; genus Paracoccus; species Paracoccus fontiphilus. The sequence continues at coordinate 13,584 of NZ_JAFNAW010000051.1, read as the reverse complement.
TCGGCCCGCCGCTTCCAGTCCGGATCCAGCGGCGCCGCCCCCGAGGAGACATAGCGCAGCCGTCCCGGCGGCAGGCGGTCGATGCCGCGGGCTGCGGCTTCCTCCATGATCAGGGCGTGCATCTGGGGCACGGCGGGCAGGACGCTGGCCCCGGCCTGCAACCCGTCCAGAACCACCGCGGCTGAAAAGCGCGAAAAAAGCCGCAGCCCTGCGCCCGCGACAAGCGCCGCGATGGTCATCGAGGTCAGGCCGAAGACATGGGTGATCGGCAGCACGCCCAGGATCAGGTCGTCCCGGGTCATGCCGCGCATCCGCGCCGACGTGCCGCCCCCGAAAATCAGGTTGCCGTGGCTGAGCATCACGCCCTTGGGCGTGCCGGTCGAACCCGTCGTATACAGGATCACCGCCACCTGATCGGCCCCCGGTATCACCGGCTCGGGGGTGGCGTCGGGATCCGGAACAGCGATCTGGACGGTGCCCAGCGGGGTCGCCCAGGGCGTGGCCCCCGCCGCCGCTGCGTGGCCGCCCGCCTGGGGCGAGGCGCCGGACAGAAAGACCGTCAGCCGGGCCTGGGTATGGGCGGCGATGCGGCGCAGTTCGTGTTCGGTCATGCGGGCATTGACCGGAACCGCGATCGCATCCAGGCGGGACGCTGCAATGATCAGCGCGGGCAGGGCCGCGCAGTTCTCGGCCACGATCAGGAGACGGTCGCCCGGCCCCAGGCCCCGCGCGGCCAGATCGTCGGCCATGCGTTCCACCGCGTCGCAGAATTGCCCATAGTCATGACGAGTGCCGTCGTGATCGATCAGCGCCAGGTCCCTGGGGGACGCCCGGCGCGCGTCCAGAAGATGATGGATTCGCGTCGTCATCGGTCGGTTTCCTTTTTCCTGGGCAGGCCCCGTCCGAAATCGGGACCCCTGCGGTCCAGACGGGCCCGCAGGCCTGCGGCAGCCTCGGGCGAGGCCAGGGCGTCGGCCATCGCATCGCGTTCGCGGTCAAGCTGGTCGTCAAAGCCGGTCTGGCCGGCGTCGGCCAGCAGGCGCTTGATGGCGGCCTGCGCCCCCGCCGGTCCCTGGGCCAGCCGTGCGGCCAGATCCGCGGCGCGGGCGACGGCCTGGCGCGGGGGGCACAGATCCGTCACCACCCCCATGACGGCCAGGGCCGGCGCGGTGACCGGGTCGCCTGTCAGGCACATCCGGGCCGCCAGGGACGCCGGAACGCGCCGCGCCAGCGATGCCGTCAGCCCCCCGTCCGGCACCAGGCCGACGCGGACATAGGCGGCGGCAAAACTCGCGTCCTCGGCCGCGACCAGCAGGTCGCAGGCCAGCGCGATGGACAGGCCCGCACCCGCCGCGCCGCCTTCGACAGCAGCGATCACCGGGCGGGGGCAGGCGCGGATCGCCCGAATGGTCGTGTGCAGGTCGTCGATCCGCGCGCGGCGTTCATCGCGTGTCAGGGCGGCCCGCTGCGCCAGGGCGTTCAGATCGCCCCCCGCGCAGAAATAGCCGCCCGCCCCGGTGAGCACCACCGCGCCCAGCCGATCCTCGGCCGCAGCCTGATCCAGAGCATTGCGCAGAATGGAGTGCATCGCCGGGTCCAGGGCGTTGCGACGGGCGGGATTGTTCAACGTCACCAGCAGGTGATCGCCGCGATCCTCGACAAGAATCCGGGCGGTGGTTTCGGTCATCAGCCGTTCTCCGCCCCGGTGCCGCCGGGAACCCGCTTGAACACGCCGCTGGCCGTGGCGATCAGGGTGCCGTCGTCGTGGACCAAGTCACCGGCCACGAACAGCAGGCTGCGTCCTCCGCCAACCACGCGGCCGGTTGCCGTAACGCCGCCCGGGCGGCCCGCGCCCACGAAATCCACGGTGAGCGAGATGGTCAGGAACGGCCGCCGACCGCTGTCGTCCACCGTCAGGCTGGCCGTGGCCCCGCAGGCGCTGTCCAGAAGCATCGCGGCGATCCCGCCATGCAGCACGCCGTGGCGGTTGGTGTGCCGGTCGTCCACCAGCAGGCGGCAGCGGGCCTGCCGGTCCGGCTGGCCCACGTCCAGCGTATAGCCGACCAGCCGCTGCGTGCCGGTTTCATCCACGATCAGGGCGGGCGAGTCCGTCATGCCGCGCTGGCCGCGATGAAGCGTTCCAGATGGTGATCGCTGTCGCCAAACCGCGCATCGGCGGCCAGCAGGCGGCGGGCCATGGGGGCCAGTTCGTATTCCTCGGTCATGCCGATACCGCCGTGCAGCTGGATGGTTTCCTCGGCCACCAGGCGCGCGATGCGGCCCACCAGCGACTTGGTCGCGGCGACGTGACGGTCACGGTCGGCGCTGTCCAGATGGCCCGCCAGGTTCCAGACGGCGGACCGGGCCTGCTCGACTTCGGTCAGCAGGTCCGCCATGCGGTGCTGGATGGCTTGGAACGATCCGATGGGACGCCCGAACTGCTTGCGGGTCTTGAGATAGTCGGTCGTCAGATCGACCGCCTTTTCCATCACCCCCAGGGCATCGGCGCACAGCGCCAGGATCGCGGCGGCCAGCGGGCGGTCCAGCAGGTCCGCATCGCCCAGGCGGCGGGCGGGCACGTCCTTCAGCGTCACCTCGGCCGCGCGGCCGCCGTCCATCAGGGCATAGCCGCGCAGGCTCAGCCCCTCGGCCCCGGCCTCGACCAGATAAAGGCCGTCCGTCGCCCGCACGATCAGATGCGTCGCGTCCTCGGCGCCATGGATCACCGATTTCTCGCCGGTCAGCTTGCCGGCGGCGGCGGTCGTGGCGACCGTGCCCTCGTACCGCTGGCCGGGTTCGTCCAGCGCGACCGCGACACGGGCCTCGCCGCTGGCGGCGGCCTCGGCCAGATCACTTTCGCCCGCAGCCGACAGGATGCCCGCGCCCAGCACCACACTGTCCAGCAGCGGCGTGACCGCGCCAGCGCGTCCCAGGGTGCGGAACACCATCAGGATGTCCGCCCCGGTGCCGCCGAAGCCGCCGGCCTCCTCGGTCATCAGCGCGGCGCCTGCGCCCAGCTCGAACAAGGCGCTGGCGTCCGTCCCGCGCTCCAGCGTCCGGGCCAGGCTGTCGCCCAGCATGGTCTGTTCTTCGGTGAAACCAAAGTTCATCAGGCGGTCCCCCTTCAGAGGCCCAGCAGGGATTTCGCGATGATCCCCCGCTGGATTTCGTTCGAGCCGCCATAAATCGACAGCTTGCGGTTGTTCAGATAGGCGCGCGTGGCGCCCGCAGCCTCGGGCGGGCCGGGCGGCAGGTCGTCGTTCGCACCCTCCAGCGCCTCGGACGGAAAGGCCAGCGCCCAGGGACCGACGGCACGGCGCGTCAGATCGTTGATGGCCTGCCGGATCTGCGTGCCCTTCAGCTTCAGCATCGAGCTTTCGGCCCCCGGTGCCTGCCCCGCCGCCGCCTGGGCCAGCAGCCGCAGGTTGGTCGTGGCCATCGCCATCAGGTCGATTTCCACCCGCGCGACCTGGGCCGCGAACAGCGGGTTCTGCGACAGCGGCTTGCCGCCCGACATCTGGCCGCGCGCGATGCGCTTCAGCGCGGCAAGCCCCGCCGTGGCAAAGCCCACGCCCGCGATGTTGGTGCGCTCATGCGTCAGCAGATACTTGGCATAGGTCCAGCCCTTGTTCTCCTCGCCCACCAGGTTTTCGGCCGGGACGCGCACGTCGTCGAAAAAGACCTCGTTCACCTCGGGGTTGCCGTCCAGAAGAACGATGGGCCGCACGGTGATGCCCGGCGCGGTCAGATCGACCAGCAGGAAGCTGATGCCCTCCTGCGCCTTGGCGGTGGGATCGGTCCGCACCAGGCAGAAGATCCAGTTGGCGTGCTGGCCCAGCGTGGTCCAGGTCTTTTGGCCGTTGACCACGTAATGATCTCCGTCGCGCACCGCCGTGGTCTTGACCGAGGCCAGGTCGGACCCCGAACCCGGTTCGGAATAGCCCTGGCACCACCAGTCCTGGCCGTCCAGGATGCGCGGCAGGAACCGGTCCTGCTGCTCCTTGCTGCCGAACTTCTGCAACACCGGCCCCAGCATCGCGATGCCGAAGGGCAGGATGCGCGGCGCATGGGCCAGGGCGCTTTCCTCCTCGAAGATGTGGCGCTGGATCGCGGTCCAGCCCGCGCCGCCGAAGTCACGCGGCCAGTTGCCGGCCAGCCAGCCCTTTTCGTTCAGGACGGCGTGCCATTCCTCGATCTCGGCCTTGGTCAGTTCCTGGAACAGGCGGACCTTTTCGGACAGCCGCTGGGGCAGGCGGTCCTTCAGGAACTGGCGGACCTCGGCGCGGAAGGCCTGGTCTTCAGGTGAAAAGCTCATGTCCATGTCGCGTCTCCCTCAGAAAATCTCGATCAGGCCGGCGGCGCCCTGGCCACCGCCGATGCACATGGTGACCACGCCCCATTTCGCGCCGCGCCTGCGCCCTTCCAGCAGCAGATGCCCCGCCGTCCGCGCCCCGGTCATGCCGAAGGGGTGGCCGATCGCAATGGAGCCGCCGTTGACGTTGTATCTTTCGGGGTCGATGCCCAGCCGGTCGCGGCAATACAGCGCCTGGCTGGCGAAGGCCTCGTTCAACTCCCACAGGTCGATATCGCCGACCGTCAGGCCCGCGCGCTCCAGCAGGCGCGGCACGGCAAAGACCGGGCCGATGCCCATTTCATCGGGCTCGCAGCCGGCGACGGCAAAGCCGCGAAAGGCCCCCAACGGGGTCAGGCCTTCCTGCGCGGCCAGATCGCCATCCATCACGACCAGCGCGGCCGCACCATCCGACAGTTGCGAGGCGTTTCCGGCGGTGACGAACTTGTCCTCTCCCTTCACCGGCTTCAGCGAGGCCAGCCCGTCCAGCGTGGTCGAGGGACGGTTGCATTCGTCCGCGTCCAGCGTGACATCCTCGTGCCGGGTTTCGCCGCTGGCCTTGTCGATCACCGCACGCGTGACCTGCATCGGCACGATCTCGTCGGCGAACAGCCCGGCCTGCTGCGCGGCGGCGATGCGCTGCTGGGACCGCAGAGCGTATTCGTCCTGCGCCGCGCGGCTGACGCCATAGCGGGCAGCGACGTTGTCGGCGGTGTCGATCATCGGAAGATACAGGTCGGGCTTGTGCGCCTCGATCCAGGCCTCGCGCGCAGGGCGGGGCGGCGGCTGGACAAGGCTGATCGATTCGACGCCGCCGGCCAGCACTGCGCGGGCGCCTTCCAGCCGGACCATGTGCGCAGCCATCGCCAGGGCTTGCAGCCCGGATGCGCAGAACCGGTTGACGGTGGTGCCCGCCACGCTGACGGGCAGGCCCGCGCGAATGACGATCTGCCGGGCGATGTTGCCGCCGGTAACGTATTCGGGATAGCCGCAGCCCCAGATGCTGTCCTCGATCAGCGCCGGGTCGATGCCCGCGCGTTTTACGGCGGCGGCGGCGACATGGCCGCCCATGGTGGCGCCGTGGGTCAGGTTCAGGCTGCCGCGCGCAGCCTTGCCGATGCCCGTGCGGGCGGTTGCGACGATGACGGCGTCCTTCATGATGCGTCCTTTCCGGTGTTCGCGTCGGCAAGTGTCCCGCCCTCGGCCGCAAGACGCGCCAGAAGCGGCGAGATCTGCCAGAAATAGGGATCATCTTCGGCATAACGGGCGATGTCGGCGGCGATCCGGTCCAGCCCCTGCGCGTCGGCCCAGTGCATCGGCCCGCCCTTCCAGCGCGGAAAACCGTAGCCGTGCAACAGCACCACGTCGATGTCGGACGCCCGCGCGGCGATGCCTTCGTCGAGGATCTTCGCGCCCTCGTTGACCATGGCGGCCATGTAGCGGGACTGGATTTCCTCAGCCTCGAACGGGCGCGGGGTGATGCCCAGGTCGGACCGGATGCCTGACAGCATGTCGTCCATGTCGGGGTCGGGGCGGCCCTGGGGGCTGCCTTCGTCATAGATGTAATAGCCGCGCCCGGTCTTGCGCCCCAGCCGCCCGGATTCGACCAGCCGGTCGGCAAAGACGGGAACGCGTTCGCGCGGATCGCGCGTGGGCGCCTTGCGCTGGCGGGTGGCATGGCCGATGTCGAGACCGGCCAGATCGCCCACCTGATACGGGCCCATGGAAAAGCCCAGGTCCACGACAGCCCGGTCAACCTGATAAGGCGAGGCGCCGTCCAGCACCACGTGGTCGGCCGCCGTGCGATAGGCCAGCAGCATCCGGTTGCCGATGAAGCCGTCGCAGACGCCGGACCGCACGCCGATCTTGCCCATCTTCTTGGCCAGGGCAAAGGCCGTCGCCGTGACATCGGGGGCGGTCTTGTCCGCCACCACGATTTCCAAAAGGCGCATGACGTTGGCGGGCGAGAAGAAATGCAGCCCGATCACGTCCTGCGGCCGGGTGGTCGCCCCGGCGATCAGGTTCACGTCCAGATAGGACGTGTTGGTCGCCAGCACCGCGCCGGGGCGGCAGACGCGGTCAAGCGTGCGAAACACCTCTTGCTTGACGTCCAGATTCTCGAACACCGCCTCGATCACCAGATCGACGTTGGCCAGCGCGTCATAGCCTGCGACCGCGCGCAAGGCCTGGTCCAGCATCCGGTCGGCCGCCGTGCGGTCCAGCTTGCCGCGCTTGACGGCGCCGTCCAGCATGGCGCGGATGCCACCTGTGGCCTTGGCCGCTGCGGCCTCGTCGCGTTCCACCAGGGTCACGTCCAGCCCGGCTGTCAGGGCGGATGCGGCGATCCCCTGACCCATGGTGCCGCCGCCGATGATGCCGATGCGCGCAACCGGCCGGGCCTTGACACCGGCCGGATCATCCTGCTGCGCCGCCCGACGTTCGGCGAAAAAGGCGTGGATCAGGGCAGCGCGTTCAGGGGTCTGCATCAGGTCCATGAAGGCCTGGCGTTCCTGTGCCATGCCCTTTGCAAAAGACAGGTCCAACCCGGCCACTATCGTGTCCAGCGCGCGCAGGGGCGCCACCTGACCGCGCGCGGATTTCGCGACCTTTGCGCGCCATGCCTGAACCATGTCGGGATCGACGGCGGGGGCGGGCGTTTCGGACAGCCGCCGGGGACCGGACCCCTCGGCCAGAAGGCGACGCGCCTCGGCCTCGCCCGCCGCGCGGGGATCGGTGCCTTGGGCCAGCGCGTCGATCAGCCCCAGGTCAAGCGCCTGCTGGGCACCGATCTGGCGGCCCGACGTGATCAGGTCGATGGCGTCCGTTACCCCCACGGCGCGCGGCAGGCGCTGCGTTCCCCCCGCCCCGGGCAAAAGGCCCAGGGTCACTTCGGGCAGGCCCATCCGGGTGCCGGGAACCGCGACGCGGTGATGGGCGCCCAGGGCAACCTCCAGGCCGCCACCCAGAACCGTGCCGTGCAGGGCCGCCACGACCGGCTTGCCGGACGCCTCGATTGCGGCGATCACCTCGGGCAGGAACGGGGCCACGGGCGGCTTGCCGAATTCGGAAATGTCGGCGCCGGCGATAAAGGTGCGGCCCGCGCAGAACAGAACGGCTGCCTGCGCGTCGGCGTCATTGGCCAGCCGGTCCATGGCCTCCGCCAATCCCCGGCGAACCGCCGCCGACAGGGCGTTGACGGGCGGATTGTCGATTTCGATGAAGGCGATCCCGCCTTCGCAGCGATAGGTGACGGGGGAATGTTCGGTCATGGTCATGCCTCGGTGCGGATCAGGCCGGGGGCCTGTCCGGTCAGTCGTTCCAGGGTGCGGACCGCCGCGGCCAGTCTGGGCCCGACGTCGGATTGCATGCATTCGACCGACGCCTCGGACGGCAGGGCGCCGCAGGTGAAGATCACGGGTTCAGCCAGATTGCCGCTGCGGAACGGAACCGAGACCGCGTTGTAGGCGGCAGGCCCGCTGCCCGCCGGGGTGGACACAAAGCCTTGGCGCATCATTTCGGTCCGCACCAGCGGGCGTGTGGTCAGCAGGTCGGCCATGGCGTCGCGGTCCGCGATGGATTCGGACACGATCCGGTCGATCTCCTCGGGCGTGGCGGCGGCGACAAAGGCGCGCGGCGACGAAAACGGTTGAAACGGGATCCGCTGCCCGACCTCGAGCCAGATCGAGGCGACGTGCATGGGCCGCCAGGTCCGGATCAGGACCATCTTGTCGCCGTCGCGCACCGCCAGGACCACCAGCGTCCCTGTCTCCTCGGCCAGCCGCTGCATCAGGTCATGCGCGGGCACCAGGAAAGACAGCGAAGCCGCGGCCACATGGCCGACCGCGACCAGCGTCGGTCCCGGCCGGAAGCGGTCGTCGCGGGGGGACTGGACCAGATAGCCCAGTTGCCCCAGCGTGAAGGTCAGCCGCGACACGGTCGATTTGGGCAGGCCCGTCCGCTGGGCGATTTCCGCGTTGCTCAGACCATCGTCGGTCACGCGAAACGCGCGCAGGACCGACAGCCCCCGTGCCAGGGTGGTCGCAAAGCGGGGATCGTGCAGGTCGGTCATCGGCGCCTCACAGCCCGTTGGGAATGACAAGCGATATTGCAGGCACCAGGACCAGGATTGCCAGCACCACGATGTCCATCGCCAGGAACCGCGTCACACCTGCGAAGATGGTGTCCACCTTGATGCTGCGGTCGGTCACGTTGCCGATCACGAAGACGTTCAGCCCGACGGGCGGGGTGATCAACCCGATCTCCAGCAGCTTGACCACGATGACCCCGAACCAGATCAGGTCCATCCCCAGGTTGTCCACCATCGGGATCACGAACGGCAGCGTCAGGACGATGATGCCGACCGGATCCAGGAACATCCCCAGGAACAGGTACAGCACGCAGATCGCAAACATCAGGACCAGCGGCGACAGGCCTGCATCGGCCACCCATTGCGACACCATTCCGGCGGCCCCGGTCAGCGCGACAAAGGACACGAAGATCTTGGCGCAGGCCGCGATCAGGAAGATGGCCGAGGTCTGGACCAGGCTTTCGCGGATGGCCGTCCACATGGACCGCAGCGTCAGCGAGCGTTCGAAAAAGCCGATCAGGATGGTCAGGACGACGCTGATGGCCGCAGCCTCGGTCGCGGTGAAGATGCCGCCATAGATGCCGCCGATGATGACCACGAACAGCATCATCGCGGGCCAGGCCGAAATCGCGGCCTTCAGGCGCGCGCCCTTGGGCAGGGGCGTCGGATCGACCGGCGCGGCGCTGGGATCGCGCGAGGTCCACCAGATCACCACGATGATATAGCCCGCAAGCGTCAGCAGACCCGGCAGGATGCCGGCCAGAAACAGCTTGCTGATCGAGGTTTCGGTGAAGATGCCATACAGGATGAACAGCACCGACGGCGGGATCAGCGACCCCAGCGTGCCGCCCGCCGCGACCGAGGCCGTGGCCAGCTTGGGGTCATAGCCCAGGCGCAGCATCTCGGGGACGCAGATGCGGCCCATGGTCGAGGCGCAGGCGATGGACGACCCGGAAATGGCCGAAAATCCGGCGCAGCCCATCAGCGACGCGACGCTGACGCCGCCCGGCACGCTGCGCAGCCAGACATTGGCCGCGTCATAAATGCGGGTGGTGATGCCGGTGTGATAGGCGATGTTGCCCAGCGCCACGAACAGCGGGATCATCGACAGGTCATAGGAATGGATCAGTTCGAAGAAGCTGTTCACCACCATCGACGAGGTCGGGTTGAGCGCGCGTTCCGGCATGAAGCTGCCGCTGCGAAAGGCATAGATCAGGAAGGTGCCGACCGTCGCCACGCCCGCCAGCACAAAGGCGATGGGCACGCGCAGCGCCAGAAGGACGATGACCAGGCCGAAGGCCACAAGCCCGATGGTGGAAGCATCCATGTCAGACAGACTCCTCGGTGCTGTGGCCGCCATCGGCGACGGTTCCGGTCCGGCGCAGTTCGGCGATGTCGTGCAGCGCGACCAGCACAAGGCGGATCACCATGACGATCAGGCCCAGCAGGAAGACCAGCTTCATGGGCCAGCGGGGAATGCCCAGCAGCCCGTCATAGAATTCGCCCGACGCCCACGACCCCGACAGGTTGCGCCAGCTGGCATAGATCAGCGGCAGCATCGCCAGAAGCGCCACGAACCAGCCCAGGATGATCAGGCGGCCGCGTGCGCGTGGGGACATGCGGTCGGTCAGGAAGGTGACGGCGATATGGGCGCGGTTGGCCGTCGCGGCGGCAAGCGGAAAGACGATGGTGGGGATCATCAGCTCGCGCACGATGATCACGATGTCCGGCACACCCCAGCCAAACAGCTGGCGTCCAAGCACGTTGGCGGTGATCACCAGCGCCAGCGCCAAGGCCGAAACGACGGCAAATTCAAGCATGATGCGTTCAATGGCCTTCATGGCCGCACCTCCCGGGTTGGGGCACATCGTGTCCAGACTTGGGGAAAGTTCAGATCAGGCAGGAGATTGGGGACGCGGACGCCAAGCGTGCCGCATCCCCGCATCGGTCGGTCAGTTTGCCTCGGCTGCCCAGGGATAGCCCTGTTCGTCGCGCTGCGTGGTGAATTCCGCGACCAGTGCGGTATAGTCATCGACCAGGGCCCGGCCGTCCAGGCCTGCGGCATCGGCGCGCGCGACCCATTCGTCAACGTATTTCGTGCCCATTTCGCCAAGACGCGCGCGATCCTCGTCCGAGATCTTCAGGACCGGGATCTGCTTGTCCTTCAGGATCTGGATCGACCGCTGGTTGGCGTCGGTCAGGATGCGCCCGAATTCGTCCGCCAGGCCTTCGCCTGCGGTCAGCAGGGCCTGCTGGTGTTCGGGCGGCAGCATGTCGAAGCTGTCCTTGTTCATCATGATGCCCAGGGCGCCGATCTGGCCGAAGTCGATCTCGGTATAGCTGTCGAAGACCTCGTCGAACTTCAGCGCCTCGACCAGATAGGGATAGGTCTGGGTGCAGTCGATCAGCCCGGTTTCCAAGCCCTGATAGGCCTCGTAGACGGACATGTCGACGGGCGTGGCGCCCAGGTCGTGGAACACCTTGCCATAGGCGCCGACGCCGCGGATCTTCAGGCCCTTGACGTCGTCAAGCGTCTCGATGGTCTTGCCCTTGCAGCCCACCTGAACGGCCGACGTCGTGTAGGTGCCAATATAGACCAGGTTCTGGGCGGCCAGGTTTTCCCGGATCTGTTCGTTTTCCCGCATCAGCTTGTCGGTTGCCTTCATGCCCACCCAAGGATCGGGGTTCGGGATCGGCAGGTCGGCCAGGCCATAGGCGATCATGTCCTGGGGAAAATACACGCCGATGACCGAACCCATGTCGGCCACCCCGTCGCGGATCGACTGGACCGCGACCTTTTCCGAAAACAGGGCGCCGCCCCAGTTCACGTCGATGGTCAGTTCACCATTGGACTGTTCGGAAACCTGGTCCACGAACCACTGGGTCGCCTCGGCGCGGACGCCCCGGTTCGGACCAGCTTCGCCATAGATCAGGGTCATGGCAGTGGCGGGCACCGTGGCCGCGAACGCAAGGCCGACCGTCAAACCTGCTGTCAGAAAACGCATAATGATTCTCCTCTCCTGTTTCACATGATGGCATATTGTTCCGAAGAATGGAACACTCTTGTGTTTTTGAGCAAGCTAAGTGATGAAAGGCGACCGGTTCTGGCGCGGGAAACGATGCAATGATGGCACTTTCTGATGAGCTTGGCACTTTTGGAAGCGCCTTTTCCTGCACGAATCCGGGCATGTCCGGTTTGCCGGGATTGCGTGACTGGTGATGCCGGATCTTGCAAAGGCGGATCGCTGCCGGCGTCTTGTCGCGCAGGCCTGCATGATCATCGTTGTCTTGATATCGCTGGCGGGCATCGTCATCACCTCGCCTGCCCTGGGGATCGCCGCGGGCATCGCCCTTGCCCTGTATCTGGCCCTGTCATGGCGGCAGTTCACTGTCGCCACCTGGATCACCGTCGGCCTTTGCGTGATCCTGCTGGTTCTTGCCCTGCTGCGCGGCATCGATCTGGAAACGCTGTCCCGGGGACTGGAACGGATGGCCTATCTGGCCGCGCTGCTGGCCCTGCTGGGGTCGCTTCGCGTGGTCGCCGCCGCCGCGCCCGAGGTTTTGCGCGCCGGCCGGTATCTGACCACGCGGCCGCCGGGACGGCGCTATCTGGCGATGAATTTCGGCGGCCATGTGTTTGGCGTCCTGATCAACCTGGGCGGCATCGCGATCCTGCTGGAAATGACCCGCCGGTCGCTGGACGAAACAAGCGCCCATCTGCCCGCCGGGCTGCGCGAATGGCGGCTGCGCCGCATGACCACGGCGGTGCTGCGGGGCTTTTCCCTTGCGCCGCTGTGGTCGCCCATCGGCCTTGGAATGAACGGGCTGCTCCTAGCGATGCCGGATCTGCGTTATGGCGACGTGGCCCCTGCGGGACTGGCGGCGGCGGTGCTGTTTCTTGGCTGGGGCTGGTTTCTGGACTGGGCAGGGGCGCCGCCGGTTCCCGCGGGTCTGCGGCCAGGCCCAGGGACAGGAACGGGCGACTGGGGCGGCGTCGGCCTGCTGACGCTGCATGTGGGTCTGGTGGCGGGACTGGTGTTCGGGCTGCATGCCGCCACAGGCTTGCCGTTCCAGCAGGCGCTTCTGATCGCGGTCCCTGCCTACAGCGTGATCTGGGCATCCTGGCTGGGACATCGCGGCGATGCGGGTGCCATGGCCATGGCACGGCGCACCATCGCCGGAACGGTCGGGCGCTTTCCCCTGGCCGCGGCCGAGATCGGCGTTTTCGCCTCGGCCGGGCTGCTGTCCGTCCTGGTGCTGGAACTGGTGCCGCTTCCCCAGGTCCAGGCGGCGGTGGCCGCCCTGATCGATGTGCCCTGGCAGATGATCGCGCTGCTCAACCTGTCGATGTTCCTGCTGGCAGCCGTGGGGATCAATCCCATCATCACCGCGTCGGTCATGGGCAGTCTGGTCACGCAGCTTGACGTGCCAGGGCTCAGCGACGCCGCGGCCGCGCTCAGCCTGGCAGGCACCTGGGGCTGCGTCATGGGCTTTACCCCGCTGATCACGACGGTCGTTTACGCCGGTGCCTTGGTGGGTCGCCCCCCGTGGGTCGTCGGCATCCGGTGGAACGGGCTTTATTGCCTGTCGTCGCTGGCACTCTGGACCATCGGAATGGGAATCGTCGTGGAACTGGGGGCCATGTAGCGGACGGCGCAGACTGGCCGAGCGCGCCGAAGATGCGGTGTCGCGTTGCCCTTAAATCGGGTCATCCTCAATTTGTGTGTCACGGTCTGACCGAGTTTCACAGATTAAAGGGATCAGGCCGTGGTATCGAAGAAGCATTGGGCTCCAACCGCCAACGTGGAGGTTGGTGAGGTCCGCCAGTCTGAGACGGGTGCATGGGTCGTATCTGGCAGACTGGCTCCGAATGGCACCTGCCCTGAGTGCGGGACGCCCTCAAGACAGCGACATGGTTGGAGGTGCCGGCGGATCGAGGATTTTCCTGCTCAGGGCCAAGCGGTTTGGATCGAGCTCAGGGTTTGTCGATGGCGATGTTTGAACTCGGATTGCCGCCGCCGCACGTTCTCCGATCGCGAGGCGGCGGTGGCGACCCCTTTGTCCGTCGTCGAATGATTTGGAACAGGCGACCTGATTTTGCTCTGGAGGGCTCTGGCTCTGTAGGTTGAGATTATGCTGCCTGGCG